>CAIJPN010000158.1 GCA_903822545.1 uncultured Anaerolineae bacterium | reverse complement strand
TTACCAGCGTGGACAGGGTGCAGTAGATCTGGCCGCCCGTGAAAGCCCCGATATGATCCTGCTTGACCTGCACCTGCCAGACCAGTCTGGTTTTGAAGTGTTAGCCGAATTAAAAGCCAACCCAGGCACGCGCAACATCCCTGTGATCTTCTGTTCTGTGGAGGAACAACGCTCACAGGCAATTTCGTTGGGAGCAGCGGCCTACCTGGTAAAGCCGGTATTGCTCCCCGAGCTTCGCAATGAAATTGGCAAAGTAGCATATCAATTGGAACAACGTTCCATGCCCGCACTCGCAATTGCAGGCACCCAACGAACAGTCTTGATCGTAGATGATAACGAGTTGGTTATCGAAACCATCTCTGACTTCCTGAGCACACAGAATTTCCGGGTGGTGGCCGCGCACAGCGGGATGGAAATGCTGGAAGTTGTGTCAAACCTTCATCCAGATATTATCCTGATGGATGTTCAAATGCCTGGGATGGATGGACTGGAAGCCACCCGCCGGATTCGATCCCATTCTGACTCGTTTGTAGCGCGAACTCCCATCATCACCCTGACCGCCCTCGCCATGAGTGGCGACCGTGAACGCTGCCTGGCAGCGGGCGCAAATGAGTATATGAGCAAACCGGTTGGGTTAAAACAGCTTGCGAAAACAATAAACAGAATGTTGGATGAAAAACACAACCATGTGTGAAACTCATCACCCAATTAAGATGTATGTTCACCCGGGTTCGGGTATAGAATAAAACTATGTCTTGAAATCCATCGCAGGAACTTCGGAGGGAACCGTCTTATGGAGAATAGCGCAGACCTGTTTGGCGCTCGCTATGAAAGCGGCGCGGTGATTTTTCGCCAGGGCGAGATGGGGGACACCATGTTCATCATCCAGTCGGGGGCCGTGGAGGTCTCCCAGACGCAGGATGAACAGCAAAAGGTGGTCTCCATCTTGCAAAAAGGGGATTTTTTCGGGGAAATGGCCCTGTTCCAGGAAGAGTGTCGTACCGCGACGGTGATCGCCGTCCGCCCGACACGACTGCTTGCCCTGAACCGCGCGGCCCTGCTGGAGAAAATGCGCCGCGATCCCGGGGTGGCGTTCCATTTCCTGAAACGGTTGATACTCAAAATCCAGAATGTTGATCGCCAGTTGAAGCAGTTGGTAGCGGAGGATGACGAGATTCTCTCGGCGGCGATGAGTACCGTTGAGACGATCCCACCCGAAGCTGTGGCTGCTGACCATCAGGCCGGATCAAACTCCCGGGCCGGGGAGGAAATCTCCATCCAGGATTTGGCCGAAGTCTGGGGCGTGGGCCAGGAAGGCGAGTGGTTCGAGGCCGGGCAGGTCATCTTCCACGAAGGCGACCCAGGCGATGCGCTGTATATCGTTTTGAGCGGCGAGATCGAGATTAGCCAGGGCAGCGGGGAGGAAAAGTTCATTCAACGGAAGGCAGGCTCCGGGGAGATTTTCGGCGAGTGGGCTTTGATCACCGAAACCCCGCGCTATTCATCCGCCACTGCCAGCGAACGTTCCCAACTCTTGAAAATCTCTCGCGCGGCCTTCCTCGGACAAATGCAGGTCCGCCCCGAACTGGCTTTTTACATCATCCAGGATTTGTGCCAGCGCCTGCGACAGGTCAGCCAGGCGCTGGTCAACCCGCTGGCAGCCGCCGAGGTGGTGCGCCGCAGCTGGCAGCCGCTGATCAAAAAGCGCGCCGCTGTCAGCCTGTCGGTCATCTCGCTTTCCACCTGCGCGGGCTGCGCGGCGGTGCTGTTGGATGACGAGGTGCTGCGCAAACTGCTCGAACTGGTTGACCTGCGCTATTGCCCGATGCTGATGGATGCGGACGAAATCCCCGAAGCAGATGTCGCCATCGTCGAGGGCGTGGTGCGGCTGAAAGATGACCTGGTCAAGCTGGAGGAAGCCCGGCGCAAGAGCAAAATCCTGGTTTCGTGGGGCACCTGCTCGGCATTTGGCGGTATCCCGGCGCTGGCAAACCGCTACGAGTTGGAAGAACTGATCAATGAAACCTACGGACAGTCTTCAGATTTGTTTGCGCAGTACCTTTCTGGCCAGGCCGGGGTTGGGCAAGGCACCTACCAGGAGCACGAAGTAGCCCTGATGCGCAAAGCCTATAAAATCGACGACTTCGTGAAGGTGGATTACTACGTTCCGGGCTGTCCGCCGCCCGCGGGGCAACTGCTGCAACTGGTGGGCGAGCTGACCGGGCAGGCTTTCAGCGAGGCCAAACCGGTGGTGTGCGGGCAGTGCTCGCGCAAACCGGTCAAGGCTGCGCTGACTGCGCTGGATGGCTCGCCGGTAGGGGCTGCCGAAGGGGTCTGTTTCAACTCCCTGGGCGTACCCTGCCTGGGATTCATGGTCAAAGGCGGCTGCGGGGCGGTTTGTCCGCGCGCCGGGCTGACCTGCTGGGGCTGTCGCGGCCCGGCCAGGCCTGCGCTGCAAAAAATCGCCCAGGGGGACAGCTTTGAAGAAGTCGTCATCGACGGCCTGATGAAACGCTGCCAGCTTGAAGAAGAGAAAGTCTCACCCATCATCAAGCGCATGAACCGCAGCGGTCACACCCTGTTCAACATTGAGCCGAGTTTCGGCAACCGATTGTCGAGGATCCGATGAGCCACAAAATCCTGATCCAAAAAGCCACACGCATCGAGGGCAACGCCGATATTCACCTGGAAATCGAGGCCGGGCAGGTCAAAGCCGCACGCTTCATGGTGCAGGACTTTCGCGGGTTCGAGAAGTTGGTGCAGGGTAAGCAGGCTGATTCCGCGCCGCATATCGTCTCGCGCATCTGCGGGTTGTGCAGTTCGGCCCACCAGGTGGCCGGGTTCCAGGCGGTGGAAGAAGCCCTGGGCATCACGGCATCGCCTTCAGTGGAAAAACTGCGCGCGGTGGCGATCCTGGGCGAATGGATTGCCAGCCACGCCCTGAGCTTTTTCTTCCTGACCCTGCCCGATTCAATCCAGGCCTCGCGCGGCATCTTCGACCTGATGCAGCTCCACCCCGAAATTGCCGGGGATGCCTTCCTGCTGCGCCGTTCGGGCAACCGCATTGTGGAAATCATCGGAAAGCGTTCGGTTCATGCTGTCGCTTTCGGCATCGGCGGATTTCACGTCAGCTACAGCGCCGAAGAAATGGATGAAATCTGTGCCCTGGCTGCGACCATCCAGGAAACATCCAAAAAGCTGCTGGAGGGCCTCGGCCCGATCTGGAAGAAAGACCCGCTGCCTTTTCCCGTCGAACAGGCTTTCAACTTCCTGACGTATGATGAGCAGGCTGGCCTTTTCAAAGCCTTCGACCGGGCCGGGAACCAGACCGAAGCTTTCAGCCGGGAGAATTTCTCGGAACACGTGGCCGAGCTGCGGGTGGATTGGTCGCTGGCGAAGTTCCCCTACCTGGCCGGGCGTGGCTTCCCCGATGGGATGCTGCTGGTTGGCCCGCTCTCGCGGCTCTTCCGCTCTGGCGGCTTGCTGGATGACCCCGCACTGAGCGCTTTCCCGCTGCTGGAGCAGCTCCGCGACCCGTCTGCGCTGCGCCTTGACCATCTTGACCTGTGCCGCCTGCTGGAAATCCACTGGGCTGCGCGCAGAATCTTGGGCTATATGGCTGGCATCGAGCTGTCCGAACTGGCTGCCCCCAGTCTGGACATGGACAAAAGCGGCCAGGGCGTGGGCGTGGTGGAAGCCCCGCGCGGTGTGCTGGTGCACGAGTACGTTATCAATCGCGGTACGGTAGAGAAGATGCGGCTGCTGGTTGCAACCCAGTTCAACAACGCCTACATCAACCTGACCCTGCGCGATGTGGCCGAACGCCATGTGGATGGCGATCACTTGTCCAAAGCGGGCGAGGCGATGATCGGGCACTGTGTCCGGGTATTTGATCCCTGCCTGACCTGCGCCACGCATTGAGCGGAGCTGCACCTGGTTCTGTCGGGCAAGACGCTCTTCGCTTTTCATCATCCATCTTGTCGCATAATTTGAAACCAGGACAAAAAAAATGCGCCGATTTCGACGCATTTTTTGTATTCCTTGCTGGATTGGGCAGTACCATGCGCTGCTTTGCCAGACAGTTTCTCTTAATTCGCAAAATTTTCTAGCCAGTAATTGTTGCATAAGCAAAATGGCCTATGGTCGATTGAGCAATTTGGCGGTTTCCTTGCCAGATGAGAATACATACAATCAGGCATAGCGCGTTGGGATGCCTGGAATTGCCAATATCCTGGCATTTCTCATTGGCGAGTTTTGTTTTTATTTTTGGAAATCTATTTGGAGTTTGCCCGCATGATCACGCTCAACCATTTTGTGACCCTGTACAAACCCTGTGATGCAGCAGCCACTTGGGCGATGAATATCCTGGAACAGCATGGCTTTCAATCGTTCAGGACTTTTGACCTGCAGGCCACCCGTACAGGATACGCGGATTGTCCCTGCCCGCATCACGGCACAAAACAATGCAATTGTCAGTTGGTGGTGGTGTTGGTCTACCAGGGCAGCCAGCCGCCCGCCACGCTGCTACTCCATGGCAGCGATGAGATAAGTTGGTTTTACCTGGTTAATACCCCGCGCCAGCCCATCAGCCAATCGCTGGAGAAAATTATTACCGAAGTATTAAGCGCTTCCGTGAACACCATTCCACAACATCCATTATTGGATTGATAACCAGACCAACGAATAGAAAGGTTTTAATGTTGATGAAGAGATTAAATTTTTTATCGGTGATCTTGGCCCTGACGCTGGCTGCCTGTGTTCCGGCGGCCAGCACAACCATGATACAAACCCCACCTGGCAATGGCTCTATGCCGATGAACAACCAGCCCAACGCCACTGCCACACCGGGATCCATGATGTCATCCAATCCTGAAGCTGCACATATGATGCAACCGATCACTGCGCCAAATGTGGGAGCGCCAGGCGCTGACCAGGGTGGCCAACCTTTGGATTTTCGACTGGAAGACGGCGTTAAGGTTTTTGAATTAACCGCCCAGGCTGTGAAATGGAAGTTGATGGATGGCGTCGAGGCCACTGCCTATACCTATAACGGAACCGTACCCGGCCCGCTGATTCGCGTGACCGAGAGTGACCGGGTGCGGGTGATCATAAAAAATGAACTGCCTGTTCCTACCACCATCCATTGGCATGGCGTTGAAGTGCCCAATGCCATAGATGGCGTGCCGGGCATGACCCAGGAACCCATCCAGCCGGGAGAAACTTTTACATACGAATTCACTGCCAAACCCGCCGGGACGTTCATGTATCACTCCCACTACGATGGTGATATCCAGGTTGGAGCAGGGTTGTATGCGCCTTTCATCATTGATCCCAGGGAACCAGAATCCAACCCGCCTGTTGTGGATAAAACCCTGATGATTTCGGAATGGCGGATCAGCGGCGGAAGGACCTATGCGGCCATGCCGATGAGCGGCTCGGAACCGAACTTTTTCACCATCAACGGCAAGGCGTTCCCGTCCACCGAGACTATCACCGTCAAAAAAGGGGATGTGGTGCGCTTGCGCCTGATTGCGATTGGGCAGTTCATCCACCCCATGCACCTGCACGGTTTCTCATTCAAAATTGTCGCCACCGATGGGCATCCGGTTCCCGAAATTGCGCAGTTAACCAAAGACACCATCAGCGTTGCGCCAGGCGAACGCTACGATATCGAATTTGTTGCCAGCGAACCCGGCCAGTGGATGCTGCACTGCCACATCCTGCACCACACAACCAATGATAACGTCGAGCCTGGCGGCTTGATGATGGTCATCAACGTGACCGAATAACCAAAATTACGAGGAGAAATAACAATGAAAAAAATGTTCCTGATCTCTGCTCTTTTGACTTTGCTGGCGCTGACGCTGGCGGCTTGTGGCGCGCAATCCGCCCCGGCAGCTGCATCCGCATCCCCGATCAACATCAAGCTGGAAACGGATCCCAACCCGGCACAGGTTGGCAAAGTCACCCTATCCTTCACCGTCACCGACCAGAGCGGCAACCCCCTCGAAGGCGCGAAAGTGGATGTTAGCGCCGAACACCCATCCATGGCAGGTATGGGCATGAGCGGCCAGTCCACCGAGCAAGGTGGCGGGAAGTATGCCATCACTGCCGATTTTAGTGATGAAGGCTCCTGGCAAATCACATTCCATGTTCGCAAAGATAACCTGGATGCCAAACAGCAAATCAACCTGGAAATCAAGTAGCTTGAATTGGGACAAAGGGCTTCTCCATTACCCCAGTTCATATTGTACGAGAAATGATCTCCTGCCCGTCTTCTACACTGGTTTATCCAACTTAGCCTTGCTGGTTGGGGGCTATTCCGTCCAGCCATTCCTGGCAATGGGTTGGAGCAACACGGGAAAGGCGATATACTTCATTTACTCGTTTCTATGCCACCAATTTCCTGCTGAGAATAGGAAACGCCAAACATGACATCCATTCGCGTTTTGATTGCCGACGATCATAAAATCGTACGCTCTGGTATTCGCGCCATACTCGAACAGGCCGGGGATATTAACGTAGTTGCCGAAGCCCAAGACGGCGAAGAAGCCAAAGCGCTCATCCAACAATATATGCCAGATGTGGCCGTGCTGGATATCCAGATGCCCAAAGTCAGCGGCATAGAAGTTATCCGTTGGGCACGCGCCAACCTGCGCGGAGTTGGCCTGCTGACCCTGACAGCATACGATGATACTCCCTACGTGATGGGCGTGCTCCAGGCAGGCGCGAATGGCTACATTCTCAAAACCGCCTCGCCAGAAGATTTAATCCAGGCCGTCCACGATGTCTTTGCCGGGAAATCCGCTCTGGATGCAAGCATCACCCAAAAAGTGATGGCGCATGTCTTTGAGCACAAAGCGCCTATCACCTATGAAGAACTCACCGAGCGCGAAATGGAGGTGCTGCGCCTGGCAGCGAAAGGTTATACCAACAAATCCATCGCCGTCCAACTTAACATCAGCGACCGTACTGTGCAGGGACATCTGGCGCATATCTTCGATAAACTCCAGGCCGCGAGCCGTACTGAGGCTGTCATGCGGGCGGTCGCCCTGGGTTGGATCTCAGAAAGCTCGGCAGAATCGCCAAAGGATTAAGATTGGGAAATACCTCGCGAAATGCTTTTCCCGCCGGGCGCGGCTCCACCCTACAAACCATCGCGGTGGTGGTTCTGCCGCTGACCTTCCTGCTGGTGGCAATCAGCTTTGGCAGTTATTTTATCCACCAGAACGCCATGCGCAGCATGGTGGGCGAACGTGATGAGCGTGCTGTGCGCGCCTCGGCAGCCATTATCCAATCCGAAATCCGGCGTCGCGCCGATTTTGTGCGCGGTTTAGCCGTCTTTACCGGCCAAGAAAATATCCTGGAACACACCCGCAAGCAGGCCGAATACGATTCAGCCTTGTTCGATTATGGGTTAGCGCTCTACCCTCCCCAGGGCGCATCCGAAGTTTTGAGCGGCGATTCTGCATTTTGGGAAAAAATCTCCCCCCATGCGGATATGCCATCCATCTCCACGCTGATGGTGAACTCGAAGCCAGTTGTCCTGGTATCCTATACCGACCCGGAAGCTGGCTACCACGTGATGGGCGCTTTCTCCCCTGAAGATTTGTTGGCAAACGCGCTCGAAGCAGATTTTCCTGAAAATGGAAACGCTGCGGTGTATATTTTTGACCCATCCTACCGGGTGCTTTATAGCAGCGGGGCGGGCACGCTTGAAAATGACCCGATGCATCACCCCGGCATTGCCGAAGGGCTGGCCGGGCAAAGCGGCGCGACTTACGTGCAGGCCGAGGGTGATGAGCATGTCATCGCCTATAGCTATATTCCAGCGACCGGTTGGGCAATCGTCATCGAAGAATCATGGGAAGCAGTAGCCAGCCCAATGCTGCAAACCTCGCAAATCACGCCGATGATCCTTGTCCCGGCCCTGCTGTTGGCGTCGCTGGCGTTGTGGTTCGGTGCAGAGCAGATCGTCCGCCCGCTGCGTTTGCTGGAATCCAAAGCATCGCGGCTGGCCTGGGGTGATTTCGATGAGATTGAACAGCCCGTAAATGGAATTACCGAAATCCGCCATCTTCAAACCGAACTGGCCCACATGGCGCGCCAGGTACAGGCCGCCCAGCAAAGCCTGCACACCTATATTGGGGCTATCACCCAGGGCCAGGAAGATGAACGCCAGCGCCTCGCCCGTGAATTGCACGATGACACCATCCAGGCCTTGATTGCGCTCAAACAACGGGTGCAGCTCAGCATCCGGGCTTTGCCCAAGGGGGCAGCCTCCTTGCCTGCCTTGCAAGAACTAGAAATCCTGGCCGAGCAAACCATCAATAACCTGCGACGAACTATCCGCGCCTTGCGGCCAATTTACCTGGAAGATTTGGGGCTGGTAGCGGCGCTCAATATGCTGGCAACCGAAACAGGACAAAATGCCGGTTTGAAGGTGGATTTCCAGGCTACAGGCCAGGAGCGGCGGCTGGCTGCCGATGTGGAACTGGCGCTGTATCGCATGGCGCAGGAGGCGCTCAATAACATCCTCCGCCATGCGCAGGCCAACAGGGCTGCGCTGACCATCGAATTCACACCACAGGCGGTTTCCCTGCTTATCAGCGATAACGGCATCGGCTTTATTGTTCCAAAAAGCCCAACCGAATTCGCGCCGGGTGGACATTTTGGGCTGGTGGGGCTATATGAGCGCGCCCAATTGATTGGCGCAGGGCTGGACATACAATCCACACAGGGGAATGGAACAACCCTGTCCATTTATCTCACCACAAAGACACCTGCCTCAGCGAATTAGGCCAAATTGCCTATATGTTCCCAGGCAATTTGGCGGATGCGCTGGCCTTCTCTCCTGGTTAAACTATTTGTAACAAATTCTTCAGGAGATAAAAATGACCAAAAAACTTGTGTTTGCGCTTTTACTGGTAATCTTTCTGGCCCAATTTGCAGTTGCGCCTGCATTTGCGGCCAGTGCGCCGGTGGGCGGCTGCCCGACCGGGTTCACACTTGAAATGGCGATGGTTCATGATGCCATGCACCACAAACATGCCGGCACATCTGCTGACCAGAATGGCGATGGCTATATTTGCATGAAACCGGTGACGCCTTCCAGCCATATTCATGTTCACATCGATAACATCCTTCCCTAAGATTTGGCCCAGGAGTTCGCTAAATCTCACAAAGTGTGCGTAAAACCAAAGCAGCCAACATTTCAAGTTACGCAGAAAGCCGCCTCGAGTCATTCGGGCGGCTTTTTTGTCATAAGCAAAGTATGACAAATGACACGAGCCATTTTGCTCATGGGAAAAATACGCAATATGGCGCTGATTGATTGGGGGGGCGGTTGGTAAGATTTTGTCATCACAAATCGAAAGGATGACTCATGAAACGATCCCTGACCACAATCCTGCTCCTGTTCACAGCCATACTTATGGCGGCGTTTATTTTCCCCACCCCCGCCCTGGCGGATGGCGGCGAAGGCGGCCTGTCCTTCTCCCAGACCATTGGCGGGTACACCATTACCCTGGTTTTTGAGAAACCTGCCAGCATCGGGGAAAATCCTGTCCATGTGAAAATCGTCGATGCCGCCGGGATGCCGGTTCCAGGGGCGGAGGTTGAAATCAGCGTGGAGGAACATTCCGAAGCGGAAGAAAGCGCCGAGGGCGAGATGGATGAGATGGAGGCAAAACCCACAGAGGCCGAATCCAGCCCATCGACATCGATGCACGGTATGGAAGAGAATCCAGCCGCCACACCCACCCCCGGCACAATGTCCAGCATCAACAGCATTTCGCCGGTTTCGGATGAACATGACGAAATGGCGGCGCTGGAACCCGGCCACGAAGAGGGCGAGTACGAGGGTGAACTGGCAATCGAGAAAGATGGCGACCTGGCCGTTCTCGTCCACATCACTGTGCAGGGCGAACTGCTCGAAGCGGAATTCCCGCTCGAAGTTGCCAAATCCAACGCTGGTTCGATTGTGCTCTCTGTTTTCGCGGCCATCAATGCCGGGATACTCGCCGTGGCTTTTGTGATGAAATCTAAAATTGGAAAGGCATAACCCATGACCACCCTGACCCAAACCCCCGCTCAAAATAACCTGCTCAAAAATAAGTGGATTGGCCGCTTCATGCGCAGCAAGTGGTACCCGGGCATCATCCAGTGGCCGACCCTGCTGATTTTTATGGTGATTATGTTTGAACTGCTGCTCGGGCCGACTTCGGCGCACGATAATTTTGGCACCGCCCTGACCTGGGTGCTGTGGTGGCCGGTCATCCCGATCATGTTCCTGTTCCTGGGGCGTTTCTGGTGCGCCATCTGCCCGTTTGCGACCATCAATGACCTGGTGCAGAAGTTTGTCGGCAGTAACAAGCCCGCGCCGAAGTTCCTGAAAAAATACGGCATCTGGATTATCGACGCGCTGTTCATTTTCATCACCTGGAGCGATCATGTCTGGGGTGTGGTGGAAAATCCCGTCGGTTCCGGCATCCTGATGCTGACCCTGACGACTGGTGTGGTGGCTTCGGGCGCGTTCTTTGAGCGCCGCACCTTCTGCCGCTACGTTTGCTTCCTGGGCGGTCTTTCGGGCAATTACGCCCGCGCCGGGATGCTGCAACTGCGTGGCACGCCTGAGATTTGCGCCACCTGCACCCTTGCCTCTTGCTACAAAGGCACGGAAAAAGCGGATGGCTGCCCGCTGTTTGAATTCCCCAAGACTATGACTTCCAGCGCCAACTGTAACATCTGCGCCAACTGCGCCAAGAACTGCCCGAACGACTCCATCCAGGTGACGGTGCGCCCGCCTTCGTTTGAACTTTGGTTCATCCGCAAGCCAAAACTGGAGGAAGCCTTCCTTTCAGCGGTCATCATGGGCATCGTTTTTGTCCAGAACGTGACCATGCTCGAAGCCTGGCCGCCCATCCTGCGCTGGCTGGAGAACGCTGTCGGCACCACCAGCTACGCTGTGACCTTCTCGATCGCTTTCCTGGTTTCCATCATCATCCCGATCAGCATGCTTGGCCTGACCTCCTGGGTGGCCGCGAAATTCAACCGCGAATCGCTGCTGACCAACTTCACCCGCTTCGGCTACGCCCTGATCGTGCTGGATATGGCCGGGCACATGGCCCACAACCTGTTCCACCTGCTGGCCGAGGGCAAATCGATCTGGTTCACCGGGCTGGCGCTGTTCGGGCAGGAAGTCGGCCACAACCTTTCCGCCGCGCTGATGTCTGACAGCACCATCCAACTGCTCCAGTTCGGGCTGATTGGCCTGGGCTTCCTCGGTTCGCTCTACACCGCCTACCGCATCGCCAAAGCCAACTATGCCCCCGAAAAACTGTGGGGCACCTTCGCGCCCTACGCAGTGCTGATGGTAGTACTCGGTGTCATGAATGTTTACCTGTTCGTCCTGCCGATGGCGATGAGAATGTAAAGCGCCCTCACCCCAGCCCCTCTCCCGCCGGGAGAGGGGTTTTAAAGTCCCATCCCCCTTTGCGGGAGGGCGGAGGGTGAGGGAGAAGCGGTGGGATATAGGCAATTTTGCCTATATCCCGCTGCGCCATTCTGCGCTGTTCGTGGGGTGAATGAGCCGATAAGATTGGCCTTGTTACAAACAACACCCAACCTTCCCGGAGAAATCCCCATGTTCAAAACCAGGCTTGTCATCTTCACTTTACTTGCGGCGCTCATCTTTGGTTCGCTATCGGCCTGTTCGGGCCAGTCAGGCGCCAGTGAGCATCTTGAAATGATGTCACTCGACAAAATGCCCGCCGAAGTCCAGACCGCCCCGGTCAGCGTGCAGCAGGCCTACCAGTTCGCCGCCGCCAATGCGGATCTGATGGAACAAATCCCCTGCTACTGCGGCTGCGGCGACATCGGGCACACTTCCAATTACGACTGTTATGTTTCCGGCACCGATGAAAAAGGCGTCGTCACTTTCGATAATCACGCCCTCGGCTGCTCCATCTGTGTGGATATCACCCTGGATGTGATGCGGATGCTGAAAGATGGCAAAAGCCCCGGCGACATCCGTGTCTCCATCGACGCCACCTACGCCAAATACGGCCCGTCCAACATCAAATAACTCATGCGTTTCAACTTTCTTCTCTTTCTCCTCGGGCTGGCTGGATTGGTGATGATGTTCGCGCCGCTGCCAGTCCAGTCCAGCCCACCAGTGGAAAGGGAATTTCGTATCGAAGCCAGTCAGTATGCCTACAGCCCGGGCGAAATTTCGGTCAACCCCGGGGATACCGTGAAAATCCACCTGGTTTCCACAGACGTGGTGCATGGCCTTTATGTGGATGAATACGGCGTTTCGATCACTGCCGACCCCGGCCAAACCGCCACCCTGACTTTTGTCGCCGATAAACCGGGCTCTTTCCGGCTGAGATGTAACGTCACCTGCGGCGCGATGCACCCCTTCATGATTGGCAAACTGTATGTTGGCCCCAACCTGTGGTTTTACCGTTCGGCGGGTCTGGCTGCGTTGGTGATCCTTTCGATTGTCTTTTGGAAACGTTCTAACCAACCCACAATTACTGCTAACTGATAACTGTTCACTGCCCACTGAAATGGAACTCACCCGCTCCCCGCGCGTCAAAGCTCTCCTGAAAAGCCGCTACCCCCAACTGGTATTGTTCGTGTTGATGCTGGCCGGGTTTGTTTTTGCCATCCTGGCCGGATTCATCGGCACGCCGGTGGGCAGTCATAATTTCAGCATTGTTTTTGTCTGGATTGCCTGGTGGGCCATTCTCATCCTGGTTGCTGTCCCATTTTTCGGGCGTGGATGGTGCGCGGTCTGCCCCATCCCGGTGGCCGGAGACTGGCTCCAGCGTGGAGCGGTGCTCAATCCCGCGCCAAAAACGCCGAAATGGCTGGGATTGCGCGTTCCAGCCAAATTCCGCAACATGTGGATGCAGAACATCTCCTTCACCCTCGTGGCGCTGTTCTCATCTGTCATCCTCACCACCCCGGTTGTCACCTCGGTTGTCCTGGCGGCGATGCTGTTTCTCGCCATCGGCTTGAGTATGGTTTTCGAACGCCGCGCCTTCTGCCGCTATCTCTGCCCGGTGGGCGGATTTATCGGCCTGTATGCCCAAACCGCGCCCATCGAACTGCGCATCAAGGATAAAAACGTCTGCGCCAAATGCGTGGGCAAACCCTGTTATAACGGCTCCGACCTCGGCTCGGGCTGCCCCTGGGATGTCTTCCCCGGCGGCCTGACCAAAAACACCTACTGCGGCCTGTGCCTGGAGTGCCTCCGCACCTGCCCGCATGACAACATTGCCATCAACGCCCGCCCCTTCTCGGCCGACCTGGCCCGCCCCTCGGCCAAACTGGACGAAGCCTTCAAGGCCTTTATCATGCTAGGCGCGGCACTTATCTACGCTTATGTGCTGATGGGTTCCAGCGGCGCGGCCAAACTCGCCGCCTACAACGTCTTTACCCCGGCCTGGTTTGTTTATGCGGCCATTTTTCTCACAGTCATTTTCATCCTGCTGCCCGGATTGTACTGGCTGGTCATTTCCATCACCCCTCGCGGGAGAGGGGTTGGGGTGAGGGAATTTGCCATTGCCAGCACACCGCTCATCCCGCTCGGGCTGATGTTCTGGGTGGCCTTCAGCCTGTCTTTCGTGCTGACCAATGCCACCTACATCCTGGCGGCACTCTCCGACCCGCTCGGCCTGGGCTGGAACCTGTTCGGGACAGCCGCCTTGGCCTGGCAGCCGCTTCTTTCCGCGTTTATTGCCCCTGCGCAATCCCTGGCGCTGGTCGGCGGGCTGGCCTGGGCGGCGCGCACCGCCCAAAAAACCGCTCCGCAAGCCGGGATTTCTTCCGCCCCGGTTATCTCCTACTGCCTGGCGGTCACCCTGCTCATGATCTGGCTGCTGCTATGAAACGCCCGGAACTCCTCACCCGCCTCCTCATCACGGCGACCCTGCTGGGGGTTGTCGCGCTCCCGCTTTGGGCCTGGGTGTCAGTTCTGAGCAACGTCGAAGAACCCCTCATCCACGCCAGCATCGCCGAAAGCGGCGGCTGGAGTCCCGATGTTATCCAGGCCAAAGTGGGCGAGCCGCTGCATCTCAAATTCACGTCAGATGATGTCATGCACGGTTTCGCGGTGGGCCAGATGGAGATGCAGCCGGTGGACATCGAACCCGGCAAAGTCAGTGAGACCACGCTGACCTTCACCAAACCGGGGATTTACACCTTTTTCTGCACCCGTTGGTGTGGAATCAACCACTGGCGGATGCGCGGCACGCTTGAAGTCTCCGGCGAACCGACCGCCCCGGAAACGGTATCCCCTGCCCTGTACGTGACTCTCGGCCTGAACCTGGATGCCCCCCACCTGGCGGATGCTGTTCCCGCTGAAAAACCATCCGCAGCGCGCGGCATGGGCTTGCTTCACCAAATCAGCAATTTACCGGTTGACCAATCCGCCGATTATTACCGCTCCCACTCCCCCTCGCAGGTTTTCCAGGATTTGAGCACTTCCGGGCTGACAGATTCCCAACGCTGGGAGGTGGTTGCCGCACTTTGGGCGCAGAACACCTCCCCGGCGGCGCTCGCCGAAGGAGGAGAAATCTACGCCCAAAACTGCGCCGCCTGCCACGGCGAAACCGGCAGCGGGAATGGTGTCTTTGCCGATGACCTTGCGGCGCGTGGCGAAGCCTCTATGCAAGCGATGAGCGGATCGATGGACATGTCCATGCAGACCCCGGCCAGTTTCTCCGACCCACAGCGGATGCTCGGCGCCAGCCCGGCGCTATTGCAAGGCAAAATCCTGCGCGGCGGCATGGGCACCGGCATGCCGATGTGGGGCAGCATTTTTACTGACGAACAAATCTGGAATGTGATTGCTTACCTTTACTCATTCCAGTTTGATTATTCCAAATAAGAGGTATCTATGAAAAAGAAACGTGAACAGCAGGCAAAAATTCCTGCGCAATTGATAGCCCTGGTTGCTGGCGGCGTTTTGCTGGTTGCGGCAGCTCTGTTTTTCGCCTTTGGCGGCGCGGATGGGGGTGGCACGCCCCAATTGGCAGTTGACCAGCAAAAAATCGAGTTTGGCGACGTTCGTTTTGGCGATGGTAAATCATTTGCCATCAAAGTCACCAACACCGGCGATGGCGTGCTGCGCTTCAAGGAAAAGCCATACGTCGAAGTTGTGGAGGGGTGCTGACCGCCCGATTTGACCATCGGTTCGATGGTCCTCAAACCCGGCGAAAGCACGATGGTTGAATCTACCGTCTTTGTGATGCATGAAGGCATGGACGGCCCGCACAACTTCGCTGTCCATCTCATCACCAATGACCCCGCGCAGACGGATAAAGTGGTGAATGTTTTATCCAATTGGATCCCGTAAACTTCCATCTATGGAGAAATTGATTTCGTGGATGGTTGAGAAATTCAGGTTAAGGTGCTGGTAAGTAAGCCAGGTGGAATTGGTTAGAGAAGCGCATCTCGTGCGTGACAACACCGCCTGTCAATGCCAGTGCGGTGGGGCGGTTTCCTGGCAGAATCCAACCTGGATGCTGCCAGGAAACCGCCCCACCATTTGGCTGCGATGCCGATGACGCAATCATTCTCGTTGATATCCAGTCCAGCGATCTCCATTGCGCCACCTTCCCGGTCATCTTCTGCGCCTTCACTGGCCTCGGTTAGGGCAGCAGGCCTGCACACGATCGGCCCCGCTACAAGCTCGGGAAGTGTGCCCTAAGTGGGTGGGCAGCAGCGTTGTTGGGGAAGCTCATTTTTCACTGCCAGCGCCACCTTCTGGTTTTTGGTGTTGATCAACGCCAGCATGTCGAGTGTGGGCAGGGTATCGATATCGATGGTCAGCGGGTTGCGTTCTTCGGTTAAGGCTAATCCGATAAAGGCTCCAGACGGAATAGGCAAGTAACACAAGTGGGTTGTAATTATGTTCGGCTTATAAAAAATGCTGTATACTAAATTTGCCATTCGAAAATCGTCTAATCTTTGGGCGATGCGTCTTGCCAGAAATCCTGTTGTTTTGGGATCAAATTCTGTTGTCAAGCGGACAGTGGGGAAATTGCGAGAATGGAAACTAGCTTCTTTGGCATACGATAATCAACCGGACAAGTGGTTTGCGAGGTAATATTCTTATGTTGTTATTGAACGATACCGATACCATATTGCTGGTCGAAGATGATGATGGGATTGCTGAATTGATCCAACAAAAGTTGGGTGAAGACAATCTCAGTGTTTCGCGTGTCAAAACCATTCGGGATGCATGTGCCTGGCTGGCGTTCAATTATCCGCCGCTTGTTTTGCTCGATTTTTCCCTGCCGGATGGTTCTGGGGATGAATTGGTCAGGCGGATAGGAAAAATGCCCCCATTTATTGTGACCACCGGGATGGGCGATGAACGAGTAGCGGTGGCGATGATGAAAAAGGGCGCCCTGGATTACCTGGTCAAAGATTCCAGTTTCTTAGACACCTTGCCCTTAGTTGTACACCAGGCCTTGCACCAGATTGCCATTGAACGCCAGTTGGTAGCTTCTCAAAAAGCGCTTCGAGAAAAAGAATCGATGTATCGCAAAGTGATCGATACTGTCATGGATGGTTTCTGGATGATTAACTCCGAAACACAGCAAATCCTTGAAGTAAACGATGCTTATTGCATCATGAGCGGATATAGCCGGGCTGAATTACTCCAGATGAGCATTGCGCATTTGGAAGCCAACGAAAGCGCCAGTGATGTAGATGATCACATCCGGAGAATATTAGCTCAAAACGGTGACCGTTTTGAAACCGCGCATCGTCGAAAAAATGGGGACAAACTTCATCTAGAGATCAGTGTTCAACCCATGCCAGAAATTGGGATGAATTTCGCCTTCCTGCATGATATTACCGAGCGCAAACAGCGCGAAGACGCTCTGGCTTTCCTGGCACAATGTGGCATTGCGCCAGGGGAAGACTTCTTCCAATCACTGGCGCGTTATCTTGCGGTGAGTTTGCACATGGATTATGTCTGTATCGACCGCCTGAGCGGTGATCAATTATCTGCGCAAACGGTGGCCATTTATTTTGATGGTAATTTTGAAGACAACGTATCCTATACCTTGCAAGATACGCCCTGCGGAGATGTTGCCGGAAAAACAATTTGTACTTTTCACCAGGGAGTCCGCCATCTCTTTCCGAAAGATGTGGTGCTTCAAGAAATGCTGGCAGAGAGCTATGTTGGCACCACGCTTTGGGGGCATGATGGTTATCCAATTGGGTTGATCGCAGTCATTGGCCGGCGGCCGCTGGATAACCCACAACTGGCCGCAATGATGCTAAAACTGGTTGCTGCCCGCGCCGCCGGGGAGTTGGAGCGCAAACAGGCTGAGGAGATCATAGAGAAACGGATTGTGGCACTGACCCAACCGCTGGAGAGTGGCAGCTACTCTTTTGATGATCTTTTCAGCCTTGATGAAATTCAACGCCTTCAGGATGAATTTGCCTCGGCGACAGGGGTTGCCTCGCTGATCGTTCAACCAGATGGCACTCCAATTACATCCCCAAGCAATTTTACCTACCTGTGCAGTGAGATTATTCGTAAAACAGCAAAAGGCTGTCTCAACTGCGTGAAATCTGATACTGCGATTGGGCGTTACCACCCGGGAGGCCCAATCGTGCAGCCGTGTCTAAGCGGTGGGCTGTGGGATGCCGGGGCCGCGATTACGGTTGGTGGAAAGCACATTGCCAGTTGGTTGGTAGGACAGGTGCGCGATCAAACCCAAACAGAAGAGAAAATGCGCGAGTATGCCCGTGAAATTGGTGCAGATGAAGGAACCTTCATAAAAGCATTTTATGATGTGCCCGCCATGTCGCGTGAGCAATTTGAGCGAATTTCCAGTGTGCTTTTTACGCTTGCCAACCAGCTTTCCAGCAGCGCCTATCAAAATGTCCAGCAAGCGCGCTTCATTACCGAACGGAAACAGGCCGAGGAAGCGTTGCGAGAGAGCGAATCGCGATTCCGCGGCTATTTTGAGCAGGGCATTGTCGGTATGGCAATCACATCTTCCGAGAAGGGCTGGCTGGCAGTCAACCAGGCTACCTGTGATTTGCTTGGATATACCCAGGCAGAGTTGAAAAATATGACCTGGGCACAATTGACCCATCCTGATGACCTGGCAACGGATCTCGCGCAGTTTAATCGCTTGTTGACGAATGAGATTGATGGCTATCGCCTGGAAAAACGCTTTATCCGCAAGAATCAACAGACAATCTATGTTGACCTGGGTGTGCAGTGCAAACGTAAATCAGATGGAAAACTGGATTACATTTTAGCCTTGCTTTCAAATATTACTGAGCGTAAACAAGCGGAAGACGCCCTGCGCGAAACAAACGAATACCTCGATAACCTGTTCAAATATGCCAATGCTCCCATCATTGTCTGGGATCCGCATTATAAAATCACGCGGTTTAACCATGCCTTTGAAATCATCACGGGCCGGAGCGCAAAAGATGTGATCGGCAAGCCGCTCAAGGTGCTTTTTCCATCCGCGCAGATCAAAGCGTCGATGGAGCATATCCGTAAAACACGCACCGGCGAGCGCTGGGAAGTAGTGGAAATCCCAATCCAGCACGTGGATGGTTCGGTTCGAATTGTTCTTTGGAATTCAGCTACTTTGTTCTCTACGGATGGGAAAACCCCAATTGCCACCATTGCCCAGGGGCAAGATATCACCGGGCGTAAACAGGCCGAGGCGCAGATTCGCGCGGCATTAGCAGAAAAGGAAATGCTGCTGCGGGAATTGAATCATCGTACCAAGAACAACCTGAATATCGTCAATTCCCTTATCCAAATTCAAGCAGGGATGAGCGAAAATGACGAGTTTCGCACCCTGGCTTTGTCCCTGGAAAATCGCATCCAATCCATTTCAATGGTTCATCAAATGCTGTATAAGTCACAAACCCTTGCGGATGTCAATTTAGCAGAATATGCCCGCGAACTTGTTTCCAAATTGTTGTCGGCGCTTTCAATTTCTGAGAAAAAGGTCATAGTTGCGGTGGATGCTGCGCCTGTTTTTGTGAATCTCGATATTGCGATTCCCTGTGGGCAAATCTTGAATGAATTGATTTCAAATGCCCTCAAGTACGCCTTTCCAGATGAACGATGTGGGAAGGTTGTTGTCCAAATTGCCCAGTCTGCTGATGCTGAAGTTATCTTGCGGGTGAGCGATGATGGTGTCGGATTTTCACCTGACAAAGCCACAGCTGATTCGCTGGGCATGACTATCGTGAATACACTTGTGAACCAGCTTCATGGGAGCCTGGATATTGTTTCAAACGATGGCGTGACATGTGAAATTCGTTTTAAGGCAGTCGCACGCTTCTAGACTCGTCGTTTCCCCATATCGACTTTGGAGTGTCAGAATGAAGAAAAATCAGAAGAGCAAAACCCAGCCTGGCACGGGGGGAAAGCAGGCCGAAAAAAGTCAATATGCGTTTAATCATTTCTTTGAGATCGTTCCCGATTTGGTATGTATTGCTTCAACTGATGGTTATTTCAAAAAGCTCAATCATGCCTGGGAAAATACACTGGGCTATACTCTAGATGAGTTGCTCAGCCAACCATTTATCAACTTTATCCACCCTGATGATGTTGAACGCACCAAACAAGAGGTAGAAAGGCAAATTGGCGGCAATACCACATTCCATTTTATTAACCGCTATCGCACGAAAGGTGGCTTGTACCGTTGGCTTGAGTGGAACGCCCAGCCGATTGAAGATGGCTCAACCTTGTATGCTGCCGCCCGGGATATTACTGAGCACATGCAATTGCAACAGGCCTTGCAAGACTCTGAGTCCCGCTGGAAATCACTGGTTACTGCGGCCCCCGTGCGTATTACCCTGGTGGACCGCCAGGGCAGGATCCTTTTTATCAATCGCACATCCCCGGGCCAGACGGTTGAGAGCGCACTGGGCAGTAGTATTTACGATTATCTTTCGCCTGAAGAGCAAGCCAGGACTCGCGCTATTCTCGAAGATACCTTCAAAACAGGCAAGCCGCACACCTATCTGTCGCCAATCTATAGACAGGATGGCAAAATCCTGTGGTATGAAAACCGGGTCGGGGCTGTTGAACAAAATGGCCAGGTCAAGGCTGTCATTTTTATATCATCAGATGTTACTGAGCGTAAAAACCTGGAATTGGAGCGAGAACAGCACCTGCAACAATTAAAAGCCATTCTTGCAAATGTGCCACTGGTGCTTTCAGCAGTGGATGTAAATGGGAACTTTATTCTGTCAGAGGGTAAAGGGTTGGAAGTTTTGGGCAGGATTCCGGGGCAATTGCCTCAGCAGAATGTGTTTGAGCTTTACCAGGATCGGCCAGAAATTATCACTTGCATAACCAGGGCCCTTAAAGGTGAATCGAGCAGTACCATCGTGAAGATCGGCCAGGAAACCGTTGAAGCCCATTATGAACCCCTGCGAGAGAGGGAAAGTATCACCGGGGTCGTCGCTGTTTCCAACATCGTCACCGAGCGTAAAAAAGCCGAACAAGCTCTCCTTCAGGCAACGGAACGCCTGTCGCTTGCCCAAAAGTCATCTGGTGCAGGGATTTGGGATTGGGACATGGTGAACGGCAAACTTGATTGGTCTCCCGAATTATTCCAACTATTTGGGCTGGATGCGAGCCAGGAACCCACTTTTGATATTTGGCGAGGTGTTTTGCACCCCGAAGACCGCCAGGCTGCCGAAGAGCGCATCAATGCTTCGGCGCTGGAGCATACCCCCCTTAATATCCATTATCGGATCATTCGGCCACAGGGCCAAATAGGCTGGGTGAATGCCCTGGGAAACACCGTTTACGATAGCGATGGCACACCTGTGCGCATGTCTGGCATTTGCTTAGACATCAGTGAGCGCAAGCGCACCGAGGAAGCCCTTCGGGAGAACGAAGCCAAATTCCGCTTACTCTTTCACAACGTACCGATGAGCGGGGTCATCTACCGGCTGATTCGTGATGAGCGGGGTGAAATCGTCGACTGGGAATTGCAAGATATCAACGGAATGGGCGCAGCTGATATTCAGCAGACCGCATCACATCTGATCGGTAGACGCGCCAGCGAGCTTTTTGGCGCGGATACGATTCGCCCGTATATCGAGTTATGCCGGGATGTTGTCGCATCCCAGCAGCCCCGGCATATCGAGACCCACTTTGAGCACAATAACAAATACTATCTTTCGGCTGTCTTTGCCATGGAAACCGATTTGTACGCCAATATGAGCATTGATATTACCGAGCGCAAACGGGTGGAAGAAGCGCTGCGTGAAAGTGAAATGAAATATCGTTTGCTGTATGAAGAATCATCCATCGGGATTTTTCACTCCACCTTTGATGGGCGCTTTCTCGATGTCAACCCGGCCCTGGCAAAAATGCTGGGGTATGCCTCCCCGCAGGAAGTAGTGGATTCAATTTATAGCATCGCTGAGCAAATTTATGTTGTCCCTTCCCGGCGTGATAAGATTGTGGAACAGATGTTGTCGCAGGGCAAAACAGTTTCAGTAGAAAATCGCTATCATCGCAAAAACGGTGAAGATTGGGATGCCTATCTTCACCTGCGGTATGTCATCGACCAGCAAGGCAGGCCGCAGTACCTGGAAGGTTTTGTCGAAGACATCACCGAGCGTAAACGGGCAGAAAAGCAGATCAAACATTCACTGGCTGAAAAAGAAACCCTGTTGCGAGAGTTGTATCATCGCACCAGGAATAATATGGCTGTCATCATCGCCTTGCTTGAAATGCACTCCAGCGAATTTGATGATCCTCGCTTGCGGAATGCTTTCACAGATGCACAAAACCGCATCTACTCAATGGCATTGGTGCACCAGAAGTTATACGAGGCCAGGGATCTCTCGCAGATCAACTTGAAGGATTACATTAACGACCTCGTTGCGCATATGCTAAAAAGCTATGCAGTTTCTGCCCGCCACATTAAGATTATCCCAGAGATGGATGATGTCTTTGTGTTGATCGATAGCGCCGTCCCTTGTGGTTTGATCCTGAACGAGTTGATTTCCAACGCGCTAAAATACGCCTTCCCTGGCGAGCGCGAAGGAGAAATTAAAATCTGGTTACGCAGTTCTACCAGCGGAGAGATTGAAATTGGGATTGCTGATAATGGCATAGGTGTACCGGCGGGTTTTGATATCCAGCAAAACGGCAATTTGGGCATACAAAGTGTTCTTAGCCTGGTAAAAAGCCAGCTTCGTGGGCAGGTAAGGTTTGATACTGATGCGGGTGTTGCCTGTTGGTTCAGGTTCCAAGATGTTTATTACCAGCCTCGGATATGAAAGCTGCCGGTTACATCAAATACAGCTTTTATCAAGACCGCCCCGGCAAAAGACTTTGAAAAAGATTGCCAGCCAAAAGGTTTGGTAACCAACAGGGAAATTATGAAACCAACGATTAAACTTGCAGTCACCCGTACCCCCGATGGCGGAGAAATGGAGCTTTACCAGCACGATCATGACTTCCTGATCAACGTCAATGGTAAAGAATTGATGAACAGCCGCCGGCACGAATCAGAGTTGGGACTGGCGCGGCTGGGCTGCGCGCATTTATCCGATTACCAGTCAGCCCGTGTTTTGGTTGGCGGCCTGGGAATGGGCTACACCTTGCGCCAGGCGCTGGATATGCTCCGCCCTGATGCCGGTGTGGTGGTTTGTGAATTGCTGCCCGCAGTTGTCGAATGGAATTGCAAAATCCTGGGCCAGCTTAACAACCACCCGCTGACAGACCAGCGCACAGAACTTGTCATTGGTGACGTTTTCGAGCTGATCACGCGTTCGACCGCCGGGTTTGATGCCATCTTGCTGGATATTGACAATGGCCCTTTTGCGATCACGGATACGGCTAACCAGCGTTTATATGGACTGGCTGGCATACAGGCTTGTCGTCGCGCATTGCGCAAATTGGGCAGGCTGGCGGTCTGGTCATCTGAGCCCAGCCCAAAATTTGAGCAGCTTTTAAGGAACTGCGGGTTCCACGTCCGCCGTCATGAAGTCGCTGCCCACCGGGGGCGTCGTTCAAAAATGTGCTTTGTCTGGGTTGCAGTTGAAGATAAAACGCTCCTGTCGGGTAAAGACCAGGAGCGTGTGCCGGCAGTTCAATCTGGGTGAGATTAGCTGCTATATATTCATTTGTGAGCGCTTTCTTTGGCTCGAGTTTGCGCTTTTAGTTGTTGTTTGCGCCTTCCAGTATCCATTGACGGATGAGTTGAATTTCCTCCGCGGTTAGTTTGTTGCCCTTTTTGGGCATTTTGCCCGAGAGAATGGAGAGCAGGAACTTGCTTTTGTCGGGCTCGCCCGCCAGGATGACTGCACCGTTTTGCGAGCCCTTCATCAGGGCGTCATAGGTGGCCACGGATAAGCCTTTAGATGTTTTCTCCCCGCCGTGGCATTCAAAACAGCTTCTTTGCAAGATCGGGTCGATGTTGCTGGAATAGCTGATTGCGCTGGCCTGGGTGGGCACTGCCGCAACACTGGTGGATACCGCGGATGTGGTATCAGTGCCACAGGCTGTCAGGAGTAAGAAGGCCGCGAGGAGCACGGTTCGAAAAATGGGTGTGAAGTTTTTTTGCATGGTGCGGTGTCCTTTGTGGGGTGTTGGTTTTGTGGGGCATCGTATTGGGTTAATTGTTTTGGGCGCCTTCTAAAATCCACTGTTTAATAAGCTGGGCTTCATCGGCAGTCAGTTTTTCACCTTTTTTGGGCATTTTTCCTGAAAGGATGGATTGCAGCAGTTTGCTGCTGTCGGGGTTTCCGGGGTTGATGACTGCGCCGTTTTGTGAGCCTTTCATCAGGGTTTCATAGGTTGCCACTGAAAGTCCGCGCGAGGTTTTCTCGCCGCCGTGACAGTTGAAGCAGTTTGCTTGCAAAACAGGATTGATATCTTCTGAGAAGCTGACGCTGCCTGCCGGGCTGCTGGCTGTTGGGGTTTCTGTTGGGGCTTGCTGGGTGGCTGTGGCAGCTATGGTGGCGGCGACGGTGGCAGGTGGAGCATCGGTTGGTTTAACGGTAGCACTGGCCGGGGCGGCTGTTGGAACTGTTGCAGCGGGGGAAGTTGTTCCGCAGGCTGAAATTCCCACGGCGAGGATCAACCATCCGATAAAAAGAAAGAATTTATTCGACATTGTTTATCTCCTTTATCTTGTTATTTTAACTAATTTTTATGAAATTTGTATGAAAAATTTGTGGAGATTCTTTGGCACGTGACAGTTTTGTAACAGGGCCGTCACCAGCTTGTAACAGCCGGTTGATATAAATAGGCTGTCGATACCGTACATCGAAAGCTGGTTCTTATGGATGAAATGACCCTTATTCACGCCGCCCAATCGGGCCAACTCGAAGCCTTCAATACCCTGGTGCTGGCTTACCAGGATTCAATTTACAACCTGGCATTTCGCATTTTGGGTGATGAGGAAATTGCTGCCGATGCCACACAGGTGGCCTTTATTTCGGCTTTTCGCAAGCTGGATAGTTTTCGCGGTGGCTCTTTTCGCGCCTGGCTGGCGCGGATTGTGACCAACGCCTGTTACGATGAAATGCGCCGCCAAAAATCGCGCCCCTCGCAGCCCTTGGAACCTGAAGATGAGTATGGCGATGAAATTGAGAATGCTTCCTGGCTGATCGACCCGGCTGGTGATTTGGAAACCATTAGCGATGACCTGGCGTTGGAACAGGCCATCCAGCACTGTCTGAATGCACTTCCTGCTGATTTTCGCGCGGTTTTGGTGTTGTCTGATATTCATGGGATGGATTATGCTGAGATTGCCCGGGTAGTTCGCGCCCCAATTGGCACTGTCAAGAGCCGGCTGGCGCGTGCGCGCAAACGCCTGCGCTCTGATTTGCAAAATTACGCATATCTCCTGCCCGATTATTGCCGCTTGCCGGCCAGCGAATCCCTGGTGGGGGCAGTCAGGTCATTTACCCCGGCACATTCTTGGGCCAGCTTTTAGTGTTTGGGCGCTTCCAAAAAAAAGAAGACGCAGGGCAAAACTCTGCGTCTTTGCGTTTCTGTGGCAAAACTAACGCGTTTTGATCTCTACGTTCCCCGGGTCCCACCATTTGGATAGGTGCTCATTGGGGCGTCCGGGGTGATCGGCATAGTGTGAGACATCGTTGAACAGCATCAGGCGTGTGCGTACCGGGTCTTTGAAATCCAGGATGTTGAGGCAGGCCGGAGCCTGGTCGAGCCGGTCGCGGTAGCCGCGCACATCGAAACCCAGCAGGCTGCTTAAGATCAGGCGCAGGGTGGCTTTATGCGAAACGATGAGCACATTTTCTCCCTGGTGTTTGAGCACTAGCTCGCGGATGACCGGCAGCGCTCGCGCCAACACTACAATGCCCGATTCGCCGCCTTCCGGTGCAAAAGTGAAGGGGTCAGAGTCCCAGGCAGCATACTCATCTGGATATTGCGTTTCCACTTCCTTGCGTGTCATGCCTTCCCAGTGGCCATGACTGGCTTCCTGCAAGCCCTCTGCCGGGGTGACGGGCAGCCCGTGCGGGCGCGCGATGATTTCGGCCGTTTCGATGGTGCGGCTGAGCGGGCTGGCGTAGATGGCGCGCAGGTCATCGTTTGCCAGCCGGGCTGAAAGCCGCCGGGCCTGGTCGCGGCCCTGCTCCGAGAGATCGACCCCAATTGACCCGGCGAAGCGGTCTTCTGCTGAAAGTTGGGTCGCGCCGTGCCGCACAAGGTACAGGCGGGTAGTCATGCCTAATATTTCCCGTAATTGACCGGGGCGCTGAGCATTTCGGGCACTTTGAGCTGTTCCTGTTTGCCCAGTTTTTGCCAGTATTCTTCGCGGTCGGCCACGCCGTAGACCCATTCATCGAGGTATTGCTTGGTAAGCGCCGGCTCGGAGGAGATTTTGTCCCAGGCCAGGTAAAACTCGTTATCGCGGTCGTAGTAGCCCTGGGCGTAGCTGGGATGTGCCGCGTGCGGCACATGGCAAACCGCGCTGACGATGAAACCCGGGATCATCGTCCGGTTCGGGTCAGAGCGGATGACGCTCTCGTCCACGATCTCTTCGGCTGTCAGGATCACCTTTTTCGCCGCGAAAGCCACTTCCTTCTGCTCGCCGACGATGCCCCACAGATGGGCGTTGCCTTCCTTATCGGCGCGCTGCACGTGTACGATGGCCACATCCGGGTTGAGCGCCGGGACGGTGATCACTTCACGTCCCGAATATGGGTCGGTGACGCGCTTGATCAGCGGGTTGGCGGCTTCCAGGTCTGTGGCCGCGGTCTGGTTCATGGGCAGGAAAGGCAGCCCCGAGGCCCCGGCCTGTAACCGGGTGATCATGCCAAAATGGGAGTATTCTTCCCATTCCATCTGCCCTTTTTCGATGGCTGATCGCACAATTCGCAAAGAGCCGACGCCCGGATTGCCCATGTAGCTGAAAATCACCTTGCTGGCGCAGCCCGCTGCCACCAGCTGATCATAGATCAGGTCTGGGGTGGCGCGGGCCAGTGTCAGGTTTTTACGCCCCTGGCGGATGATCTCGTGCCCGGCGGCAAACGGAATCAAATGGGTGAACCCGGCGGCATAAACGCAGTCGCCATCTTTTACAAATTGTGCAACCGCATCTTTCAACAACATCAATTTTGTCATAGTTCCTCGCTACTCTGGAGAGATTATTTCTTCTTAGCCTGGGCTTCTTTCCTTTTTTGCAGCCAGCTCCGCAGCCACGAAAAACGCCCGGCAGATGGTTTGGGCGGCGGTGCGGTGATGCGTAACAGGAAAATCCCAATCGCCAGCCCGGTAACCCCCATGATAAACATGACCGTATAGGCCCGGGTTGGCGTCACCCCGGCCAGATCATCTGCCGGGATCAGGGTGGGGGTGGCCAGCCCGTGCGGCGCAACCAGCGTCGATTCAGCATCGCGCGTCTGGATGGCCTGGATGGCAGCGATAACAACCGTGGCTGTGGCGTTTTTCTGGCGCTGCTCATTTGGGGCGGCCAGGTCGGTGGCCACAAAAAGGATAAACGAAAACACTCCAACCAGCAGGAAAAACGTGCCGATCCTGCCAATAAACGCTTTTCGATCGATTTCTTCGCCCATATCAACCTGGCCTGTGTACGCTAAACAGAGTTCGCTTGAAAGGATAGAACAACGGGCTGCCCGGCATGGCGGTGCGCATCTTCTCGCGCAAAACCGCCACAAACGCATCTTTTTCCGGGCCAAGCCGCTCAAAATAGGGCACCAACGCAGTGCCAGAAACCCATTCTATCACCGCATCCGAATTTTCCAACACATGCGGGTACACTTTTTCAAAAACGATGATATCGTCGGCCCCTAATTCGAAAAAAACTTGCGCGTAGCCACTAAGAGATAAAACCGGGGAATGACGTTTATAGCCATTTAAGGCAGAGCGGAAAGGTTCTTCTTGTGCGGTTTGGAGAATTAACTGGTGCGAGATGTGATCGTGGTTCGATGGAACTTGTACCGTTAACTGTCCGCCCTGGCGCAGGCAACCGTATAAGTGGGGGATCAAGGCTGGATGGTTTTCACTCCACTGGAGGGCGGCGTTGGAAAAAATGAGGTCCCACTCACCTGAGAGTGTGGCCTGGTCGCCAAGCTCAAAGGTCAGGCCGGGCCGTTTAACGGTATCTGCCTGGGCCAGCATTTGTGGGGAAGAGTCCAGGCCTGCCACCCGGCTTTCGGGCAGGAGATCAGCCAGGCGTCGGGTTAGTTCGCCGGTTCCACATCCGAGATCGACAACTTTCAGGCCGGGGCGAATATCCACCAGTTTGAGCAAATCATCAAAAGGCGCCGAACGCTGGGATTGGAATTTATGGTATTGGTCGGGGTTCCAGGGCATTTTTTAATCGTTGTTGTAAGGTGTGCGTGAGAAGAAAAAAGGTGGTAAGTGGCTTTTCTTCCCACTTACCACCTTTAACTTACCACTTATTTGGGTTTCACAAGTGTGCGAATCTGCTCGTGCATGTAAAGCTGGACGTAGTAATAACCGCCCGCGTTCTTGCCGCTGGAGCCGGAGCCTTTCCATCCGCCGAAGGGTTGGAAGCCGGGCCATGCGCCGGTGGTGACGCCCTGGGGGCGGTTGGCGTAGGTAACGCCCGCTTCGATGCGGTCGAAGAAGTATTCGACTTCTTCCTGGCTGCCGTAAACGCCCGCGGTCAGGCCGTAATCAACATCATTGGCCATGTCGAGGGCTTCCTCGATGGTCTTGAATTTGCCGATGGTGCTGATGGGTAGGAACATTTCATACTTCCACAGGCGGTTGCTGTAGGGCAGGTCGGTGATGAGCGTGGGCTGGCAGAAGTAGCCCTGGGCCATTTCGCCATCCATGACGGTTTTGCCGCCGGTCAGGAATTTGCCACCCGCCTCAGCGGCTTCTTTGCAGAAGTCCTGGAAATCCTGGTAGCTGGATTTGTTGATGACCGGGCCGAGGAAGACTTTGCGGTCAGTGGGGTCGCCGATTGCCAGTTTTTCGGCCAGTTCTTTGAGTTTGGCTACCAGTTCGTCGTAGACTTCTTCCTGGATGTAGATGCGGCTGCCGGCGGAGCATTTTTGTCCCTGCAACCCAAAGGCCGAACGGATAATGCCCGCGGCGGCATCTTCGAGATTGGCGTTTTTGGTGACAATGGCCGGGTTTTTGCCGCCCAGTTCGAGGATCATCGGGCGCACGTATTTGCCGTTGGCGAAGTCGCGGAACATCTTCATGCCGACATCGTAGGAGCCGGTGAAGGTCACGCCATCGACTTCGGGGCTGTTGACCAGCGCCGCGCCGAGGGTGCGTCCGGGGCCGGTGACGAAGTTGGCTACACCATCGGGCAGGCCGGCATCGCGGAAGCATTCGGCCAGCAGGCGCACGATGAAGGGTGTATCGGTGGCGGGTTTCATGACGATGGTGTTACCGGCCACGAGCGCAGCCCCGGCAGGGCCGCCGGTGAGCGCAAACGGGAAGTTGAACGGGCTGACGACCAGCCATACACCATAGGGGCGCAGTACGCTGGTGTTGGTGGAGTTATGGTTGGGGAGCGGGTCAATGCCCATTGGTTTGATAAACCCGCCATTTTGTTCCGTCATATCGCAGGAATAACGGATCAAGTCGGCGGTTTCTGCCACATCGCCAAGCGATTCCATGCGGTTTTTGCCGACTTCAAGGGCCATCGCTGCGCCCAGTTCATACAGGCGCTCGTCGATGATGTCGGCGGCGCGGCGTAGCAGGCGCACGCGCTCTTGCCAGGGGGTGTGGCTCCAGCCGTGGAAGGCTTTGCGGGCAGCGGCAAGTGCCATTTCGGCGTGCTTTTCGCTGCCTTTTTGCATCACGGCCAGTTTCCAGTTGGTGTTGATGGGGGAATAATCGTCAAATTTCTCGTCGGCAAATACATCTTTGTTGTCGATGATCATAGCGTATTCTTTGCCAAGATTTGCTTTCAATTTGGCAATTGCCGTGTCAAATCCGGTATGTAATTCTTCGGGCGGATTGTACATCGTGCCGTACGTAAGTTTGAAACCTGCCATTCTAGAGCCTCCTGAATGAATTTTTGAGTTACCTGCTGGTCTGAATGGAAATTGTCTGCTCTGTCCAACCGGACCTAGTGACGAATTGGACAACTCTATTGTAGCGTATCCAATGGGGAACGTCAAAACCTGGAAGCCAGAGGGTTTCCCTAAAGTTAATTTGTGTAGAAACTTCTTTCACCTGAACTTGGCTCGTGATATACTTTTTTGTATCCGCAGAACCATCGCAACATAAAACTCATCATCAAAAATATGCTGGAAATTGTAAGTTGTCTTACTGGTATGATGGGAACCATTCAAGCTTTTCACCCCCGACACCACCATTACCAAGATGTGAATTGGCTCTCGAAATAAATTTTCCCGTTAAGGAGTCTTCGAGATGGTCGAAGAAAAGCGCCGTATTAGAAATTTGCCATTTAGACAACCGCTGATATGGATACTTGTGGGGATATTTGCCGCAGAAGTAATTGCCATGCACTTGGTGAAGTTGTTTGAAACCGATTACTGGCTGACTATTCTCATCGATGCTTTCGCCACTACCGGAATGATGTTTCCGATTGTGTATTTCTTCTCTCATCGGCCCATGGCAGAGCAGATTAACAAACTGGCAAAAGCAGAGAAAGAATTGACGGAGAATTATTCTGCCTTATTGGTCGAAACAGCTGAACGGAAACGCGCTGAAACAATCATGCAATTGCGCCTGCATCTGATGCAATATGCAGACAGTCACTCATTGGAAGAACTGCTCCGCGCCATGCTTGGTGAAATTGAAAAACTGACCCAAAGCAACATTAGCTTTTTCCACTTCGTGCTGGCTGACCAGAAAACAATCTGGCTCCAGGCCTGGTCAAAAAACACGATTGAGAACATGTGCAAAGCCACTGGTAAGGGCAGCCACTACCCGCTTGATGAGGCTGGGGTTTGGGCTGATTGTGCGCGTGAAGGTAAAGCTATTGTCTACAATGATTACAAAACGCTGTCAAATCGTAAAGGCATGCCTGATGGACATGCCGAAGTCACCCGGTTGATGGCAATCCCGATTTTCCGAAACGGCAAAATCGCTGCCATTTTGGGAATGGGCAATAAGCCTGAAGAATATATCCAATCAGAAGTTGATCTGGTTGTCACCCTGGCTGATTTTTTGTGGGACATCGTCGAACGCAAGCGGGCCGAAATTGCCCTGCGTGACAGTGAAGATAAATTCCGTACCCTGGTAGATTGGACTTTCGACTGGGAAATGTGGATCTCACCTACTGGCGGTATCATCTATTCATCCCCTTCTTGTGAGCGCATCTCAGGCTACCGCCCGCACGAATTCCTGTCTGACCCAGACTTGCTCACTCGGATCGTTCATCCTGCTGATAAAGAAACCTATGCCGATCACTTTGAAATTGTTCATAATGAAATGATTGATTCAATGCGGGTGGAATACCGCATCTTATCGCGCCAGGGTGAAGAACATTGGATCGAGCACATCTGCCGCCCGCTTTTTGGAGCTGATGGCAACAACTATCTGGGGCGGAGGGTGAGCAACCGCGATATTACCGAGCGTAAACTGGCTGAAGCCGAAATCCGCGAGCGAAGCCGGCGTGAACAAGAACTCAACCAAACCATCCAAACGATGCAGATTGATATCGCTCGTGATTTGCATGACACCGTGGGGCAAAACATCAGTCTACTGCGTATGAAACTGGATCACCTTTCAGAATCAGCCAACCAGTCGAAAGTTGACCTGTTTTCAGAGTTCAAAGTCATGTCGCAGGTGGCAAACGAGTCGTATGATCAGATCCGTGGCACACTGGCCTTGCTCCAGTCTGAAAATTCCACAGATTTTTCCAAGCTGCTTTCCCGTTATGCCAGGCAGGTGGAAGCGCGCGCCGGGTTAGTGATCGACATCTACAGCAAAGGCAAGCCCCACACGATCACCCGTAAACAGGTGCGCCAGCTGTTTTATATCTTTCGCGAGGCGATCAGCAATGTAGAAAAACATGCCCAGGCCACCCAGGTCCTCATCGAGATGAATTGGGAAGAAACTGCCCTGAAAATAAGTGTAAAAGACAATGGCACAGGGTTTGCCCTGGATCAATCCATGCACGAAGGGCATTATGGATTAAAATTTATGAAAGAGCGCGTTAAGCTGCTTGAAGGTACATTTTCTATTCAGACTGCACGCGGGAAAGGTACTAACATTAACATTTTTATTCCTTTCCAGCAGGCACAGGCCGAACCACCGCTTATCGGTAAAGGGTAACAAACGATGAGACTTTTTATTGTTGATGACCATGTTTTATTCCGTGAAGGGCTGGCCTCCATTCTTGGGCACGAAACCGATATTGAAATCGTCGGATTGGCCGGATCTGTGGCAGAGGCAATTGATCAGGTTGGGAAACTCAAACCCGATGTTGTTCTCATGGATTTTGGGCTGGGTGACGGTACCGGGCCAGATGCCACCCGTCAAATTTTACGTCAACTACCGAATACCAAAATCATCTTTCTCACCATGTCAGAAGATGATGAAAGTCTCTTCGATGCGGTTCGCAGTGGAGCCAAGGGTTATTTGTTGAAAGATATGCGCCCGGCTAAGCTGCTTTCTGCAATCCGCGCCGTTTACCAGGGCGAAAGCGCCATCTCGCGTGCCATGACACTGCGCCTGATGGAAGAACTGGGCCGCACCCGCGCGATCGAATCTCCGTCCATTGCTCCGGTTGCCAACCTGACACCACGAGAAACAGATGTTTTGCGCGAACTGGCTACAGGCGATTCCAACCAGGAAATCGCCGATAGGCTCTTCTTGTCTGAGAATACGGTTAAATACCATGTCCATGCCATCCTGAAGAAACTCGGGCTTAAAGACCGCATCGAAGCCGCAAAATTTGCCAGGGAACACGGTCTGGGTAAATAATGAGTGCTGAAACGCAAAAAAATCCCCACAGGCTCCAGGCCTATGGGGATTTTTTTGCGTTTCAGTAGCGTTTAGGCAATACTGGTGCGGGCTTTTTCAACCACTTCCAGCACTTCAGGCAGATCCATGCCCAGGTTGTGGAGCTTCTCCAGGGTTGGGATGCTGTTGCTGTCCCAGCCGCGCCGCTCGTAAACGGCATCCATCATCAGCTCATACTGGGCCAGGCGATATTTGCGCAGCTCGGTCATCTTCTGCTCGGTGGTCATCCCTGTTGGGTCAATTTCCAGCAGACGTTTGAGTTGTTCATCATAGCGCTCTTTCCGGGATTCATATTCTTCGACTGTTACCGGGCCCATGGCGCGATATGGCGGGTAATCGTGCTGGCGGCCTACACGTCCCATGCGAATGGCAAAGACTTTTTGGAAGTTGTAAACCCGCTCCGACTGCCGAAGCAGTGTATCGGTGGTGGTTGGAATACCGGTCACACCCTGGTGGATCCAGGTATAGTTTTCAACGTGTTCTTCCACTTTGGCCGGTTCCTTTGTCTGCTTGTTGTTGGCCGGAGAAATGTCGTTCCAGGGTAATTTACACAGGCCGTGCAGACTGAACCAGGTGCGCCACATGGGGAAGTAATGCAGCGCCTCGGCTTTGTCTTTGAAGGTCGGCAGCAGGTTGTGAACTTGATCCATAAAAATCAACCAGGCTTCATCGTGCTGGGGGCCTTTGGTTGCCAGGCCGTAGCCGCCCTGTTGTGCCAGGGATTCCTTCGTCATGTACTCGGAAATCTCCATGCCTTTGATTTCCATGCCGATATCGTGCATGAAAACCGGATCTGCGCCAAATTCACGGGCGAAATAGTCCTTCATGTAACGGACGCCTTGCCCAACGATGACTCCAAAGCCTTCACCTTTCGCCATCTGGTGAATGAGATCGAGCGCTGCCGCCCCGTTGCCAAACTTCAGTTCCAGGCCGCCGGTGTGCTCGCTGGTGATTTGCCCGGCTTCGTAGCACTCCATCGCGAAGGCAATGCAGTTCGCCACCGAAATTGTGTCGATACCGTAGGTGTCACAGTAGAAATTGAGTTCCAGCACTTTTTGTGGATCGAAATTGCCGATATTTGAACCCAGTCCGGCAGCGTTTTCGTACTCTGGGCCATCGACAATGACACAGGTGCCGGCATACGGCCCGGTCTTGAGCAGGAAATGATCGACACCGTGCGAGCAGGACATGGTGCAGCCCAGCCAGCAGCCGTCTGGCACACCCTGGGTGAAATATTCCTTCCAGACCTTCGAGTCAATTTTGCTGACATCAGGGTGTGAGCCATAGCGGAAGTTGTGGGTCGGTAACAGGTCGAAATGATCCATCACATCCACGATGTTGGCTGTGCCTACTTTGCGCATCTGGTTTTGCACATCGTCCAGGTCAGTAATTTCTTTATTGATACGCTGCCCTGCTTTGCGGATGAGCGGCATATCGGCCACACCGTTCAGGTCGCCGCCCATATCGGTGAATTTGACCACGATGGCTTTGATTTTCTTGTCGCGCAAGACGCGTCCTGTGCCGCCGCGCCCGGCCTGTTTAAAGCGGGCTTCCTTGCGGCGTACATCGTACCAGGTGGAGTTGATCATGGCGATGCGGGTATGTTCCGCACCCTGTCCCGCAGAAAGGACGGAAATGCCGCGTTTGCCTTTTTCGTTACCGCCAAAGCGCTCGGTCAGGGCGTTGCCAATCAGGTGGGCATCTACCGCTTCAAGCGAATCGCGTTCGATGGTCACTTTGCCGCTGTCGCCATCGATAAAGATGATCACATCATTTGTGGCTTTGCCCTGGATTTCGAGCGCATCAAAGCCAGAGAATTTCAGGAAGGGCGCAAAATAGCCGCCAACATTACTGTCAATCACATTTTCTGTCAGTGGGGAAAGGGTCACAATGGTGGATTTGCCACTGCCGGGGTAGGCAGTAATCCCGCAGATTGGCCCATTGGCGATGACCAGTTCGTTTTGCGGATCATCCCAACGGGTGGTGGGGGTCACTGCATCCCACAGCAATTTGAGCGCAAAGCCGCGCCCTCCGGTGAACAGGTCTTTCATCTGTTGCGAGACCGGTTTTTCGGTGATGACGTTATCGTTCAGGTTGATATACAGTGTACGATTGGCATAACCGCGTTCGACGGGGCGCAGTTCGTAACTGAATTCACCGAGCAAGGCCGGGGCGGTCAGGTTTTCGGGTTGGGTCATTCGGGTCTCCTGGGGGTTCAAAAGGGAAAATTTATCATCTTTATTATCCTAAAAATACGGGTTTTTGCCTACTGACGAACTACACTTTTTCTAAGTGCCAAATTGGATGATTGCCTGTTTTTAGAAAAACGAAATGGGCGGTTGACCGCCCATTTCGTTTTTGTGTGCACTATTGGTGATTTTTTAGTGGGTAAGGATTTGTGACAGGAAGAGCTTGGTGCGGTCTTCTTTGGGGTCAGAGAAAATATCGGAGGGTTTGCCGCTTTCCACAATTTGGCCTTTATCGAAAAAGAACATGCGGTCTGCGACTGCGCGGGCAAAACCCATTTCGTGAGTTACCACCAGCATGGTCATGCCAGAGCGGGCCAGTTCAACCATTACATCCAGCACTTCTTTGATCATTTCCGGGTCGAGCGCTGATGTGGGCTCATCGAAAAGCATAATCTTGGGCTGCATAGCCAGCGCGCGGGCAATTGCCACACGCTGTTGCTGTCCGCCAGAAAGCTGGCCGGGGTACTTTTTGGATTGTTCCGGGATGCCAACACGTGTAAGCAACTGGATGGCGCTCTCTTCAGCTTTGGCTTTGTCGATTTTGCGCACTTGCATCGGGGCGAGCATCACATTTTCGAGCACGGTCAGGTGCGGAAACAGGTTAAACTGCTGGAAGACCATGCCGGTTTCCATGCGGATGCGCTCAATGTTGTGCATATCGCTGGTCAGTTCAATGCCGTCAACGATAATCTGACCTTTTTGGTGCTCTTCCAGGCGGTTAATGGTGCGAATAAAGGTTGATTTGCCTGAACCGGAAGGCCCAAAAATAACGATTACCTCGCCTTTTTGCACTTCCATGTTGATGCCCTGCAGGACATGGAAATGACCATACCATTTGTGAACATCTTTCGCAATAATAATGGGTTGTCTCGTCTCGTCGCGCATATCGTCTCCTTGGCTGGTCAATTATAGCCCGAACAGACCGCATTCCATCTTTTTTTTCTGTTTTTTTATATGGATCAGGGGTGTTTGATGGCCGCAAAACGGGCGTTTGTCAGGCTGGCGAGGTCTTTGGGTGGCAGGGCAATATTCAGCCCGCGCTGGCCGCCAGAAATGTGGATTTCAGGGAAACCCTGCGCGGAAGAATCGATCAACACCTGGAAACCTTTGTTGATGAGCGCCAACGGGGAAATCCCGCCCGCCTGGAGGCCTGTCAACGCTTCGGCTTCGCGCTCCGAAGGCAGGGATACCTTTTTCTCACCCAGCGCTGTGGCCAGCAATTTGAGATCCACCTCGCTGGAGCCGGGCACCACTGCCAGGATGGGTTTGCTCCCAGCTTTCTGGCGCAGCACCACGATCGTTTTAAAAACCACTTCTGGGTTGATCTTGAGAAATTGGGCAGTTTCCAGCGCCCCTAGCTTTTCGGCGGGCGTTTCAAAGGCGCGATATTTCACCTTTTTGGCATCAAGGAAACGGGTAACATTATTAATCGGTGGCATGGGCAAATATTATCACAGACTTTTGGCGATGTTCGTTCTTTCTTTTCCTTTATGAAACTACATAGCCAGCCGATGGAGAATGCCGTTATTATCACGAGGTAACACGACTCTTTGCCAACAAGCGGGCATAATTGATCGCGTTAATCAGGCTGTCTGGATTTGCTTTCCCCGTGCCAACAATATCGAATGCGGTGCCGTGATCTACAGAAGTTCGGATGATGGGCAAACCCAGGGTAATGTTGACTCCACCCCAAAAATCGACAATTTTCGCGGCGATGTGTCCTTGGTCATGGTACTGTGCAACGACCGCGTTGAATTCTTTGTATTGCGCCATGCGCACAAAAACGGTATCAGGGGGAATCGGATTCGGGTAAACACGAATGCCTTCCTGGATCGCCAAATCAATGGCCGGTTGGATTTGTTCCACATCCTCGTCGCCGAACAAACCGTTTTCGCCGCAATGCGGATTTAGCCCGGCAACTCCAATAAACGGCTCGCGAATGCCCATTTGTTTGAGGGCTTCATTTGTCAGGCGAATCACATCCAGGATACGATTAGTTTTACATCGCTCGATGGCAGTGCGTAGGGAACAGTGAGTGCTGACATGCGTAACGTGAAAATCCCTGGAAGCCAGCATCATGGTGTATTTTTTGCTTTGTGTGCGGGTGGCCAGGATTTCAGTGTGTCCGTCAAAATGGTAACCAGCCAGGTTCATGGCCTCCTTGGAGAGCGGAGCGGTCACGATGGCATCCACCTCGCCACCCAGAGCCAGGTCAATGGCATGGACCAGGTATTCGTAGGCGGCTTGCCCGGCCAGCGATTGGGTTTTTCCGGGCTGAATCTCGGAAATATCGAAAATCTCCAAATCCAAAACATCGATTACCCCTGGAGCAAACTGCGCTTCAGCGGGTGTTTTGATCGCTCGAACTTCACTTTGTTTCCCTACCACTCCCAAAGCCCATTTCATCACCTGGGCACTGCCAATCACCAGCGGCAGGGAGGTTGCGTAGGCTTCGGGCTTGGTCAGCACTTTGGCGATAATTTCAGGGCCGCATCCGGCGGGATCGCCCATGGTAATTACCAGGCGGGGGAGCGTTGTTTTGACTGTCATAGGTTCTTCCTTCGATGGGTAAAAAGCTCTCAATTTGTTTGAGAATATATTACCACCATGCGTGACAAAAATCAATCATCCGCTTCCATATATTTCCATTAGGATTGACTATTATGACATTAAGTGCTATTATGGTTTTGACACTTGGCGTTTTTTACTCATATGCTTTCAAAATATGTCATACGGTTCGGCCTGCAAGCGCGACGCTGGCTGGAAAGGAGAATCCCCACTGCGTAATAAAACCACTCAATCTTACATCGTCAAGCAGGTCAGAGAAATTCCCCTACTCAAATCACGAAAGGAAATAAGTTATGCGCCGCATCTCTTCTGTACTGACTGTATTGCTGATTGCTGTGTTTGTTCTTAGCGCTTGTGGCAGCCCGGCCGCTGTCCCTGCGGAAAATCCCCCTACCAACGCTCCTGCCGCTACCGAGGCTCAACCAGGGCAACCTGCGGCGCCTGCCGCAGCAGAAAAAATCCTGACAATTATCAGCCCCACGGTGAATAAGGATCTTTCGCCGTTGCGAGGCGGAGGTACCGCTGTTCGTTTCCTCTCGCTGTGGTGGGCACCCACGATTCAAGCTGACCGAACCGGCAACTTCACCCCTGCTGTCTTTGCTTCCTGGTCGTCTAGCCCCGATTTCAAAGTTTGGACCTTCAAGATTGACCCCAAAGCGGTCTTTTCAGATGGCAGCCCGATCACTGCTGACGATGTCAAAGGCACCTGGGAACTTTCCACCCAGCCGCTTACCAAGCACCAGCGCGTTTCGCTGTTCCTCTCTGGCATTGTCGGATATGATGAAGCAGTCGCTGGCAATGCCACCACCCTGCCCGGTATCGTCGTCAAGGACGCTTCGACCCTTGAAATCACTTTGAAGGCCCCGGATCCTGTGTTGTTCAAGCGCATCGCCACGAACCTGATTGGTCCGGTGAAGATCTCCCAGGCGCGCGGCGCGGATGGACAGGAAGTCGCCGATTGGTGGCATGCGGATAATAAACCGGCCGTTTCCGGCCCCTACATGCCAGTGTTAATGGATATCAACACGGGTTATTCGGAATATGTGCCCAATCCCTACTGGTGGGGACCCAAACCGAAGCTTGACCGTATCAAGATCGTCGCAGTCGAAGATGGGGCCACCGCTGCTTTGATGATGCAGAAGGGCCAGGCTGACATCAACTTCAGTAATGATTTGCCGACCACCTTCGATCAATTTGGCCCAGAATATGTCGGCACGAACGAGTCGCCTGATTTCGTCATCCAGGTCTTTTGGATCAATGGCAGCGTCCCGCCAATGGACGATATTAACTGTCGAACAGCGTTAGTCATGGCCGTCAACTCAGATGAAATGTTCAAGGCCTCTCATCCGCATGGCCCGGGCGTAGCCGGCACCACCCTGCTCAAACCAATCCTGGGAGATAAGGAAACCAACCAGCCGCCAATGAATAATCCGGATGATGCCAGGGCAGCTTTTGCCCAGTGCAAATACAAGGATGCCATGCCCAAGATTTATGTGGCCGGCACCAGTAATCCCCAGGCTGAACTCGCCGCCCAGATTCTGGTAGAGCAGTGGCGGCAGGTGTTGGGAATCCAGGAAACTGAATTTGTTCCTGCTATGGACAAACTCTCGGTAGCTGATCAGGGTAAGGTTCAGGTCTTCCGCGATGATGTGGGAACCCGATTTGCCGATGCCCCGACCATGCTAAAGAACTCGGTCCATTCCGGGTCTGGAAATGCTCAGAGCAAGATGGGAAATTATAATAACCCAGATGTCGACCGTTTGATCGATGAAGCCCTGATGCTGGATCCCACCGACCCCAATCGCAACCTGAAAGCCTTGGAAGCAGAAAAACTGGTCATGACTGATTACGTCTACATCCCGTGGGTCGCTGAAGGCCCAATGATGCACCACATGCCCTGGGTGCTGAATTTTGCCAAGAACTATGACTGGCAGATTATTGACCCCTGGAATTTGGATCTCGACCTTACCAAGCGGCCGCAGTAATCAGTGGTAAATCAATCCTTTGTGTTATAAAAATAAGCAAGGAACAGACAGCGCTGTTCCTTGCTTATTCCACCAGCAAATTGGAGAGGAATATGATTCGATTTATCCTGCTTAGGTTGCTCCGCTGGCTTCCAGGAGTACTTTTATTGCTCCTGATCGTGTATGCGCTGATGTTTTACGGTGGCGGCGATCCCATCCAAATCATGTTCTCGCGTGAGGCCACCGATCTTTTCCAGCCAGGCAATCCGCGCTATGAAGCCCTCAAGGATAAAATGGGATTGAACCGCCCCTTCCTGGTTCAGTTCGGCGATTACGTTTGGAAGGCGGCTCAAGGTGATTTGGGTTTGTCTCTGGCGGATGGGCGGCCGGTGATGGAATCAATCAGCGCCGCTTTTCCGATCACCCTATCAATCGCACTGGCTGCAACAGCGATTATTGCCCTGGTGGGAATTCCTCTGGGGGTGATTGCTGCCCTCAATCAAAACCATTGGCCTGATAATCTTATTTTGGGGGGGGCTTTGTTTTTCTGGGGCATCCCGACTTTTGTCATCGCGCCATTGTTAATGGTGCTGCTGTGCCTTCAATTTCCAATCTTGCCAGTACCCCATGGCTGGACAGGTGTGTTTACTGTCAATGCAATTATTCCACTTACTGTGGCGGCTATTCGCCCTATGGCGATAGTCATTCGCCAGGCCCGCAGCGCGGTACTGGACGTGCTCTCAGAAGATTATATTCGCACTGCCCGCGCCAAGGGCTTGCCGGAATGGGTGACGATCACCAAGCACGCCTTGCGCCCGGTGCTGACCCCCGTTGTCACCCAGATGGGCGTGGTGATGACCAACTTGCTGGCTGGATCGCTGTTGCTGGAAATTGTCTTTGGCATTCCCGGCATTGGCCGCCTGATCCGGGACGGCATCTTGAATAATGATTACTCATTACTGCTGGGCTGTGTGCTGGTTGTCCTGACTATGGTCACGCTAACAAACCTTCTGGTGGATATTTCTTACCCGTTGTTAGACCCCCGCCTGAAGCAAGCGCAGCGAGGAGATGTGTAACATGGCTCCAGCCTCAACCATCAAGAAATTAACTGACGATGGCGTCACCGCCGATGAAAAAGCCATTGGCATCTGGCGAGATTCCTTTGACCGCCTGCTCAAGAACAAGATGGCAGTGCTCAGTATTGCAGTCGTTGTGATCCTGTTTTTCTTTGCCATCTTTGGCCCCTACCTGACCCCGTATGATTTCCTGAAACAAGACTTGTCGATCCGCGGCCAGCCGCCCTCGGCCGATCACTGGTTAGGAACCGATAACCTGGGCCGCGATGTGCTCAGCCGGGTAATTTATGGCGCAAGAACTGCCACCTTGGTCAGCTTGTTGGTTGTCGTGTTGAGTTCACTGATCGGAGTAGTTGTCGGGAGCATTTCAGGTTATTTTGGCGGCAAAGTGGACTTTTTCCTGATGTGGTTCACCGACCTGAACATGGCCTTCCCGAACCTCGTCTTGGGGGTGGTGTTAGCTGTTTCCTTGCGCCCCCCGCTCTCGCGCTGGATGGAGCAAATGTATCTCTCCACGCTCAACCCGGTTTTCCGTCAATCCAGCCTGTTGGATTTGGCCCTGGTTATCGTGGTGATTGTGCTGGTCGCCTGGTGCCCGTATGCCCGTCTCCTGCGTTCACAGGTGATGGCGGTGCGGAATTACAACTACGTGCTGGCCGCCCGCGCCCTGGGCCTGCCGACTTTCACCATCGTCACCAAATACATCATCCCCAATGCGATTGGCCCGGTCATCGTGCAAATGAGCGCCGGGATGGGCTCCGCCATGTTGACCGAATCCGCTCTCAGTTTCCTGGGCATTGGCATCCAGCCACCTATTCCCAGTTGGGGCAACATGATCAACGAAGGTCTGCGCCAGTGGACTTCCGCTCCGCACTTACTGATGGCCCCGGCGCTGGTCTTGGGTCTGATGACAGTGGCCTTCAGTTTCCTGGGTGATGGCCTGAACGATGCCCTCAACCCCCGCCAGTGGAAGGGCTAGCCTATGGGTGAAATCTTGCTGGACGTTAAAGATTTGAAAACCCGCTTCCGCTCACGCGGCAGCCTGGTGCACGCCGTCAACGGTGTCTCTTTCCATGTCAACCGTGGCGAGACGCTGGGCGTGGTGGGCGAAAGTGGCTGCGGCAAAAGCGTCACCATGCTCAGCCTGCTGCGGCTGCTGCCCCCGGCGGCACAGGTGGAATCAGGCCGTGCCCTTTTCGAAGGGCAGGATTTGCTCAAAATGAACTTTGGCCAAATCCAGAAGGTGCGCGGCGGCAAAATCGGGCTGATTTTCCAGGATCCAATGACCTCCTTCAACCCGGTCTTGACCATTGGCGACCAGGTGGGCGAATCCCTCATTTATCACCGCCGCGCCAGCAAGGAAGTGGCACTCAAACGCACCGTTGAATTGCTGCGGCTGGTGGGTATCCCCGATCCTGAGCAGCGCATCAAGGATTATCCCCACCAATTTTCTGGCGGGATGCGCCAGCGCGCCATGATCGCCATGGCCCTGGCCTGCGAGCCAGGGTTAATCATCGCCGATGAACCGACCACCGCGCTGGATGTCACCATTCAGGCCCAGATCGTGGAACTGGTCAAAGATTTGCGCGACCGGCTGGGCGTGGCCATTATCTGGATCACCCATGACCTGAGTCTGGTGGCCGGGCTGGCGGATCGCATTATGGTGATGTATGCCGGAACGATAGTGGAGGAAGCCACAGTCGAGGAGTTGTTCGACGACCCACGCCATCCCTACACTTTGGGGTTACTTTCCGCCCTGCCAGCGTTCCAGGCCGAAAAGAACGTTCGCCGCCTGGCCTCCATCCCCGGCTCCCCGCCGATTTACGCAAACCGCCCACTTCTTGCCCATTTTTCCTGCGCTGTTCTTTCGCCGTGGAACGTTGCCAGTCAGAATTACCCGCATTACAGCCGGTCGCCGCTGGAAAAGATGCCAGCCATCGCACGGCCTGTTTTATAGATATCCGCGAAAGGAGCGCAGCGGCATGACATCAACCTCCCAACCCCTCATTCGCGCTGTCAATCTGGTCAAATACTTCCCGGTGCGCCTGGGCGCGTACGGCGAGAAAAAAGCCATCGTTCATGCGGTGGATAACGTTTCGTTTGAAATCCAGGCTGGTGAAACGCTTGGCCTGGTCGGTGAGAGCGGCTGCGGCAAATCCACCACCGGATTTACATTTTTACAGTTACACCGCCCCACCTCGGGCAAGTGTTATTTCAAAGACATCGATCTGACGGCCTTGAGCGAAAACGAACTGCGCCCCTTTCGCCGCAAAATCCAGATCATTTTCCAGGATCCCTACTCCACCCTCAACCCGCGCATGACGATTGGCGCGGCGCTGGCAGAACCGATCCTGGCGCACAAACTGGCAACGAAGGAAACTGTGACCGAACGCGTTGTCACTCTGCTCAAAGATGTGGGCCTCTCTGAAAAAGCGCTCAACCGTTACCCGCACGAATTCTCTGGTGGGCAACGCCAGCGCATTTGTATTGCCCGCGCCCTGGCCTGCGAACCGGAATTCATCGTCTGCGATGAACCGATTTCGGCGCTGGATGTTTCCATCCAGGCCCAAATCATCAACCTGATGCAAGATTTACAGGAAAAATATAACCTGACCTACCTGTTCATCGCTCACGATCTTTCGGTGGTCAAGCACATCTGTAATCGGGTCGGTGTGATGTACCTGGGCCGGATGGCTGAAATGGGTACGAAGGAACAGATTTTCGCTGAGCCAAAACATCCCTATACCCGGGCATTGCTTTCGGCGGTGCCGGTTCCTAATCCACATATCGAAAAAACGCGGAAGCGCCAGGTGCTTGCTGGCGATGTTCCCTCAGCGATTGAACCGCCCAGTGGCTGCCATTTCCACCCGCGCTGCCCAATTGCTGTCGATCGTTGCAAAACCGAAGCACCCGAATGGCGTCAAATGGATGATGGCCGTTGGGTAGCCTGTCACAAGGCATAAAACAGGAGATAAATGACCATTCAAACTTTTAGTTTTCTTGCCCCGCCGGTTGTTTTTGGCGTTAAAAGCGCGGAAAATATCGGCGAGCACATCACCCGATTGGGCGCCAGGCATGTTTTGGTGGTTAGCGACCGGGGACTGGAAAAAGCTGGGCTGGTTGACCAACTCTGCGGTTGGATCCGCAAGGCCAATGTTGCCATTAGGCCTTATCTTGATATCGAACCTGAGCCTTCCATTCACAGCGTGCGTGCCTGCGTTGATTTTGCCCGCCAGGCTGGCTGCGACCTGGTTGTTGGGATGGGTGGCGGCAGCGCAATGGATAGTGCCAAGGTTGTGGCGGCGATGCTCGGCAACGATGGCGATATCATGGATTATCTGGGCTTGAACAAAATCCCGCACAAGGGCGTTCCCACCATCCTTTTGCCCACTACTGCCGGAACAGGCTCGGAGATTGGTCGGGGTTCATTGTTCTATGTCCCCGAGCGCCAGTCGAAGGAAGCCGTTTTCTCATCCTACATGCTCACCGACTTGGCGTTAATTGACCCGGTACTGGCGCTCTCGGCCCCGGCCTCCGTCACCGCATCCAGCGGGCTGGATGCGCTCTGTCACGCGCTCGAGTCTTACACCGGGCGCGCTGCCAACCCGCTTTCGATGCCCTTTGCCGAACTGGGCATCAAGTGGATCAGCAAGTGGTTGGCTCCCGCGGTCGCCGAAGGCCGCAACCTGGAGGCCCGTGAAGGTATGGCGCTCGGCTGCCTTTATGCCTCTGTGGCCCTGGCCAATGCCAATACCCATGCTGTCCATGCGCTGGCCTACCCGTTGCAAGGCAAGAACCGCATCGTGCATGGCAAAGCCAATAGCGTCTTGCTTCCTTATGTATTCAAGGCCTTGGCCCCAGCGCTCGCCGAGAAATTTGCCGAAATGGCCGACTGGATGAACCTGGCCCCGGGTGTCAGCCTGGTGGAGGGTATCACCCACCTCTCGGAACAAATCGGTATCCCGGCCAGGATGAGTGCGCTGGGCGTCACTGCCTCGCAACTGGAAGATTTCACCCAGGAAGCCGTGCAAATCCGCCGCCTGCTGGATAACTGCCCAGTCCCCCTGGATGGAGCCCAAATCCAAGCCATTTACCAGGACGCGCTTTAGCGTAGCGTTCGACCCAAGCCCCTGTCATCTCGCAGGGGCTTTTTAAAATCACAATGACAACCACCCCAAAAATTGGCCTGATTGCCGACGACTTCACCGGCGCGATGGACAGCGGCGCGCAGTTTTCGTATTCCCACTTGGGCGTTCACTTCCGTTTTGCCGGTTCGCCTGCTGGCGAAGTGGAAATTATCAACACCGCCAGCCGCGAAATTCCCACGTCTGAAGCCGTGGCGCGCGTCCGGGCTGCCTGTCAGGCGCTGGCCGGGCGCAGACTGTTCAAAAAAATTGACTCAACCCTGCGCGGTCACATCGGTGCAGAAGTCGAGGCTGTTTTGGCGGCCAGCCCCTACCAAAAAGCCGTGATTTGCCCTGCCGCGCCTTTGCAGGGCCGCACCGTGCGTGGCGGAGTTCTGACTATCAACGGGACTCCGCTCGAAAAGACCGGCTTCAAGGATGACCCGCTCTACCCGGCCAAAACCTCCCGCCTGGCTGACCTGGTTGGAAAACCCGCCGCGCACCTGTCCATCGAACTGGTGCGCGGCCCCCTGGCTGGCCTGACTGCTGTCATCACCGCCTCTCCGTTGCCGTTGTTGACGGCCGATGCCGAATCTCCCGACGATTTGTTTACCCTGGCGCGCGCCATCCTGGCAGCCCAGGCCCTGCCCTGCGGCGCGTTTGGGCTGGCCCGGGCTTATCTCCAGGCATTGGAAGTGGAACCGGTCACCCATTCGTTTTTCCAGCCCGAAGGTGCGGTGCTGGTCTTGGTTGGCAGCGCCAACCAGGTGGCGCGGGAACAGGTCGACCAATTGGAATCCATGCCCGACAGTCTGGTACTGCGCCTTGGTCCGCTGCCCACTCCTGGAACCATCCAGCAGATTTTTGACCTGCTTCCGCTAAACAAGCGCATCCTGGCCCTCTGCGCCGCCCAAGACAAAACCACCCGCACCCCGGAGTGGCTGCGTTTCGGGCAAACAGTCAGCGAAACCGGCCTGGCAGTGCTCGCAAAGTTCAAGCCGCAGACCGTCCTGGTAGTCGGCGGGGAAACAGTTGCTCATTTTTGCCAGCAAGCCAGGGTGGAAAGCATCCAGGTACTGGGCGAAGTCGCGCCTGGCATCCCGTATGGCAGCCTGCGGGGCGGGCTGCTCGATCAGCGTCTGTTGATCACCAAAGCCGGGGGCTTCGGCGGCCCTGAAACGCTCACCAATATCCTTTATCCGATGGAGAAAAAATGAACACCCTGACCACCGCCCAATTGGACGCCCTGAAAGCCATTGATACCCCCACCATCTGCAACGCCATTGAGCGTTTCAAAGTCCGCAACGACGTGACCGGTTTTACGGGCATGAACATCCGTTGTTTGTACCCGCAGTTTGGCGTGACCCTCGGCTATGCCCTAACTGTAACGGTCGATTCAACGACACCGGATGCCAAACGAGATAATGATGTTTGGAAAGCCTGGGTGCGGGCCATGGCGGCCGCTCCAAAACCGATTTTCCTGGTCTTTCAGGATGTGGGCCTGAACCCCGAAAAATCGGCGCACGTGGGCGAGATGATGGCCAGCCTGGCTAAACGCCTGGGCGCAGTGGGCCTGCTGACCAACGGCGGCGTGCGCGATATCCTGGAAGTGGAGCGGCTCGGGTTGCAGTATTTTGCCGCCGGGGTGGTGGCCTCGCACGGCAATCCGCGCCTGTTGCAGATTAATGTCCCGGTGACGATTGACGGCCTCCAGATCGAGCCGGGAGACCTGTTGCACGGCGACCTGAACGGGGTGGCAAAAATTCCGGCTGAAATCTCCGCCCAAATCGCCGAAATGGCGCTGAAAATCCGCCAGGAGGAGGCCGAAATGCTGGCCTTCATCAACGGCCCCGATTTTTCAGTGGAAGGCTTCATCGAAAGAAAATTTTCTCACTAACGGAGGCCGGATGGGGATTAATTTTGATGGGGTCGCAGCGATTTTGCTCACCCCTTTTGACGAGTCCGGCGATATTGAGGTTGTGTCGCTTCACCAACTGGTCAGGTGGTACCAGTCCAATGATGTTGCTGCAATTGTCACCCCGGCTGTGGCAAGCGAGGTGGATAAACTCTCCATCGCTGAACGAGAGTGGGCTGTGGCTGAAACCGTTTCGGCTGCGGATGGGAAAGTTCCCGTTGTGGGGGGCGTGTTGGGGGATAATGGCACCGAGGCAGCCCGCCTGGCTGAATCTGTCATGAAAGCAGGTTGCGCGGCGGTGATGTGTCGGGCGCCGGGGCACATTCTTGATGATGCCGAAAAGTTGCTGGCGTACTTTGCAACAATTGCCAGCGTCGGGATGGAACGCCTGATTATCCAGGATTTGTCCTTTCGCGGCGGGGGACTTGATCTCGCCTTGATTTTGAAACTGTACAACAATCTCCCAGCTTTTCGGGATATCAAAGTCGAAGTTGAGATGACCAACTACAAAGCCACCCAACTTCTCGAAGCGACCGGGGGGCAACTGCATGTCTGGAGCGGCTGGGCGCTGCTCCAGATGCTCGAAGCGCTGGATCGTGGCGTGCGCACCTTTTGCCCATCTGCATTTCATAAACCTTTTGTGCAGATCAGCCGGGCTTATTTTGCTGGCGACCGCCCGAAAGCAATGGAAATGTTTGACGCCATCCTGCCCTACCTGGCCTGGAGCCGGCAAAACAGCGATATCAACCTGCAACTCCTGAAACGGTTTTGTGTCCAGCAGGGAGTGATCAACAGCAGCAAAATGCGGGAACCTGTCCACCACTTTGACCGGTATCACGAAGCCTATGCCAGTGAACTGATCCAACGGATGCTGGCATGGCAAAATGATCAGGAATACCCCAGTGCGTCTTGATTTAACAAAAAAGAGCCACCAGATTTCCTGACGGCTCTTTTAGTTTAAAACGAACCAGTCACCGCTTCCCTGAAGGAGTTACACAATTGGATACTGCCATCCAGCAAAATATCCAGGTCGCTGGAGCCGGAGAGCAGCAGGATGCCGTTCTGGCTCCAGTATTTGATGGCTTTTAAGTCGCCAACGTGCAGCCCGGTAATGACATTCTGCCGTTTGCAAGACGCCACCACCTTCTCTACTGCTTCGGTCATCAACGGATTATCCATCTTCATCGGAATCCCCAACGAGACTGATAAATCGCCTGGGCCGATCAGGGCAACATCCACTCCCGGTGCTGAGATGATTTCATCGACATTTTCCACGGCGCTTTTACTTTCAATTTGGATGATGAGCAGGTTCTCGCGGTTGGCTTCCTGCACAAACGAAAGCGCATCCTGGCGTTTGTAATCATTCTGGCCGCGCGCCACTGCCAAACCACGCTGCCCCACCGGTGGAAAACGCATGGAGTGAATAGCAGCTTCAACCTGCTGACGAGTTTCCACGCGCGGTATCATTATGCCTTGTGCCCCGGCATCCAGTAAACGGGCAATCCAGTAGTACTGATTATCAGGAACACGCACCAGGGGCACCATATTGGTTAAGCGGATGGTTTGAAGCAGGTCAACGGCGCTTTCCAGGCCAAAACGCCCGTGTTCCATATCTACATAGACAAAGTCAAAACCGGCATTAGCCAGGGCGTGAACGATAAAAGGCGAACTGACCTCCTGAATCATCGTTCCAATGACAGGCTGTCCGGCCTGAAAACGGGCGCGTAAAGAATTTGGCTTCATCGGCTTTCCCTTAATCTGAAACATGAACATCCACGCCCAGGGCGCGGATGGCAGCAAGTTCTACTTCCGGCGCCGAGGCATCGGTAATCAAGGCTGAAAAATCTGTGATAGGTGCAATCTGCCCAATTGCAATTGCGCCGATTTTTGAGCCATCGGCCAGAACGAATGATTTCTGTGATATTTCCATCCCCTTGCGTTTTAGCGGGATACGGTCGAGGAAACGATTCGTAACCCCATGTTCAGCTGAAACGGCATTTGCAGTAATCAAGGCCTTGGTACAGCGGATGTTGTAGACATCCAACACGGCTAGCGCCAGCGCGCCCGAAATGCTGTGCGAATCTTTGTGAAGTTCCCCGCCTACCACGTAAGTGGTCACGTTCTCCAATCGGTTCAGCTCGTAAGCTATGTTGAGTCCACAGGTCACAACCGCCAGGTTTTTCTTGGATGCCAGGTAGGGAACGATGAACTGGGTGGTTGTTCCACCATCGATAAATACTATATCCCCATCGGTAATCATTTCGGTGGCGCGGCGGCAGATTTTATCTTTCTCCTGCGAATGCAAGATCTCACGCAGTTCAAACGGCGGTTCGTTCCAGTTCTGTCGTTCCAGGATGGCCCCTCCAAAAACACGGCGAATCAGCCCCTGGGTCGCTAATTCGTCCAAATCTCGGCGGATGGTGGATTGGGAAATATCCAACCGGTCGGCTAGTTCTTTGATTGAGGCCGTTGGGCTTTCTTTCAAGATGTTCAGGATATTGAGATGACGCACCCTGGCGACTTGTTGGTCATCGCTTGCTATTTTTTTCCGAGGCATGCTGATTTCCTTTGCAATGTTGACATGCTGAAAAGTATGTGATGAATGTAACTCAATGAATTATACCATTCTTGAGCAAAAAACGGGGGATAAATGGATATTTTTGGTGTTGTTTGAAATAGTTAATGAGTGATTACGCTTACAGATCCGGCTTTGAATCTTGGGCTTTCTTATCCCTGGCACAGCCGTAATCGGAGATACTCTGTTGGCTCATCCCTGGGTACCGCCATTCTCCGTGGTGGATAACGAAAAGTGCCGATTTGGCGCAGTTTTGCGCAAAATCGGGCCAGGCTGGGCAAAACCTGGTAGAGTCCGGGCAGGCTTTCCCCGTCAATCGGCTTAAAGGACTGGCCGGCGCAGGGTAAGGAATAACAAAAAAAACGTATCTTCTCGCAAAAGCGAGGCTTTTCAGCTTGAGAAAAGTTGGGTAAATTACCAGCGCAAAAAGATTATTTTCACCCTCTATTCCTCCGTAAACCCAGATCGGCCAGGCAGCCATAAAACCTGGTGTATCCTGATGTATCCCCCATAATGGCTAATTATCCCAAACTAAATTAGATAGCTCAACTTCGGGGTAAAATAGACAAAATTCATCTAAATAGCAGTGTTTTATATTATCTACCCGATGGTAGTTTAATTTTTTTTCAGTCAGGCAGAGGAGAAAAAACATGCGACCCACCCAAAAGTTCTTCATTTTTTTTGTTTTTTTGAGCCTGCTGGCCCTGGTGGTCAGCAGCATTGTTAGCGTGTCGCCTGTTCGGGCAGCGCCCCTGGCGAGCACACCCCCTTACAGCGGCACGGTTTTTATCGATCCCGATATTATCACCGCGGCGGATCCCACGGCTTTCCTGAGTGTTGCCTATACCGGACAAGGTTCTCGAAGCATGTTCGATCGCCGGGTAGCGAAATGGGTTACGGTAAATGCCTATCTTTTCAATGCCTCTTATAGCGATGGATTGAGCCTCGAAGTTCAGGTTAATCCCGAATTCGGCAGTTCCAGCGCGGCCCAAGTGGAGGCCCAAAAGTATGCCAGGGTGATTGGTCAGTTACCTAAAGCGCTACGGACCGGGATAAAAATGCTATGGATCCACAAGGGAATGGAATTGTTTGGCGGTGGGAATGACAGCATCCTGATCCATACAAACCAGGCAGCTGCTTACGGCGATACCCTGGAAGAGGCAATTATCCATGAAGCGGCACACACATCCCTGGATGCAGTTCATGCCAGTGCAGCACAGTGGCTTAATGCGCAAACGGCTGATGCCGGGTATATTTCCACATACGCCAGGGATAATCCAACCAGGGAAGACATTGCCGAAAGCTTCCTGCCTTACCTGGCAGTTAAATACAAACGAGATCGTATCTCAGAAACTGATAAAAACAAGATACTGCAAGCCATCCCCAATCGGATCAACTACTTCAACCAGCAATCTTTTGAGATATATCCATTTACGCCTATCCTGAATTCTTCGGTAGCGTGGACTGGCACGACCGATAATGGTCATTCCGTATCCTTTATCGTTGGCAATTCTGGCACTGAAGTTTCATCATTCGCGCTCAATTACTATGTCACCTTCAACCCAACTTGTGCTGGCCCTTCTGCTTCGGGAACCATCAACCTCGCCGGGCCACTCTCCATTAACGGGAACGGACAATTCGGCGGGGCAAGCGGAGAAGCATCATTCAGCGCGCATTTCACATCTGCCAACACGGTGGAAGGAACCTATACCATAGCGGTCAATTATGTTGGAGAATACGTTGGATGCTCCATGTCCGCAGATGGCACATGGACGGCCGAAGCCTACAACCCGCTCTATGCCGCCCCGAATGGCGCCACCACAGGAACGTGCGGTGGATGGGATAATGCCTGCGACCTGCAATATGCACTCTCAAAATCAGGCCCTGGGCATCAAATTTGGGCCAAAGCCGGAACTTACAGCCCCGGCACGCTGCGCACTGATAGTTTCCAGCTAAAAAACGATGTCAGTCTCTATGGCGGCTTTGCCGGGAACGAAACACAACTCAGCCAGCGCAACCCTGCTACAAATGCCACCATTTTGAGCGGTGATATTGGAACCACTGGCGATGCCAGCGATAACAGCTATCACGTTGTCACCGGCAGCAGCACAGACGCCTCAGCCATCCTGGATGGATTTACCATTACCGGTGGCAAGGGGGATGCCAACAACGGCGGCGGCATGCTGAATCAAAACGGCAGCCCCACCCTGAGAAACCTGATCTTTGAAGGCAATTCTGCCAATGCTGGCGGCGGCATGTTCAACCTCAACGCCAACCCAACGCTGGAAAATGTGACCTTTAAGAACAACGACGCCCCTTCAGAAGGCGGCGGCGGCATATATAATAACGCGAGTAATCCCAGCCTGACCAATGTCACCTTTTATGGGAATTCTGCCGGTGGATATGGCGGTGGCGGGCTGACCAATTACCAGAGCAATCCCACCTTGACCAATGTGACCTTTTCTGACAACAATGCCACATCTGGCGGCGGCATGGTCAACTATGACAGCCAGCCAACCCTTAAAAACACCATCATCGCCAACAGCCTGGGCGGCGGGGACTGTGTAGGGGCGGTAAACGCAGCATCGGCCAATAATTTGATCAAGGACGGATCGAATATCTGCGGTTTGTCAAACGGTACAAACGGGAACATCACCGGCGCAGATCCGCAGCTTGGCGCACTGGCGTTTTATGATGGCTTTAGCCTGACGCTCGCCTTAGAATCAACCAGTCCGGCCATTGATGTGGGCGACAATGCGGTCTGCCCCGGTTCTGACCAACGTGGTGTGGCGCGGCCAGCCGATGGGAATTTTGATGGCACAGCCACCTGTGACATGGGCGCATTTGAATTTGCAGACCTGGTCGCCCCCGATACCAGCATCACTGCCATGCCCCAGGCGAACACCACGCTTGGCACTGCGACATTCTCGTTTGGCGGCACGGATGACCTTTCAGGTGTTGCCAGCTTTGAGTGCAAACTGGATGCGGCTGCTTATAGCGCCTGCTCCAGTCCGCTTTCTTATACCAGCCTGCCAGTTGGCACTCACACCTTTGCTGTCCGCGCGATTGATAAAGCAGGGAATGCTGATGAAACTCCTGCCGTTTATACCTGGGTGGTTATGGGAGAACGGGCACGCAATGGCGGATTTAATCTTTACGGCACCACAAAAATTCCCAAATATTGGATCGCAAAGAATTTTTCATTACAAGATGGCAAAGACACCTCTTATAAAAAAGAAGGCGCAGCTTCTGTAAAGATCATTGGCGCTTCGGGGAAAATTAAAACCCTGTCGCAAACCGTATCTATCAGCGGTTCGGCAAAAGACGTGCTGACATTTTCGTTTTGGGCCAGAGGCTCTTCAATCCCCAGCACTGGGTTATGCCAGGCCCAAATCAGCTTTTATGATGGCGCTCTCTTAAAACGTACCCAAACCGTTGTGTGCAAAACTGGCACCTACTCCAGCTTTACCAAGAAAACCACCACCTTCACTGCCAATGTTTCTTACACGAGCGTTGTAATCCGGTTTGTCTACAGCAAATCTTCTGGAACAGTGTGGTTCGATATGGTGAGCTTGATAAAATAACTGGGAATCACCCGTTCGCAGTATTGCGGGGCTGCCTGGCTTTTTGGGCAGCCCCTTTCAATTGCAGCTTTATCCTTTCGCCTTGACCTTCTCCACCACCTTCTTGACAATCGCGCCAAAAGCCGCCCCCGGCCCGCCCAGCGCGGAGAGGGCCGATTCGCCACCATCGGCGGCTAAGTAAAAAACCAGGCTTGCCTCAGGCCGGTCTATAAGCCAGGTTCCATTGCTCCGCAGGTTCTCCCACCCGCGCCAATCGCACCTGAACCAGCCTGGTGCATCCGCGCGGAGCAGTTCATCACCTGGGCCGAAGCCAACCTGGCAAAGCATCCCGGCGTGCAGGAATATCTCGAAAAAGAGCGCGGCCTGTCCCCTGAAACCTGGCGTGCTTTCCGGCTGGGGTACAACCCGGCCAACTTGTATGACGATCCAGCCCGCTGGGGTCTGGATGGCAAGAAAATCTGGCTGCCGCGTGGCATCGTCATCCCCGGTTTCTGGCAGAAGCAGCCCAGCTACATCAAAACCCGCCGCACACTGCCGGGGCAAGCTATCGGCAGTTACATCGAATTGGGGATGCCATTCAAGCCTGGCCGCGAGCGTATTTCTCCAGCTTGCGCCAGGTGGTTTGGTAGGATTTGAGCGCAGCTTCTGAGTTGCTGACTTTCCGCTTGAATTCTTTCTCAAAACGTGGAGCGCCCAGGAACA
>CAIJPN010000157.1 GCA_903822545.1 uncultured Anaerolineae bacterium | reverse complement strand
TCGAGAATTTCTCTGTCGGTACGCCTGTCAACGCTCGCTGTTGACGATCATCTCGGATTTCTGGGATCACTTGGTAATCTCCTCGCAAGGTTTTACCCAAATATACCAGAATTCACACTAATCAGGAACAATCCTATTATTATTTTAGCAGGCTGTATAATAAGCCCACTTTTCTCAAAACATTTCAGACAAGCCGTTGACTTTAGAACAACCTTTAACGGTAATGTCGGTATAGAGGTTTTCATGGCAATTGACCGCTTTGGACGAAACATCCACTACCTGCGAATTTCCCTTACTGATCATTGTAATTTACGCTGCATCTATTGTATGCCCGAAGATCAAACTTTTCGTCCGAATGCCGAATTGATGCAGGACGATGAAATAACCCAACTCACACACCTGTTTGCCAGCCTGGGCTTTGATAAAATCCGCCTGACTGGCGGCGAACCCACCGTCCGCGCCAACGTGGTGGAAATTGTTCGGGAGATTGCAGCCACCCCCGGCATCAAATCTGTTTCAATGACAACCAATGGGATTTTACTCAAGCGTCTGGCAGGCCCCCTTAAACAGGCAGGACTCCAGCGAGTGAACATCTCCATCGACACGCTTGACCCGCAAAAGTTCCACCGTTTAACGCGCTGGGGCAAGCTGGAACAGGTCTGGGAAGGTATTCTCGAAGCCGAACGGGTTGGGCTGGCCCCGGTTAAACTCAATGCTGTGGTGGTGAAAGGTTACAACGAAGAAGATGTCATCGATCTGGCCGCACTGACCATTGACCGGCCCTGGCAGATGCGCTACATCGAAATGATGCCCTTCGCCGGGGTGACGGATGTGCAAACCCAGCAAATCGTCACCGCAGCCCAGATCCAGGCCAAAATCGAATCAGAGTTTGGCCCGCTCGAACCCACAGGCAAATATGACGGCGAAGCGCGCATCTACCGCATCAAAGGCGGCAGGGGCGAGCTTGGATTCATCTCATCAGTCACTGTCCCGTTTTGTTCGGCCTGCACCCGCGCTCGCCTCACCGCTGACGGTGTGCTGCGCATGTGCCTGCTGCGCGAAAAAGAAATTGATCTGCTCACCCCGCTGCGCGCTGGCGCCTCGCTCGAAAACCTGCGCCAACTGATCCTGGATGCCGTCTGGAACAAACCCTGGGGCCACGGTCTGGAAGAAGGCTATATTCCGCTCAACCGCGCCATGAACCAGATCGGTGGATAGATGACGAAACCACCCCATTCCCTCATCCATCCCCCTTCTCCTGCAGGGAGAAGGGAACTCGCCGCTCCCGCGCAAAGTGAGGGGCCGGGAGTGAGGGGCATTCGCGCTGTCTTGTTCGACCTCGACGGTACCCTGCGCTACAATGACCCGCCGGGGCGCGAATTTTTCATCGATTATGCCGCATCCCTCGGGTTGCCAGTTGATGATGAAACCCGTCGTCGCACTTACCTGTGGGAACATGCTTATTGGGCTGAATCGCCAGAACTACTGGCAGATCAACTCGCCTACACTGATCACAAATCCTTTTATGAACACTACAGCGCCCGCCAGCTGGTAGTTTTGGGCTGCTCCCCCTCACAGGCGGCTGAATTAAGCCCAAGGTTCAGCGCTTACATGGATGCGCACTACAAACCCGCCGACCGGCTCTTTGACGATACCCATGAGACGCTATCCACGCTGAAAGCGCGCGGCTACATCCTGGGGGTGGTATCGAACCGCGATAAGCCTTTTGGTGAGTACCTGGAACAAAAAGGGCTTTCCAGGCTGGTAGATTTCAATTTATCGGGAGCAGAAGCCGGGGTGAAAAAGCCCAATCCCGGCATCCTGCACAAGGCGGCGCAAATGGCCGGGGTAGAATCCGCCCAATCCGTCTACATCGGCGATAATTATCATGCCGATATCATCGCCGCCCGCGCTGCTGGGATGCGCCCGATTTTATATGACCGTCACGGCATTTTTGACAACGCCGATTGCGAAGTAATTACCGAGTTGAAGCAGCTGCTAATTTTATTGCCCCAATAGCCAAACGAACCGCGAAGGCCGCAAAGAACGCGAAGAAAACCGTTTAAATCTTGGCGCCCCTGGCGTTCTCCGCGGTTCGATATGTTTTGAGCTTTTGCACCAAAATTTGGAGGAACCATGGCCTGGGAACAGAAAATCACGCGCACCGTGCGCATCCGCAACACCCAAACACCGGGGATCCTGGCGCGTTTGCTCACCGCCATCTACGAAAACGGCGGTTCGGTGGGTGATATTCACCTGCTCACCGAAACATCCCGGCATGTCGTCCGCGACATCGCCATTTATGCCGATAACGAGCCGCAGATTGAAAAAATTGTGGCTGCCATGCGCGAAAATGAAGGCACTATCGTCACAGATGTGCGCGATGAAGTGCTGGAACTGCACCTGAAAGGCAAAATCGCCATCCGCTCGCGCTACCCCATCGAATCTCTGACCACCCTGCGGCGCGTCTATACCCCCGGCGTGGCCGAAGTCTGCCTGAAAATCGCCAAAGACCCGGCCCTGGCGCGGCTGTACACATCTACCAGCCACATGGTCGCCATCGTGACCGATGGCACCGCCGTCTTGGGCCTGGGCGACATCGGCCCGCTGGCCGGAATGCCGGTGATGGAGGGAAAAGCCATGCTGATGGAAACGCTGGTGGGGCTTTCGGGCATCCCGATCCTGCTCAACACCAAAGACCCCGAAGAAATCATCCGCACCGTAGCAAACATTGCCCCGACATTTGCCGCCATCCAGCTTGAAGATATTTCTGCGCCGCGCTGTTTTGAGATTGAAGAACGGCTCCAGAAAATGCTGGATATTCCCGTGATGCACGACGACCAGCACGGGACAGCGGTTGTCACCACCGCCGCCCTGCTGGTGGCATCCCGTACTACCGGAATATACCTGTCTGCTGCAAAAATCGGACAGATCGGCCTGGGCGCTGCTGGTTTTGCCACTGCCCGCATGGTTTCGCGCCTGACCGGCAATCCGGTCTGGGGCGCAGATTTAAGCGAGGAAGCGCTCAAACGCCATGAACTGGCAGGTGGCAAACGCTCCAACCTGAAGGAAATCATGGAAAACTGCGATATTGTTGTTTCCACCACTGGTGTGCCAGGCTTGATCAAACCCGAAATGGTGCGCAAAGGTCAGATTATCCTGGCGCTCTCCAACCCCAATGCCGAGATCAGCCCGGAAGTGGCGCTGGAGCGCGGCGCAGCCTTCGCCGCAGACGGCAAATCGGTGAACAACGTGCTCGGTTTCCCCGGCATTTTCCGTGGCGCCGTGGATGCCAATGCCCCGCGCATTACCCACGAAATGTTACTGGCCGCCGCCTACACTATCGCCAATATGACCCCGCCCGGCGAACTCGTTCCCAGCCCGCTGGATAAAAAAGTTCACCAGGCGGTGGCTCGTGCTGTGGCCCAAAAAGCTATCGACCAGGGCATTGCCAGGGCCGAGTATGTGCCGTATGTGGAAGAATAAGTGGTAAGCGGCAAGTGGTAAGTGATAAGAAAAAAGGTGAGCGCTGATTTCCTCGTTCACCTTTTCTTATCACTATTCTCTCCAATACTCCCCGCCTCCCCCCTCCCGCCCCATCAGTTTCGCGCCAACCAGTTCTCGTCGCAAGGAGGTGGTATCGGCGTGGAAGCGGCCCAGGATTTCGTTGACCTGTTTCTCGCTATAGCGGGTTCCCGGCTCGAAGGCTTTGACGATGTGCCGCAGGATCACATCCAGCTTTTTGCGCTGGGCCGGGATGGTTTTCAGGCTCCCATCGGGCAGGGAGAAGTCGTTGATAATCTTGCGGTCGTAGGCGTCCAGGTCAACACTCTCAGCTGCGGCGGACATTTGTTCAGCTGAGAGAATGCGCCGGGTGGTTGCTTCCAGGGCAGCCCGGTCAAGCTGGTAGACGGAGTAATAGCCTTCGGCGCGGGCCGTCACCAGTCCGGCATCCGCCAGCTTGGCCAGATGATGGGAAACGGTCGGCGGTTTGAGTTCTACCAGCGCCGAGAGTTCTTCCACGCTGTAAGCGCGTTGGGCCAGCAGCCCGACAATTTTCAGCCGGTTGGAATCGGCCAGGGCTTTGAAAACGGTCAGTAATTCTTCATTTTGGTTCATTTGATTTTATCCTTATATATTTAATTCGATAAACTTCTAATTAAATATACCCAAAAACCACCCTGGTGTCAAGATATCCCGCTTTTTTGATACAATCGAAACATGCCTACCTTACGAGTACCCTCCCAACTGAAATATTATCTCGATAACCAGACCGACGTGGCCCTGACCGGTGAAACCGTCGGTGACATTTTGCGCGAACTGGTGGATCAATACCCTAAAATCCAAAGCCATATTTTTGATGACAAAGGCCAGGTGCGCCGCCATATCAACCTTTTCGTCAACAAAGAGAACATCCGTGACCTGAAAGGGCTGGGAACGCCGGTTGGTGAGCACGATATTGTCAAAGTGGTGCCATCGGTGACCGGGGGCTAGGCGTATTTGTCGATCATCTGGCGGGGCTGGTCTGGAAGATAATGCCCCCCCGGGAACTCAATTCATAGACGCTCAATATACGCCCGCGGGTTTTGCAGGAAATCGCGTGTCAGGCTGACGTGCTCCAGCGAATCATATTCCGCCAGGCGGATTTTGCCATCTTCAAAACTCAAAATTTGTGCGCCGGGGTAGGCCATGACGATTGGCGAATGCGTAGCGATGATGAACTGCCCGTTTTGGGCAGTCATCTGTTTAATGGCCGCGATCAGCCCCAGCTGGCGGATGGGCGAAAGCGGCGCTTCCGGCTCATCGAGCAGGTACAGGCCATCAGGCACAAAGCGGCTCTGGAAAAGCGCCAGGAAACTCTCGCCGTGCGAACGCGCATCCAGTCCATCGCCGTAGCGGCGGCGCATATCATGCAGTTGGCCCGCCGTGCCCATTTTGGCCAGCGCTTTGGCATATTCGGAGCGATTTTTGTATTCAGCATCGATGTCGCGCAGGTCAGATTCCATCTCGGCGCGCATCTCATTCTGGCGTTTGGCGTAGCCGAAGAAATCTTCGGCGCGCAGGAAAAAGCCGCGTTTGGTGCGCTTTGTCCAGGCCAGCTTGAGATATTTGGCCAGTTCGCGGGCATGCCCCAGGCTTTTATCGGTGCGAATGTTCTCGCTGCCAACCGTCACCATCTCGGCGGCACAGGCGATGCCCTCCATCAGCGTGGATTTGCCCGAGCCGTTCTCGCCCACGAAAAAGGTGACATCCGCCTCGAAGCGCAGTTCCTCAAGCCCTCGCAGGATCGGCAGGCTAAAAGGGAAACTCCCGTTTTCGGGCAACGCGCGCAACGTCAGGGATTTGAGATGCAGCATGAGGAGATTATAAACAGAAAGGGCGTGTTAATCTCCTTCCCCCAAAGCCCAATTTGTTGCCCCACACTTTTTGCGAGTAGGATTGGGGGGAAGGCTCGGATGGGGGTTATCTTTCTTTTTTCCTGCCCTTAGGCTTCTGTCTTCTGAACGGCGGCATATCAATCGCAAAAACCTGACACTTTGTCGGGTCGAGCAGTTTGTTCCACAGGCTGGGATGACTCTTGGCAAAGTCATCCGGCCCCATCGCGGCAGTGATGACCGTCGGCAGGTTGTCGTAATAGCGGTAATTCAAAATCTGGTAGAGCTTGTCTTCGGCCCAGGCCGAGTTCATGTTGCTCTCTTTGAAGCCATCCAGGATCAGCAGCGGCGTGGTGCGGATTTCATAAAAGCGCCGGTCGAACGAGACATCCGCATTCGGGCGGAAGGTCTGTTTCAGGTAATCCAGCAGCACTGAAATATCGGCCATGATGGCCTGCCCGCCCATGCCCATGCGATAATGCCCAATAGCCGCTGCCAGGTGTGTCTTACCGCAGTAAGATGGCCCTAGCAGCACCAGCCAGCCGGTCGGCATATCTGCAAAAGCCGCCGCCGCGTCGTGAGCCTTTTTCAGCTTGTGGATGTGCTCGGTGGTGACTTTTTCCCGCTCGATTTCCTTTTCCTTCACCGAAAATCCTGCCGCGCCTTTACGCTCGGTCGTCTTGACGGTGACAATTTCCTGCCCGACTTCTTCCTGCCGGTCCTGCCACTTCAAGAAAGTCATCTCCTTGATATCATGAAGCGAGAGCATCGACAGCCCGGGGTTGCTGGTTTCGTCCGGGTGACGGTAATCCAGCGTCAGGATGCGGACGTGCTTCACCAGTTCTTCATCCTGCAAACGCGAGCGGATGCGACTCTCGATCTCATCCAACACCAGGTTGGTGGTGATGACCGTCGCCAACCGATTGATATAGCGATAGTTGATAATCTGGAAGAGCTTCTCCTGCGCCCAGCCGGTGGCGTTTTGTGTGCCGAAATCATCCATCACCAGCAGGTTGGCATTGCGGATGGCATCGAATCGCTCCTCGAAGGTTGTCTCTGGGCTGTTATAGGCAAAACGCAGGCTGTCCAATAAGTCAGGAACCGTGATAAACAGCGTCGGCACGCCGCGGCTCACCGCAGCGTTGGCAATCGCTGCCGCCAGGTGCGTTTTTCCACAGCCGTAAGAACCTTCCAGCAGCATCCAGCCATTCAGTCGCTCCGAAAAATCACGGCAGGTATGCCTGGCTGTGTCCAGGCTATCCTTCTCGATCTCCGAAATCGCGTGCTTGCTCTTGGGATTTCCGCCCACCTTGAAATTCTCAAAGGTCAGGTGACTCAGCCGGTTCAAACTGCTCAACGCATACAGCCGATTGCGCGCCTTCTCGGCCACATCCACGCCCCGGCAAACGCACAACTCAATTTTACCGAACTTCTCATGCCCCAGCGGCACATCCCAACGCACATAGCCCTGCCCCTGGCAATAGGGACAGTCCGGGTTGCCCAGCGGCTCCACCTTCGGCTTCAACTCAGCCGAGGAAATCTGAGAACTGGCTTTTGGAATATCGTTCTGGATCTTTTCCAGCGTCTTGCCGATTTTTTCCTTCACGTCCACTTTCCTTCCAGCGCTTCAAAATTGCTTCAATGTACTTCCAATTGCGCTTATTGCGGCTGATTGCCTCGCCGAACGCCTCCGCGAACCATTCAGCGGGATAATCCTTCTCAGCATCCTTCAGCGCATCGGCCATCAGTGGGGTCAGCGCACCGATATTTTCCTCGTACAACTTATAAATATTTGGCCTTTCGCGCGGCGGGGTGGATGATGTGGAACTGGCGGATTCGCGCCATTGACCGTTTCGCAGCGCCTCAGCAGTCACCCGCCCCCGCGGAGAATTCAACACATAAAAGCCGCCCGATTCATTCTCCACCCGCAGCAGCGTCCCGCGCCGCACGGCTTTTTCCAATCCCGCGCTGAGTTCCGCCGCAGGCAACCCGCGCATGAACTCACCATCTTCCTCGATCTCACTCTGGCAAATATACCTGAAACGTCCCTGCGTGTGCTCGATGCGCCACAACACATACAGCGTCACCTTCAACTCGCTCCCGTCATCCATCTCATTCATCAACCGGAAAAGCGAATCAGGCACCTGCGTAAACGTCTCCGTAGAAGTAAAACCTTTGAAATCAGCCATGTTATGTTTGCAAGACAAATCTATAGATTTGTCCTACACCTTATCCAAATCCACCGTTCTGGTCGCCGCATTCTCGAACTTGGTCAGGTTATTGCGGAAGATCAAATCCACCGTGCCAACCGGGCCATTGCGGTGCTTCGCCACCTTAAGGTGGGTGACATTTTGCATGGCCTGATCCTTCTCATCTCGGTAGATGAACATCACGATATCGGCATCCTGCTCCAGCGAGCCGGATTCACGCAAATCCGAGAGCTGCGGTTCTTTATCGGCGCGCTGTTCAACGGCACGCGAAAGCTGTGCTGCCGCCAGGATGGGCACATTTAATTCGCGCGCCAGTTGCTTCATCGAGCGCGAGATGTATGAAACCTCCTGTACGCGGTTATCGGTGCGCGTTTCAGAACTCATTAATTGCAAATAGTCGAGGATAATCAGGTCAAGGCCATATTCCATGTGCAGGCGGCGGGCCTTGGTGCGCAGTTGCAGCGGCGAAAGGCTGGGCGTGTCGTCAAGATAAATGCGGGTGTCACCCAGCACTTCGATGGCATGATTGAACAAATCGAGATCATCCGGGCTGAGTTTGCCGGTGCGCAGCTTTTGCGAATCAATGCCGGTTTGCTGCGAAATCAGGCGCTGCACCACCTGTTCGTTGGACATTTCCAGCGAGAAGATCGCCACTCGTTTTTTGTGCAGCAGCCCGGCGTTGTTGGCAACGGTCAACATCCAGGCGGTTTTACCGCTGCCAGGGCGGCCAGCCACAATCAGCAGGTCGGAAGGCTGCAAACCGCCGGTCATTTTATCCAGATCGATAAAACCAGTTGGCACGCCCACGATTTCATCGGCGCGGCGCATCAGGCTTTCGATGTGGTCGTAATATTCGCTCAATACCTCGCGGATGGGGCGTACATCATGGCGTGTGCGGCGCTCGCCAACGTTGAAAATAGCCTTTTCGGCCTCGCCCATCACCGTTTCGATGATTTCTTTCTCATCGTAAGCCAGTGTGGCGATGCTGTTGGCCGCGGTTAGCAGTTTGCGGCGGATGGAGGCCGCTTCAACGATTTTGCCGTAAGCCTCGGCATGGAGCGTGGTTGGCACCTGGTTCAGCAGCGCAGTGAGATAGGCTGGTCCGCCGATTTCATCCAGCCGCCCCATATCGTCCAGTTCCTCGCTGACGGTCAGCAGGTCAACCGGCACGCGGCGCTCGTGCAGGCGCACATATGCTTCCCAGATGAATCGCAGCCGATGAATGTAAAAATCATCGGCCTGCAAGAACTGGGCGATATCGTAATACACTTCCGAGTTGATGAGTACCGCGCCAATGACAGCTTCTTCAGCTTCACGGCTATGCGGCAGACCACCACTGGGGGCAGGTTCGGATGATGTGATGAATTCGTCGGTCATAATGGGGTGCTCAAAGGGGAACAAAAAGGACACGCTGCTGTTATTTTACATCGTGTCCTTTGTTTTTTTGCGTGACAACCTGGTTTTAATCAGTTGTTTTTGGGCTTGTCGCCTTCATCCGGTTTATCTTTGTCGATTTTCTTCAAGAAGTCTTCGAAGATGGATAGGCGGGAGTCATCCGGGTTGGCCGGGGCGCGGGCCGGGAGCGGCGGCGCGGTTGGGATGGGGCGTTCTGCCGGGAGCGGGGTCGTTTTGGAGCGATCACTCAGCCCGGGAGCGGGTGGCATCTGTGAGCGGATATCATCTTCGGGGATGATGCCAGCGCTGGTCATTACAGTCGGGTCGACCAGAATCGGAACATGGGAACGCACTGCCAGGGCGATGGCATCCGAGGGGCGCGAGTCGATGTTGATGGTGGTTCCATCTGCAGTTTCGGCCACAATATTCCCGTAGAAAATATCTTCGCGCAGCGCCACAATCTCCACACGGCGGATGTGAGCGTTGAAGGTGGTAAAAAGATTTTTGAGCAGGTCATGCGTCAGCGGGCGGATCATTTCGATTTCCTGCAAAGCCACGGTGATGGCTTCGGCTTCGTAAGGGCCGACCCAAATGGGCAGGTAGCGCTCAGAATCGGTCTGGCGCAAAACTACCAGACGTTGGGGTGACATCAAGCTGACACGGACACTATCAATAACGACTTCGACCATCTCGGACATAGTTGCTCCTGTTTTGTGTGCCTTATTTTAGCACAGGAAAGAGGCTCCGGCAAAATCGAGGAACAGTTTTGCCAGGTTTTCGTAAAACCCACATTTTTTTACCGGGGATAAACTGCGATGAACATTTTTCACTCCAAAGCCGGGCTTCTTTGCTCAAGGAAGACCCAAAAATCCCCTTTACCCCGTTTGTCCCCGGTTAATTTGGCATTACCGGGATGCGCTGAATTTTGACGAAGGCTTTGTACTGAAAAAAGCCGGATCTACCGTTTGTGGCGTGAAAACTCGTAAGGGCGCCCCTACCCAACACCACATCAAAAACGGGAGAGCCAAAAAGCCAAATGCTTAACCGCCAGGTATGCCAGGTTTTACAAGGAATAAATTTGAGCAAGCTGTAAAAAAGCATAGAAAACGAAACAAGATACCGGATTTCTTGGCATCTTTGCAACTTGGCGGCAAGTTTTTTTCAGCAGAGTCATATATAATCGCCCTATGTCCATTCAAATTCTCGCTCCTGAAGTCGCTTCGCAAATTGCCGCCGGGGAAGTAGTTGAACGCCCGGCTTCGGTGGTCAAAGAGCTGGTTGAAAATGCGTTGGATGCCGGCGCACGCACGCTGACAGTGAACATTGCCGAGGCGGGCCGCCGCCTGATCGAGGTGGCCGATGATGGCAGCGGCATCCCGGCTGACGAACTGCTGCTGGCGGTGGAGCGCCACGCCACATCCAAATTGGTGGCTGCGGGTGACCTGTTCCGCATTTCCACGCTGGGGTTTCGCGGTGAGGCATTGGCCTCGATTGGCTCGGTTTCGCGCCTGACGCTGACCAGCCGCGCTAAAAATGCTGAAATTGGCGCAAAAATTCGGGTGGAGGGCGGCATCATGGGCCGGGTGGAGCCGGTGGGCGCGCCAGCTGGCACGGTGGTGCGGGTGGAAGACCTGTTCTACAATGTGCCTGCGCGGCTGAAATTTTTAAAACAGGATTTGACCGAACGCCGTGCTATCGACGGGCTGATGACGCGCTATGCGCTGGCCTACCCGTCTGTGCGATTCCGTTTAATGGATGGCCCCACCCCCACGCTGCAAACCGCCGGGGATGGCGACCGCCGCGCGATTTTGGCATCACTCTACGGGGTGGATGTGGCCAAACAAATGCTGGAAGTGCTGGCTGAAGACGATTCCACAACCGAATCTGGCGGGGTGATGCGCCTGAGCGGCTACATCAGCCCGGCCTCGCTGACACGCTCGAACCGCAAGGATATTACCTTTTTTATCAATGGCCGCTGGGTTTCGGATACGCCGCTTTCGACAGCACTCATCCAGGCTTATCACACCTTGCTGATGGTGGGACGCTTTCCCCTGGCGGCGATTTTCCTGGAGCTTGACCCGCAGGATGTGGATGTTAACGTTCACCCGGCCAAAGCCGAAGTTCGTTTCCGCGCGCCAGAGCGGGCCTTCAGCTTTGTCCAGCGGGCGGTGCGGCGTGGGCTGCTGGCCTATTCGCCAGTCCCATCTGTGCCGGTAACGCAAAACCTGTGGGGCGGGAGCAGTAATCAGTCATCAGGGAACAGTAACCAGCCCGGGGCAGCGTTGGAATGGGCGATTGGGCATGATGAAGGTCCCAGGTTGCAGGTTGAGAGGTTGGAAGGTGAAAATTCCCCAACCGAATCAACCATCCAACCATCCAACCTGCCAGAAACCGGCCAATTACCAATCACCAATTATCACTTACCACTCTTACGTCTCGTCGGGCAGGTGGGCGCAACCTATCTCATTGCCGAGGGGCCAGATGGGTTGTACCTGATCGACCAGCACGCGGCGCACGAGCGGGTACTGTTCGAGAAGCTGATGCTCCAGCATAATCAGAAAAACATCCCATCGCAGGCGCTTTTATCGCCCGTGATGGTGACGCTGCCGCCACAGTCGGCCAGCCTGCTGGAAAGCCAGTTGCCTACGCTGGGACATTTCGGGTTTCAGGTGGAGTCATTTGGCCCGAACACTTTCCAGGTGCGAGGCATGCCGGTTCTGTTCGGGAATGCTGATCCAGCGTCGGCGCTGCGGGCGCTGGTGGAAGATTTCGAGGAAGATGAATCCCCGCTGCAAGACGAAATCGAAGCCAAAATCGCCGGGCGGGTGTGCAAACGGCTGGCGGTCAAGGCCGGGAAGGCGCTCAATCCCGATGAACAGCGCGCACTGCTCTCCGATTTAGAAAATTGCGATTCGCCGCGCACCTGCCCGCATGGCCGTCCAACGATGATCCACATTTCGGTGGATTTGCTGGAGCGGCAGTTTGGGCGCAAGGGCGCGCGCTAAACAGACTCCAACATCTCCTGATGTTGAGAATATTCCAAAGCCTGGAGACTTTGGAGTCCGATGCCACAGATGAGGTTGCCATGAAGGGACTTTGGCTCGAAAACCGGCAGTTGTTTTTTAAAAACATCCCGCCCGCGCCGCAGTATGATGAGGCGTTGATCCAGATTCGGCTGGCCGGGATTTGTGCCACCGACCTGGAACTGATGCAGGGCTACTACCCCTTCACCGGGGTTCTGGGCCATGAGTTTGTCGGTGAAGTGGTCGAGTCGTCCGAGGATGCCTGGCTGGGCAAGCGCGTGGTCGGCGAGATCAACGTTACCTGTGGGGAGTGCGAGCAGTGCCGCAACGGGCGCGAAACACACTGTGAGCGGCGCAGCGTGCTGGGAATCGTCAACCGCAACGGCGTTTTCGCAAAATACACCTCGCTGCCATTAAAAAACCTGCATATTGTCCCTGATTCAGTATCAGATGAAGCCGCAGTTTTTACCGAGCCACTGGCAGCAGCGCTGGAAATCCAGCAGCAGGTGCAGATCCGGCCTGTTGACCGGGTGCTCGTTGTGGGAGCGGGGCGGCTGGGGCAGCTTATCGCCCAGACCCTGGCCTTGACTGGCTGTAACCTGCAAGTGCTGGCGCGGCATGACATCCAAAAGAAAATGTTGGCTGATCGAAAGATTGCCACAATTGAAGAATCCGCCATCCAGGCCGGGCGTTGGGATGTGGTTGTGGAAGCCACCGGCGCCCCGGCGGGGTTTGCGGTGGCGCGCAAAGCCGTGCGCCCGCGCGGCATCATGGTGATGAAATCCACCTACAAGGGTGATATCACCCTGAACATGTCCTCGCTGGTGGTGGATGAAATCACCGTGATCGGTTCACGCTGCGGCCCCTTCGACCCGGCGCTGCGTCTGCTGGAAAGTGGCGAAATCGACCCGACAGTGCTCATCCAGGCCGAATTCCCGCTCAAGCAAGGCATCGTAGCGATGAATGAAGCCTCCAAAGCCGGGATGATGAAGGTGCTGCTAAAACCATAACACTTCCCCTGTGCTTGAATCAAAAAACCGGATGGTTGCCCACCCGGTTTTGTTTTTTGCACTGTTGCAGTCTACTGGTTGGCCTGGGCCACGACCGCGGCGAACGCCTGCGGGTCGCGCACGGCCAGGTCGGCCAGCATCTTGCGGTTGAGCGCGATATCAGACTTGCGCATGGCAGCCACCAGGCGGCTGTAGGTTGTCCCATTCAGGCGCGCAGCGGCGTTGATGCGGGCAATCCACAGGCGGCGCAGTTCGCGTTTGCGAACGCGGCGATCGCGAGTGGCATACCACAGGCTCTTAAGCATTGCTTCGTTGGCACGCTTAAAGAGGAAGTGCTTGGCCCCACGCTGGCCTTTGGTAATATCGAGTACTCTCTTATGACGGCGATGTCCGTACGGACCACCTTTTACACGCATTCTTGAACCTCCTGCAAACCCCCGGGCGTCGGCAGGTCATGCCAGTTGTGAACACCCGGTAGTCCGCAAATCAAATGTTGGATAAAACGCCTACTTCAGATTCGGCACGAGACGGCGGACGCGCTTGATGATGCCACGGCCACTGACCGGAATGGTCTCGGCCAGCAAAGTCTTGGTGCGCTTGGATGTGCGTCGGCGCAGGTGGCTTTTGCCACCTTTTGAGCGTACTAAAAGCCCAGACCCGGTCAGGCGAAACCGCTTGGAGGTCGCCTTATGTGTCTTCAGTTTGAATTTCGCATCTTTCTGCTTGCGAGGCATTGTCTTTCTCCTTTCGGGCAAAATAACCGCGGGATCGACGTACTCCCGCGGGATTAAACAAATCTTGGGGGGATGCTCAAGCCGGTTATTCGCCGGGTTTATCGCCTTTTTTCTTGATTTTGGCCGGGCCCAGCACTACCAGCATGGTGCGGCCCTCAATCATGGGTGGCTGTTCAATGATGCTGATGTCTGACAGGGATTGGGCAATCTCTTTCAGGTCTTCCAGCGCCAGCTCGGGGTAGTCCATTTCGCGGCCCCGGAATTTGACGGTAACACGCACTTTATGGCCCTGCAGCAGCCAGCGACGCGCATCATCCACCTTGAAGCCGCGATGATGTTCATTCGTCTTGGGACGAAGGCGGATTTCCTTGACCTCGATTTTGGTCTGGGCTTTCTTGGCTTCGCGTTCCTTTTTTTCGCGTTCGTAAAGGAACTTGCCAAAATCCATTGCACGACAAACAGGCGGGGCGGCATTGGGCGAAACTTCCACCAAGTCCATCTCGGCGTCGCGGGCAATCTGAATCGCCTGGCGGATAGGCACAACGCCCAGGTTTTCACCTGTCGGACCAATCAGGCGCACTTCGGGAACCCGAATGGCCTCATTTACTCGAAATTCCTGCTCAGCTATAGCGATCTCCTTGAATAATAAAACGGGCAACCAGCCTGCGGCTGGCTTTTGAGCGGGCTGATGATACCACAGAGGATGGTAATCCGTCAATTTTTTATTGGTTTTTGCAGCAAATCACGGAATGTATTATCTTCCTCCGGCCCAGGGATGCTGCCTGGCCAGTGCCTGTCGCTTCCCATATTATAGGAGAATACCACATTTTATTCATCAATCTTCCATTACGTGCCGATTTGCTCTATAATGTTTTTAAACGTTTCTGATATTCGCAAAGGAGAGCGTATGCGTAAAATATTTGGCTTTTTGATTGGCACTTTTGTGGGCGGGTTGGTGGGAGGCACCATCGCCTTGTTGTTGGCTCCCAAGTCAGGTGAGGAACTTCGCGGGCAGATTCGCCAACGTGGAACGGGCTTTTTCGCTGAAGTCAAAAACGCAGCTGATGCCCGCCGATTGGAACTTGAAGATGAATTACAGCGCCTGCGCGCGCCGCGTATCCAGCTCAAGGATTGACGATGGTCAAACTGGCTGGATGAAAAACGAGCGTCAAAAAGACGCTCGTTTTTCTTTATAAGGTGATTAACAATACCTTCGCCAGGGTAAAGCCGGGAGGTTACAGGTAGCGGATCTCGTTGCAGCGTTCGCAGCCGATATCGCCACAGACCAGGTCTTTGGGATCGCGTTTCAGCCGCTCGAAAACGACCGCAAACAGCCCACGCAATGGCACGGCGCGGATGGTGGCGTTCCCGGCGCGGACTTTGCGGGTGAAGATTTCTACATCGGGGGCCAGGTCATCAAAACCGGCGGAGCAGCCGGGGAAGCCGGGGCAGGCGATGATGCCATCTTTGGTCAACGCCCAGCGCAGGAATTGTTTGCGCCCGGTCATTTTCTCGGCGCAGTGAATGCTGGTGTTGACGGTGTGGTTGACGCCCATCAGCACAACCCAGCCATCCAGTTCTACCAGTTTGCGGATGGGGGCCAGGGGGTTGTCGAGAGTCTGGGTGGCGAGGATGTCGTCGGCGCAGACTCCGCTGAAGGACAGGATCGGGTGGCTGGAGCGTTTGGCGCCCGTCTGGCGGCGCAATGTTTCGGGGATGATGCCCATCAATGGGTCAGATGGCATATCCGGGTCGTAGAATTCCGCGTTTAGGCTGTGCGGGTACCAGCGCTCGTAATCGATCCCGTTATGGCGCGGCCCCACCTGGGGCGTGACCATCGTTTTATAGGTGTGTGTCGGCATGATGACGGATGCAAACGAGGCCAGCATGGCATCTACTACGGTTTGTGGGCCGCCATCTACGCCGCCAAAGGATTTGTACGAGGCGTGTGCGATGACCGGCATATCTCGGATGCCAAGCTGCTGGAATGCCTGGGTGAGTTCGCGGATGGTGAAGCTCACTTCCCTTTCCAATCTGGCTTGCGCTTCTCCACAAAGGCGGCCATGCCTTCTTTTTGGTCTTGGCTAGAAAAAAGCTGGAAGAAGCGTTCGCGCTCGTCGGCCAGGCCGTTGGTAAGGGAGAGTTCAAAGGCGGCGTTGACAGCCGCTTTGGCGGCGGCAACTGCCAGCGGGGCACGCGCAGCGATTTCAGATGCGAGGGCAAGCGCCTCGTCGAGGAATCTTTCCACCGGCACGACGCGATTCACCAATCCATGCTGCAGTGCTTCGGCCGCGGAGAGTGTGCGGTTGTTGAGCGCCATTTCCATGGCCAGGGCTTTGCCAACGGCGTGTGTGAGCCGCTGGGTACCGCCCGCGCCGGGGATGACGCCGATGGTGACTTCGGGCTGGCCGAATTTGGCGCTTTCGCTGGCTACGATCATGTCGCAGGCCATGGACAGCTCGCAGCCGCCGCCCAGCGCAAAGCCGCTGACTGCTGCGATGACTGGCTTTTTGATGCTGCGGATGTTATCGAAGCTGGCGATGAACGGGCTGGAGCGCATTTCGGCTTCGCTGGCGTTGGCCATACTCTTGATGTCGGCCCCGGCGGCGAAGGCGCGTTCGGAACCGGCAATCACGATCGCGCCGATGGCAGAGTCAGCGTCGAAGGCGGCCAGGGCTTCGTTCAGTTCGGCCAGCAGGGCGGCATTGAGGGCATTGAGCGCCTGCGGACGGTTGAGCGTGATCAGTCCCACGCGCCCGCGCGTTTCAGTCAGGATGTTGGTGTAGGGCATCTCTCCTCCGTTACCATGATTTTTTGGCGGTTTCCCACTCACGCACGCGCTCGAACAACTCGGGCAGTGGGCGCAAATCGGCCACCGGGACAGATAAATTCTTGGTTTGGGTTTCACTATACTGGAAAACGCGGCTGCCTGCCATGATCGGGCTGGCCTTGCGGCGGAATTCATCGTGCGCCATGTAACCGGTCAGCCAGGTTTCCATGCCATAGATCCAGATGTTGCCCCACTCGTGTGGCTGGATCAGGTAAATTTCGCCCAGCGCCGGGCTGTGGATGCCAATCCGCGCTTCGGGGATGGCTTTGACGTGAATATACGACAGGCTGAAATAGGTTTGTGTGGCAAAAACGCGCGTCAGCGGCGCAAGTTCCAGCGTTTCAGAGATGAAATTGCGTTCCATGTCCTGTCCGCCGATTTCTACAGTGACTGGGGATGCACACTCGCTTTTGAGCGCCAGCCGTCCCAGCGAGGCCCACGCCTGCGGGCGCGCCCACTCTGGCTTCAATGGATGGATCAGGTACAACTGCTGCCCGGCACTGGCAGCTTTCTGGATATCCTCGGGCGAGTTGGTGGTCAGCCCCAGCAGGAAGGCGAAAAGATACAGGTCGTTATCGGTATGATTGACGGCCCCAAACTGGTCTTCGGGGATCAGTGCCGGGGCACGCAGTACCTGCGCCGGGTTGTGGCGCATAGATGTAATCTGGTTGCGCTTTGAGATAATAAATGTTTTCAAGTCACAGCGATGATTGCCCAGCGCCACGTCATACCGGTCTGGTTCAGTGAAGGGTGTGGCTCCTTTTACATCAAAAGGCACTTGCTGCTCGCCCAGGTAGCGCCGGAAGGCTAATTCCACCGCCACGCCGCCTACAATACGCCGCAGCCTGGAATAAAGCGACCCGCCCATGCGATTGTATGTGTAAGGCAGGGAGCGGGTGGCGTAGGCGATCCCGCCTTCGGTCAGGTCGGGAGTATACGATAACTTAATAAAATCGTTCGTCGAAATCATAGGCTATCCTATTCGCTAAAAAGTGCACTTCACTGGCGCACCAAACTCACTCGTTCCGAAACTGCAAACAATAATGATGAAAGGTATTACTCACCCAGGCGCTGCCCAGTCCAAATGGCGCAAGCGGCTGGTTATCCTGGCACCAAATTTTCTCATCTTTCAACGTATACACTTTGCCAAGCTCGCGCGCAATATCCCAGGCCAGCGGGTAAATTTTACCGCCCTTCTTAACATTTTTGACAATAATCGTCAGATAAGCCTTCTCGGCCAAAAGCGGCTTCAGCCCAACATAAACCGTCACCAGCATTTCCAGGAAAGCCTCGTAATCGTGGATATTACCCAGGTCATGTGGGTCATCCGAATAAACCACATCCAACTGCTCACCTTCACGCCGTTTTTTCTGGTTTTCCGCGCCTTTGGCGTGCAGCATATCCCAATAAGGCGGAGAAGTGAGCACATACTCCACTTTTGGAATGCCGAACTCGACAGCTTTTGCCGCATCCCCCGTAATGATCCGCGCCACCAGGCTGTTATCTGGCCTGAAGCTCACAACACCGCCCTGACAGCTTCCTCCCGTTAAATCGGCCGATTCCTGCCCCTCACCCGCCAGTTTTTCGGCCAAAAGCGCCTGCTCCTCGCGGATCACCTGCCGGGCAATCTCGGCATAGTGCGGGTTTAGCTCAATGCCATAGCTATTGCGCCCTGCCCGCAGCGCTGCCACCAGCGTCGAGCCGGTTCCGGCCATCGGGTCGAGCACCGTCTGCCCGGGTTTGGTGAAAAACTCAATAAACTCCTGCGCCATCGTCTCAGGGAATTTTGCCGGATGGCGCAAAACGCCCTTCTTACGCGGCGGCGGGTTGTGGATAAACCACGATTTCTGGAATTTCAGCCAGCTTTTCGGTTCGAGTTCGTTGAGTTTGTTTTTCAAGGGTCAGTTCCCAGAGCGTTTGTAGAAGTAAACGGTGAACTTATGGTTTTTTCGTGCGGGTGGGGGTTGGCGTCCGCGTTGGGGTGGATGTTGGCGTGGGTGAAGCGTAATCGACACGCGAAATGACCAGGTTCTCAAAGCCGATGTTCATGCCCACCGGGCTGCGAGAGTCGATGAACATGCCCAGGCTGCCGTTTTTGAAGACCGGGTCAAGCACACGGAACTGGAAGCGGTCATTCAGGAAAAAGCGCATCTCTACACCTGCCAGCCACGCACCAAGTTTGACCTGCCCCGGCGCAAAGGGAATATCGCCGCTGGGTTCCCAGCTGGAGAGCGGGTAAACTTCGCCGCCGCGCACCCGCTCGAGGCGGGTTTCGCCTTTGCAGTTGATGATGAAGCGATAGGCATAATCGCGGCTGGCGGCGCGCAACAGCAGGCCGTAAGCATCTGCGCCCTCACAGCGGTTGACATAGGCCTGGGTTTCAGCATAGAAGCTGGTCAGGAGCAAGTCAGGGCGCAGGGTGAACAGGAAGACTGGCGAGACGTTGGCGGCCAGTGTAAGGCGTTTGTTGGTGATGATGATGCTGTTACCGCCATCTCCCTGGTTTTTGGCGTTGAGCCAGAGCGATGGGTTGCTGAAATCGTCGGCCAGGGTTTGTTCGCCCAGGCCGGGGAGCGGTTGGGGCGTGGATGTGGCCTGGACCTGGGGCGGCGCGGTGGCAGTGGCTGTGGCCGGGAACCAGTCGATGGTGGCGGTGGCAGTCTGGAGGGGTGTTCCTGTTTCGATAGCGGTGGCACTGGCCGGGGCGGTGGAATCTCGTGCCGGGGCGCAGGCGATGAGCATGGGCAGGGTCAGGCCCAGGATGGCAATGAGCGGCCATTTGGTCGGGATTTTCCCAAAAAACAGTTTCATCAGGGAGGATTTTACTCGATTGATGAGTTTTATCCATAATTTTTGTGGCAAATGTGGGATGACATTTGGGATGGGTAATGTACAATTAATTTACAACCAATTCAAAAGGAGCGAAACGATGAGTGATTTTTCTGTCCTGGTTACTGGCGCGTGCGGTGAAATTGGTCAGGCGCTTGTGCAGGGCCTTGCAAAAAAGGGCGGCTACCGGATTGTGACAACCGACCTGATGCCGCTGCCAGATGCGATCAAGTCGCTGGCTGCCGAGCATGTGCAGGGTGACCTGGTGTACCGGGTGAAGCAATTCTATGCGTATGATTTTGATGTGATTTTCCACCTGGCGGCTTCGCTTTCTTCGAAGGCCGAGGTAGCGACAGAGGAGGCGCACCGCATCAATGTAGAGGGGACGATGCAGTTGTTGATGATGGCGGCCTTCAAATCGGAGCGGCGCGGCAAGGCGGTGAAGTTTATCTTCCCAAGTTCGATTGCGGCGTATGGTATGCCAGATGTGGCGGCCAAGCGCAAGGCCGGGCGGGTGAAAGAGGGTGAGTGGAATAATCCGCACACGATGTATGGCGCCAATAAGTTGTATTGTGAGAAACTGGGCGAGTATTATGGCAGTTTTTACGGCCAGCGTCACCTGGATGAAGACCCGCCGGTGATGCTGGATTTTCGGGCGATCCGGTTCCCGGGGCTGATCAGCGCTTTTACGCTGCCCAGCGGCGGGACGAGCGATTACGGCCCGGAGATGCTGCACGCTGCGGCGCAGGGCAAACCGTATGCCTGTTTTGTGCGTGAGGATGCGAAGATTTCTTTTATGGCAATGCCAGATGCCATTAAGGCGCTGTTGACGATCACGGATGCGCCCAAGGAAGGATTGACGAGTCATGTCTATAACATCGATGCGTTCAGCCTGACGGCGGGCGAGTTCCGCGATTGGGCGATGCGTTCCTTCCCCGGCGCAGTGGTGACTTTTGAACCGAATCGCCGTCGCCAGGGCATTGTCGATTCGTGGCCGGAAGATGTGGATGATTCGCTGGCGCGCGCTGACTGGGGCTGGCAGCCAGATTATGATGTGCGGCGCTTTTTTGAGGATTATTTCTTGCCGGAAATCCGCAAGCGCTATGCAAACAAGCCGAGTTTGCGCAGCGTGGAATGATTGGTGAGTTGGATATGGAAACGAGCCGTGGGTCAGACTGCGGCTCGTTTTTATCTTATTCCAGGTTCTGCTGTTTTTGGTGCGGCGCCGATCAGGAGCGGGGTTCTCTTCAGCGCGAAATGCCTTTCAGGGATTTCCCACCCTGGTAGAGAAAAAACACTGCGATCATCATGCCGAAGTGGTACAGGCTGTTACGGTCGAATGGCGTGAAGAGATCCAGACCGGCGGCCTGGATGCCAGACGCGATGAAGCTGGCGATGATGCCAATGTTCAGTGCCCAGGTGCCATTGCCGCTCTTCAGCCCTAGAAAGCTGCCGATTAGTAGCCACAGCATTACCGGGGCATAGTTCGCCATGACTACCAGGAAATTATCGATCAGCAGGCTGATGATCACATAGATTCCAAACTGGAGTCCAGCCAGGATGGTGAGATTTCGCTTCCAGGCGGGACGGCCAAATTGTTCTGTGGCTGCCAGGAAAACGGACAATGTCATTCCGCCGATCAAAATCCAGTTGGTGTGTTCGATAACCTTGCGAACCGGGATTTGCCCAAAAACTTCGAAAAAGCCATGGTCGATGCCGCCGAGCAGTGCGGAAGTGGAGAGTAATAGTAGTGCCCATTGCCAGTACCAGGCCGCGGAGCGTGGCATTTTAGGAATGGCAAAAAAAAGGCCTGCCAGGAAGAAGGCTTCACTGGCAAGCAGGAAGTTGGTAATGGAGGTAAGCGCCAGGGGTGTCAGGGTCATAGGTTCCTCGGGTTACAGCATGGTTTACCCATCCAATCGGCTGGGGAATAAAGATTCAGGTTGAATAACCCTGGTTGCTACCGTTGGATGAGAATTTGCTCTCATCCCTGGCCCCTTCCCCCGGCGGGGGAAGGGCCAGGGATGAGGGCGATTGCGCCAAAGGTAGCAACTTGAGTTAATTATATAATGTCTACATATCGCCGGGCGGTGTTTTGGTATAAAACCATCGGTGGATTGCCATTTTGCCCTGCGCCAAACCGCCAAACGTGCTGCTTCAAGCGCAGAAATTCTCAGAGAGCCACCGATGGGGGTATCCATTGTGCGCTATAATGGGAAAAATCCCGAAAAAGACTGCTCCGGTCTGGGAGAAATGCGTTAAACTGGTTCATTCTAAACCTGCCTCGCCCCGCTTAAACAGCGGGGCTACTTCTACACAGCCGGCTCTCGATGATCCACCCGTGACGGGCAGCTCAAACTTACTTACCTGGAAAAACTTACTTATGCGGTATCACGCCTCCTTAATCCTGTTGCACTGGTTGTCGGCGCTATTTATTTTTGCAACCTTCCTAATCGGGGTGTTTGTGCTCGTCCCGATGCCTGACAACCCGGTCAAGCTGCTGCCGTTATGGGCACACATGCTTCTCGGGTTGGGAATTCTCATCATAACGGTAGCACGCTACACCATCCGGGTGCGGACGCTGAAGCCGCTGCGCAAGGTTAAAAATCCGCTGGCAAAGAAAAAGCCGCTGATTGTGACGATGGCGGAGCCAGTCCAGTTGTTGCTGTATCTTTTTACCATCCTGATGTCGCTCAGCGGAACTGGGCTGGCCCTGCAAGCCGGGCTTTTTGCCGATACCCAGGCTATTCCCGCTGATTTTTACGCCTTTCCGCTGCGCACCGTTCACGGAACAATTTCCACCATCCTGTTTGTGCTGATTGTGCTGCACCTGCTCACCTGGGTTTACTACCAATTCCTGCGCGGCGAAAACGCCCTGGCCTGGATGTGGTTCAGGCGGCGCAAGCCCTAAATTGATATGATTTTCACTTGAAACGCGTCTCCTTTCGCTGTATAGTGAATAAGAAAGTGCTTATAGTTTGGCGGAAAGGAGATTTTATGTTAAATAGCGATAGCATCATCAACAAAGCTGAAAAACGCGAGTTAAAACGCGCCCATCTCATCTACTACCTGCGGGTTTTTGACCGCAGCACCGATAAATTGATGGGTCACCTGGTGGATATTACCCCAAAAGGCATCATGCTGGTCAGCGAAGAGCCCATCGCTGTTGGTGAGACTTTCCGGGTGCGTATGATGCTGCCCACCTCGTTGTTTGGCAAAAGCCGCCTGGATTTTGAAGCCGAGAGCCTGTGGTCAACCAACGACATCAACCCCGATTTTATTGATACCGGCTTTCGCATGATCGGCGTCGATGCTGCCGATGAAAAACTGATCGAATGGCTGGTGAAGGAATACGGATTTAACGAGTAATCTGCAAAACGGAGTCAAAATCATATCGCGAATTGCGCGAATTGCGCGAATTACGCGAAGTTTTACCTGGCAAAAACCGAAAACTCAGCGAAACCTGGCAACAAAAACCGCCCTCTCCAACCGGGAAAGGGCGGTTTTTGTTACCAACCACCGAACACTACTTGCCCATCATCAACCCTGCCGCGCGGCGGCCAATCTCCACGGCAAAGTTTGTGCCGCGATCCCAGGGGTAAACCTGGCTCATCGATGCGAAATACAAACCCGGGATGGGAGTTTCAATCGCCGGAATATTCTGCGAGTGATTCACCAGCGGCACCGGCTGCCCATAGGTTGTGCGATACATCCAGATTTTGTTCACCCAGCTCATATCAAAATCGGGGTTAAAGCGTTTCAGGCTTGGCGCAAAGCGTTCCAGCAATTCCTGCTCGCTCAAGCGGAAATACTCGTGTTCCGGCTCCACATAATCGCCCAGATACACAATGTGGTCGCCGCCAAAATTATCCGGCGAAACATAATTCGTATGCTCCACCACTGCCAGGAAAGGGAACCCGGCGCTCTTAGGAATGTTGTACCAGTAATAGCCCTCGCGTGAAAGCTGCTGCTTAAGCGAAAGCGTCAGCACCACCGCCCCCATCGACTTTAACCGCAGCAAACCTTCGAGGTAATCTTTGGGAAGCGACGGAACCATCTTGGCGGCGACTCCGGGCGACAGGGTGACGAGGACTTTATCGGCAGATTCGACCCCATCAGCCGTCGAAAGTTCAATCTGCCCTGTTGCGTCATTCCGCTTAATATGCGTCACTGGCTCTGAAAGCTTGATCTGCACCCCCGCCGCCGATAGTTTTTCCGCGAACGCATCAGCAAACGCCTGGAACCCGCCCTCGAACGTGCCCAAACGGGTTGTTCGCGCGTGGAGTCTGGCCCACATCCAGGCCATATTGACCTGTTTGTAATACTTCTCACCAAACTTGCCAATCACCAGCGGCTCCCACATCAGCTTGTAAACCTTGTCGCCGCACCACTTGCGCATCCAGGCATCGACGGTGTACTTTTCCAGTTCTTTCCAGTTCGTCGTCAGGCGCAGGAACAATCCCACCAGCCCAAAACGGATCTTGTTGATGCCCCAGCCCAGGCCCGGGAACAAAATCGCCTTGATGATGGAATCGAGCGGGTAAAACTTGCCTTCGTGGTACATCACCGTGTATGGGCGCGGAAAAAGCACCTTGTCTTTCAGCCCCAGCTCATCGATCAGCCCCAGCATGTGCGAGTCGCTGGCAAACCAGTGGTGGTAAAACTTTTCCACCGACCACTTCCAGTGAGGCTCCTTGAAGCCGCTCGCCAGCCCGCCCACATAATCCGCTGATTCATAGATGGTGACTTCATAGCCAGCTTTACGCAAATCCCAGGCCGCCGACATCCCGGCGTATCCCGCCCCAATAATTGCAATTTTCATGATTCTCTCCCGGGTAGGGGTGCAACCCCTACAAAATGATTTTTAGTTCTGTTCCATCCGCTCTGCCAACGTCTTGAGTTTGCCCCACTGCTGGTGTTCAGCATATAAATGAGCCAGGAAAACCAGCCAGCGTTTCTCACAGGCCGGGTTCTGGGCCAATTGCTCAAAAACAGACAAGGATTCCTGATCAGTGCGGCGCTGTTTGATGTATTCATCAGCCAGCTGATCAAGCTTGCGCCTGGGAGTAATTTCCGGCGGGTGAACCCGCACCATCGATTCAGGTTCCTGGCGTTTGGCCTCCACGGCTGTGCCAACGCGCGTAACTGCTGTAAGCAGCTCATCTACCGTAAAAGGCTTAACCAGGTATTCCTGCACGCCAATTTGCATGGCTACACCCAGCGCGGCGATGTGCTTCTCGCCAGAAACCACCACACAGCCAGTATACGGCGCAAAGGTGGTGATTTCCTCGTAAGCGGCCAGCCCATCGATACCGGGCATGTTGATATCCATGATCACCACATCCGGTTTGTGTTCGCGCGCCATCTCAATTGCCTGTTCGCCGTTGCTGGCGATGGCAACCACCAGCACATTGGGGTTCATGGATAACATTAAGCGGATATTGCGGCGGGTTTCCTGGATGTCGTCAGCTATGAGCACCCGCAATTTTTTCTGATTTACCGTTCCAGTTTGCATATCTTTACCTGTAAACAACTTTCCCAGGTGACACAGCTACTCTGCTTCGGTACGCAGGCTGTCGCTCCATTTGATGCCTTCGCGCGCCAGGAACCAGGCCCCTATCAGCGTGATGGGAATCCATAGCGCGGCATGCAGCGTCAAGGTATAACCGGCGGCCACAGCCTGGTCGACGCCATAAGCCGATAGTACGGCAATCCCCGGGGCGTCAAAAGTACCAATATATCCCGGGGCAGATGGGATGGTGGTTGCCAGGTTGACAATCCCATTCATCAGCATTAGCGCAAAGAACGACACTTCAAAGTTGAAGGCGTGCATCACAAACCAGTATTTGCCGGTTTCAAGCAGCCAGATAATGACCGAAGTGAAGAAAACCATGAGCACATTCAGCGGCGAGCGCAGGGAAGCCAGGCCATCCAGGAATTTGTGCATCAGGCCGCTGGTTTTTTCGCGCAATCGGGCCGGAATGACCCGGTTGATGAACCACTGCCCGGTTTTTGATGTAAACCCTGGGAACATGGCCGCCAAAAGGAAAATCACCAACGCCCCGATAAAGGCTCCCGTACCCCAAACCGCCACCTGCTGGATGTTGCCCACAAACCCCGACGACCCGGTCAGTTTTGCCAGCTCGGGCAGGTTCAAGAAAACGAAGGCCAGCATGACCACACCATCAAAAATGCGCTCGACGATGATGGTCGCCAGCGAAGCCGAAACAGGCACGCCTTCGCGCCGTTTTAGGATGACGGCCCGCAGCACTTCCCCGGCGCGCGCCGGGTAGATGTTGTTGCCCATATACCCAATAGTGGTGATGGGGAACATGCTGTTGGTTGAAATTTCTTTGATCGGCTTCAGCAGGTAATGCCAGCGCCAGGCGCGCACCCACACCCCGATGAAGTAGACCGCGATACCGGGCAAAATCCACCAGTAGTTGGCGGTTTTAACCACATCCCAGAATTCCCCCAGCCGCAAGCCGCGCAGGGAGATCCAGATGAAGAAAACGCTGATCAATACACCGAGCCAAAATTGCCATTTTTTCATAGTAGGGGGATTTTATCATGCTTGTAGTGCGAGATAATTATCTTGCGCTACGACTGACAGGAATCAAAAGACGCCCCTGGCGGAGCGTCTTGGATGATTTTAGTTTGTCACCAGTGTGCCGACTTTTTCACCGTAGATCGCCTGGTGCAGCGCATTTTCGTCCCACAGGTTGAGCACCAGGATGGGCAGGTTGTTTTCCATGCACAGCGAGATGGCCGTGCTGTCCATCACTTGCAGTCGGCGGTTGAGCACGTCTATGTAGGTCAGCGTATCGAATTTGACCGCATTTTTATTCTTTTTGGGGTCAGAGTCGTAGACGCCATCCACTTTGGTGGCCTTGATAAGCACATCCGCATCGATTTCCATAGCGCGTAGCGCGGCGGCGGTGTCGGTGGAAAAGTACGGGTTGCCGGTCCCAGCCCCAAAGATGACCACGCGGCCTTTTTCCAGGTGACGGGTGGCTCTGCGGCGGATATACGGTTCGGCGATGGAACGCATTTCGATGGCCGATTGCACGCGGGTCAGGATGCCTTCACGTTCGAGTGCATCCATCAACGCCAGGGCATTCATCATGGTGCCCAGCATGCCCATATAATCGGCTGTGGCGCGTTCCATGCCGCGATCCAGGCCCTGTTTTCCGCGCCACAGGTTCCCGGCGCCGATCACAACTGCGATTTCAACATCCAGCACATAGATTTCTTTGATGCGCCGGGCAATCGCTTCGACTTCCGATGTGTTGATACCATAACCATTTTCACCACCCAGCGATTCACCGCTGAGTTTGAGCAGGATTCGTTTGTATTTCAGATCGGGCATATTTTCTCCTTTGCAATCCCGCAACGGGGATTACGTTACATACCCGTAAAGGGCATTATAAAAAAGCCAACCTTGCGGTTGGCTTTTTTTATCATCAGGAAAGGCCTTCGCCTAATTCCCATCGCTGGAAGCGGCGAACGATCACATTCTCGCCGGTGCTGGCAACGACCTGGTGCAAAAGCTGCTCGATTTTGATGCTGTCATCGCGCACGTAAGCCTGGCGCAGCAGGCAAACTTCATCCTTGAACTTGCTCAGGCGGCCTTCGACAATCTTTTCGGCTACGGCGGCGGGCTTGCCTTCTTCCTGGGCGCGTTTATGGGCAATATCGCTTTCATGGGCGAGCACATCGGCGGGGATGTCGGTTTCGGCGACATACTGCGGGGCCATGGCGGCGATTTGCAGGGCGAGTTCATGCGCAAACTGGCGGAACTGCTCGGAGCGGGCCACAAAGTCGGTTTCGCAGTTGACTTCGACCATTACACCGACGCGGCCATTGCCATGAGAGTAAATCTCAACAACACCGTTCGATGCAACCCGGTCGGCGCGCTTGGCGGCGGTAGCAACACCCTTTTCGCGCAGGTAGTCAACGGCCTTCTTGAAGTCGCCATTGGCTTCTACCAGTGCCTTGCGGCAATCGAGCATGCCAGCATTGGTGGCAGCGCGCAGTTCTTTGATCATTTCAGTAGTAATTTCCATTTGCAATCCTCGTACTAGATTCGCTGTTAGGCAGCGGGTTCTTCGTCAGCCTGGGCGCTCAGTTTAGCCAGGGTGGCTTTGCCAAGCAAGGCTTCATCGGCCATTTCTTCGTCATTTTCCATGACGCGCGGCAACTTGCGCGAACCGGTTGCGACCGGGGCAGCTTCGGTTTCATCGAGTTCTTCATCCTTGCGGACGGCTTTGCCTTCTTGCACAGCATCGGCAACCTTGGCGACCAGCAGTTTGATGGCGCGGATAGCATCGTCGTTGGATGGGATGACATAATCCACACCGGTGGGATCGCAATTGGTATCAACCAGTGCCACAACCGGGATGTTGAGCAGGTTGCATTCATGCACAGCGGCATCTTCGCGTCCAACATCAACGACGAAAACGACATCGGGCAGGCGCTTCATGCTGCGGACGCCCTCGAGGCGGGTCTGCAAGCGGGTGATTTCGCGTTGGATCAACAGGCCTTCTTTTTTGGTCAGGCGGTTGATATCGCCACTGTCTCGCAGGTTTTCCAGCCGTTCCATTTCCTGGATACGTTGGAACATTGTCGACCAGTTGGTGAGCATCCCACCCAGCCAGCGCTCGGTGACGTAGGGCATTCCAACGCGAACGGCTTCTTCTCGGACGGTTTCCTGCGCCTGGCGCTTGGTGCCGACAAACAGCACGGTGCCACCCGCGGCAACGGTATCGCGCACAACATTGTAGGCATTGTTGAGGCATTTGACCGTCTGTTGCAGGTCGATAATATGAATGCCGTTACGTTCGGTGAAGATGTACGGCTTCATGCGGGGTTCCCACTTGTTTGTGCGATGCCCAAAATGCACGCCGCTTTCCAAGAGGGCTTTCATAGAAATAACTGCCATTGCTGCTCCTTTTTTTGCCATTCGCAAACGTGTCAAACGCGGAATGGCGTGAGTTTAGCGGGATTGGTTGACCCGCTCAGGGATGCTTGTTGCCCATCCCAGGCAAAATGATGCCCGCACCTGCAACCTAACCCAGGGCGGGAGCGGGCAATAGTATACCACAGAAGTTCTGTGCAATTTGGCAATCCGGGCTTTTTATAGCTGAAATTTTTATCACCCAGGCGCCCGATCCTGCCCTGAGCCTTGATTTTTATGATTTTCCCTCGTCTTTCGCCAGCAGAATCCCGGCCATCTGTGGGGTGGACTCGATAATCAAATCGGCACCTTTGCGGATAAGTTCTTCCCGTTCGCCAAAACCACACAATACACCGACAGTCTGGGCTCCAGCGCTTTTCCCGGCGCGAATGTCAACGGTGGTGTCTCCAATCATCAGGCAATTTTCAGCTCTAACACCCATCTGTTGGGCGACCCAGTAGATAGGATCAGGATAAGGTTTGGTGTGTGCCGCCGTTAGCGCGCCAGCCACGCAAACGAAATATTTCTCCAGCCCGGCCTGGCGCAAGAATTCGCGGGTAGTGGTTTCATCACGGGCGCTGACGATGGACATGGGAAAGTGCCCATATAAGGCCTTGAGCATTTCTTCAATGCCGGGGATGGGCTGGAAACGCCGGACTTTGTGGCTTTGGCTACGGCTTAGATAGTTCAACAGCTTTGCCAGTTGGTCATCCAGTCCTAAAGAGTCGGGCAGGCTCATCAGGGCGTTCCCAGGTGATTCGGCCCACATCACAAAGCGTCGGGCGATGGGTTTGGCATCTCGATTGGGTAGGAAAAAGCGCAATGGTCTGAAAAAAGCCTCGGCGATCTGAGCATACTGATCATCTGTATCGTTCAGGGTACCGTCAACATCAAAACACAGCGCCTGGATGCGCGTCAGATCGAGTGACATATCATTTCCATAGGAGCAGCACAACGGCTGCAATGATAAAAAAACTGCCCAAAAAGGTAGTTACGAGTGCTAGCACGCCACACGAAAGTAAATATTCACGCCAGGTGTTTTTTTGAGATTCCATACAGCCATTTTAACATCCATTCAGTCGGGCTGGAGCCCAAAACTCCTGTTGTTGCAGTGTTTTACTACACGCCGGTCGCAGTTTTCGGTGTGATTTGCCCGCCAGTGCTATACTATTAATTAAGATTGCAGGCGCGAAACCTGGTTATTAAGCTGGTGCGTGTTGTTTGATGCACGGCCATGCGGTCATCATTTCATCTATTCATCGTCTGCAACAGAGGGAACCATGGTCAATGATCGTATGTTCGTGGAACTGCTGTTGAAGGTCAGCCGGGAGTTTGCTGCGGCGCTCGACCTGAAGACGGTGTTAACGCGTGTACTGTTCGCGGCAGTGCATCATGTTGGAGGGGAGCGCGCCACCATTATTGTGATGGACGAGAGCGGCAACCCGGTTGAATCGGCGATTGTATATGGCAACCAGGTGCGTGAGAATACCACCGGGCAACTGCGCGAAACAATCGACCGAGGCCTGGCTGGATGGGTGATCCGTAACCGCAAGCCGGTACTGGTACCCGATACCAGCAAAGATGAGCGCTGGCTGCGGCGTGAGGATGATCATGTTGATAAAAGCGGCGCCAAATCGGCCATTTGCGTGCCATTGATGGCACGCGAGAAACTGGCCGGGGTGATGACACTCGTCCACCCGATGCCCCGGGCTTTCAACGATGAACATCTCGACCTGATGCGCGCCATCTGCGACCAGGCCGGTGTAGCGATCTTGAATGCGCGCCTGTTCACCGAAAGCCAGCGCCAGGCGCGGGTGATGACGGCCCTGGCCGAGAGTGCCATTGCCATGAACACCTCGCTGCGCGTAGAACAAACATACGATCGCATCATCACACAGACCAAACAGGTGTTGCAGGTTGAAACAGTCGTGCTGGGGATGATCGATCCATCCACCGGCAATATCTTTTTCCGCGCTGCGGCTGGGCCGGCGGCTAATACCATCTCGCGGCGCATGATCAAGTCTGGAGAAGGCATCGCGGGTATCGTGGTACGAGAAGGTCGGGGGCTGATCGTTTCCTCGGTTGCGGCAGAAACCCGCATGGCCGATGCAGAGCGAGCTTCAGGCAAAGTCACAGCCCTGTTGTGCGCACCCATCCATGCCCAGGGAAAAGTCATCGGTGTGCTGGAAGCCTTCAACCCGCTGGGAAAGAATTTTGATACCGATTCGCTGCTGGTTCTGACAGGACTGGGCAGCCTGGCCGGGACCGTCATCCAGAATTCGCAGCTTTATGAGCGCCTGAACTCGGCCCATCAACGTTACCGGGAATTGTTTGAAGACAGCATTGACCCCATCGTTATCACCAACCTGGATGGGCGTATTATTGAAGCCAACCGCAACGCAGAACTGTTGAGCGGCTATTCCGGCGAAGAACTGCGCCAATTCGATATCGATAGAATCCACATTCCCGACCCAGACAAGACCGGTAAAAACCTGATCGGTATTGGCCGGACTGCAATCGTCTACGAATCAAGCCTGAAAGATAAAAATGGCATCCGGCATCCGGTGGAAGTGCATGTCCACAAGGTGCTTTTTGACGAAGTGCGCTCGCTGCAATGGCTGTTGCGCGATATTTCTGAACGCAAAGAAGTGGATTCTCTGCGTGAGGATCTTACGGCCATGATTTACCACGATCTGCGCTCACCACTGGCAAACATCCTCTCCAGCGTGGAAATGCTCGGTTCGATGGCTTCACCACACGAACAGGAATCGGCCGAATCTGTGCTGCGGATTGCCCACCATTCCATTGATCGAATCCAACGCCTGGTCAGTTCCCTGCTAGACCTGAGCCGGCTCGAACAAAACCAGCCAGTCACTGAGCGAAAAGTGGTGGAAGTGACCGGATTATTCTACGATGCGCTGGATGCCATTGCTCAAAGCGCTGAATCGCGTGACCAATCTCTGAACAACAAACTGGCAATTGCCCTGCCGCAAGTTTATGTGGATGGAGACATGATCCGGCGTGTGCTGATTAACCTGCTCGAAAATGCCATCAAATACACACCGCAAAAAGGTGCCATCGAGTTTGGCGGCACGCACGAACCCGGCAGTGAATGGCTGACTTGCTGGGTGCAAGACAACGGCCCCGGCATCCCTGAAGAATCGCGCGAAACCATCTTCGAAAAGTTCTCACGCATCAATCAGAAAGGTGGCCCATCGGGGCTGGGCGTGGGGCTGGCCTTTTGCAAGCTGGCCATCCAGGGACATGGCGGCAAAATTTGGGTCGAGGCTGCCAAGCCCAGAGGCTCACGTTTTGTTTTTACTCTCCCGGTAGCCCAAATCGGGTAATGCAGGTCTTTTCCCTGCGCTGGGCACATAAACACAGAAACAAAATCCCCTTCGTAATGAGGTAATGATGCAAGCGATTGCTAATAAAGTATATATTGAAGACCAATATCCTGGTGTAACCCTTGGCGCTATTGCGCTGCCACACGGCCTGATCCAGATCGATTCGCCGCCATCATCAGAAGACAGCCGTTCATGGCGGGCCGCGCTGCTCAGCCTGAATACTGGCGTTGAACGGCTGCTGGTTAATCTAGATTCTCACCCCGACCGGACTCTGGGCGCGCGCGCTATGGATTGCACCGTCATCGCGCATGAGAAGACAGCCCAGGCCTTCCGCAACCGTCCAAACACTTTCAAAGCCCAGGGCGATGAAACCGGGGCAGCCTGGGAAAATGTGGCTGGCCTGGGCAGTGTGCGCTGGTTCCCGCCGGAAATCACGTTTACGGCGCGAATGGTGATCGACTGGAGCAATACGCCAGTCGTGCTGGAAAGCCACCCCGGCCCGGCATCTGGCGCAATTTGGGCCATCCTGCCCGATGAAAAAGTTGTCTTTATTGGGGATCTGGTGCTGCGCAACCAGCCGCCTTTCCTGGCGAATGCCAACCTGCCAGCCTGGATCACTGCCCTCGAAGCACTGCTGGAGCCCCGGTTCCAGAATTACGCCATTGTCAGCGGGCGCGGCGGCGTGGTAGCCGAATCCACCATCAGGGGGCAACTGGCCCTGATGAAAACCATCCACGAACAGCTTGAAGCCCTTTCCAAAAAACAAGCCGGGCCTGCCGCTACTGAATCGCTCGTCCAGCCAATTTTGGGCGATACCCACAGCCCGGCAGACCGCCAAAAGCAGCATGCCCAACGGCTGACGTATGGCCTGTATCATTACTATGCTCGCCACTATCAATCTTCCGGCGCGGGCAGCGAAGAAGAAGAGGAATAAAGTGACTGATCCTTACGAACCTGTTTTTGAATTAACGCGCGGGCGAATCGTCGAATCGATCCATTTTGGCGCAGCTGCAGTGGTCGATTCACGCGGACGCCTGCTGGCATCCCTGGGCGACCCGCAGTTGGTGACTTACCTGCGCTCTACGGCCAAGCCTTTCCAGGCGCTGCCATTCATTGAGCGGGGTGGACATGAAAAGTTTGGCCTGACCCCGCGCGAAGTGGCCTTGACGTGCGCCTCACACTCAGGCACAGACGAACATGTGGCAACGGTGAAAGGTATGCAGGCCAAAATTGGCGTGACAGTGGATGACTTGATGTGCGGGTTTCACTATCCAATTGATGAAGCTACATCTGACGCGATGAAGGTGCGCGGCGAACTGCCCACCCCATATCGCCATAACTGTTCTGGCAAACACACCGGCATGCTGGCGCACGCCCGAATGCGCGGCCTGCCAACTGAAAATTATGTAGATTTTCATCATCCGATTCAGGAAAGCATCTTGCAGGCTTTTGCAGAGATGTGTGACCTGCCCATCGGACAGGTGGAATTGGGTATTGACGGTTGTTCCGCGCCGAATTTTGCGGTGCCGCTCTATAACGCCGCCCTGGGATATGCGCGTTTGTGCGACCAGTTTGGCCTGGCCCCTGGGCGCGCTGCGGCCTGTAAAACCATCTCAACCTCGATGATGGCCCACCCGGATATGGTTGGCGGCCCCGATCGTTACGATACCACCCTGATGCAGGTTGGCAACGGCAAAATTGTGGTCAAAGGGGGTGCTGAAGGTTATCAGGGCATCGGGCTGCTGCCCGGCGCGCTTGGGCTAGATTCCCCTGGCATTGGCATCATGGTCAAAATCAGCGATGGCGATCACACCGACCGTGCCCGTCACAGCGTTTCACTGGCGATCCTACGGGCGCTTGGCGCGCTGACCGATTCTCAGGTGGAGCAAATGTCGGCGTTCGGGCCGGAAAAGACACTCTACAACTTTCGCAAGCTGGAAGTGGGTGTCAGCAGACCAGCGTTTACGCTGAACAAAAACTAAGCTCTACCGTTTTGGGCTTGAAAACCTGCAGGGGCGACTCGCTGTGCGTGAGAAATGGTTCTTTTATGCCAGGATTTTTTGACCAAAAGCATCTGGCTAAGCCCTGGCGGGTTGCCCCTGCATCCATTCACGCTTGAACAAACAAAGTAGCGCGAGATAATCTCTCGCGCTACGCTTTTTAACGCGCCAGCATGCGCGCCATGCTGTAATAATCGGGGTTGGTGGTGCGCTCGTGTGAAACCACTTCGTCAAGCGAAACGAGTTCAATATCGCGACCTTGCAGCCCGGTCATAAAACCGGTTTTGCCTTCCAGCAGGGCATCCACTGCTTTGGCGCCCATGCGTGCTGCCAACAGGCGATCGAATGCAGTCGGCGAGCCACCGCGCTGGATGTGGCCCAAAATGGTGACGCGTGTCTTGAATCCCAAATCCATATCATCGAGCAGGCTGGCAAGCTCGGTGGTGCGGAAGTTGGCTCCTTCGGCGACGATGATGATGGCGTGGGTTTTGCCTCGGCGGTAGGCATCTTCGATAGCATCGGCCACTTCTTCGAGCGTGACCGGGACTTCGGGGGTCAGCACCATTTCAGCTCCGGTGACGATGCCTGCCATAACGGCCAGGTAGCCAGAGCCGCGTCCCATGGTTTCCACCAGGAAGGTGCGTCCATGCGATGATGCGGTATCGCGCAGTTTGTCTACGGCATCCATGATGGTGTTCATGGCAGTATCTACGCCAATTGCCATGTTGGTGCCCCAGATGTCGTTATCGATGCTGGCTGGAATCCCAACGACTTTCATGCCTTGTTTAACCAGGGCATTTGCTCCGGTTAGTGAACCATCGCCGCCGATAACAACCAGCGCATCCATGCCGACTTCGTTCATTTTGCGGATGGCGTCACGCTGGCCGCGCGCTTCTTTGAATGCCAGGCTGCGGCGTGTCTGGAGGATGGTGCCGCCGCGCGCCAGGATACCGCCTACATCGCGTGGGCCCATAAATTTGAATTCGCCATTGATCAGGCCGTCGAAGCCGTTGACAACGCCGATGACGCGGGTGTTGTTGGAGATGGCGGTGCGGACAATGGCGCGGATGCAGGCATTCATCCCGGGGGCATCGCCGCCGGAGGTGAGCAGGCCAATGGAGAGAGGTTTTAAATCCATACCGGTATTACAAATCCTTTTTAATACTGAAATTGTCAAAATCGCGGGCTACGCTGGTGTTTTGGAAAACACTCTGTGCTTCGCTGATAACATCTTTTTCGCGGTAGCGCCGCGAGATATGAGTGATGATTAGTTTTTTTACGTTGGCTTTTTGGGCCAGTCCGGCGGCTGCGCGGGCGGTGAGATGACCGTATTGCCTGGCCATATCGGCTTCTTCATCGAGGTAGGTGGATTCGATGACCAGCCCATCGGCATCCTGGCAGGTTTTGACCAGTTCTTCGGTGCGGCCGGCATCGCCGATGACTACCAGCTTGGTGCCACGCTGGATGGGGCCGAGCACATCTTCAGGGCGGATAATGCGGCCATCTGCCAGGGTGATGGGAATTCCGCTGACGAGTTCCCGCCGCTCGGGGCCGAAGGGTACTCCCAATTCCGAGGCTTTTTCTGGCAGGAAGGGCTGGCGCGACTTTTCTTCAAAAACGTAGCCGTAGCTGTCTGCACCACGGTGCCAGACCGGGAAGGCAGTAACGGTGAAATCGTCGGCTTCAAAGATGACGCCGGGGGTGATTTCGCGGTAGTAGAGTGGCATGGGCGGGGTGGTGCCGCGCAAGACAACCTCGTCGATGAGGGTGCGGACGCGTTCCAGGGTGTATTTGCCGCCGTAGATTTCCAGTTCGTCAATCGCTTCCCAGCGCAGGAAGGTGGACATGAGCCCGCCCAGGCCCAGGATGTGATCGAGGTGTGAATGGGTAAGCAGGATGCGGGTTAAGTGCTTGAACCCCACTCCGGCCTGTAGGATTTGGCGTTGGGTGCCTTCGCCACAATCGATCAGGAAACGGTATTCGTTGTGCTGGACGATGGATGCGGACAGCCCGCGTTTGGCGGATGGCGCAGATGCAGATGTTCCGAGGAACAGGATTTCAAACACGGTAAGTCCTTTGGGTGAGAGTCTTGTTATTTTACCTTACTCGGGAGTTGTATTTTAGGCATAAATGGGGGCTGCTGTTGCAAACCTTTTCCGGTTTGATGATATCCCTGTTCCCCCACTGCCAAAACTGGCCTGTTTTAGATCGTGATACTTCGGCCAGTTTTCCTACCAGTCGTTATCCTTCTCGTAGCCCAGCCGCACCAGCAAATCTCCGGCGATTTCTTTGAACAGGGTTTTGTGCTCGGGCTTGTAGTATTTCTTCCACTCGCCGGTTTTGCCGGAGCGGAAGGTTTTCGACTTTTTGGGTTGGATGGTTTCAACCAGCGTTTCCAGCGCCTTCTGGCGCGGGGTGGGGATGCGGTAGCCGGTCTTCTCGATCTGATCGAGCATGGCGGAGAGAGTTTCGTCCCGTTTTTGAATCAAATCTTCAAAGCGGATGCACATCACCGAGGGCTGGTTCAGCCACTGGAAAACGCCCTCGTACCTTTGCTTGACACTGACCATATACAGCCCGGCTTCGTCAATGCCGGTGATGGCGACTTTGAGCCGCTCGTCGAAATCGGATAGTTTCTGGTAATACTCGTGCATCCCGTGGCCTTCGTGCATGTCGGTTGCGAAAAATACGTGCGAGATGAGCATATCGCGCGGGTCGCGGTAGATAAAGTAGTTGACCCGCTCTGGTTTGCAGAGAAAAGCCACGTTTTCAGGAGTCGCATCCAGGTAGCCCCAGGGAATCACTCCGGCGGGGACTTTTTTCAGTTCCGAGAGCACCTGCTCCGGGGAGTAGCGCCCGCCTGTGGCCTTGACGGTGCGAATGGGGTCGGATTCCACATAGGCGTATGGTGCAATCTGACAGATCCCGCCCAGGATTTGCAGCAGCAGGTGTGATCCGCTCTTGGGTTTGGCGTTGCCAAAGATGGGCGGCGCTTCGGTAAACGAAAGCCGATTCCAGCGCAAAACAGCCTGCGCATATTTGGCGGCGGGGCGGAGGGTGCGGTAGAGTCTGTCAGGGAGGGCCATAGTCAGTGATCAGTGGGCAGTAATCAGTAATCAGTCGGTCAGGTAACTGAACACTGATTACTGATCACTGGTTACTCAGAGTCTTTCACCCGTCGCAGCTTTTTGAGCGAGGACATTTCGCTGGCGTAGACTTTCTTGACGCCATCGCCCAGCCCGGCTTCGGTGACACGGATGTATTTGACGAGCTTCTCAAAGCCGCCTGGCTCCACGGATGCAGCCTGGTCGCCGCCCCACATGGCCCGGTCGAGGGTGAAGTGACGTTCCACGGCGCAAGCGCCCAGGGCCACGGCCACCGCCGAGGGGACGAGGCCGACTTCGTGACCGGAATAGCCAATCGGGTTGTCGGGGAATTCCTTCCGCAGGGTTTCGACCATGCGCAGGTTGAGTTCTTCCGGCTCGCACGGGTAAGCGCTGGTGCAGTGCATGATCATCAGGTTGTCCAGCCCGACCGCATCCACACCGCGATGGATTTCATTCATGGTGGACATGCCGGTGGAAATGATGATGGGTTTGCCGGTTTTGCGGGCATATTTCAGCAGGGCGCGGTCGGTCAGCGAAGCGGACGGCACTTTATAGGCCGGGGTATCGAACTGCTCCATGAAATCGACCGAAGGCTCATCCCAAACCGAGACCATCCAGGCGATGCCGAGTTCGCGGCAGTGGCGGTCGATTTCGGTGTAGGCTTCCTTGCCAAGTTCGACCTTGTAACGATAGTCAAGATAAGTGATATAGCCCCAGGGCGTTTCACGCATCTGCTTTTGCTGTTCAGGCGGCGTGCAGACTTCGGGCGTGCGCTTCTGGAACTTGACAGCATCCGCGCCAGCGTGGGCGGCGGCGGAAATCATCTTTTTGGCGATGTCGAGGTCGCCGTTATGGTTGATGCCAATCTCGGCGATGATGTAGGCGGGGTGCCCGTCACCGACGAGGCGGTTTCCAAATTTAATTTCGCGGGTCATTTGTTCTCCTGGATACTCGATAATTCGATGTTCGAAAATCGAGTATTCGAATTATCGAATACTCTGTAATATCAACTCCACAACTTCCCTCACCGCCCCGTGCCCGCCGGGTTTCGACGTGACATAATCGGCAGCGCGGAGCACTTCGGGGCGGGCATCGGCCACGGCCACGGCCCAGCCGATCAGCTCAAAGCACGGCAGGTCATTATAGTCGTTACCAACATACGCCACGCGCGCGGGGTCAATTGTACGCGATTCGAGCAGGTTTTTCAGGACTTCGGCCTTGCCATCCATCCCAATTCCCTGGATCACATCCACTTTCATCTTTTTGGCGCGGGCAGTCACCACCGGGTTCTCCTCGGAGGATAAAATCACCACATCGGTGCCGGATTGTTTCAGCCGACCCATCAGCGGCGAATCGCCCCGGTTGGCGGCCACCATCTCGCGGCCGGTCTCATCCACCCAAACGCGGTTATCGGTCAGGACGCCGTCGAAATCCAGCACAAGCAGATCGAGTTTTTTCGGCATCGGGCGCTTGGCGCGCCCCGGCGTGACCATCTCCAACCCGCCGGAGGCCACCAGCCACTCATAACGCGCCCAGTCGCGCAGGTTGTCGATATCCACCGTGAAATCCGGGTCAATCAACAGCGGGTAGACGGTTTTCCCGCTCATCGAACCGGCCAAAATGGCAGCAGGGCGGATGGCGTCAATGTGTCCGGTTTGCCAGTAGACATCGGGAAGGATCTGCCGGGGGGCGTTATACGGCTCATCGATTCCATCCACGCTGAGGAGATTGACCATCGGCCCGTTGCCGCCCTGGGGCAGCCGCCACATTTTATGGGGATTCTGCCCGGCTGGGACAACACCCCGCACCGAATCCGCCTCCGGGTGCTGGAGCAGGATTCTCACCGCATCATCCACCAACCCTTTGGGGCGGATCGGCGACGTGGGCCGCAGCTGCACGACGACATCGGGATGGTAATCCTCGTTTTGCGCCAGCCACTCCAGCGCGTGGACAAAAACCGGCAGGTCGGTGGTCTTATCCTGCGCAAACTCAGCCGGGCGTAAAAACGGCGTCTCCGCGCCCCATTGGCGGGCCACCGCCGCGATTTCCTCGTCATCCGTGCTGACAATAACGCGCGTGACCATCTCAGACTTTTGCGCCGCCGCGATGCTCCACGCAATCAGCGGATAGCCCGAAAAATCGCGGATATTCTTGCGCGGAATACCTTTCGACCCGCCGCGCGCGGGGATGATGGCTAATACTTCGGTCATTGATTACTCGATATTTGATAATTCGATATTTGATAATTCGGATGCCGAATTATCAAATATCGAATATCGCCTTTACCACGCCGTCCAGCCGCCATCGACTATGACATTGTTCCCTGTCATATACGATGACGCATCCGATGCCAGGAAGAGCAGTGCGCCGTTCATCTCGTCGCGATTCGCCATGCGGCCCAAAATCGTCTTGGCGGAGTAGTTTTTGACAAAAAGCTCATTATGGTTGTTGTAAACGCCGCCGGGGGTCAGCATGTTGACGCGGATTTCGGTCTCCATGTAGTAGGCGGCCAGGTACTTGGTGAAACCCACAATCCCGGCTTTGGTCACGGTGTAGTAGACCGGCTTGAAAGCGGGCTGCGAGCCATCCGGTTTGCGGTAGATGCGCTGGTCGGGGCCGTTCAGGCCGTAGGTCGAGCAGATGTTGATGATGCTGCCCTTTTTGCCCTGCGCCACCATCTGCTTGACGCAAGCCTGGGTGACGAGGAAAGTCCCGGTCAGGTTGACGTTCAGGGCGGCGTTCCACTGCTCGAGCGGGTATTCCTCGAATTTGCCGGGGGCGATACCTTTGGAAACGGCATCCGGGTCAAATTTGGGATCGAGCGCGGCGCTGTTGACGAGAACATCAATCCGCCCAAACGCCCCGATGACTTTTTCCACCATCGCGTTGACAGACTCCGGGCTGGTAATGTCGGTTGCCACGCCCAGGGCTTTGTACCCGGCCCCGGTCAGATCGGCGGCAACGGCAGCGCACTTCTCAGCGGACAAATCCACCACCGCGACAGCCGCTCCCGCCTCGGCCAGCGTGCGGCAGAACTCAGTTCCGAGCAATCCCACCCCGCCAGTGACAATAGCGACGCGGCCAGTTAAATCGAATTTTTCTTGAATTTTTGGCATGATAGACTCCGTTTTCAGTACACGGATTTGACGGATTACACGGATGGACACGGATAAATCAAAAAAAATCCGTGAAAACCCGTGTTTTCCGTGTAATCCGTGTCCAGGTTTTAAGGTTTTCCGTACAACACATCACCCTGGGCTTTGAGAAGCAATTTCAGCCCAGAGATATATTCATTCTGATTATCACCGCCAGTCGATTCATCCACTGACGATGTATCAAACAGCGCCAAAACTGCCCGCCCTGTCAGGATGTCAGCTTTCATCGAGGCCATATCTTGCTGGTAGTTACCCCGCGCCTTGTCATCGACTGGGTCTACGGGGGTGGGCACAACCCGGCTGGCGCGCCCGGTGACAAAGTATACGGCAGGTGGCGAGTTGGTGTAAATGGCAACATCCGGCGGTAGTTTTTTAAGTTCGGCCATAACCTCAGAGTCGCGCCATTGCCAGGAACCGTAACCAAGACCGGCGGAACTGCGCAATTCGAGAGTCGTAAGTCGAAAGTCGAAGGTTGAAAAACCGAGAGAGATAAAACCAACCGCGAAGCACACGAAGAGCGCGAAGTTTTTTATAGGTTTCCTGGCGTTCTTTGCAGCCTTGGCGGTTCGATTAAGCAAGAAAACAAACAGCACCATGAGAGAGATGTATAACGGCGAAAGGATTCGGGGCTGGAATTTGGTGCTGGCATCGAAAAAGCTCATCGAAAACAGGACAGCGCCGAGGTAGCCCAAGATATATAAGGCGGTAGTAAAAGGTATATAAGTAGACAGGGAAACAGATTCAGGGCGGAAAAAGAGAGCCCAGGCGCGGGATAAAACCCAGATAAGGAGGGCTGCTCCCAGCAGGATGAGTATCCATTCCATTATCCCAGATTTCACCAGCCCGCGCCGCCATGTTTCGATGGGCATCAGCCATTGCGAGAAGTTGTAGATGGCGATTCGGGTTTTTTCGGCCAGTACGGGATGGAAAACGAAGCTGCGGTTGGTGGCGCTTTCGGCGACCAGCCGGTTGCGAATGAACCAGGCGGCCAGCGGGGGGATGACTCCGGCAAGGAAGATGGCGATTTTTTTGAGTTTTTCGCGCCAGGTGGGGATAATCAGGAAGGTGGAAAGTATAAAAGTGGCGGTGAGCGCCAGGCCGGAGTAGCGGGCGAGGGTGGCGAGAGATGCGGCGAGGCCGCAAAGAAAGAAGAAGGGAGATGAAAGATTTTTCTTTTCCCTTTCTTTTTTCCTATCATCCATTGCAAAGTCAAAGAAGGTGAAAGCCAGGAAGCTAAAGAATAGAAACAGCGGTTCGCTCAGGGCATAGGCGTGAATGGTTAGCAGCGGGGCGCTGAGGGCGAAGAGCAGGGCCAGGAGGAGGCTGGATAGCTGTGATCGGGTCATTTTCCAGCCTAAAAGGCCCATCAGCCCGGTGTTGGCGGCAAAAAGGAAGATGTTGAGCAGGCGCGCGCCGCGCAGCGGGTCGAGGCCAAGCAGGCCGATGGCGGCCAGGGTCAGGGAGAAAAGCGGTGGGTAGTGGGTGAGCGCTTCGAGTGAGCTATCGAGCCAGATGTCGCTGTAGCCTGTCCCCGCTAAAATGGAGCGTGCACCGGCGATGTAGGCTGTTGAATCATTGGTCAACCCGATGCCAGCCGGGGTGACGTACCAGAGCGTCAGACCGGCGGCGAGGGAGATGATGAGTAATGCGATAAAGAGTGAACGAGACAAGGATGGTGTACCAGTCCACTTGAGTGGACTTCGTAGGGTTAGCCCGGATGTTCACATCCGGCACTGTGGCGGGTAGAAAAGGCCCGTTAACGGTAATCTCAAAGAAAAAAAAACACGGAGACACTGGGAGCACGGAGAAAACTTATCAAAAACTCCGTGAACTCCGTGTCTCCGTGGTGGTATCTAAAACAGGCTTTTAGTCTTTCAGGATATAGCCTTGATCTAGCAGGTATTCCACAACCTTGTGGGCATTTTCTTCGGGGGTGGCGCCATAGCCCTGGAGGGTGATCTCGGGGTTGACGGGCGGTTCGTAGGGATCATCAATGCCGGTGAAGCCCATCGGTTTGCCGTCGGCCATGGCCTGGCGGGCTTTGGCGTACAAGCCTTTCACGTCGCGGGTTTCGCAGACTTCAACCGGGGTGTCCATGTAGACTTCGATGAAGTTCTCGCCGACGAACTTGCGGGCTTCTTCGCGGGCGGCGCGGTAGGGGCTGATAGCGGCGCAAACAACGGCGCCACCGTGGCGGGAGATTTCACCGGCCACAAAGCCAATGCGCAGGATGTTGGTGTCGCGGTCTTCCTTGCTGAAGCCGAGACCCTTGCTCAGGTGTGTGCGGACAACATCGCCATCGAGGACGGTTGCCTGGCGGCCATGTTCGAGCAGCAGTTCTGTCACGATGTTGGTGGTGGCGGATTTTCCTGAGCCAGAGAGACCGGTGAACCACAGGCAGAAGCCCTGGGCATGGCGGGGCGGATAGCTCTGGCGCAGGATTTCGGCGGTTTCGGGGCGGGTGAACCACTCGGGGAGCAGTTTGCCCTTGGCGAGATAGTCATCGCGCACCTGGGTGCCGGAGATGTTGAGGGTTTTTGCGCCAGGGGGAACATCCTTCTGTTCCACGTAGCGGTCTTCGTCGGGCAGGTAAACCAGCATTTCGAACGGAACCATCTTGACGCCGAGCTCGGCTTCGTGCTCGGTCATGATCGTCTGGGCATCGTAGGGGCCGTAGAAGGGCTTGCCTGTGCTATCGTTGCCGGGGCCGGCATGGTCGCGGCCTACGATGAAGTGGTTGACGCCATGATTGCGGCGCACAATCGCATGCAAGACAGCTTCCTTGGGGCCAGCCATGCGCATTGCCAGCGGGAGCAGGCTCAGCATGGTGGTGTTTTTGTCGTAGTAGTTATCGAACAGGGCCTTGTAGGTGCGGGTGCGGGTGTAGTGATCTACATCGCCGGGCTTGGTCATGCCGACAACCGGGTGGATGAGCAGGGAGCCGTTCACTGCCGCGGCGGCGCGCTTGGTCAGTTCCTCGTGGATGCGATGCAGCGGGTTGCGGGTCTGGAAAGCCACCACGTTATCGTGGCCCATTTCTTCCAGTTTTTCGCGCACCTGCGCCGGGGTCTGGCGCATTTCGACAAAATCGTGATATTTTGGCAGGTTGATGACCTTGAGCGGGCCGCTGATGCAGACTTTGCCCCAGCGGGTCATTTCGGAAACCATCGGGTGCTTGGAATCGGTCGAACCGTAAGCCAGCGCGGCTTCGGTGTTGGCATCCCAGTGATAAACCTCGTCGATGTTCATCACAGCGATCAGGTCAAAATTGGCATTGCGCAGGGCAATATCCTCGCCAACGGTCGGCAGTTCTTTCGGGTCAACGGTCAACGTGATGGGCAGTGGCCAGAGTGTGCCATCCGAGAGGCGCATTTTGTGCAGGACGCTCTCGTAATCGGCTTTGCCCATGAAGGTGGACAGCGGCGAAAAACCGCCGGTAGCAAGCAGTTCCAGGTCACACATATTGCGCATGGAAATCTTGATGGACGGCAGCTTGGCGGCGCGAGCGATCAGGGCATCGCGCTCATCACCGGTTACCACAAGGTTGACCAGTTTGCCACCGTAGGGAGAAATCAGGTTAGCTTTCGACATTACAACGAACTCCTTGAATATTCAACGACTGAATTTTGAACTTTCGCTATTATAGCAGGTTGTGGCAAAACCTTTAGGGGCTTTTCACTTATTTGCACAAGGTTTTTATTACAACTTCACTGGTTTGCGGTGGAAGATTGGGGATTTTTTGCATAATTTGACAGGCTTGTAATGCCACGAAACGATCATGTGCAATCATCCTGGCAATTTCCGATGCCTTTTCTGTATTTCCTTGCTCCAAGTAAGCCTGCAAAAAAGGCATCCATTCGATAGGATCTTGGGGCATAAAGCCCTGTGATTGAGCTTCGTTTGCCGCTGCAATAACTGCATCCCAATCCTGTTTTTGGCGGGCCAGGGATGCAACCTGGTAGTAATAGCACCAATCATGCGCTGGTTCTGTGCCAAACAAAAAGGCGGGAGGAATGTGCGACGATGCATCAGTTTGGATCAGGCTGGTGTCAGAATAACTACCAATCATCATTACACCTGGCTGTTCAGCGGTGGAATATTCGGGTTGGCGGCCATCGATAACGTGGACACAGGCACCAGGGCTGGGTTGAGTGATGATCAACACTTTTCGAAAATTAGGGAAAGTCCGTACGATGTTATATGGATCAGTATAGGAAGGCTGACGAGTCAACACCCTGGTAACAGTGTCCTGATTAAGCAGCAATGCGTAAACCCCCGTGCGGATGAAGCGTTTGCCCATCAACACCGGGTAATAAATCTGATTGGCTGGTCCCCAGACAAAAGAAGTCTCATTGATGGCAGCTTTGTAGTAATCAGCAATGATGGTGGTCTCCTCTTGCATTTGCGGCACACGCCAGCTGACTTGCCACCAAAAAGTGCGCATCGACTCAGCATCATCGGCGTATTGCTTGCCGTTGCCGTAATGTGTAAAACTGGCAGAAAACACCAAAAAGGCCAGAATCGCCATACGAAAAGGCCACTTCTGCAATTGGGAAAGCAGAACCGCCAGGAACATCACGCCGCCAACCGAGCTGACAAACCCATAGCGCGAATAACCTGCAAAAATCATGGAACGATTCGCCAGGATAACTGGAATTAACCCAAAGATTACCCAGGCAATCCCCAGAAAAGTCATCTCTTTTTGCCAGTTGGCATGATTTTCGCCATTTTCATCCCTGTTAAATATTGCGATAACCGCGATTGTTGTTACAACCAGGACTCCAGCCAACAAAAAGCCGACCAGGCTGGCGTGCAAATCAAGCGAAAATGCATATTTGGAAAGTGGCAGGCCCCATGCCAGGAAGATTACATTAATGAAACTTTCTGCAAAATTGACACCCCATGTGTAGAGCGTCAAAAGAGGGTTGGATAGTAACATTCCAAGCTGTGTGCCGGTTTCTGTTACTTTGCGATCATTATTAAAAAAGAATTCACGCCAGATAACGAAGAACACGGGGATGATCGAATATGGTACCCATGCTTTTAAGGATGGAATGATTGCGCTACCCCAACGATGGGTTCGCAGCTTAATCATGATAATAATAGCCAGCCGGACAAGCTCAAAGCCGATATAGTATTCCATCTGGCCAAGATATACCCACCCCAGCAGTGCCGCTCCGAGCCAGCAACCCCACTTGAGCGTTATTTGCGATGTATTCAACGCCTGCACTGTTAGCCCAAGTGACAGGAAAGCGCACATCATCCCGATCAGGTGCGATTGGAAATCAATCGCAATGGGCATTGAAAGAAATCCTGGATAAATCAGAAACAAAAAAGATGTTACGTACGTTTCAGTGTGGCGCTCTTTCCACAGCAGGCGTAAAAGCCACAGCAGGCTGAACGCCCCCAGCACCCGGAAAAGATAGGCGATTAAGCTGTAATAGAAAGGCTGCCCTTTGAAAAGCAAATAAAGCGGAACGGCCACAAATTCACGCGCAGGCCGGTCAATGCTGTATATCTCTCGAAATATCTCTGGTCCGGCCACGCGCGCGGCGTACATCGTATACCAATCATCGTTATAGTAGCCAAATTGATGCGCAAAAGGCAGGTATAGCGCGGCCGCAACGAGAAAAAACAGGGCGATCTCGATATACTTTCTGTATTTCACCAGCATAAGCTCATCCTTATTGGGATTAATTGGATTTTCTCGCCGCCAGAGCCATTTCCAGCGCCCGGATACCGTCTTCCAGTGAACAGCGCGGGTTTTCCCGCCCTGCGGCAACTTCCAGGAAATGTTGGGTTTGGGCTACGAAAAGCTGGTTCCGCTCAAACCCAGCTGGGACGTGGTAGCGTGTCTCGATAGCGGCGGCAGGCTGGGGGTAGATGCCGCCAAAGGCGTCTGGCATCTGGTAGTGGATCAAGGTTCCGTCGGCATTGTCCCAGCGTAAAGTCCCCACCGTGCCGACGATTTCCAGCCGGTGGACGGCTGGCCGCTGGAAGTAGTTGACATGCACCCCGCCAATCGCGCCGTTCTTGAACCGCAGCCCGATTTCGGCCACATCTTCCACGCCAGCCAGCTCCAACGCTGAAATGTGCCCATTTAACGCCGATAATTGCTCCACTTCGCCCAAAAGATAGCGCAGGTAATCCAATGGATGCGTGAGTGTGCGAATCACTCCGCCGCCCAGGTCATCGCGGGCGGCGTAACTGGCGCGGTAATCTTCCCAGGGGTGCCAGTTGGGCAGGTATTCGCCCCAGTGGGCGTGCACCGTCAGGATTTTGCCGAGCGCCCCGGCCTCGATCAGTTCTTTGGCTGTGTTCAGCGTGGGATGGTAGCGAAACTGGAACCCGACCAGGATACGGTTGCCGTTCTTTTCGGCGGCGCAACGCAGCGCCTCGATACGGGACAAATCTTCGGCGATGGGTTTCTCTAACAGGACGGCGCAGCCCGCTTCAGCGGCGGGAATTGCCACATCCATGTGCAGGGCGGTGGGGTTGGCGACGATGACTGCCTGGGGCTGGTGCTTTTCCAGCGCTTCGGCCAGGTTCGTTTCCACGGGGTATCCCGCCAGTTCATTATCTGAAAGTGTTGCTTTGTGGGTGCGGTATAAAACCAGGTCTTTTTGGCCCAAAGCGACCAGGTTGCGAAAGTGCCGGCGTCCAATCGAGCCAAGCCCGGCGATGAGAATTTTCATGGCAGCATCCTGAAGTGAGATGCCCGAATTGTCTCATCAAACAAGCTATTTTGCCAGTGTCTCTAAAACTCCGGCTTGTACGGTTCTTCGTAGTGCAGCGTAAACCCTGGCTCTTTGCCGGTTTTGGTCAGGTTCTCCCAGCCGATTTTCAGCAGGCCCAGCATCGGCGTCCAGGGTTTCATCGCGCGGGTCTCGACAAACTCATTGCGGTTCGTTTCGATAGACTTCACCAGCACCTGCGCCGATTCTTTCCGCACGTCACAAACCTGCCCTGATACCTGT
>CAIJPN010000156.1 GCA_903822545.1 uncultured Anaerolineae bacterium | reverse complement strand
TGATATGTCAAACTGCCTTTTTGCAAGGAGTTCCCTCACCCCGGCCCTCTCCCAAAGGGAGAGGGGGGTAATTCCCTTCCCCCGCCGGGGGAAGGGCCAGGGATGAGGGCGATTGCGCCAAAGGTAGCAACTTGAGTTAAGATTATCTTCCCCTTTACCACTTTCTACTTTCCACATAAAAAATGCTCCCCGATTTCCGCGTCCGCCAAAGAGATTATTTACTCGAAATTGCCCGTGCCCTGACCCAGGAACTTGACTTGGGCAAACTCCTGGCGCGGATTTTGCGCATCGCCATCGAAATGCTGGCCGGCCAGGCCGGGCTGATTGCCTTGCGCGAACGCGACGTGTGGCGTGTGGCCTCGGCGCACGGCATCCCGCCCGCCTTCCTGCGCTACCTCGAGCCGCTGTTGGCCGAAGAACACGTCGCCGAGTTGGATATCGAAGAACTCAACCGGATGCTGAAAGAGCTGACCTATACGGCCAGTATGGGACTGCTTAATGGCACCGCCTTACCCCTGGTCACCCATGGACAGGTGATCGGCGTTATCTTCATCTTCCGATCCTACGCAGACCTGTTTTCGACCAACGACCAGCAGTTGCTGCAATCCTTTGCCGACCAGGCCGCCATCGCCGTTTTTAACGCGCGCCTGTATGGGCAGATCACCATCGAAAAGCTGCGCCTGGATGCCCTGATCGACAGCGCCGCCGATGGCATCATCATCCTGAACCCCGATCACACCATCGAGCGCGTTAACGATGCCTTTGAGCGCATTTTTGGCAAGACCGATGACGAACTGCGCGGCCTGAAACACGAAGAAATCGTCCGCTGGATGCGCAAACCGGACGGCATGACCCTTGAAGAAGCTGAACCCGATGGCTGGCCGCTTAACCAGGCCGCCCATCTCTACGTGGAAGGTGACCTGATCCGCCCGGATGATACGCCACCTTACGTGCCGGTTGGCATCACCTATGCCCCGTTGCTCAATCCTGATAACAGCCTGCGCAACATCATCGTCACCGTGCGTGATATCACCCACTTCCGCAATGCCGACGAGATGAAAGCCACCTTCATTTCCATCGTCAGCCACGAACTCAAAACCCCGGTAGCGCTCATCAAGGGCTACGCATCCACCTTGCGGCGCGATGATGCCCGTTGGGACAAACACATCATCCAGGATAGCCTGGCCGTCATCGAAGAAGAAGCCGACCGTCTGACGCACATGATCGAAGACCTTTTGGATGCTTCGCGGCTGCAAGCGGGCGGCCTTTCGCTCAACCGCGCCGACATTTCGATCCCGGTAATGGCGCAGCGTCTCGCTGAAAAGTTCCAAACGCAGACCAAAAAACATCATATCGTGGTCGAGTTCCCGGCGGAGTGCCCCATCATCCTGGGGGATGAAAACCGCATCGAACAGGTTTTATCCAACCTGATTTCAAACGCCATCAAATACGCTCCCGGCGGCGAAATCCACATCAGCGGCCAGGTCAAACCTGATACCGTCACCGTCTGTGTGCAGGATGACGGCCCAGGCATTGACCCGCACGACATGCCGCACATTTTCGACCGCTTCTATCGCGCTGAAAAAGCCGCCCGCAAAACCAAAGGCGCCGGGCTGGGGCTGTACCTGGCCCGCGCAATTGTGGAAGCTCACGGGGGGCGCATGTGGGTCGACCCGAAATCAGACAAAGGGGCGAAAATCTGTTTCTCGCTGCCCAGATAAAGGTGTAAAATCTCATTTCAAAACAAGATGACAGTCACTTTCAAAGTGACTGTCATCCATTATGAAAAGGACTCTAATATGCCCAAAACCCTGCCGTCGCGCAGCCAGATCGACCCAAAATACACCTGGAATCGAGAAAGTGTCTTCGCCACCCCCGCAGACTTTGACCAGGAAGCCGGCGCCATCGTCGCCAGCCTGCCGAATGTGCTGGCTTTCAAGGGCCGCCTGGCCGAAGGCCCTGCCACCCTGGCAGACGCACTCAAAGCCATGGAAGGCTTGATGTTGCGCGCTTACCGCCTTTACATGTATGCCAGCTTTTCATCCAGCGTTGACACTGCCGACCAGGCTGCTGCCGCCATGAACGGCAAAGCGCGCGGCGTTTTTGGGCGCGTGGTGGGCGCAGTGTCGTTCATCAACCCCGAACTGTTGGCAATTGGAGAGAAAAAACTGCGCAAATGGCTCAAAGACGAGTCTCGTTTGGAAATTTACGGGCATTTTTTTGATGACCTGTTCCGCAAACAGGCCCACGTTCGTTCTGCGGAAGTGGAAGAAGTGCTCGGCTCGCTGGTGAATCCGTTTAGCGGGGTGGAAACTGCCTACAGCATGCTCTCCAACGCCGACCTGACGTTTGCTCCCGTTAAAACACCTTCCGGCGACCTGCTGGAAGTTAGCCAGAGCACAATTTCCCAGGCGCTTTCCATGCCCGAGCGGGCTGTGCGCCAGTCGGCCTGGGAAAGCTATATGGATAAGCACCTGGAATTCAAAAACACCTTCGCTGCCACCCAGGCCGGATCCATCCAGCAAAACATTTTCCTTTCGCGCACGCGCAAGCACAATTCATCGCTGGAAATGTCGCTTTTTGATAATAACGTGCCGGTGGAAGTTTTCCATAACCTGATCGATACGTTCAAAAAGAACCTGCCGGTCTGGCACCGCTACTTTGACATCCGCCGGAAGGCCCTCAAGCAAACCGAGATTGCGCCCTACGATATGTGGGCCCCGCTCACCGCTGAAAAGACAGATGTCTCTTATGAACAAGCTGTCGAGTGGATTGTGGCGGGCTTGCAGCCGTTGGGCAGCGATTATGCCGAAACCATCCGCCGGGGCTGCCTGGAAGAGCGCTGGGTGGATGTGATGCCCAACCAGGGCAAATATAATGGGGCTTTTTCGGCGGGTGCGCCGGGTACACACCCGTTTATTATGATGAGCTACGGCGAGAATATCTTCGGCGTTTCTACGCTGGCGCACGAACTCGGCCATTCGATGCACTCCTATCTGACCTGGCAGAACCAACCCTCGGTATATAGTGATTACTCACTCTTCGTGGCCGAAGTGGCCTCCAATTTCCACCAGGCCATGGTGCGTGGACACCTGTTCAAGGTAAACCAGCGGCCCGAGTTCGAGATCGAGCTGATCGAAGAAGCCATGTCGAACTTCTTCCGCTACTTCTTCATCATGCCGACCCTGGCGCGCTTTGAGTTGGAAACGCACCAGCGTGTGGAGCGCGGCGAAGCCCTGACCGCCGACAACCTGATCGAACTGATGGCTGACCTGTTCGCCGAAGCCTATGGGCCGGGCGTCGCGCTCGACCGTCCGCGCGTGGGCATGACTTGGGCCACCTTCCCGCACCTGTATATGGATTACTATGTCTACCAGTACGCCACCGGTATTTCGGGCGCGCATGCGCTTTCTGGCCGCATTTTGCGCGGCGAAGCCGGGGCGGTGGAAGATTATCTCGGTTTCTTGAAATCTGGCGGGTCGGTTTATCCGCTCGAAGTGTTGAAAAAAGCCGGGGTTGACCTGACTACGCCCAGAGCGGTGGAAGAAACTTTCAGCGTTATGGCAAGCTATATCGACCGGCTGGAAAAATTAGTCGAACACAGATAACGAGATGAGCAGATAGGTGATGAAGAGAAAATCATCCCCTGATCCCATTATCTCCTTGTCTTTTTATCTCAAAAACCAGGAAGAACAAACTCATGCCCCAAACCCAAATTGCCTGTCCCCGTTGCCGCCAGATGATCCCCGCCCAGGTGGAGCAACTGTTCGATGTGACTACCGACCCGGGCGCGAAACAGCGCTTGCTTGGCCGACAGTCCAATTATGCCCGCTGCCAGTTTTGCGGTTTCGAGGGGCCGCTTTCGACCCCGATTGTGTATCACGATAACGAAAAAGAACTGCTGTTAACCTTTTTCCCATCTGAATTGGGGCTGCCGGTTAATGAGCAAGAAAAACTGGTTGGGCCGCTGATTAACCAGGTGGTAAACCGCCTGCCAAACGAGAAGCGCAAGGCCTACCTGTTCCGCCCGCAAACGTTCCTGACTTACCAGAGCATGCTGGAACGCATCCTGGAAGCGGATGGAGTCTCGAAAGAGATGCTCAGCGAGCAGCAAAAGCGTGTTGAGTTGATGCAAAAACTGATGCGCACGACATCGCCGGATGTGCGCGCTGAACTCATCAAGCAAAACCAGGGCATTATGGATGAGACTTTCTTTGCGCTGTTTGGTCGCCTGCTCGAAGCCGCCGCCCAATCTGGGCAGCCGCAGGCCGCCCAGGCCATGGCTGCCCTCCAGCAGGAATTGCTCTCGCAGACGGATTATGGCCGCAAGCTCCAGAGCCAGATGGGTGAATTGGAAGCTGCCGTTAAGACGCTGCAAGATGTGGGGCAGGGCCTAACCCGCGAGAAACTGCTCGAGATTTTCATCGAAGCCCCCAGCGATGACCGTCTTAAGGCGCTGGTTAGCCTGACCCGCAGCGGCCTGGATTACAACTTCTTCCAGATCCTGACAGCGCGCATCGAAAAAGCCAGCGGCGAAGAACGCGCCAAGCTGGAAGGCCTGCGCGACAAGGTGTTGGACTTCACCAACCAGATCGACAAGGCCATGGAAGAGCAGATGAAACAGGCGGATGCCTTCATCGAAGAGCTGCTGGCTGCGCCGAACATTGCCGAGGCCACCGCCCAGAATATCGGCTCTTTCAACGAAGCGGTGGTGCAGGTGCTCGAAGCCAAGCTGCAAGAAGCCAACCGCAAACAGGATTCCGCCCGCCTGAACAAGCTCCAGCAAATGGTGGCGGTGCTCCAACAGGCCAACACTCCGCCCGAACTGACTTTCATCAACGCCCTGCTCGAATTCGCTGACGATGATGTCCAGTTGATGCAGGTGCTCAAGGAAAACGAAGAGCAGATCAGCGAGGAAATGCCAGGGATGATCGGCTCACTGATGAACCAGGTGGAAAGCCAACCCGAGCAAAACGCTGAAAGCAAAGAAATTATGCGGCGGTTGGAGAAGGTCTACCGTGCCGTGTTAAAATTCACGATGAAAAAGAATATGTAAACCAACGGGGCGCAGCCGCAAGGCTCGCCCTGTTTTTATTGCAAGGTCAAACGAGACAACGCATTACCGCATAACTTGCCATGAACGAACCGCCATAAGCGAGTTAGTGGTTCGATAGTTCTCTCCCTGAAATAGCAAGAAACACGCATCTGTAACGGGAAAATCCATGCCGTGGCGCGCCATACCCGGTTAAGTCACCCATATAAAAGCGGAATCTACCCGCCAAGGAAGAGTTATGGAAAAGAACACCACAAAACCATTCATCGCAATCATCGGCGGCGGCCCGGCGGGGTTGATGGCCGCTGAAACGCTTTCCAGCGCCGGGGCGGATGTCCATGTTTACGAAGCTATGGCAACGCCCGGCCGGAAATTCCTGCGCGCCGGGGTCGGTGGGCTGAACCTGACGCATTCTGAGCCGCTGGAAGTGTTTCTCTCGCGTTACGGCAGCCGCCGCGAGCGCCTGGAGCCGCTGCTGCGCACTTTTGGCCCGGAGCAGGTGCGCCAGTGGGCCGCCGGGTTGGGTTTTGAGACGTTCATCGGCACATCGGGACGGGTTTTCCCGCATGGGATGAAGGCTTCGCCAATTTTGCGGGCCTGGCTGAACCGGCTGGAAAATGCCGGGGTCACGTTCCACTATGGGTACCGCTGGGTGGGGTTTCAACATCCGGAAACGTTGGAATCTGGGGTTGCGATTGTTTTTGAAACTGCCGATGGGCAGGAAATCTTCCGCCCTGGGGCTGTGATCCTGGCGCTGGGAGGGGGCAGCTGGCCCAGGCTGGGTTCCACTGGCGGCTGGGTGAGCATCCTGCTCGAGCACGGAATCCCGATCGCGCCGCTCAAACCGTCGAACTGCGGGTTTGATGTCGCCTGGTCGGATCACTTCAGGACGAAGTTTGACGGTGCTCCGCTCAGGCCGGTGACGATTTCGTTTAACGGCAGCACGCGGCAGGGCGAGTTTATTGTTACCCGCGAGGGCGTGGAAGGCAGCCTGGTGTATTCCTTTTCGGCCGCCATCCGCGATGAGATTGAATCTGCCGGGAAAGCGCTGGTTTTGCTCGACCTGGCCCCCGATTGGAGCCTGGAGAAGCTGGTTGCGCGGCTGTCGATCCCGCGCGGGTCGCGGACGATGAGCCATCATCTCGAAAAAATGGCTGGAATGAAGGGTGTGAAAGCTGGCCTGCTGTGGGAGTTTGTGCCGCGCGAGGATTTTTCGTCGCCAGAGAAGCTGGCGGCGGCGATTAAGGCGCTGCCGCTGCCGTTGGTTGCGCCGCGCCCGCTGGAGGAAGCCATTAGCAGCGCGGGCGGGGTGATGTTCGATGCGCTGGATGCCAACCTGATGCTTTTGCCGCTGTCGGGGGTTTTTTGTGCCGGTGAGATGCTGGACTGGGAGGCCCCGACCGGCGGCTACCTGCTGACGGCCTGTCTTTCCACCGGGCTGCGAGCGGCGCAAGGGGCGCTGGCGTGGTTGGGGTAGAAATTAACCATGGCCGCCAGCCATCCGCTGGCGGTTTTTTCGTTGGGGATTTTTTCGAGAAAAGTTTTTCGATGAGTATTCTTGTTGTTGAATATTTGCAATTCACGTTAAAATAAAAGTATATCTTCGTTGCCCAAAAGGATGCTATTCGATGATTAATCGCTTCGGGCAGCGTGTTATCCGTGTTCTGATTGTGGATGATTCGCTGCTTATCAGTAACATGTTTAAGGCCATGCTTGGTGATTTGCCAGATATTGAAGTTGTGGGGGCTGCCAATAATGGTCAGGATGCGATCCGCATGGCGCTGCGTTTGCATCCTACGGTGATCACGATGGATATTCGTATGCCGCAAATGGATGGGCTAGAAGCCATCCGCCAGATTATGGGGATTGAGCCGATCCCAATCATTGTGGTCTCAAGCAATGTGTATGCATCTGACTATAATGTGGCCTTTAATGCCATTGAAGCTGGTGCTTTGACTGTGATTGAAAAGCCCAAGGGGTTGGATCAGAAAAGTTACGAAACCGTGCGAGACCAGCTTATTGCAGCCATCCGTTCATTGGCAGGGATTACGCTACTGCCGCGCACGCATAAAATGGCTGTTCGTCCGGCCAATATTGGCCCGAAGACGGCGATGCTGCACTCGTACGTGCTGCAATCCATCCAGGTGATTGCCATCGCGGCTTCCACCGGGGGGCCACCGATCCTGGCGCAGATATTGAGCGCCCTGCCCGATGATTTTCCCATTCCCATCCTGATCGTCCAGCATAATATGCCGACTTTTATGACTGCGTTTGCAGAATGGCTGCGCACGCGCGTAAAAATACCCGTCTCGGTTGCGAGCGAGGGGCTGCATATGCAGCGCCGGCATATTTATGTTGCCCCGGGCGATGCGCATCTTACTGTGACAATCGATAGAGTCTTGCATGTTGATCAAACCCCCCATCCCAGCGGATTTTGCCCGTCTGCGAATCGTCTTTTCCAATCAGTTGCGGCATCGTTTGGCAGTTCTGCCATTGGGATCGTTCTGACGGGTATGGGTGACGATGGTGTGGATGGCCTGGCCGCGCTGGCCGCAGCGCGCGCCCATATTATGGTGCAGGATGAAAGCAGTTCGGTGGTGTTTAGCATGCCGAAAGCTGCGATTGACCGCCACCTGGCGGATGAAATCCTGTCTCCGGAAGAAATGATTGCGCGCTTGACTAAACTGCACCAGTACATGAAATCGGCCCGTCAAATGTAGCGGTGTTGGTTTCTCCAGGTGCTCTTGCTTGTGGAATCCGCCTTTTATCGTAACTACCTGGCCTTCACCCTCCTCGAACGGGGGTGGGATTCTGAAAGTGGCAAATGGCGGCGTAAAACTGGATTAGGTGGCATTCGTCACTTGAAACCGCCTGGCGGTTTTGCAGGATGTAAAAGGTCTGACTTTCACAGTTTTGGCAATCAAAACGGGAAGTCAGACCTTTTACATGCTCTATGACCGTTGTCAGCGGTTTTGTCGGGGTGGACGGATTCGAACCGACGACCTCTTGCTCCCAAAGCAAGCGCGCTAGCCAGCTGCGCTACACCCCGAATGAGTAGCGGGCAGAGTATAACTCACTTCATTATCAAGTGGTAGGTTACAGCCCGCTTGCCTTTTTTTGTCACCGTCATTTGTGGCGAATCAAGTGCCCACATCTTACCCGCTTATTGTCTAAAATGTCAATAGTGATGTGACCGGGGGAAGTGTTTTGACTTCCCTTTCCTACTCAGCAAAAGCCGGGGGAGGTGACTATTGATAAAACTGCATCTTGCGCAAAATCCCAAGCACGTGGTAATATCTCACCCGTGAGCGAAAAATATTATCAACCTACAATCTTCCCTATGGCAATTATAAACCGTTATATAACTAATTGTCAATAGCGAGAGTGTAGGAAAAATAAAATCCCGCAACCGGAAATCTGGCGATGACACCGGGCGGGATTTACGAAAGGATTATGACATGAGTTTAACACAATCTTCCAAAACCGCAAGCCAATCCGCCGGGGGACTTCCGAAAATTCACGCCCAATACGAAAACGGTTTTTTTGTTGTCCAACTCGCCGAACTTGAAAAATTCCGCCGGGCCGCAACCTTGCGCGTTCGTGCCGAAGTCAAAGGCGTCAGCCTGACCGCGAAAGTCACCGACTTTTACGAACACGCCGAACGCCGGGAAAATATCCTTTTCGGTAAGATGCTGGCGCTGGCCGGGGAATATTACACCATCGAAAAGGCGGGCCGCTAATGGCAACCACCACCACCGCAACCGCACAGCAAATTGACATCAATCATTTTTACCCGTTCGGAGATAGGGGAGATGCTGAATTATTCGCCCGCTTTTATCAAGACCTGGCGATCTTTGATCATAGCGCCGAAAAATGGTTTATCTGGCAAGGCAATTACTGGACAGCCGACAACACAAAAGACGTTTACAGGCTATTCGATAAAATCCCGAATTTTTATCTTACCGCCGCCGCTACACCTGGCGTAACTATTGACCGCAGGGATTTAGCAAAGCGGGCGGGCCACCTGATGACGCTAAACGTCATGCGGGATGTATTGCACCTGGCAACATCTTTGCCAGAACTCAAAACAGACGGTAACGCATGGGATGAAAACCCGATGATTTTGCCCGCCGGGAATGGGGTTATCGATCTCGCTACAGGAACCTTGCGCAACGGCTCACCGCGTGAATATATCCGCAAGCACACCGATATTACGTGGGAAGGAATTGACGCCCCAGCGCCGCTATGGGAAAAGGCAATAAGCGAGATCATGCAGGATGACACCGAAATGGTTGAATTCTTGCAGCGTTTATTCGGTTACATGCTGACAGGCAAAACCACCGAACACATCTTACCCGTTTTTTGGGGCAAGGGGCGCAACGGTAAAGGCCTAATTCTTGAAACTATCGCTTATGTTTTGGGGGATGAATTTACAAGTTCCGCACCTTTTAGCGAATTTGTCCAATCGTCAAAATCAGAAAATAAAGGTGCTGGCAACCCGTTTTTATATGGCCTGAATGGCAAGCGTCTTATTTGGGTAAGTGAACCCGCCGAAGGCGCAAGGCTTGATCTTGCCCGTGTGAAGCTGCTCACCGGGGGCGATAGCATAACCGCTCGCACCTTATTTCAGCGTGAAATGGTGACATTTCAGCCAACACACAAAATCATTCTAATTACCAACCACTTGCCAAAGGTTGACGCCGATGATGATGCAGCATGGGAACGGATTTTGACCGTTGAATTTGGAGCGCATTTTACAGACAACCCAACCGCAAAAAATGACCGCTTGAAAGATCGCAACTTGCCCGAAAAGCTGAAAGCCGAAGCAAGCGGGATTCTCGCGTGGCTTGTCCGGGGTTGTCTGATGTGGCAAGCCGAAGGATTGAACCCGCCCGCCAAAGTGCGCAAGTTTACCCAGGCTTACCGGGATGGGGAGGATGATTTTACGGCTTTTTGTGATGAATGTTTACAGGATGCCCCAGGCGCAAAGCTGGCAAGCATGGCGGCTTTCAAGTCTTATCAATCTTGGGCAATTATGAACGGGGTAGACGTGATGACCGTTCGCAAATTTGGCGCAAAGATGACCGCCCGATATGGGAACCCTGTCCGGGTGACAGCCGGGATGATGTACCAAAACGTAAAAACCATGTAGGAATGTAGGAAATGTAGCAATTTTCCATAACTTTCTAAAATAAAAATCCCTTAAGGGACTTTACCGAAAATACCTACATAACCTACATAACTACATAAAACCCCTTCTTTCCTACTCAGCAAAAACCTAAAAAACCGACAAAAAGAACTTGTTTTGCTCAGTAGGAAAGGAAAGTCAACTAACACGAAAGGATAACCCATGAAACAACTTGAACGAACCGAACTCATGCAGGCGCTTTCGATCGGGCTTGCCCTGGTAGGAATTGCAATATCGCTGTTTGTCCTGGCGGGATGTATGCCAGAACCGGGCAGCCTGCTCTTGACCTTGACGCCACAGGCCACCCAGACCGCCACGAACAGCCCGCAGGCCGCAGAACGCCCCACAAACAGCCCTGCAGCCGCCGAAGTGGTAAACGTGCCCCAGAACACGCCCCAGGCCGCTTGTAGCGTTTCTACAGGCTTGCCGGGAGGCTTTCTACATGTCCGGGCTTGCGGAGGCGTCAATTGTCAAGTGATGGCAATTTTGCCCGAAGGTGAAACGGTCACGATCCTGGAACCTGGAGCATGGCACAAGGTAAAAGCCGGGAACGTCACCGGATATGTCAATTCTGAATTTTGCAAATAGGTTCTGATTTATAAAGCAAATCAGAACCAACCAACACGAAAGGATAAAAAAAAGATGAACCCGATCAACTTTGAAGAACAGAACGAAACCGCCCGCAAGGGTAAACTTGCCGCTTATATCATGGGCGGGCTTGTGTATGCTGGCGTGATAGTTGTCGCCGTTCTTTTGACCGTTCAATTTATCGTTGGGATTTTACCGCCCGCTGCTTACGGCCTCCGCGCATTGATGACCGTCGGCGTGGTATTAGTCGGCTTGAACGCCGTAGCGTTACCGCTTGCCCTGCATTATTGGGCGGTTGAGGGCTTTCACCGGGGGCTTGCAATCGTGTTTTATGTTGGCGACATGCTGATTTTAGGCGTCAACATGGTAACAGCCTTTAGCACGCTTTCAGGCCATGCGCCCGAATGGGTGACACAATACGAACCGTACAGCGTAGGTATGTTGGTTTTTGCGCTTGCCAGTTGGGGTATTCTGAAAATCGCCGATCCTGGCGAACGGGCCGCGCTAAAGCTGGCAAAAGCGCAGGCTAATTTTAGGGTAAAGGCAATTGAAAAGGCCGCAGAATATTTAGACACCATCGAAGGCGAACAGGCCATAGCGCAGGCTGCCGGGGAGCTTGTGCCCGAATTATTCAATTCCTACGGGATAAAAAAGCGGGCGCGTTCTTGGAATGGTGGTACTTTGCCCGCCTTGAATGTACCAACCGAGGCCGCCGGGGAGGGCGTGCCCGTTGAAAGTTTTTTCAATGTACCACCACGCCCGCGCAAATAGTACCACCCGTACCAACCGCCGGGGTGGTACTTGTACCAACCGTTACCACCTGGCGCATCGAAGTACTGGACAACGGTAAAAAATGGATATGGCGAACGGGCCGCGCGGATAAAAGAAAATCAAAATATGGCGGCAGGTTTGAAACCTTGCCCCAGGAAAGGAAAGAACGATATGAGCAAAACAAAGCAGATCACCACGCCAGAAGAAGCGGCGCAAATTCTCATGTCGGCTTGCCAATACTGCTTACAAGCTGGCTTGACAGTGAAGATGTTACCGGCGCAGGCTGGCACGCTGGAATTATCCATTAGCGGGATTGAATTTACGCAGATTGGAGGACGCCCGCTCTTTGTACCAACCGTACCACCTCAGCCTACCGGGAATGTACCAACCGTACCACCACAAGTACCACCACAAAACGCAGGCGCTTGATGGATACTGAAGGCGTCAAAATCGCAGTAGATCAAGGTTGGCAAAGGTTGATTGCTGCCATCCTGCTGCAAGCTGCTCAGGATGCCACATCAAAAAAGAAAAACCCTGACAGGCAAGCTGCTATCGAATGGCTAAAAAGTGAAGATGCCGCCTTGTATTGTGATGCAATTGGGGTAAACCCAGAATACCTGGACAGGATCAATACAGGCCAAAAAAGTCTAGAAAGGTGCGAGAATGTCCGATCTGCCAAGAAAATTATCCGTAAAACAAGAAAAGGCAATAGCGGCGCTTCTGTCAGAACGTAGCGGGCGGGCCGCTGCTCAAAAAGTCGGCGTGTCAGAAAAGCAGTTATACCGATGGATGACCTTACCAGAATTTAGCGCCGCATTGAAGGATGCCGAAAGTCAATTACTTGACGCTGCCAGCCGTGTGCTTTTGATTGGTGTAAATGATGCCCTTGAAACCCTACGCGCCTTGATGACCTCCGCAGAAAGCGAAGCGGTAAAGCGTCAAGCTGCAAGTGATTGGCTTGCAAAGCTGCTGCAAGTCAAAGAATTAGCCGATCTAGAGAAACGTGTAGCGGCGCTGGAGGCCGCAACCTATGACAATCAAAAATAGAATACAGGCGCTTGAAAATAAACGCCCCCAGGTAAACCGCCCTGATTGGGCGACAGAACAGGCTGACGGTTCTTACCTTGTGAAATATCCGAACGGGCAAAAAGTTGCAACGAAAGATGCCCCGAACGGATGCAAGATATACGGCGTTGGCGTCAACCCGGATGATTGGGATAAGTGATTATCTTTTTGCCGAGTAGGAAAGAAACGTCTTGTAAATTCTTCCCTTTCCTACTCGGCAAAAAACCGCCTAATTTTCAACGTTTCAAATCTGACAAAAAACGTATGCTTTTCTTAATCACCATTAAGTAGAACGTTTTTACCGCTTTTTCAGCCGTGACAGGTTATCAATGGGGGAATGTTGATTATGTTCGCTCAAAATATCATCATCTAGACTTTCGGCATAATGGCGCGTCATTTCAAGCGAAGCATGACCCATGAGGGCTTGAACGTGAAGTATGGACATGCCAGCACGCAAGGAAAGCACGCAAAAAGAACGCCGTAGCGCATGAGCGGAAAAGGGCACGCCCGCCCGCTTAGATAGGCGCTTGAATACCTGCCCCAGGCCGTGACTTGTGAACCTTTCGCCGTCAACTGTTTGGAAAAGCGGCGAACGATCATCATTAATGGCCAACGAACGCCGATATGCCAGCAAAGCACGCCGAACGGCAGCACCGGCTATTACCGTTCTACTTTTGCCGCCCTTGCCCCGTAAGAGATGAATTATCCCTGTTTGCATGTCCAGATCACACCAGGATAGGGAGGCCAATTCAGCCAGCCGCAAGCCAGTATCAACCGCGAAAAGTAGAAGCGCCTTTTCTCTCGCGCTGGAGCAGGCTTTCAGAACTTCGGCGACCTGCTCAGCGTCAAGAACTGGTAAACGCCGTTTGTCAATTTTCGGCATATCGAACTTGACCGGGGAGGGTAAGTATCCTTCATTGTGCCAGAACCGAAGCATGGTTTTTATCGCCCTGGCGTGCGCGTTACACGTTTTATCTTTCAGGTCACGCCCTGCCAATTCTGCCAGATATGCGCGAACATGGCGGGCGGTAACATCACCGGGGGAGGTGACACCTTCCGAAGCAAGCCAGCCAATAAACACGCCCGCTGTAAAGTTGTACCACGCTACAGTGTTCTTGCTTGCCCGCATTGCTTGACGGGAGAGAATAAAATCCTTGAACGCGAAAAGCAGATTATCCGAAGCAAGTACCCAAGTTTTATTATTCAGATCGATTGTAGACATAAAAGCCGCCTCCTGTGGTGGTAATATCCACAAAAGACGGCTGAAAGGCTGTATATGGGGGGTAGTGTTCGGGGTTATTGCTCCCAAAGCAAGCGCGCTAGCCAGCTGCGCTACACCCCGAATGAGTAGCGGGCAGAGTATAATGCCAACCGCCCTACTCGTCAAATAAATATGCTTACCATTCCATCCCAATTTCTGTCCAACCTGGCATTCCTGCTCATGGCGGGATCATTTATCCTGTCTGCTTGCGGCCCTGCGGATTTGCCCACCTTGCCACCACCCAGCGCTTCCCCGCTTCCCGTATCAACCGCTACGCTGATTCCCAGTTCAACATCCACTATTACCCCCACAAGAACCCCTAGCCCGGCGCCCACCGCTACCTTGGCCGGGTGTCAGCAAACCAGCGGCAGGATTGTCGAGGGCGTTATCGAAACCGAATTACTTGATAAACCCATCAAATACAACGTGTACTTGCCGCCCTGTTATGACAGCGAGACCGGGCAACGTTATCCCATCCTCTACTTATTGCACGGGCAAAACTTCGATGAAGACCAGTGGCTGCGCATCGGCGCAACACGCACCGCAGACCGTCTGATTGCCGCCGGGGAAATCCCGCCGCTCATCATCGTTATGCCCTTTGATCATTCCTTCAAACAGCCATCTGAATACAAATTCGATGAAGCCTTCCTCACCCTGCTGCTGCCTCGCATCGATGCAGATTACCGCACCCGGCCAGACCGTCAGCATCGCGCCATCGGCGGGCTTTCACGTGGCGGGGCCTGGGCCATCCATCTCGGCATCCGCCACCCCGATCTGTTTGGCGCAATCGGCGCCCACTCCCCGGCAATCTTCTACAGCGATACATCCACCCTGCCCATCCTGCTGCGCGATCTGCCTCCTGAGCAATCCCCCCAAATTTTCATCGACGCAGGTGACCATGATGTGGAACTGGTGACCACCCAATCGTTCATTGCCCTGCTCAACGCCCAAGATGTTTCCTACGAATGGCACGCCTTTATTGGCTACCACGAGGAAAAATACTGGTCTGCCCACGTGGAAGATTACCTGCGCTGGTACAGCGCCGTGTGGAACGAGTAAGTTATAATCATCCCATGCCACTCACACTCCAAGAAGTCGAACACATCGCCAAACTGGCCCGGCTCGAACTGACCGACGAAGAAAAAACCCGCTACCGCGAGCAGCTCTCGGCCATCCTCGACCATGTAGCCCAACTGCAAAAACTCGATACCAGCAGCGTCCCGCCCCTGGCGGGCATGTCTGGCTCCGAGAGCCACCTGCGCCCCGACCTGGCTCGCCCCGGCCTGGGGGCCGCAGAACTGCTCAAAAATGCGCCTGCGCAGGCAGATGCGCAGTTCAAAATCCCGCCGGTCTTTGAATAGCATGGAAACACTCACCGAAGCCCAAAAACTGCTCCAGCGCGGTGAAATTTCCAGCCGCGAACTGACCCAACAGGCGCTAAATCAAATTTCAGCGCTGGATGGAAAACTGCACGCCTTCCTGCACGTGGATGGAGATTCCGCCCTCGAACAGGCAGATGCCGCTGACCAGAAAAGAAAATCCGCCCCGGAGCCTGTCTCGCCGTTACTGGGCATTCCCCTGGCTGTAAAAGATGTCATCGTTGTGGAGGGGATGCCCTGCACCTGTGGCTCGCGCATCCTGCAAGGCTACCGCCCGCCCTTTACGGCCACCGCCGTCAAACGGCTGCAAGCCGCCGGGATGATCGTACTCGGCAAAACCAACACCGACGAATTTGCCATGGGCTCGAGCACCGAAAACTCAGCCTATGGCGTCACCCACAACCCCTGGGATTTGACCCGCGTCCCCGGCGGTTCCTCCGGCGGCAGCGCGGCGGCGGTAGCTGCAGGGCTTGTCCCGGCAGCGCTCGGGACGGATACCGGCGGCAGCATCCGCCAGCCCGCTTCGTTTTGCGGTGTCACCGGGTTGAAACCAACCTACGGGCGCGTCTCACGTTATGGGCTGGTGGCTTATGGCTCATCGCTCGATTGTCCCGGCCCGTTTGGGCGCAGCGCGGCAGATGTGGCGGCGGTTTTCAGCGCCATGCAGGGCCGCGATCCGCTGGATGCTACCAGCCAGGATGTGCCGTTTGCCATGAATTTCCCCCTCGCCCACCGGGAGAGGGCCGGGGTGAGGGAAAAAGATGTCGAAACGGCGACCACGCTGCAGGGCGTGAAGATTGGCATCCCGAAGGAATATTTTATTAGCGGCATCCAGCCCGAAGTGGAAGAAAAAGTGCGGACAGCGATCCTTTCCCTGAAAGAATTGGGCGCGGAAATCCACGAAGTCAGCCTTCCGCACACCGAGTATGCCCTGCCGGTCTATTACCTGCTGGCCCCGGCGGAGGCTTCGGCCAACCTGGCGCGCTTTGACGGTGTGCGCTACGGCCCGCGCGTGGAAGGCGACTCGATGTGGGATGTGTTTTATAAGACGCGCGGCGAGAAGTTCGGCGACGAGGTGACGCGGCGCATTATGCTGGGCACGTACGCGCTCTCGGCGGGCTATTACGATGCTTTTTACGGCCAGGCGCAGAAGGTGCGCACGCTGATTAAGCGCGATTTTGAGCAGGTTTTTGCCAAAGTGGATGCGATTGCCTGCCCGGTGGCCCCCACAGCGGCTTTTAAAATCGGTGCGCACGGCGACGATCCGCTGGCGATGTATCTTGAAGATGTTTTCACCCTGCCTGCCAACCTGGCGGGTGTGCCGGGGCTGGCTTTCCCGGTGGGGTTTGACCAGGCCGGGCTGCCGGTCGGGATGCAGTTGATGGGCCGCCACTTTGATGAGGCCGCGCTGTTCCGGCTGGCGCACGCTTACCAGCAGGTGACGGATTGGCATTTGGCAAAGCCAGGGATAAGTTGATGGGATAAAGAGATAAGGAGTAAACAGGCCATGCTTGTCTCCTTATTTCTTTATCTCATCATCTCGGCAACTGTTTTTTACAAGGAGCAACTATGAACATTTTTATTACCGGTGGGGCAGGTTATATTGGCTCTGCTACGGCAGAAGCGCTGCTGAAGGCCGGGCATTCGGTGACAGTGTATGATTCGCTCGTGACGGGGCATCGCGCGGCGGTGCCGGATGGCGCGAACTTTATCCAGGCTGACCTGTCGGACAGTCACGCGCTGGCGGCGACGCTGGTGAGCGAGAAATTCGATGCGGTGATGCACTTCGCGGCCTTTATTGAGGCTGGCGAGAGCATGAAAGACCCCGGCAAGTTCTTCCGCAACAACCTGGTCAACTCGCTGGGGCTGATCGATATGGCGACTCGCGCCGGGGTGCGCCGGTTCGTGTTGTCTTCAACGGCGGCGGTTTACCAGTCGAGCGAAGAGCCGCTAACGGAAGAATCCGCGCTGGGACCAACCAACACTTATGGGTATACCAAACTGGCAGTGGAGCAATCGCTGGAATGGTACCGCCAGATCCACGGGCTGCGATTCGCGGCGTTGCGCTACTTCAACGCCAGCGGGGCGCTGCCGGGACGCGGCGAAGCCCACCAGCCAGAGAGTCATCTCATCCCGCGTGTGTTCCAGGTGGCCCTGGGCCAGGCCGAATATGCCTATATCTTCGGGACAGATTACCCAACCCCCGATGGAACCTGCATCCGCGACTACATTCACATTGCCGACCTGGTTTCGGCGCACCAACTGGCGCTCGAAGCGCTGGGCGAACGCGATAAGATGATCTATAACGTTGGCTCGGGTACGGGCTACTCGGTGCGCGAAGTTATTAACACGGCCAGCGCTGTTTCTGGTGAAGACATCCCGGTCAAGGAAATGCCGCGCCGACCAGGCGATTCGGCCCGGTTGGTGGCCTCCAGCCAGAAAATCCGCAAAGAGTTGGGCTGGAAACCCCAGCACGACAACCTGCGCGACATCATTGGCAGCGCGTGGGAGTGGCACAAGAGTCATCCCAAAGGGTATGATTAAGGAAGTAGGGGCGTAGCAATGCCACGCCCCTACAAAATAAGGAAACTATGGTATCTTCCCGTCAGCTTGTGGCTGAGAATGCAAAACTGCCAGCAGCCTGGGTGATTAAATCGGCCAATGGTTGAATGGCCTTAGCGCCGGTAATCCGGTCATGTAAATAGGCGTAGAAACTGACGCCCAATTTTCTGGTGGTCTCGGCCAGCGTCATGAAAGTATCCCAGGCTCGCTTTCCTGCTTCAGTACGCGGGCCGAAGCTGACATCCCGTTTT
>CAIJPN010000155.1 GCA_903822545.1 uncultured Anaerolineae bacterium | reverse complement strand
CGGCCTGCCCCGCCCTCGCAGGCGATCAAATCCCCGCTGGCAGTGAACATCAGGCCATTGGGCTTGTTCAGGCCCTCGAGAAAGATACTGACGCTGCCATCGGGTGACCATTTGTAGATTTTCCCGGCGCTAATGTCTGAAAAGTAGACATTGCCATTTGCATCGACGGCTGGCCCTTCGGTGAACTGGTAGCTGCCAGGAATGGGGGTCAGATCGAAGGTTGGGGGCAGGCTGCGCGTAACAGAAGCTGTTGCCAGGGAGGTGGAAGTCGGTTCGAGCGCCTGGGGCGCAGATTTAGATTCGGCTTGCGGTGTGTGTCCACAGGCCACCAGAGCCACCATCAGCAGGAAAAAGATGGGAAATGTGTATAGTTTTTTGTTCATGTGGCTTTTTTCCTTTCCCCCATAAGATAGCAAAAAGATATTTAGAAGTTGTTTAGAAGCGGTTGGGGTTTTATAAACTTGACGGTCACTTTGAAAGTGACCGTCAAGTGGTTTCAGGGTTTGTTGGGTGGCACACAAGCCAGTTGTTGCTGGATGGCCTGGCAGGTGCCGCTGACCGTGCCGTTGGGCGTGGTGAAGGAGCAGGCATTGCCCCGGCTGCTGGCAGCGCAGGCGTCGAGGGCGGGCTGTGGCGGTGTGCCATCCATTGGGCCAGGCATTCCGCCGGGCGGGTTTTGCTGGATGCCGGTTGATTCAACCGGCATGGTTGGGCGCGATTCGGCGCTAACGCCATTCTCCACATACGCTGCGCCGCCGGTAACACAGCGAACATGGTTCTGGATGCGGATGGCATCCCCCTGCGGGCCGTGACCATGCGGATATTCGGAGGCACTGCCGATTTTGGGATCGCTGCGCTGCGCCCCGGCACCGTGGACATCCACCCAGGCGTTCCTGTAGCCCAGGGCTTTTCCGAAAGCCACATAGGCGGCGAAGGGTCCGCGACCGGCGTTGTCGGCGTGGGTGGTGCTGCTCCAATAGAAGGGATAAAGGTTTGCCCGCAGGTGATTTCGACATCGTTGTCGTAGCATTTGCCCTGGGATGTGTCTACGATGGGGTAAGTGAGGCCTGTCTGGGTGATTGTTCCAGCCGTTGAAGCGGGCGCGGTGGCCGGCATGGAGGTGGCTGCCATTGTCGAAACGGGAGGCAGCAGGGGGGCGGTTGGTGCGGGGCTGCATCCTGCCAGAAGCAGGATGAATATCATCATAACGGTAAGAAGTTGGGAGGTTGTGTCAGGTTTCCTTTCCCCGAAAATATCAAAAATTTGTTCAGAATTTGTTCAGGCGCAGCATCAAAACTGTTAAAAAAGTGCGGAAGCAGGGCTTCCGCACTTCAGATGGTCAGCGACCAGGGGCCTGGTAGCCTTTCATGGCGTCGTCGCCGTAGAGTTTGCGGTGGACGAGGCTGAGGGCGCGCACCTGTTCGTAGGCGTGGTAGGAGGAGCGCACCAGGGGGTTGGCTTCAACCCATTTGAAGCCGATGCTGTAACCGTATTCGCGCAGTTCAGTGAATTCTTCTAGAGTGTAGTAGCGCGAGATGGGAAAGTGTTTTTTGCTGGGCTGGAGGTACTGGCCGATGGTGAGAATATCCACGCCCCAACTGCGCTGGTCGCGCATGACGGCTTTGACTTCCTCGATGTCTTCCCCGATACCGATCATGATGCCGCTCTTGGTCAGCACATCGGGGTCAAGTTTTTTGGCGTTGGAAAGGGTGGCGGCGGCCCACTCGTAGTTATCCTGCGGCTGGATCTGTTTAAACAGGCGCGGAACGGTTTCAACGTTGTGGTTCAGGATTTCAGGTCGGGCATCCATGACAATTTTGAGGGCCTCGGCAGAGCCTTTGAAATCGGGGATGAGCACTTCGATGGAGCAGCCGGGATGCAGTTGGCGGATGCGGCGGATGACCATGGCGAAGATGGGCGCACCGCCATCGCGGCGCTCATCACGGTTGACCGAGGTGATGACGGCATGTTTCAGGTTCATCGACTTGACGGCCTGGGCCACGCGTTCAGGTTCCAGCCAGTCCATGGCGTTGGGTTTGCCATGTTTAATATCGCAAAAAACGCAGGAGCGGGTGCAGACATCGCCGAGCATGAGGAATGTGGCGGTGCCGCTGCCCCAACACTCACCCATGTTTGGGCACATGGCTTCTTCGCAGACAGTATGCAAGGCTTTGGAGCGCATGAGGGTGTGCAGGCGCTCGTAGGTTTCGCCCGATGGCGCGCGGACTTTGATCCATTCGGGGCGGCGCAGGGGGCGGGTATTGACTTCTTCCGGGTTGACCCGGTCGCGGGTAGGGGTAGCTGGCATGAGTTTATCCGAATATTGTTAAGATTTTTCTTGTAAATTATACTATACCCATTTGGGTATTATATGGGTGTCAAGGGGCTATTGGCCTGCAAAATGAGCTGGTTGCAGCAGGTCTCTATGCCCTAGAGCAGGGATTGGTACCACCAGGCTAAATCAATGAGAACCGGCTGGGTGGTAATGCCAGGTTTTAGGTAAAATCAGAAAGGTAGAGTCTGTTTGAGCTTAAAACGTCTTTCAACCCACAGGAGAGAAACATGAATAACACCATCTCGACTTCCCAACTTATCATCATGGTGATTGCGCGTGTTGCGGGCTTTTTTGTTCTCCTTGCATTGATGTTTTTCATCCCGGCCGGAACGTGGAAATTCTGGCAAGCCTGGATGTGGCTGGTCACTATGTTTTCGTTAATGCTGTTGACGCTTGCCTACCTGCTGAAAAACGACCCGGCCCTGCTTGAGCGCCGGATGCGGATGCGCGAACGCCAGAGCCAGCAGCAAAAGATCGTGGCGGTTTCGGGTATCTTCCTGGTGTTATCTTTCATTGTTCCGGGGCTGGATCAACGCTATGGATGGTCACAAATGCCCGCCTGGCTGGCTGTGATTGGCAATGTAATTGTTGTCGCCGGGTATTTGATGGTGATGTGGGTTTTCAAAACCAACACTTATACTTCACGCATCGTCGAGGTGGAAGCCGGGCAGAAAGTCATTTCTACTGGCCCGTATGCCATCGTGCGCCATCCCATGTATGTGGGCGCATTTTTTACCTACGCTTTTTCTCCCCTGGCGCTGGGTTCCTACTGGGCTTTCCTGCCCGGGCTGATGATTTTGCCAGTATTAATTTTTCGGATTTTCGACGAGGAAAAACTGCTCTTGCGCGATCTGGATGGCTACCGCGAATATACCCAAAAGGTGAAATATCGCCTGATGCCGGGCATCTGGTAGGCACCACCTCGCCTCGGCCCGATATGCACCCCCTTACGAGATTTCCTAAGCCAAACGGATTTTGTTGGAAATAACCGGCCTGGCTGGCACAAAAATCCCATTTCGTTCTGCGGCTACGCTGCACAAATCCTGTGTGGCGTAGCCGCAGAATGTTTTGTATTCGGCCTGGCAGGCTGCCGGTCTTAATCTCGCGTTGTCAAGTCAGGTGCATTCATCTGTATTTTCTTGATGGCCGCCACCGCATCATCTACACCCTTTGGCCCGGCGCGGAAAATGGATTCATCCAGCCAGACCGCTTCATGCTCACAGGCGCGTGCCGCTTCGGGCAGGTTCATGCTGGCAAAATCAAAATACTGCGGGAAAGCGTTTGGCACTGCCAGCCTGGATTTTTGGGGTTGGAACAGTTTGTAATTGTGCATGGCCTCGTAGCCCACCCAGCAATCGATCCCTTCAGCATCAAGTGCATCGCACAGTTCTTCATGTTCCATGCCAAATTCAGACGGGTTGATCGCGAAGATGTAGCGGTAGAACGAGCGGGTGGTGTGGCGCTCATCGCGTTTGAGCACGCGCACGCCTTTGATCTCGCTCAGGGATTCATCCATGTAGGCTGCCATTTTTTCGCGCTCCTGGGCCTGGGCCGGGAAGCGTTCGATGCCCACCAGCGCCAGCGCCGCAGCGATCTCGCTCAGGCGGAAGTTGCCACCCACCTGGAAATCCATCGACTCATCTTCCGGGCCGCCGCCCAGCGCGTGCGGGCGCCCGCAATCGATGATGGAAGCGGCTTTGGCTGCCAGTTCCGGGGTGCGGCAGAGCAAAATCCCGCCCTCGCCGGTTGTCAGCGTTTTCGATGATTGCAGCGAGAACGAGCCAAAATGTCCAATCGTTCCCGCGCCCTTGCCGAGCCACTTTGCGCCATGCGCGTGAGCGCAATCTTCGATCACGATCAGGTTGTGCTGCTCAGCCAGCGCCATAATGGCATCCATATCAGCCATATTCGAACCAAGATGCACCGGGATAATGGCCTTCGTCTTGGGCGTAATAGCCTTTTCAGCGGCCCCGGCATCGAGACAGTACGTGTTCGGGTTCACATCCACAATCACGGGGATGGCGCCAGCTGCCATCGGGGCCGAGGCCGTCGCCTGGAAGGTATACGCCGGGACGATGACTTCATCTCCCCAGCCGATGCCTGCCGCGCGAAGCGCAACTTCCATCGTCACTGTGCCATTGGCCATCGGGACGGCATACCCGCCGCCCTGCATCTCAGCAAACTTTTGGGCCAGCTCCGCCGTTTTTGGCCCAGGGTACGGGAACCCGCCCCAGCGCCCGCTTTTGATAACTTCGATCACGGCGTCGATATCACGCTGATCCCATACCGGCCACTGCGGGTACGCTTCGGTGCGGGTTTTTGGCCCGCCAAGGATGGCTAATTCAGACATAACATTCTCCTTAAATTGAAAATTACTTGATGTCCACAGCTTTTCCGCTGCGGCTCGATTCATAAGCTGCGTCAACCACTTTCATGTTTGCCAGCCCTTCCAGGCCGCCCGGAATGGGGGTTTTGTTCTCGCGGATGCACTCGATAAAGTAGGCTATCTGCGCATCATACATGGATTGCGGGCAATGTTCTTTGCGCGGGAATTTGAACCCCGATTTAATCTCATTCACGCGTTCAGCTTCGGGATTGGGCAGCAGCAGCCGGGTGGGGAACAACTGTCCGAAGCCTTTTTCGCCATAAAGCTGGGTTCCGGCCTCCGGGCCATCGCTGTAGGGCTGCCACCAGCCCGATTCAATATAAGATGTGGCGCCATTGTCCCATTCCACCAGGATCACGCCGGTGTCGTCCACATCAAAATCTTTATAAAACGTGCCGATTTTGGCATAGACCCTGACCGGCTGCGGGTCGCCGAGCAGGTAGCGGGCTGTATCCAGCGCGTGGATGCCCATATCAGCCATTGCGCCGCCGCCCGCCAGCGCCTTTTGGATGAACCAGCTGCCCGGTCCCCAGTTGGTATGCACCCCATAACCTTTGGTGCGGATGATTTTTCCTAGTTTTTGGGTTTGCGCTTTGAGCCAGTTGACTTCGTCATCAAATCGCCAGCAGTGCGCCACCATCAGTTTGGCGCCGCTTTTCTGGCTGGCGGCCAGCATCCTTTCGGCCTCGACGGCGTTCATCGCCATCGGTTTTTCCACCATCACATGCACGCCTGCTTCCAACGCGGCAATTGCCTGTGATGCGTGCAGGAAGTTGGGGGTGCCGATTACCAGCGCATCCACGCCACCCGCCACCAGCATTTGCTCGACGGTTTCGTACTGCCGCTTGATGCGGAATTTTTTGGCAAACGGCTCCGCCTTGTCGGCGAACTTCTCCGCCACTGCCGCCAGTTCCAGCCCGTTGTTTTTGGCAGCTTTGGCATGAATATTGATAATGTATCCGGCTCCGGCAAATCCAATTTTCATAGGTTCTCCTTGTGTGGCGCGGATGGCCAATTCGTATTACAGCGTATGTGCCAGCCCGAAAGCCAGCCCGTGTTTTTTGCAGTAGGATGGCAGATTCTTGAGCGTCTTGTCCGTTATCTCGGTGGGAATTCGGTCGAGGGGCACGTTACATGCTTTCAAGGCCGATTCGAGCCTACCAGGATCCTGCCCCTGCAACTTAGACATGATCATAATCCCAGGCCCAACCAGGTCACCGTGCGGCCAGCCGTGACCGGTGAAATTCTCGGCGCAGTAGGCAAAGTAATGCTCGCTGCCTTCTTCGGGGCGGGCGTGACCCACCTGGTTACAGAGCTGCACTTCCATCGCCAGGCAGTCGTAGAGCGTTTTCAGGCCATCGCGGTCGCTGCGCCCGGCGGCCTCGGCGCAATCGAGCACGCCGTTCAGGATGCTCTGGGCGTTGTCGTACACCCAGGGGATGAACTCCATCCCGGGCGGGTTTTTGCCCTGCTCATGGGCGAACTTCCAGTCCCATGAACCCGTGGCAATCGACATCACATCCGTAATCCCGGCGGCGCGAATGTGGGCTGGGGCGGCGGCGATGATATCAAGGTCGAGGACAAGGTTTTCAGGCACTTTGGTCTCGATGTAATACACACATCCATCCCGGCGAATGCCGGAAGCGGCAGTGATGAAAGCATCCACCGAGAGGGCGGTGGGGAGCACGGTGATGGGCAGATCGAGCTTCTGGGCCATGTATTTGGCGGCATCCGCCACCAGCCCACCTCCGATGGCATAGATTACTTCCAGGGGCCGGTCGAGCATGACCGAGTTGCGGATTTCCATCAGCGAGAGCAAGTCATCCCATTGTTGTGTGGTGGCTTCGGTCACTTCCAGCCGGTCGGCAATTTTCAAACCGCGTAAATGCCGTTTAACGGCCCCCCAGGCCGGGGCGGAGGTGACTACCAGCGTGGGCCGCGGCTCCTCGATGTCCGAAAACGGCATCAGGGCGGTTTGTGGCAGGTTAAAAACTCGTTTCATAATTTATGCCGTTGCTACCTTCAGGGTGTGATGTTCGGTATGATGGTGATGGTCACTATTCCGCTCGCACTCGCACGGATCGACATGCACCGTCACATCCACCAGCGCAGGCAGGATGTGGAACAATTCATGCCGCACTTCTTCGGCGATGTGGTGGCTCTCGTGCGTGGGCAGCTCACAATCGACGGTGATGTGCATCTCGGCGCGCTGGCGGTGCCCCACCCAGCGGATGGCGACATCATGCACCGAGATCACCCCGTCCACATCTGCGGCGGTATGCTCAACCCGGTGCGTGATCTCCGGGTCAACCGCGTCCATGATGCGGTAGTACATATCGCGGGCTGAATTCCAGACGATGACCAGGATCGCCACCCCAATGAGAATCCCGATGATGGGATCAAGCAGCGGGAACCCGAGCCAGACCCCAACCGCTCCCGCCAAAACTGCCAGCGAGGTGAAACCGTCGGTGCGGGCGTGGTAGCCATCCGCCACCAGCGCCGCCGAACCGATCTGCTTGCCAATGTTGATGCGGAAAATCGCTACCAGTTCGTTGCCAAAGAAGCCGATAATCGCGGCAGCCGCCACCCAGCCCAGGTTGGTGATCGGTTCGGGGTGGATGATCTTCAGCACGGCCTGGTAAATCGCTTCCAGCGCGCTGAACAGGATCATCAGCACAATGACCACGCCCGCAATATCTTCGGCGCGACCATAGCCATAGGTGTAACGCCTGTCGCGGGCGCGGCGGGCCAGTGTAAAGGCCAGTCCCAGCGGGATCGCCGTCAGCGCATCTGAAAAATTGTGGATGGTATCAGCCAGCAGCGCCACGCTGCCGCTGATATAAACGATGAACACCTGGAAAATGGCGGTAACCAGCAGGGCAACCAGCGAAACCTTCACCGCCCAGATGCCGCGGTCAGTCGCCAGGGCCGCATCCAGCGCGGCTTCGTGATGCCCATGCGAGTGCGGCATGATGGCATGTTGGATTTTGGCCCACAGGCCATCGTGAGAATGGTCGTGATCATGCCCGTGTTCGTGCTCGTGTTCATGATCGTGTTCATGATCGTGTTCATGATCGTGTTCGTGCTCGTGTTCATGATCGTGTTCGTGCTCGTGGTGATCGTGCGTGTGTGACATAAAAAGCCTCCAAAAGGTGAAATAGTGGAGGTTATAGGGTTTAATTTGGCGGGGACCCTCAACCATCGACCCGCACGAGTGACAAAAAGTCACAAGTTACCAAGGTGTTTTTGCAGCGTGCTGATCAGCGGTGTATTGGGGATGCAATTTTTCAACTCGAACGCGCTGAGCATCTCATCAAGCTCTTCTTCGGTTTTATCCTTGAATAAATTGGCATACGGAACTTGCAGGAATTGGGCCAGGTAGCCAAACAGCGTGTACTGTGCGAACCAGCGCCGGTCAATCTGGACCTGGAGCCGGTTTTCCGTTAAATAAGCGTCGATCGTGTCTGCGGCGTTTTTCAGCGCCCCGGCCACCGACCCGGCGGGCATCTCGTCCTCCCAATCCGCGGCCTCCTTTTTGGCTTTCAAGATCGGCTGGATGAGTTTTACGTACTCCGAATCCGGATCCAGGTTGTAAGAACCCATCGAGGCGATATCTTTCCACGTCCAGATCGCCCAGTTCACCCCGGCTGAATCAAATACGCCCAGCTGGTCATCCAGCGCCGCCACCCGATATTGGAGCGACCCTGGATAACCTGCGTACCACACCCCAAACTCGCCCACCAGGATGGGTTTGCGATGCTTGAAGGCGCAGCGCGTGCCGCTGTGCATGCCAAATTCGGCGGCCACAATGTCGCGGTTCCAATATATCCCGTCGATTTCGCCAGGATAGGGCGCGCCGCCGCCGGTAGGCGACATGTAGTTGTGGCTTTCAACCACGATGTTGTCGTCAAAGGTCACATCCAGCCCATCGAACTCGCAGGCAAAGTTGTCACCCTCCACAAACAGGATGTGGTTTGGGTCAACGTTGCGGATGGCCTGGGCGGCCAGGCGATGAACCTTGTTCAACCCGTCCCAGTTGTAATTGGGCGAGTCATATTCGTCGTACTGAACGCGGGTGCAGGGTTCGTTGATCAGCCCGTAACCAGCCAGCGCGGGATGATCCTTGTAGCGTTTGGCCATCTCGGCCCACAGGCCCACAAAACGATCCTGGAATAGTTTGTGTTCGTAGAGCAGGATGTGAACATGGGCGTTATCGCTGTGCCAGTCGGGGTTGTGCCAGCCCTGGGCGGCGTGAAAATCGAGTACCACGTAAAGGCCGTGGCGGGCGCACCAATCCATGGCGGCGTCAAGTCGCTTAAAACCAGCTTCGAGATACTCAAAAGGCGCGTCATCGCGCTCAAAGTGGCGATAGTTGAAGGGGATGCGGATGACGTTCGCTCCGAGCGCTGCCATCGCCCGCACATCTTCCTCCGTAAAAAAGTGATCGAGCAGCCGGTCAAAGAAAAACTGCGCCTTGTGTTTGCCCAGCACCCGGGCCATTGTGGCACGGAGATTGTGCTCCGCGCCGACAAAGCCATCGATAAAATCTTCCATATTCAGCCACCCGCCAACATTCCATCCGCGTAAGCGGATGGGGTTGCCGGATGATGTGATGATTTGTCCGTTGTATACTTTGAGAAGTTCCATAGTGGTAGATATTGGATAATTCGGAATTCGAATAGCGAATTATCGTTACTCCTTTGATCCGGTCAATTTGATGCCCTGGATGAAGGTTTTCTGCGCGAAGAAGAATGCCACCACGATGGGCACGGTGAAAATGGTGGCAGCGGCCATCATCTGGTTCCACAGCATGGTGTGCTGGCCCTGGAAATCTTGCAAACCGAGCGCCATGGTGAAGTTCTTGGGGCTGGTCAGGAACAGCAGGGGGCCGGTGAAGTCGTTCCAGACGTAGAGAAAGGTGAATACGGTAACGGTAGCCAGTACAGGTGTGGAAAGCGGGATTACGATGCGGGTGAAAATCTGCCATTCGGAGGCGCCATCCACCCGGGCGGCGTCACACATCTCCTCCGGGATGGTTTTGAAAAACTGGCGCAGCAGGAAAACATCGTAGGCGTTGGCAAAAAAGGTCGGGACGATGAGCGGCAGGAAGCTATCGCCCCAGCCCAGGGTGTCGTTGAAAAACAGGTAGAGCGGGATCATTGTCACCTGGAAGGGCAGCATCATGGTTGCCAGTACCAGGATGAAGAGCAGGTCGCGTCCGGGGAATTTGATGCGGGCGAAGGCGTAAGCCACCGGCGTGTTGGAGAAGAGCGTGCCGATGATGGTGAAAAAGGCGATGATCAGGCTGTTCTTGAGATACGTCCAGAAGCTGGTGCCAACGGTCGGGCGCGAGCCGCGGCTCATGGCATCGGGGAAGTTCTGCCAGCGAAAGGAAACTTCCATGATGGCTTCGGCTACGCGTTCGGTGCCCTGCTGCAATTCGGTCGGTATGACCACTTCCGGGTTGGCCGGGTCGACGAAATCGGCCACGCCGCTCTGGATTTTGAGCGCGGCATATTGTTTGATGCCCTCGGGTGTTTTGACGTTGTAAAGCGGATAGGCCTTGCCGTTGATTTCAACCCGGACGTTGTCGTAGGGCAGCCAGCGCGGTGGCGTGCGGAAAACATCGGAGTCGGATTTGAAAGCGGTCAGCAGCATCCACAGGAAAGGCACGAGGAAAAATAAGCCAACAGCAATAATCAAGCTGTGACTGACCAGGGCCTGGAAAAAGTTGCGGATGGCGCGGGTGCGCAGGCGTTTGCTGCGCTGGATGTCGGTTTCGACCGGGTGATTCGTCATGGCATCATCCCGCGTAGTAAGTGAACCGGTCACTGACTTTGAGCAGGGCCAGCGTGCAGAGCAAGATAATAACGAACAAGACCCAGGCCATGGCTGAGGCATAGCCCATTTTCAGGAACAGGAAGCCGTTTTGGTAGAGATAAACGCTGTAGAACATGGTCGAGTTGAGCGGGGCGCCCAGTTCGCCGCCGCCGCGAAAGACATAGGCCTGCGCGAAATACTGGAACATGCCAATTACGCCGGTGATCAGGTTGAAGAGCGTGATCGGGGAGACCATTGGGATGGTGATGTTCCAGAGACGCTGCCACCAGTTTGCGCCATCCAGTTCGGCGGCTTCGATCAGGTGGGTGGGAACATCCTGCAACCCGGAGAGATAGATCATGATGGTGCCGCCCATACCCCACAGGCCGAGCAGCATCAGGGCGGGTTTGGCCCAGTCGGGGTCGGCGCGCCAGTTCGGGCCATCGAGGCCGATGCTCGCCAGGGTGGTGTTGACCAATCCACTTTGCGGGTTGAGCAGCCAGATCCACAGGATGGTTCCGGCCACGGTTGGCACAATCGAGGGCAGGAAGTAGATGACGCGATAGAAAGCCTGCCCCTTTACTTTCAGATTAAGCAAAACTGCGCACAGGAAGGATGCAAACAGTGTGAGCGGTACGCCGATCCCGACCATGTAAATGGTGTTCCAGAGCGCTTTCCAGAACAGGTCATCGGTGAGCATGGTGGCATAATTTTGCAGCCCCACCCATTCCAGCGGGCGTTTGGAGTGATAAATGCTGAAGCTGTAAATAAAAGATGCAATCATGGGGTAGGCCGTGAAGATGGCAAAGCCAATCGTCCACGGTAGCAGGAAAATCATCCCCAGTTTGAAGTTGTTTTTTTCAGAATGAGTCCATTTGCGGAATTTGGGGGGCCATGAGAATTTGACGTTGCTCAGTTCATCCATGCTTCCTCCGGGGGAAGAGACAGTCACCTAAAGAGATTTTCTGGCTGAGGGTGCGTCGCACCATATTAAACGGGATTTTTTCAAGCGAAAACGGGCTCCGTTTAATGGGATTTTTCCCAAAAGCCTGGTGCGACGCACTACTCATGCAGTTTCTGCTACTTCAACTTGCCTTCGTATTCGGCCTGGATTTTATCCAGCGTAGATTTGACATCTGCCCCGGTATGCAGGATTTCCTCGCTGGCGGTGCCAAAAGCATCGTTGATTTCGAGCGAGATTGGCGTGGTGATGAGCGCTTTGATATTGGAACCAGCGGCCAGCTTGACGAATGTGTTAAAGCCTTCGTTGACGTTAAAGCAGGGATTTTCCGCAGCCTTTTTGCTGGTGGGCAGGTTGGCGTTGCGGCAGAACTCCGCAGCCACGATGTCGGGGGACATCATCCACGCCAGCAGTTTGGCGGCTTCCACTTTTTGCTTGCCACCGGATGGAATCACCACCACCGTGCCCTGGGCAACGGCCGTCCCGGCGCGTTCGGGGTTGCTGGCAGGCGGCGGGAAGGCGGCCACGCCGTAATTCAGTTCCGGTTTGAAGGTGGGGATGTAGTTCGGGCCAGCGATCCATTCCCCGTCCACCATCATGGCGACTTTGCCGGAGAAGAAGGGGTGATCGGGGGAGTTGTACTCGCCGAAGCCGCCCGCAAATTCGAGCACGTTCTCATACCCATATTTGGAGTAGAACTGCTGCTGCCAGGTCATAGCGTCGATCATCGGCTGGCTGTTGACGGTCAGCTGGGTGCCGTCTTCGTTGTACCAGAACCCACCGAACATGCTGGCGTACAGGTCGCTGTGATCCCACGACAGGTCGGGGATGAAGCCGATTTGCTCGAGTTTGCCATTGGCGCTGACTTTGGTCAATTTGTCGGCATATTCCACCAGTTCTTCCATGGTCGCGGGTGGTTTGTTCGGGTCAAGGCCGGCGGCTTCGAACAAGTCCTTGTTCCAGTACAGGGCGTACAGGTCAAAGCCCCAGGGCAGGCACAAGATTTTGTCACCCTGTTTACAGGCGTTCAGCGGCCCGGCATAGAAATCGTTCATGTCGATGTTGCCGTCTTTGATGACCTGCCCAAGTTCATCCACAAGCCCCTCTTTGTAGTAAGACTTGACCAGGTCACCGCCGCTCAACACCAGGATGTCGGGCGCTTCGGTGCCGGTCAGGCCGGGCAGCACTTTGTCATCGTCGATGGGGGCAGTCACTTCAATTTTGTAGCCGCTGATTTTGGTGTATTGGTCGAACATTTCCTGAATCTGCTGGGGGTTGTCACCCCACTGGATCCACACGCGCAAGACTTTTGGCTGCTCGGACGCAGCAGCGCCACAGGCCGAAAGCATCATGCTCAAAATGATCACAATGCTGAGAAGGGGGAACAATTTTTTCATCTTTCTCTCCAGATTAGGTCAAATTTATGGATTAGAGTGATTCACGAGCTGTTTGCGATATTTCTCCTGGCGGCCTCCTTTGGGCAATATTTATGGACATCCGCATGACTGACGGATGATGATTTCGGTGGGCAGTAAAATCTCGGGTTCAGCGTGGCCTTTTTCGATCAAAGAAACCAGTTGTTTGACTGCTTCGCGCCCGACCTGCTCGATCGGCGCGCGGATGGTGGTCAGCGAGGGGGAGATGAATCGGGAGAAGGGCACATCATCGAACCCGACAACGGCTACATCTCCGGGAATGTCGCGGCCAGCCTGTTTCAGGGCGGCGATCACGCCGGTTGCGGCGTCGTCATCCCCGGCGAAGACTGCATCAAAATCCACCCCATCGATCAGCATTTGCCGGATGGCATCGCAGGCTTCAGCCTCATCGAACCCGCCATATTCCACCAGCTCCGGGTCGAAGGGGATGCCGTGCGATTCCAGCGCATCACGGTAGCCCCGTTCGCGCCAGCGCGAATCTTGGTGACTTTCTGGCCCCTGGAGATAAACGATTCGGCGCCGTCCATGCGCTTCAATCAGGTGATTGATGAGCATTTCGGCGCCGGATTTGTTCTCAACGGTGACGATCGGGAAGCTGATACCTTCGGGCGAAGACTGGTGCAGCAGCAGCACCGGGAATCCGATCTTAAACAGGCGGTGCAATTCGGCATCATCTACGCTTTCAGGGAAAACGATCAGCCCATCAGTATTGTGCTCACGCAGCGGGCGGCGGCCAGAGTTCAGATTCTCCTGTGTAGAGTGGATTAACAAGTCATACCCAGAATTACGCACCTCGGCTTCAATGCCCCTCAGCATGGGCGGGAAAAACTCGCCGCTGATTTCGGGCAGCAGCAGCCCAATGGCATTGGTGCGCTGGTTAATCAGCTGCCGCGCTGCCGGGTGAGGGGTAAAGTTCAACTCAGCAATTGCCTCGCGAACACGCTGCTCAGTCTCAGGGACGACCGCTGCGGTGCCATTCAGCACCCGGCTGACGGTGGCGGGCGACACCCCGGCGCGCCGGGCGACCTCGATAATTGTGGCGGGACGGTATTTTTTGCGCAATTCGTTCATGAAAAGCTTTTCTGAAAAGGTTTTCATAATAGTATAACCATCTTTCAATGCTTGTCAAGCCGGGCGCGCCCTCACCCAGGGGTTTCTAAAAGCCTGGATGATGTCACAGCGAGGCGCTCTTTGCCGAAGCAGTCTCCTGGTAAACGGGCAAAACTGACCTTTGGAAGATTGCTTCGACTGGAAAAGCATCGCATCCCCAGCGCCCAAACCCAGCGCAGCTGAACCTATTTGGGCGCATTTCTAAACAACTTCTGAACATCTCTCATGTAGAATATGCTCATGACCCGAACCATCCTCATCGCTGACGACAAAGCCAACATCCGCAATCTCGTGCGCGAATACCTCGAAGCGGAAGGCTTTCGTATCGTGATTGCTGCCAACGGGCGCGAAGCGCTCTATGCCGCCCGCTCCGAAAAACCCGATCTCATCCTGCTCGACATCATGATGCCCGAGATGAGCGGTTACGATTTCCTCAAAGCTTACCGCAAAGAGCGCGACACACCTGTTATCCTGCTCACTGCCAAACTGGACGAAACCGACAAGGTTCTTGGCCTCGAACTTGGCGCAGATGATTACGTCACCAAGCCTTTTGGGATGAAAGAACTGGTCGCGCGCATCCATGCCGTCTTGCGGCGGGTTGGACGTCCCGTGCTGGATAACGAAGTCCTGGCGATGGGTGCCATCCGCCTTGATAGAGAATCCCGCGCTGTAACCGTGGCAAACCGCCCTGTCAACCTGACCCCCTCCGAATTTGAATTACTCTACCTGTTAATGGCTGCCCCGGGCCGAGTCTTTCCCCGTTCCGAGATATTGTTCAAACTGCAAGGCACCACCTTCGAAGGGGTTGAGCGCACCATCGATGTTCACATCCGCAACCTGCGCACCAAAATCGAAAAAGACCCATCCAGACCCGAATATATCGAAACCGTGTTTGGGGTGGGGTACAAATTCCGCCCAGCGTAGGTTGCCCCTATCGGCCACACCATGAAACTCACCCACAAACTCACCCTCGCCTTCCTGCTCACCAGTCTGATTGCCATTGGGCTGGCGGCGATATTTGTGGGCATCACCACATCGATAGGCTTCAACCAGTATATCGTTGACCAGCGGCAGGGACAGTTTGTCAGTGCCGTAACCGATTACTACCGGCTACACGGCAGCTGGAAGGGCGTAGATAACGCTTTGCGCCAACAGGGTTTGCTGCCACCGTTTGTCCAGCCTGGTTCTGCGCCGCCAGACCCCCAGCCTTTTGCACTGGTAGATCAAAACCGGGCGGTCATTATCCCTGGCGGACAGTACCAGCCGGGTGAGAAAATCAAAGAAGGCACACTGGCAAAAGGGTTTGGCATAGAAGTTAACGGGTTGGTTGTGGGTACGGTGCTTGTCACCGGGCAGACTCCGGCCCGCAGCGCCATTGAAACCAAATACATCAACAGTGTCATCCAATCCCTGCTGGTCGCGGCGCTGGGGGGGGGCGTCATTGCATTGCTCTTGGGAGTGTTCCTTGCTCGCACGCTTACCCATCCTTTGCGTGACCTGACCGCTGCTACGCGCGAAATGGCCGGTGGAAAGCTCGAGCAGCGGGTTCCTGTGCGCTCAAAGGATGAACTGGGTGAGCTGGCCGAATCCTTCAACCAGATGAGCGCTGACCTGGCACGCGCCAACCAATCGCGCCGTCAGATGACCGCCGATATTGCCCATGACCTGCGCAACCCGCTGACAGTGATCGGCGGTTACCTTGAGTCGCTCCAGGATGGCAAGCTTAAGCCTACCCCCGAGCGTTTTGTCACCATGCAGATCGAAGTGCAGCATCTCCAGCGACTGGTGGATGATTTGCGCACACTCTCCCTGGCTGATGCGGGCGAACTGGCATTGTATTGCCAGCCAACTGCGCCTGCTGACCTGCTGGAGCGGGTAAAAACTGCCTACCAGCACCAGGCCGAAGAGCGGGGCATTTGCCTGGATGTAAAAACAGGAACCAATTTGGTAGAATTTTCCATGGATGCGGAGAGAATGGAGCAGGTTTTGGGGAACCTGGTTAGCAATGCGCTACGCTATACCCCCGAGGGTGGAGAAATCCGCTTATCAGCGTTGTGGCAAGACCCAGGGCGGTTGGTTTTATCTGTTTGGGATACCGGCAGCGGCATTCCACCCGAAATCCTGCCCCATATTTTTGAGCGTTCTTATCGTGGCGATCTATCCAGGAGCGGTGGCGAGTCGGGGCTGGGGCTGGCAATTGCCAGGTCGATCGTGGAATTGCATGGGGGCAATATCCACGCTGAAAGCAGGCCAGGCGAGGGCAGTCAATTTGTGATTACGTTGGGATTATCAACAGAAAAATAACAACCGCCCCTCTGGCATCCCCCCCTGGGGTGCCAGACACGATAGGGCAGTTGTTATTTCAACAAATAACCAAGGCTATTTATTGATGGAGAAACTATATCCCTGTCTGGATGATTTGAGAATGGGTAAAATAACTGATTCTATATAGGCATTTGTACTGCCTGTTCTATGGTGGTTGATCATCACAATTACTGGCAGGTTCTTCAAATTTTGATGCGGTAATCAGCCCCAATCGCTGGGCCTGGACGATGGCTGCTGCACGGGTGCTCACCCCCAGCCGGTCATAGGCTGTGGAGAGCAGGTTGCGCACAGTGGATGCGCGCGGTCTTCATACGGGCTGCCAGCTATTTCCACTATGGCAGCGAGTTTTTGGATGGATAACTGGTCATCTTTGAAGATGTAGCCTTTCACTCCGGCATTCACCAGGGCTTTGATCAATATCTTTTGGGTGGACATGGAGATGACCAGGATGTTGATGTTGGGATATTGTTTCAGGAGCGCGGGGATTGTGTGCAGGATTGGGAAGGGGCTGTGGTTCTCTTGGGATGTGGGTACGTAAATATCCAGCAAGAGCACATCCACAGGCTGGCTGGCAAGCATGGGTTAAAGGTCTTCTCCGTTCAATGCAATGCCAGCGATCTGCATCTCGGGGTGCATATTCAAGCGGTAAAGGTAGCCATCGATAATGCTTTGATGATCTTCGAGGATGGCAATGTGAACGGGCATTCTGTTTCCTTTTTGGCAGTTGGTGTGTTGATTAGGTAATATTATATTGATAATGTCGAGCAATCCACAGGATGATAGTATATATGCCGATAGATTGGTTTCACCGGTTGCTAATTTGCTGCCGCGATGGGTCGACCAGGCCCCAGGTTTTCATGCCGAGCAGTTCGGAGGCGGTTTTGTATCCCAGGGTTTCGATGCAGGCCTGGTTTACCATTGCGATCGAACCGGTCAGGTTGGGGAGAATGACAATATCTGGTGAAATCTCTGCCAGTGTACGGTAGCGTTCCTCACTCGCTTGCAACGATACATTTGCCTTATCCAGGTAGTTGATATATGCACTCAGGTTGGATGTAGCAAGCCAGATAAGCAATGCAATAATAAAAAAACAACCAGGGTGGTAATATCCAACTGACAAGGTTGCAGGGGAGGAACTTTTAAAAACAACGAATAAAACACCACAATCCCGCTGCTAATAATTGCAGCTGCAAAACTATCTTTTGGGCGAAGCAAGAATCCTGCCATGATTATTGGCAAAGCCAGGTACAGGTGCGCCCTGCCCTCTGCAATTTGTTCAGGGCTGTCAAGGGCGCTTTCAGTGAAAAGAAGTAACAAAAGAATGATACTTGCGATTTTTACAGAACCACGTTCGCTAATCCAAATAAGGATACTGACACCCACCATCCCTAAAATAGAGCCTGCAACCCAAAAAATATTTCATCCTGATTGGTTATACTCTGCTTCACAAAAAAAAATAACACCAACAACGCCATTGATCCTAAAAAATACAACATAATTCTTAGCAGTTTGCGGCGGCGTTCATTTTCTGATATGGGTGCTGTAACATCAAAAAAATTTCGCAGGCGAAGTATCAGTGCATTCATAAATCATTCTCTCCCGTTTGCGAGATGATGAAATTGCTACCATTCATTATAAAGGTGGGG
>CAIJPN010000154.1 GCA_903822545.1 uncultured Anaerolineae bacterium | reverse complement strand
GACGGTTACCACTTTTAGCCCGAGGCGCAGCGAAACCAGCGCAATCACTGCCAGGGCCAGGATCATGGCTGAAAGTGGAGCCGCAATTGTCAACGCAAGCTGTTGGGATTCTTGGGCTGGGATGCTTAGAACCACCGCCCAAGGACGACCAACTGCCGGTTGGAAGAATACAATATTTCGGGTGCCATCTGGTGCTGGATCATCAAAGAACATGGGTGTTTCTGCAACCCGACCAGCGTATTTGGTCATCACTTGCCCAGGATTGGGGTGGTAGAGTATCCTGCCATTTTCATCAAGCAAGATACCGGCTCCGTTCATCTGAACAATGCTTTGCAGGCTGTTGATAAGCGGTTGGGTAAACGGGTTGGTGTCAAGGCTTGTGCGCCCGATCAGTACGCGGTTGGATTGGGCTGTGGCAGGGTCAAAGATAGCGATGACAAATGATACCCGCGCTGGTTGTCCGTTATTGATGGGGGGGATGGTGTAAGTCTGGCTGAGAACCCCATTAAAAGACAGCTCCAACCCTGCCGTTTCTTCGGTGTAAAGTCTTAGCTGCTCGGGGGTGACGTTGATATATGGATAATAGCCCAGAATATTGTGGTCTTTGTCCAGCACAATGAACTGATCGAAATATGGAACTGACCGCATGGCATCACCCAGGGCATCATTCAGTCCCTGCCCTATGCCAGACGAGACTTCTGGTTTTTGGGAAACCTGCATGGCCAGATTTTGCCCTGTTTCGAGGAAAAATGGCACGCTTTGGGCTGTTAATTCTGCTGTGCCGCGCAAGCGATTTTCGAGCATGTTGCGAGCAGCGTTGCCGGCGACAACCCAGTCGCCAATTAGCAGCGCAAACAACAGCAAGAAGATGAGTGTGCCTGTTCCGAATAGGAAGCGGGCTTCCAGGCTGCGTTCTGCCGGAGATGGCTGGAGTGGCAATCGCCGTCCCCAGGGGCCAGGAAAGGCCATTGCGATGGCCTGGGCAAATAGTCCTGCAATGAGCAGTTCCCCGGCGGTTGCCAGGGTGGCAGATTGGAAACTCGCCAGCGCGTAATCCAAACGGGTGGCCATTTCGCCGGTGGCTAAAAGGTATGCGTCAAAGATGTACAGGGGGATGAAGATGATCGCGGCGACTATCGTAGCGATCATCGGCTCGCGTGTCAGGCGAAAAGTCGCAGTGCGATAGCGCTGGCGTACCAGTACGCTAAATGAGGCAGCCAGGAGTGCGAATTCGAGTGGGGTAAAAAGTGAATTGGTATCCCACAAAAAGCGCAATACCCCGGCGAAAAATCCCACCGCAGCCGCTGAGATTGGCCCCAGCATTCCACCAGCCAAAATCCAGGGCAGGGCTGAAAGCAACATCATGGCTGGGCCACGTGGCTCTTGTGGGATGCCGGGAACTGGCAGGGCTGCCCCGGCTGGTAGTTGAACGCCGATGAAAAGGCTTGTTACAAAGGAGAAGGCCGCCAACCCGGCCATAATCCCCCAGACCTTCCCATCCATGATGACCTGGTAGTGACGCCAATTCCATATCATCCAGACTGTGAAGGCCGCCAAAACAAGCCACCCCAACCAACCGGTAAGGGAGGCTGGCCAGAGTGGGGTGGGGAATGTATCCAGAAGTGTGATGAGTATACTCATAGCCGGATACGGTGCAAGAATCGTGCCGTAATATAGTCATTATAGCATGAGCAATGTTCTTTAATGCTCGCTACACGCCCGAAATGACATCTTATTTCGCCGAAATTTTGATCAGGCATCTTTTACGTATTTGTAGTAGCCCCGATATTCGGATGGCAGGAGTTCGGCGATGTGCTCCATAACCAGGTCGGCGTTACGCTGCCGGGATTCACGGCGCTCATCCCCGCGACCTTCAACCGGCGGTAAGGTGAAGGCTTTGCCAATGCGCATTCCCAGGGTTGGGCGCTCACCGCGTTTGGCGCGCTGGAAAAAATCATCGGTGGTGCCAGTGATTCCAACGGGCACAATTGGCACGTTGGCTTTTTCGATGATGAACGAAACACCCGGTTTGGCCCGGTGCATTCCCAACTCGTGTGAACGACTGCCCTCCGGAGCGATGAGCAGCGGGCGGCCTGCCTGGAGCACACTGAAGATTTTATCAAACAGTTCACGGTCGAATTCGCCGCGATGCACCTGGATGCCGTGATACAGGCGCACCAGGTGTTTTTGGCCGGGGCGTTCCCACAGGTCGCTGGCGCCCATGGCTTCGAGCATTTCGGGCCAGAAGGCCAGTACCAGCGGCGGGTCAAAAATGGAGATGTGGTTGATGGTCACCAGGTAGGGTTTGCCGCGCGGGATGTTTTCTTGCCCGCTGGTGTGGATATGGCCCAGGAGATGGAAAATTGCCCGGAAGATGGGTTTCCCTATTGGGCGGATGATGCGGCTGTATAACGGAACCTGGTAGGCTGGGGTTAATTCAGGCACAATTCTTTTACCTTTTGCAGCACTTGCTCGGCGTTGAGATGGTCAGAATCCAGCAGGATGGCGTCATCGGCGGGTTTGAGCGGGGCGATGGCGCGGGTGGAATCGATGCGGTCGCGGGCGATGACTTTGGACAGGATTTCGTTAAAGTCGGCGCTGCCGCCCCGGCCCAGGATTTCGGTGTAGCGGCGGCGGGCGCGCTCTTCGGCGGAGGCATCCAGGTAGATTTTCAGGTCAGCTTCGGGCAGGACGATTGTGCCAATATCGCGCCCGACCATGACGACGCGCCCGCGCAGACCGATGCGGCGCTGTTGCTGTGTCAGCGCGGTGCGTACGCCAGGGTAGGCAGAAACTACCGAGACGTTGGCTTCTACTTCGGGTTTGCGGATTTCCCAGGTGATGTCGTGGTCGTCAACGGTCACATCACAGGTGCGGCCATCTTTTTGGGAGGGTGGGGTGACTTCGATGGGCACTTCTTCGGCCAGGGCGGTGACGGCGGTTTCATCGGCAATTTCGATGCCGCGTGCGAGCGCCAGCCAGGTGACGGCGCGGTACATCAGGCCAGTGTCGAAGAACAGGTAGGCCAGCGATTCTGCCAGCTGGTAGCCGATGGTGGATTTGCCAGAGGCTGCCGGGCCGTCGATGGCGATGATGTTGGGGATGGGCATTTTTCTTTTCCTGATGAAAAAGTAGAGCGGGGTATGATCCCGCTCTACGCTATGGTTGTATGTTTTGAGAATCTACGAACAGGTCTGTGCGTGACCAAAGGATGATGCGTTCTTCGCCTTGTGGAGCGGTGTGAACTGCCAGCCATTTCAACCAGTCGGCGGGGATGAATTGATCCCAGCCGGTGTAGGTGCGCCATAGGATTTCTTGTCCACGGTAGGATGCTTGCAGTGCCGGGTTGGTGTCTTCCAGTTTGGTGAGTACCAGCGATGGGGCGGTGGTTACGTCGGCATTATCCATAATGGTGACGTGCCAGTCGCGCAGCATCCAGCGCAGGGCCGTGGAATTTATCCCGACGATGGAAATATCCAGCGAAGCTTGTGCGCCGCGCTTGAACCGGGAGAGATCATCCAGTTGGGAGGCCAGCATGGTTGATTGAGCTACTTGCGGGCTGCTGCGCCATAGTTCGGTGGTGCGATAGGTGCGTAACCCGGCTGTGGATATTGCTGTGCTGAGGGTGCTAATCAGCAGGATACCCATGAAACCCCAGGCTGAACCCTGGATGGCGGATTCGCGTGACCATCCGAGTGCGACCAGGATGGTGCTCAGGAGCAGCAGCCCGAGTGCTCCGGCCAGCACATACCAGCGCAGTACGGCGGTGTTTGGATCGGGGTTGGTGAGGGCCACGGCGGAGAAGTTGAACCAGGCGAAAACCAGGATGGCGGTGGTGAGCACTGCCATGCCGATGGTTTCCCAGGTGCCGTTTTGGATGGGGGTGAGGTGGCGGCTGGTTTCTCGCGCTGCCAGGGCCCACAGTGGCAGGATGGCCCAGGCCAGGTGTGCAACTTCGCGAGATGGGTAGGATAGTGCCAGGACGAGGGCGATGCCAAACCACATTCCGGCGAAGGTGGTGAATGGGTCGCGTTCGCGCAGGCCGCGCGCCAGGCCAACCAGGCCAAAGATGAGTGCGTAAGCCTGGGATGCCAGCAAGGCGATTGTCATCTGAACGATGGATGTTTCAGATTCTCCGAGCCAGCCGCCGAAATACTCGGGGATGGTGGCCAGCCCCTGGCCCAGGCCGCCCGGTGCGAGCAGGAACAGGCTTCCAACCAGCAGGTAGGTACCCGCGGCGTATGCCAGGGTGGTCAGGATGGTTTTGCGCTCGAATTTGATCGCGGTTGCTTCATCTAACAGGCTGCGCGACATGAAAATTGCCAGCCCCAGGCCGGCCAGTCCCGGCCAGAGTTGCGGCCCCGAGAGCAGTGCCAGCCCGGTGAAAAAACCGGCCCATTCTGTGCGGTGGGATTGCCAGCAGCCCCAGGCAAATACCAGCGCCATGACCGTGATGATGGGGGTGCCAGCCTGGCGGGAAAGTGAGAGCAAGCCGGGGTCAATTGCCAGCCCAAAGGCCAGTATGATGGCGGTTTTGCTGCCCAGCCGGTCGCGGAAGAAGAGCGGGGCGAAAACCAGCAGCGCACCTGCCACCGCCGGGATGAGCCGCGCTGCAAAATTGCTGGCCTGCATAATGAAGAAGACCAGCGCAGTCAGCATCACGTAAGCGGGTTGTGCGCCCAGCGCCGGGCTGTGACCTTTAACCAGGTCAAAGGCTTGCAGCGCCCAGGTTGCTTCGGCATCTGAGAGGGGCAGCCAGCCCAGGTATACCAGGCGCAGCGCCAGGGCCAGCGCAAAGGCCAGGGTGAACAGCCAAAGATCGGGGGTTTTTCGGGAAGAATCTGTCATAAGATGTATTTTACTCATTTCACGGGAAAATCGAAAATGAACCACAAACCAATACCTTTGCCAATATTACCGTTTTCTCCATCTCAAAACCGAAGCGGCTACGGGACTGCATAAATCACCACTTCACCCTGTTCCTGGCGATAAGCAACCGGCAGGAAACTGATGAATTTTTGCTCGTTTACTTTATAAGCGCGCCGTTCCATTGCGCCAACATACACATACTTGATGCCGTAACGCGCTATCACCTGGCTGGCTTGCTCCCAGTTGGGCGTTTCATATAACATGCGGATGTCTTCCTCGCGGCCAGCCTGCTTATCGCCGCTGCCGCGCCACTGAATTTCGTGCCAGTTCCAGCCGAGCACCGTGGGCAAGCCAGAGTAAGTCGCCACGCGCCCGAACTCGCTGTAACTGCCGCCAATTGCCTCGGCCACCACGCCCGGTTTGGCCGTCAACAGCCAGCGGATGGCCTGCGCATCATCCGGGTTGTAGCGGTCAAGGTGGGCAGAACCATCCAGCGTGAGGCCATTTGGCGGGTTGAATTTGCTGGTTTTGTCTGGCAAGGCCAGCGCCGGGTAGAAAAGCCCGAGCACTGCAACAACCACCAGCGCCGAAACAGCCAGTCGCCCGGCAACCCCGCGCAGTTCAGCCATCAAAACAGCCAGCCCAAATGAGGCCGCCAGCGATCCAAGCATCCAGGCCTGGAAATAAAACTTGAAAACCGTGTTCATGCGCGTGCCGAAACCATCGCGCAGGTAAACAAAATCGGGGGCCAGGATAAGGAGGCCGCTCACGGCGATGAGCATTACCACAAACCCGGGCAGGTACGGCACCCCCGGCTGGCCTTTGGCGGATTGATCCTGTACCTCAGCTTTTGTGGCCGTTAAATAAGCTGCTGCCATGCCGATCAGTGCGACCAGCGTCAACAACCCGCCGATGTATTCAACGCGGCGCATCGTGGCCGCCCCGAGCAGTTCCCCGGCGCTGGCAAAGCCCTGCGACTGAATGAAAGCCTGGACAGTATCTGTTTGTGCTACCAGCAGCCCAAAAGCTACCGAAAAAGCCCACAAAACCAGCGCGAACCCGGCGCTGATAAGCATCCCCAGCCGCCAGTTGCCCCCGTTTTTGAAGTTCATATAAAACAGGAAGGCGAAAATCGGCGCGAAGAGTGTGCCAAACATGACCCACAAGTGCGCCCCGCGCGTCGGGAAGATGCTGTTGGGCAAAATCCCGCCGGCCTGCGATGCAAAGCCAACATAAAATGGCAGGTAGAGCAGCACTGCCGCAATTGCCAGCGGAATGGCGAAGAAGAGCGAGTCTTCGAGCAATTCCCAATGCCAGCCATTGCGTTGCACCTGCCTAAGCGCGAAAGCGCCCGTGACCACGGCCAGGTAGATGGGGAAATCCCAGGTGTTGAGGAAGGCCAGCCCGCCGAGCATCACCGCCAGCAGCGCCAGCGCTTCGCGCCGCACCGGCAGCGAGAACTTCCAGACTTTGGTTTCGCCGTCCCAGCCACCCAGGAAGAGATTGAGCGCCATGCCAGCTGTCAGCAGCCCAAATGGCATTGCCAGGATGTGCGGGTGCAGATCGCCAAGCAGGAAAGAGAAAAATGGGAATTCATCGATCACTTCGGGGATGTTGCCATTAAATTCGACATCGGTCACCACGCGTGAAGCGCGCCACCACCACCAGAAGCGCTGCGCCTGCCAGCCGAGCGCTGTTGGGGCATCAACCAGGTCTTTGATGTTGAGCCACTTCCAGAACGGGGAGGTGAGTGAGCCGTCTGGCTGCTTTGTCCAAAAAATACCGTTGCGATGCAGGAATTCCAAAAAACCTTCCAGGTTGCTGACCACCAGCAGGAACAGCGGCGCGAGCAGCCCGCCGAAGATGGCGCGCGTGGGAGATTTGGCTCCAAAATAAGCGCGCAGCAGGTTGTGGACGATGCCAAATGCGCCAATGGCGGCCAGCCCAAAGACCAGCGCCAGCATCAGGTTGAAGGCCACCGCCCCGGCTGTAGCGGTGAATTTTGCCAGCATGGCGGCCATAACATAACCAAAGTAATAGTAAGAAATGGCGTATCCCGACAACCAGGGATCGTGTGGCGGGAAGGTTTCGGAGCGCAAGATGGCGTTGATAAAGGCCATTTCCATCGGTTTTTCGGTGCCAACGGCTTCGGGGTTGCAGGCGCGGATGTAGGCCATGGCCGCGAAAGCGCCCAGGAAGAGCAGTTCCACCGTCAGGGCGGTTTGCCAGTTGGCGGCAACCCAGCGGAAGGGCGAGAGAATATCCAGCCGGGAATCTGCTCCAGCTTCTTTCATCCAATTAAAAGCCAGAACCAGCGCCAACAGCGCCGCCAGGCCGAGCAGCAGCCCGCCTGAATCGTTGCGCGCCAGCCCCAGTGAAACCGCCAGCCAGAAAATGAAAGCCCACAGCAGCAGCCCCAGCGCGCGGCTCATCGAATAGCCTCGGTCGGCCAGGGCCGGGAAGAGCCGGTAGGCCAGTGGGAAGGTCAGCAGTCCCAGGATGGTGATGGTGAGATACCAGGCGATGAAATTGAACATACAAATTCTCTTTATTTAGGAGTTGGACGGGTAGGGGCGACCCATCCGGGCATAACAGTGTGATTTTTTGCGATGCAGCTGGGCATAAAGGAATGCTTTTCCGCGCTGCGCGGGTCACCCTTACGGTTTGAGTGTCAGCAAATCCGGGTTGTGCGGCACATCCACAACCCGCATGACCGCATCCAGGTTCAGCGGGCCATACAGGTGTGGGAAGAGTTCATTTTCGGGCGGGAGTGATGCGCCGGGTTTTGGATGCACCGGCGGCTCCAATTTCAACCCGGTTTTGAGCCGATTCACTTCTACTACCAGCACCACCAACCCGAATTGGTCAGCGTAAAAAGCTTTCAGCACACCCAAAACCTGGTGCGCCTGCGAAAGGTGGATAAATCCCTGGCTGTCCAGGCTCTCAGCGCGATATTCACCGGCCTTTTGGGCCTGCTCCCATGCCGCGCGGCTGGTTATATGATAGATGGTTTGCAGCATGTCGATGTTCCCGATTGGAAAATAATAGCAATTGTATCGTAGAGTATTGCCCTGGCTACACCCGTTTTCATTATACAATCAGAGTAGCATTTGCCTGGCCGAATTTGACAATCACCTGCCAGATGACAGCCAGGAAAAAGGATAGCTCATGCCCCATTTCCCACAGAAAACCCACATCACCCGCAAAGACTTCCTGAAACTGGTCGGAGGAGCCTTTGGCATTGGCGCGCTTTCCTATTTTATCGGCATCAACGACCATCCAGCCCCCACACCCGGCGCAGACGCCCCCGAATACATCGACAGCGCCTCGGCCTTCCCGGTTTTTCGCGGTCCCTACCTGCAAAAAAACGCCCGGTTGGCCGCCATGCTCTTCCCCGCCGACCTGGCCGCCCTGACCGCACACTGCAACCAGACTATCAATGCCAGCCTCACCTCACCATTTACCTACATCCCGCTTACATCCAGCCTGCTGGTGGTTTACGCCAACATGCTGGTTTCTTCTTTAGATGAACGCGACTCGCGTGTTGGCCTGATCCCCGAAACGGAAGTGGGATTCTGGCTGTTGACCATAGCCATGCGCCGCACCGCCACCGGGCTGGCTCCAGACCATCTGGCCTGGCACCTCCCGTATCTTTTTGTCGATGAATCCAACGCCACCGCCACAGGCCGCGAAGTCTACGGATTTAACAAACTGGCTGGCAGCTTTACCAAACCCGGGCAGACACAACCTTCCAGCTTTGCGCTCAACGTGCTTGCATTCCGCCAATTTGGGCCGGAATCCATCGCCCAAACAGAGCGCCTGCTCGAAGTGCAATCCCCCGCATCTCAGGCCTTCCCAACCCAGTGGCATGACTGGCAAAGCGCCAAAAGCGACCTGTCCGCTGCGCTGCTGCCCCAGCTTCGGCTTGATCTCGGACAGGAAATCGTCGAATTTGCCGCCGGGGCTGCCTTGCGGCGAATTCCGCTGGCCTTCATCAAACAATTTCGCCACGCCGCTAACAGCACCAAAGCCAGCTACCAGGCCCTGGTCGAGGCACCCATGCGCATCCATGCCTTTCGCAGCGGCGGATTTTTTAGCCAGCCGCATGAGATGAACATCCAGCAGCTGGCAAGCCATCCCCTGGCACAAAAGCTGGGGCTGGCAGAAAAACAAAAATCCAGCATCAGCGCCTGGCTGGATGTGGATTTCATCCTGGAACATGGCAGCGAATACCCAAATTTTGCCTGATGGCGTATCCGTGCATCCAAATAGTGATCAGCTCCTGATCTGTCCGTTTTAAATGGCTTTTTTTATTCAAAATAGATACATACTTGTCCTACTATTCCATATAGGTAAAAGTTCGTATAATTGTCATGGTAACAAGTATAATAATTTTAATTTCCTCTTCACTAATTTTTATTGAAACAGTCCACTCACAAGGACAGGGTCGCAATGAAAACAAACGGCCGGACTATGCATCATCTTATGATCATCGCGTTTGCTTTACTCCTGGCAGCATGCGTGGCTTCTCAAACCCCAGAACCAACTATTGGGGTATCGCCCATTTTCATGGATTTTTATAACCTGAAAGGTGGCAGCGAAATTTTGGGGCCAGCCATTTCAGATGCATTCATCATCGATGGGATACTCTACCAGTACGCCCAAAATGCCCTGATGCTCTTCGACGAAAAAGCTGCATCTGATTCCAGGTTCCGGTTTGCCCCCATTGGCCTGGAGATTGGTGTCGTTGACAACCCCTTGCCGGTTTCACTTGATCAATCTGGGGCGCGCCTGCTCAATGGGCATATTATCTACCCTGGCTTTGTCGAAATCTTCGACCAGCTTGGTGGCGTGAAATTTGTCGGCAACCCGATTACCGATTTGCGCGCGGTAGTAGAAACGGGCTATTATGTGCAATATTTTGAAAACCTGGCTTTCTTCATCGATGCCAAGAGCGATGAGAAAAAAGTCCAACTGCTGGCCTATGGCAAGCATGATTGTGATGCCAGGAAGTTGGTTGTGTGCGGCACTGCCGAAAACACACTATTCATCACCAACAATCCATCCCAGCCCTTCATCAGTATTGTAGATCGTCTCGGGCTTGGGTTTGCCGGGCAGCCGCTCACACAGCCATATCTCTCTCCTGATGGCTATATCGAGCAAATCTACGAAAATGTTGTGATCATCGTTGATCCCACAAATATCAGCGCATCGGGTGTATTCCTTCGCGGGGTGCCTTCACGCCTTGGTGTTTTACAGAGGGCTCCGGTTCCCCAGCGAACGGAACCCAACATGGTTTTTTACCCGGTTAAAGACAATTTGGGCTACAACGTCCCGCAATTGTTCTTTGACTTTATCGTTCTGCATGGTGGATATGAACTTTCTGGCCCACCTGTCACGGAACTATTCGAGCATGATGGCCTGCGTCGCCAGTGTTTTACCAACTACTGCCTGGATTATGACCCACAGGCCCCCGAAAGTGCCCGGGTTCAGCCTGTTGCGCTTGGTTATGAATATAAAAAACTGCTTGGTTTTGCCGTGCCCAACTTCCGGCTGGTGGCCTGGGAAGTCAGCCCGGTGCTTGCCCCTGGCGCAGAACAGGTGGTGGGCGTGAAACTGGTGGATGAGATCAGCAACCAGCCGCTGAAAGATTACCAGCCCACACTATCTATTCTCCAACCTGATGGTATCACCAGGGAACTGGTTTTTCCTCCCACTTCGGGGAGTGGCACCAGCTATATCTCTGTTCCTTCTATCACACAGATGGGCACGTATTCCTACACCATCTGCATCGCTACCACCGGCAACGAGCCGGTCTGCCAGAAAGAAAGCTGGTTGGTAAAATAGCATTTCCTACAAGTTAACCAACAGCCTCCGGCTAATTTGACCGGAGGCTGTTCGTTTTTATCAGACTTATTGCATCCTCTCAAAATTTTGGGACAAGGCTTAACGCAATGTCGCTGAGACGCACAGATTTACTGGTTACAAAACCAGCCTGGAAAACCCAGGAAACCACCGGGCCACGGAGTTTTAAGGTTTTTCTCCGTAGCGAACTGCAAAAAGCATAAAACCACAGAGTCACAGAGAGAAAAACGCCAGTTTGTTGTCAAAAACGCGAATTTTCCGCCAGGAAAACCCTAAAAACTCCGTGTCTCCGTGGTGAAAATACCTTTTTGCAGTGAAATCACTCATTGCAGGGCAAAAATTCACCCGTTTTTGCGAGAATACACGACTTATTGATGTGTTGGTGTTCCGGTAAGGCAAAACGACCTGTACACATCATACCCACTTTTCCAGCGTCTCTTTGACCTTCGCTACGAACCAATCGGCGGATGCGCCATCCAGGATGCGGTGGTCGAAAACGAAGGAGAGATAGACCATCGGGCGGATGGCGATGGTGTCGCGCCCAAACTCATCGGTGACGACCACCACGCGCTTTTGCATCGCGCCGATGCCCAGGATGCCGCACTGCGGTTGGTTGATGATGGGCATGGCGAGCAGCGACCCGCTGACGCCGTGATTGGTGAGCGTGAATGTGCCGCCCTTGACTTCATCCGGCTGGAGTTTGCGGCTGCGGGCGCGGGCGGCCAGATCGTTGATGGCGCGGGCAACACCCATCAGCGAGAGATTATCCGCGTTTTTGATGACCGGGACGATCAGCCCATCTTCGCCAAGCGAGGTGGCCATGCCAATATTGATGGCCGAGCGCAGGATAACGCCGTCATCGCTCCAAGAGGAGTTGACCAGCGGATAGGCTTTCAGCCCGGCAACGATGGCCGAGATGAAGTAGGCGGTAAAAGTCAGGTTGACACCGTCGCGGGCGAAAACTTCCTTGTTGGCGGCGCGGTGGGCAGCGACGCGGGATAAATCAGCCTCCATAACGGTCAGCACATGCGGGGAGGTGTGTTTGGACTCGACCATGTGGGTGGCGATGGAGCGGCGCATAGTGGTGTGTTTTACAAGGGTGTCTCCTGCGCCAGGTGTCAGGTTGGCGGGTGCGGGGTGCGGGGTGCGGGGCGCGACTTGTGTACTTTCTACTTGTCTACTTTCTACCTTTTCGCTTACCACTTGCCCCTTACCACTTTCCACAAACTTAAGCACATCATTCTTCGTAATCCGCCCGCCCAGGCCGGTTCCCGTGATTTGCTGGAGATTGACGCCGTGCTCGGCGGCGATTTTGGCGACAACGGGGGAGATGAATCCCAAATCTTTCGGAGTCGAAGGGTGGGCGTCAAAGGTCGAAGGTCGAAGGTCGAAAGTCGGTTCAGTTGACTTTTGACTTTCGACTTTCGGCTCTACTGCCGGAGCACCTGGCACTTCCGCACTTTCTCCCTGAGCGCCAATCACCGCCAGCAACTCGCCCACCTTCGCGGGCTGTCCTTCGTTCATGTGAATGCTCAACACCACACCCGAAGCCGGGGCCGGGATTTCGGTATCCACTTTATCGGTGTTCACTTCCAGCAGCGGTTCGAGCTCGTTGACGGTATCGCCAACAGCCTTGAGCCACTTGGTAATCGTCACTTCATCAACGCCTTCGCCTAGTCGGGGAACTAAAACATTCGTAGCCATAGATTCTCCAGTTATCAGTGAACAGTAATCAGTGATCAGTTTTCAGACGAAACAAAGTATTCGGCGGATTCTTCACGAACTGCGAGGGGAAGTTCGCCGCAAAAGAGTTCGGCTTTGGATATCATTCCGCCCAGCATTCGACCGACTTCAAGACATTTGTCCACGAATTCGCGTCCTTGTGTTTCGCTAATATAACCACAATCAAAAGCGACTCCAATCCAGTGCTGTGTTTCTTGCTGTTCGCCATCTGAATCGGTTAATTTACTGACAAAGTGCTTTTCGTAGCGCCGTTTTGCCCAGGCTTCGGCAATATTCGCACCAATTGACCGGGATGAACGCCGAATCTGGTCAGTAAGCGAATACATTTCCTCTTTCGGGAACGTTTTTGTCACCGCAAAAATCTCCCGCGAAAGCTTTCTGGCCTTCTGGTAAACCTTCAAATCACGAAAACTCGCGGCATGTTCGAGTTCGCTCATTCTGCCTCGCTTCCAGTTATCAGTAATCAGTGAACAGTCATCGGTGTCTGGTCGGAAAAACTGATTACTGATTACTGTTTACTGTTCACTTGAATTCAGGGAAACTCTCCGGGTCAACCTCGTGCATCATCTCGTACACAGCATCAAAAATGCTCTCGGCGTTGGGTTTCGACCAGTAATCGCCATCGCTCCCATACGCGGGACGGTGCTGCGCGCCGGGCAGGGTTTGGGGCGCGGAATCGAGATGGTAGTAGCCGCCCTGCTTCTCGATGACTTGCTGCATCATGTAAGCTGTTGTCCCGCCGGGGACATCCTCATCCACAAACAGGATTCGGTTGGTTTTCTTGAGCGATTCGACAATTTTCCCGCCCAAATCAAACGGCAGCAGGCTTTGCACATCAATCACTTCGGCGTCGATACCCACTTTGGAGAGTTTTTCGGCGGCGTCGAGCGCAATGCGGCAGCAGGCGCCGTAGGTGACGATGGTCACATCCGCGCCGGGGCGGAGAATCTCCGGGACGCCGAGCGGCAGGGTGAATTCGGCGATGTTGTCGGGCAGGCGTTCCTTCACGCGGTAACCGTTCAGCACCTCCACCACAATCGCCGGGTCGTCCGATTTCAGCAGGGTGTTGTAAAAACCCGCCGCCTGGGTCATGTTGCGCGGCACCAGCACGTGCATCCCGCGCACCAGCCCCAAAATCCCCGACATCGGCGAGCCGCTGTGCCAGATTCCCTCCAGCCGGTGCCCACGCGTGCGGATGATGACCGGCGCTTTTTGCCCGCCCGCCGTGCGCCAGTGCAGGTTCGAAAGATCGTCAGACATCAGTTGCAGCGCATAAAGCACATAATCGAGATACTGGATTTCGCAAATCGGCCGCAGCCCGCGCATCGCCATGCCAATCGCCTGCCCCAAAATCGTGGCCTCGCGGATGCCGGTATCGCTGACCCGCAGCGCGCCGTACTTCTCCTGCATCCCGCGAAAGCCCTGGTTCACATCGCCCAGCTTGCCCACGTCCTCGCCAAAGGCAATTACACGTGGGTCGCGGGCAAAAGCGGTGTCGAAAAAGGCGTTGATGACCTCGAAACCCATCAGGGTGAGGGAATTGGAGCTGTACGCGGCTGGAACGGAATCCACTTTCAGCGGCGAGTGGGCGGATTCGCTGTAGAGATGACTCCCGTATCGCGCCTGGTTCGCCGCTTCGTCAGCCTGGATCCAGGCTTTTAGTTTTTGCACGGCAGGCGGCGGGGCG
>CAIJPN010000153.1 GCA_903822545.1 uncultured Anaerolineae bacterium | reverse complement strand
GTGAGGCCCAGGCGGGTGCGGATGCGTTGCAGTGTAGGGGTGGTTGTCATTTTTTCTCGTTTCCTTTTTTCGCACACATTGATTTGTGTGCGAAAGTGGTTTTTACTGGTTAGCCGATTTCGGGCAGTTGGTGTACCGGCTATTCACCCAGCCGCTTTGCGATGCGGCAGTAACGGCGACCCAGTTGCCAACCGGGGCAACAGCATCCAGGGTGAGTGTGTCACCCTGGGCCAGGTAGCCCACCACCGGCGATATCTCGCTGGCCGCAGCTCGCAGGTGCAGGTGTGCCACAACCACGCGGCAGTTATGGCGCGGGTTGGCAGGTATTTCTGTTTTGGCGGGGGATGGGAGTGGCGGCAGGCTGGTGAGATCGCTCATCGCAGCGCGAGCAACGACTTGCATAACCGGTATACTGGTTGGCTTGCCGTCTGAGCAGGCCGTGATGGACAGCGTCAGGAAGAGCAAGAGAAGGGTGGTTCGTGGGGAAGTGGTTGTCATAAAAATCCGGTCTGGTACAATAGAAATAGCGGCACGCAGGCGTTCAACACGTCCGTGTGTTTTGCTGGTGAACGAGCATCCGGGCTGCCAGGCTGTGGGATGCTCGTTTTTTGTTACTGTGCATTAATGATTATTTGTTGTGGCTAATTTGGTGTTGGGGGCCTCCTTATTTGAGAAAACTTTGGGGGTTAGAATCTACCCACGTGTGACACTCCGCCAAAGGCGAAGGCTATCTGTCGGGGTGGTGGATCGGGTGTGAGAATTCGCTTTTTCGAGCAGAGCAGAAATTGTATTAATGCCCAATTCGCGACCAGTAACAGCCAGGTTGCGGGAAGTGATATGTGCCTCCAGCCCGGCCAACTTTGCGTAGCGATCAATCCGCCGATTCACTTCTTGTGGAGAAAGCGGCGAGCGGTCACGAGGATTTTCTGGGGCGGGATTCCCAGGAAATCCTGCCAGGGCGACAAACAACCTGGAATCGTGGAGCAAGGAAGTGCTTCCATAGAGCTGGCGGGCCGTCGCAGCCAACGCAGCCCAAACTGCCTGTGGGATAGGTAAGTATTCGCGGACATCAACACGTAGATGGGGACGACCATGACGAATCGTGAAATCCCCCCAGGTTAGCTTTGTGACCCGTTCAACATTCCAACCGCTCAGCAATAGCAACGACAACAGTGCAAAATCTTGTGAACCGCTCGCTGAACGAATGTCAATATCGCGTATCAGCCGCGTAATTTCAGCTGGCGTCAGACGAATCGTTTCGTTCACGTTCGTTGTTGGCCGTTCAATGCCTCGTGTCGGATCATCCTGTGGATCAAATAAGGCCGCAACCGCTGCCAACCGTGTACGAATTGTGGATGCTGACAGTTTGCGTTCCAACATATTGTCTACCCATGCACGTACATCAGATTCGGAAAGCGAAGCTAAATATTCCTCGCCCCCTAAATATTTCGCCAGATCGTTCCATGTTTGGGTGTAAGCCCGGGCGGAATTTGGGCGCACGTTTTTTAGTACATCGGTATAATTCCGTTTTGGCATTACTCTTTTTCCTCAACCATGAAAGTAGGATTATCATTCAGTGAAGTCATCTCTGGTAACATACCTTCAAGATTTTCAATGCCATGAATAGCTTTCCATGTTTCAAGCATTTCGCCTACAAAGCTGTAAATCGGCTTTTGTTTTAGTGCAGCTAGGATAGTGACCTCAGCTTTCAACTTTTGCGGAACTCTCAGGCTCATCCAGGTTTCTTTTGGGTGGGGCATTTTCAACCTCGCTCGTATCAAGGTGACTTTACAGAAGTAAAGTCTATATTCAGGATATACTTTTGTCAAGCACGAAATTACCATAGTAAACCACATTTGTGAAATAATACTTTCCAATGGAAACATTTGTCGATTGGCTCGAAAACGAACTGAACAAGCGCAATTGGTCACGGGCTGATTTATCTCGCCATGCCGATATCAGTCAGTCTGCTATCAGTCATATTTATGCGGGAAGCAGAAAACCAGGGAAAGATGTTTGCTCAAAAATCGCCCGTGCATTGAAGCTTCCCGAAGAAACTGTATTTAGGGCTGCCGGGATTTTGCAACCAACTTATGATCAAGAAGATTGGTCTCCAACTTTGCTGGAGTGGGTCAAGCTATTCAAGGATGCCAGCGATGAAGAGCGGGAAATCATGCTCGAAAATGCGCGTTTTTTCTCGAACCGCAGTAATAAAGATCGAAAAAAGGTGGCCGATACTCCCAAATAAAGAAGTGGTTACAACTTCTAGCTTGGGTCGTTGGTTATTTTCTCCTACGGAAAGCGCTACGCCCCGCGTATTATGGGGCATCATCGCCAGTGCAACGATCATCACAGCTGGGACATTTTTGCTTGCGGTACAAAAAGGCCCTGTCTATGCACTGATCATCACGGGCGGTATGTTTTTTCTCACTCGAAAACTCCATCTGGTGAATAAACAATCTTAATTATTTTTGTTACCGACTGACAACCAAATAGTATCATACGCATTGTACAATTGTCAAGCGGTAACAATTTGAAACCCAAGAGTAACTAGACAAATGCTATATTTGTCTAATGGTAAATTTCCCTGACTGGCTGGCAAATGAACTTAAAAGCAGAGGTCTTTCTCCCGCTGATCTGTCTAGATTGTCTGGGAAAGCTCCAGCAGTAATTAGTCGGATTTTAAACGGAGAGCGCAAGCCTGCCCCGCAAACTCTAGATGCGATTGCTCATGCTTTGCACATACAGCCCGACGAAGTTTTTCGGCAGGCTGGCTATCTTCCACCGGTGCCCGTTCTTGATGAGCAGAGTTTGAATTTCCTGGCTTTGCTTCCCGAGTTAGACAAAGATGATATCGATGATCTATATGCCCTGGCACTCTCAAAGGTAAAGCGTAAAAAAGCCCAGAAAACAAGTTGATAAGGATGGAAATTTGATCTCATTTTATGAGTTGGTAATCAAAAACACTCCTAAAACAGTGGGAGTGTTTTTGATTACCTATTATGTAGATTTTGAACAATAAATTTTTTCCTCTAATGTGATTTTCCTAGACTACATGTTCATACTAGCTGAAACATTACCGGCTTAAGCCAGTAGATTTAAAACTTTGCGGTAGAGAAACCACTACCTGAAAAATTATGATTCTAAAGGCGGTGGTTTGTATCGCATCCGGCAGGCTAAAGCAGCATTGGGATGCAGGATGTATTCAACAGGGGTATAGATATTGGAAAAAGGATAGAACAATCGGATTGTGTCAGTATCTGAAAATTTTCAGCCAGGGAGCACGTGGTTCATTAAAAAACATATAAACTAGCTTTGAACGCAATGATGTATCAGGAAAATCGCGTATGAACTTGGTGGATGGCTTCAGATGGTTGGAATATTTCACAGATGGCGCGATTGAGACAGCGAATGCACATCCTGGAAAATAATTATTGCAAGCATTCAATTTTATCAACCACCATTTCCAATGTTCCTCGTGCACCTGGCACACTGCGCAAGTAGAATTGGCCCTTGACCCGAAAACGCCATCCCGATTCCAAAACTGCCTGTGCATGAGTGGCTAATTCACCACGAAACACCAAGCGAACAGGCGATGCGTTATCGGGCTGTAGATATGCGCACAAATCAGATCCAGCCTGACTGGAATCATAACCTGTTGGATAATAAAAAATCCTGCCTGTTTTTTTGCCGACGATCACAGCACTGTTGCAATTGAAACTAGCTGAGCCAGTACAGAATGAGGAAGATGTCATGTTTTCTCCTAAATCGCAAAAAAAAATGCGCCCCCTGAAAAGGGAGCGCATTTTATATGTAGGAGTAACCAATTGGCGGAATCATCCCCGGGAACGCAACACTGCTATATTTTACAACACCATGGGCTGTTGTCAAGCTTTTTCAACCAAGAATCCGAACCGTTTTCGACAAGTTTTTACCAAAATGCTTCTGAATTCGGTAGTTTTCTGCTTTGTGGGCTTTTGAATACAACGTTTTGCCCAAATTTGGAATTGCTAAGAAACACCTGCAACGGGGCTTTCTACAAAGAAAGATCGTTGATATGTTAATGCAATGAGTATTTTTGCTTGCATCGCCAAATCACAAGCGCCAATTATCCACCGGGCTGGCGCGACGGTGGGCAGCATCTACATCCGATTGTGCCAGGTGGATATAGCGTTTCACCATATCCAGCGTAGAGTGGCCGAGCATATCCTGTAGCGTGAACGGATCACCGCCATTGCGCAAAAACTGCACAGCAAAGGTGTGACGAAAACGATGCGGGTGAACATCCGGCACTTTGGCGCGCTCGCCGATGGTATCCAGCAGGTGACGAAGGTTGTCCCTGTCCATTGAATACCCATCCAGGGTAGCGAACAACGGATCAGATGGGCGCACATCCGGGCGGCTCGCAAGATAGCGCCAGATAGCCTGCCCTGTCCGCGATGAATATTTAACGGCGCGTTCTTTGGAGCCTTTGCCCAATACCCGAATACGAGTATTGCGCGTGTCAACATCTTCAATTTTGATGTCACACAGTTCTGATGCCCGTAACCCGGTATCCACCAGCAGCAGGATGATTGCCCTGTTACGATCCGCACCGGGAATGCTGTGATCACACAGACGTTTGCCCGGGCGGGTATACGGCTTGGATTTTTCCAGCGCCCCCAGCAGGAGCTTCAACTCCGTCTCGGTAAAAGGCACTATCGCGCGCGATTCCGGCTTGGGCGGCTTGATGGCGCGTACGATGTTACTTTCAACCAGCTTTTCATCCAATGCCCAACGCCACATGGCCGAAAGGCCGGTGTGGTAGTTCAAGAGCGTTTTCTTGCTCAGGTGATCAAAAGACACCAGGAATTCTTCCACATCCTGGGTTGTGACCGTATCAATCGGCGTGGTAGCGCCAACCTGGTCAATGAATTTATTGATGGTATTATCGTAATCGCGTAGCGTGCTTTCCGATAACCCCCGTGCAGCTGCATTCAGGAAATAGCCTTCTTTGGCCTGTTCCATCGTAAATTGTGTTTTTTTCATAGACTTTTGTACTCCGGTTAGTAAACGAAAAGGATGATAAAAGTATTCATCGGATGATAAATACTTCCCGTTTTTTTCGTCACTTCGGTTACAAAAACTGTGGGATATGCGGTACTGGCAAAATTCCCCAAATTTGAACCGCAGTACACAAGGATTGCTATTTCTACGAACCTTGTGTACTGCGGTTGCCATTTGTCGGGGCGCCGCGATTTGAACGCGGGACCTCACGGACCCGAACCGTGCGCTCTACCGGGCTGAGCCACGCCCCGAATGTGTCCTTTATTGGACAGCCGCAGTATTATAGCCATATCGCAATTTTTTGGCAAGCGTTTTGGTATAATTAGAAGGCTGAATTTTATCCCCAAATGATCACTGCACCACGCAACACGGGAGCTAATTCCTGTGTTGCGTGGTATGTTGATAACCGTCCGAGGTAGAGTAATGGAAATCGGTAACATCCAACAAGTAGATATTGACACCCAGATGCGCGATGCCTATCTCGACTACGCCATGAGCGTTATCGTTGCCCGCGCCCTGCCCGATGCGCGTGATGGTCTCAAGCCCGTACATCGGCGCATCCTCTTCGCCATGCACGATATGGGCATCCGTGCCAACAGCTCATATAAAAAATCCGCCCGTATCGTCGGCGAAGTGCTGGGCAAGTACCACCCACACGGCGACGCTGCTGTTTACGAAAGTATGGCGCGCATGGCCCAGGATTTCTCCATGCGCTACCTGCTGGTCGAGGGCCAGGGCAACTTCGGCTCGGTGGATGGCGACCCCCCGGCTGCTATGCGTTATACCGAAGCACGATTAAACCGCCTCGCCGAAGAAATGCTGGGGGATATTGACAAAGACACCGTCAACTTTGGCCCCAACTTTGACGAATCACTCCAGGAGCCGCTGGTGCTGCCGTCTCGAGCGCCAAATCTGCTGCTGAATGGTTCATCCGGCATCGCCGTCGGCATGGCCACCAACATCCCGCCACACAACCTGCGAGAGTTGGCGAGCGCCATCAACTACATGATCGACAACTACGACAACGTGGATGATATTGAAGTTGAAAAACTGATGGAATTCATCCCCGGCCCCGATTTCCCCACCGGCGGCATCATCATCGGGCGCGAAGGCATCCTGCACGCCTACTCCACCGGCAAAGGCCGCCTGGTGCTACGCGGCATGGCAACCATCGAGGATATGGCCAAAGCCGGCCGCCAGCAGATCATCATCACCGAAATCCCCTACCAGGTAAACAAAGCCACCCTAATCGAGCGCATCGCCGAACTCGTGCGCGAAGACAAAATCGACCAAATCTCAGATTTGCGCGATGAAAGCGACCAGCGCGGCATGAGCATCGTCATCGAACTCAAACGCGGCGCACAGCCCAAAAAAGTGCTCAACCAGCTTTACAAATACACCGCCCTGCAATCCACCTTTGGTGTGCAGCTGCTGGCCCTGGTCAACGGCGAACCGCGCACCCTGACGCTCAAACGCGCCCTGCACATCTTCATCGATCATCGCGTCGAAGTGATCGAGCGCCGCACCCGTTTCGAACTGGCAAAAGCGCGGGCGCGCGCCCACATTTTGGATGGATTGCTGATCGCCCTCGCCAACCTGGATGCCGTTATCCAGACCATTCGCCAGGCTGATGATGCCGACGATGCCAAATCCAAACTGGTTTCCCGTTTCAACTTGAGTGAACTCCAGGCCCAGGCCATCCTCGACATGCAATTGCGACGCCTGGCGGCCCTCGAACGCTGGAAGATCGAAGAAGAAGCCCGCAATCTCAAGATTCAAATCGATTATCTCGAAGATCTGCTCGCCAACCCTAAGAAAATCCTCGGGCTGCTCCAGACCGATTTGCGCGAACTTTCCGAAAAATTCGGCGATGAGCGCCGCACCCGCATCGCTGGCGATGTGAAAGAAGAATTGCGCGAAGAAGACCTGGTGCAGGATGAAGCCGTCCTCATCACCCTCACCCAGCGCGGATACATCAAACGCACCAGCGCCGCCGCCTACAAGTCCCAATCCATTGGCGGTAAGGGCGTGATGGGACACACCACCAAAGAAGAAGATGAAGTGCTGTTCATGTTCCCGGCACGCACCCTCCAAACTGTGCTGTTTTTCTCAGATAAGGGCAAAGTCTACAGCGAGAAGGTTTACCAGATCCCAGATGCTGATCGAACCGGTAAGGGTATTTCCATCTATAACGTGCTCGCGCTTGAGCCAGGCGAAAAAGTTACAGCCATGGTAGCCGTTGCCAGCTTCACATCGCATGGATATTGCTTCATGGCTACCAGCCAGGGACGTGTTAAACGTGTTGACCTGGAAGAATTCGCTGCGGTGCGGCCTTCCGGCCTGATTGCGATGGGACTGGATAGCGGCGACGAGTTGGGCTGGGCGCACCTCACCAGCGGCTCAGATGAAATTTTGATTGTCACCGAAGGCGGGCAGGCTCTGCGCTTTGCTGAAGAAGATGTGCGCTCGATGGGACGCGGCGCAGGCGGCGTACAGGGTATCCGCCTGGGCAAGGGCGATAAAGTCACCAGTATGGAAGTGGTTGAAAAAGGCGGCGCGCTGCTGGTGGTCACCGAAAAAGGCTTCGGGAAGCAAACGCCGCTCGAGCAGTATCCAGCGCGAGGGCGGGCGGGTGGCGGTGTCACCACCATCGACCAAAAATCCATCCCGGTTATTGGCAAAATTGCATCGGCGCGCGTAGTCCAACAATCGGACGATGTCACCATCATCTCAACCAACGGCATTATCCTGCGCCTGAAGGTCAAAGCCATCAAAGAAGCCGGGCGCTCGACGCGCGGTGTGCGCATGATCCGCCTGGGCGCGACAGATAGCGTGGCGGCCCTGGCGCGCATCGCCAACGCTGACTTGAAAGCAGTCGGCGCAAACGGCAACGGAGAATCTATCACGCCACAGCAACAACCGGGGCTGCTGTGACCTGTTTGGAGGCTGGTAGCTTCCTTCACTAAAGAAAAACTCCCGCCAGAATTCTGGCGGGAGTTTTTCTTTAGTACTACACGCAACTCATGGCATAATACTGCCAGTCACCATCAGCAACATGGTGCCCAGGGTGCACACCATGACCAGCAGCAAAGCCGCAAGGATAAAGCGCTGTTGGGCGTTCATGCCCAGGAATTTGTTGCTATTAAATTTGAAGCCTTTTTTGGCGGCCTTTTGCGGGCCAGAATCAAGCATTTTTTCGGCTTCGCCATCCTGGAAAAAGGATGATTTGTCGTCTTGGTTGCTAAAATCGTTGAACATGGGTGCCTCGTTTTGCCAGATGCGGTAATTCTATGCAAAAACCAGTAGGAATTACTTTCAAAAGTATATCACAACGGGCGCAGGTGGACTTCGCCGAAGCGCACCGGATGGATCAGGCCATTGGAGAGACGAAGCCGCAAGCTGCCATCCGTTTCGAGGCCTTCCACCTGGCCCTGGGTTTGCTGCCCCTCCCCAACCCACACGCGGACGGTTTCTCCACGAAACTCCAGGGCATTTTCCCAGTCGCGCAGGAATGTTTCAGATGCAATGGCGGCCCGTCGGACAAGAAATGCTTTCAGGAAGGCTTTGAGCAGGGTTAAGCGATCGGGGCGGGATGCCCCCTCGGCGTGGATGCAGGTGGCGGGGAAGGTCAGCTTGTCTGGTGGCGGGAGAGCGCCCGGAGTGATGTTAATGCCCATCCCCAGCACCAGGTTGTCGATTTCATCTCCCAGCCAGACGGCTTCTACCAGCACACCTGCGACTTTATGACGCCGGATGAGTACGTCGTTGGGCCATTTGATGCGGGCCTGGATGCCAAATGTTTGCAGGGTGTCGATCAATGCCAGCGAGCCCAGGCCTGAAAACAGGCTGGTATGTTCACGCTCAAAGCTATTGGGAGATAACACCAGGCTGAATGCCAGTGCCGCGCCAGGCGGGGTGTGCCATTTGCGCCCCATACGCCCCCGCCCACTGGTTTGTTCGTTGGCGAGCACGAGCGAAAGATCGGGCGCGCCGCTGGAAGCCCATGCCAGGGCTTCGTCATTGGTGGAGCCAGTGCGCTCGAAATAGCGAATGCCGCCGATGGGCAGGTCAGAAAGAGTGTTTCGAAGGGAAGTTTCGTCCATGATTAATGCAAAACCTGGCAGGCTAAAACCTGCCAGGTTATTTTTTATCGATTATGGCAGCACGTACCAGGGGTTGATGTTGCTGCCGCCCTGGCGCACTTCAAAGTGCAGGTGCGCGCCAAAGGAGTTGCCGGTATTGCCCGATAAGCCGATCAGTTGGCCTGCGCCTACGCCCTGGCAAACGCTGACGTTGATCTGACTCAAGTGAGCGTACAGGGTGACGTAGCCGTTGCCATGGTCAACCTGGATGACGTTGCCGTAGCCGCCATTCCAGCCGCCTGCCGCTACGGTGACGACGCCAGAAGCTGCGGCATAGATTGGCGCACCCTCCCCAGCGGCGATGTCGATGGCCAGGTGGCCGGAGAAGTAGTCATTGCCTGAAAGGAAGTGATTCCCGGCAGGCCAGATGAACCCGCTGCCGACCGGGCCGCCACCGCAGGCGCTGCCGCCCGTGCTGGCGGTGCCTGTTCCGCGCCCACGTGAAACAGTGGGAAGGGTGATGGTTTTCGATTCGCGCCAACCGCCGGGGATCATGACCAGCGTCCCGGCTTTGAATTGTGGATTGGTCAGGTCGATGTTGTTACCGGGCCAGTTGATGATGTCTTCAGATTTGGCCTGGTAGGCAGCGGCGATTTTCTCGATGGTGTCGCCCTCTTTCCATTCATAGAGTAGCCCATCGGTTGGCGGGATGCTGAGTTCCTGCCCAGGCTTCAGGCTGTGTGGATCGTCTTCCAGCACAGTATAGTTGGCCCACAAAAGGGTTTCAGGCTTGATGTTGAAATCTTTGGCAATGCGAACAAGCGCATCTCCACGCGCAACGGTATGCTGCACAACTGCATAACGCGGTCGTTCTGGGATGAGCGTTTTGAGGGTCAGGTTGCGGCTGATTGCTGCGGAAGGAACTGGCAGGTAGGCCTGCCCAGCAGCGGCAGGATCAGCTGCCCTGGTCGGTTGAGCTAGCGCTACCGGGGCGGCTGAAACCATCGTCGGGTTTTGCAATTTCCAAAACGTGAATCCGAACAAGCCGACAACAATCAGGATAGTTATCCCCCAGCTGATAATATTAAACCAGCGGGATTGCGTTTGAGGAAGTTCCATATAATCACCGGCAAAAATTATAATGCCATCTTCGCCGGGCTACATGCTTTCATGAAGGGTTTCTAAGAATTCCTGGTTGCTTTTGGTCTTGGACATGCGATTTACGATGGCTTCTGTCGCCACAGATTGATCCATGCCAGCGCCACCGGGCGGGGGTGTGATCATCTGGATGTACATGCGGCGCATCGTCCAGGCGCGCTGGAGAATGTCCGGGCCAAGCAGCAGGTCTTCGCGGCGGGTGGAGGAACGTTCGATGTCAACAGCCGGGAAGATGCGACGTTCCTGGAGTTTGCGCGAGAGGTGCAATTCCATGTTGCCGGTGCCTTTGAATTCTTCATAAACTACATCATCGAGGCGGGAGCCGGTATCCACCAGGCAGGTGGCCACAATTGAGAGTGAGCCGCCCTCTTCCAGGTTGCGGGCTGCGCCAAAGAAATGCTTGGGCGGGTACAATGCCGAGGGATCCATACCACCCGACAGGGTGCGGCCAGACGGGTTGACCGTCAGGTTGTAGGCACGTGCCAGGCGGGTGATGGAATCCATCAGGATGACCACGTGGCGACCACCTTCCACGATGCGTTTGGCGCGCTCTAGCGCGATCTCGGCGGTGCGGACATGGGATGTGACTGGTTCATCGAAGGTGGATGCGATCACTTCGGCATCCACCGAGCGATCCATATCGGTCACTTCTTCGGGGCGTTCGCCGATTAAAGCTACCATTAAGTGAACATCAGGGTATTGGGTTGAGATGGAGTTGGCAATTTGCTTTAAGATTGTGGTTTTCCCGGCTTTGGGCGGCGAAACTATCAGCCCGCGCTGCCCGCGCCCAATTGGCGCAACGAGGTTGATCAGCCGGGTGGCGTAAACATCAGATCTGGTTTCAAGGTCAAAGCGTTTGTCGGGAAAAATGGGGGTGAGATTTTCAAACTTGGGTCTAAAGCGGGCATCTTCTGGGTCGGTGCCATTGACACTTTCTACTTTTAGAAGCCCCCAGTGCCGTTCTGAATCGCGCGGCGGGCGCACATGGCCGATAACCAGGTCTCCAGAGCGAAGATCATAACGTCGCAACTGTGCCTGTGAGACATAAATGTCTTCGTCGCTGATGTTGTAACGTGTGGAACGCAGGAAACCAATACCTTCGTCCATGATTTCGAGAATGCCACCGCGAATTTCCAACCCTTCTCGCGAAGCCTCCTCCTGCCTGAGGCGCAAAATCAGCGCCTCTTTCTTCATACGGTTGGCAGTTTGAATGCCAAACTCTTTAACAGCTATAGAACGCAAGTCTGCCAAAGGTTTATTTTCAAGTTCAAGTATGTTCATTGTTTTCTTTTCGATGTGGGAGATAGGATGGAATACAAACAAACCGCCCCGCTTATGTGGAACGGTTAAATTTGAATTGTCAAGAAACGGGGGAGTTCTCCATCAAGCCTGTAACTTACATTTCATCCGCCCGGCCCCAGCTGGCTGGGACGAAACGTAACATTGTCAATATTATAGCATAATGTTAATTGTCAGACGAATCTTTACCGTGTTGAATTTCCCTTTTTGTAATACAGTTTCATTACGCCACGCGAAAATTGCGCATCATGCCATTATCTTCGTGCTCCAGGTTATGACAATGATACATATAAAGCCCGGTATATTCGCTGAAACGCACCAACACCTGCACCGTCATACCCGGCAGGGTCAGCACGGTGTCTTTCCAGCCGTCATCCACAAAACCAGCAGACAGGGTGTCGGCCATGGACTGGTAGGCCGAATCCACCTTGCGTGAGAGTACCTGGAACTGGACTCCGTGCATGTGCACCGGGTGCGGCTGGGCCATATTGCCCATCATGCCCATCCCGCGGCCTGGAATGTTGGCAAATTCCCAGGTTTCGAGTGCGCCTGCTTTAACGGTTTCATTATCGGTCACGTTTTCCATATCAAATTGCAGGCCGTTGATGGTGCCAATCATCCCCTGCATGGCAAATTCAAAGCGGCGCGCAGCGGAAGAATCTTCGGGGTGGTCAAAGTTTGGGTTCGAAAGGGCAGGCGGCAGGGCGGGTGAATCGGTGGCTTCTTGCTCGATAGAAAACTCCGCCAAATTAAGCGGAATCCCCTGTGGAAGGCCGCCCATCCCCATTCCGCCCCCCATCATGCCTTCTGTGCTAGAAACAAATTCCTGGCTGATAAGTTTGACCGTTTCGCCCTGTTTGTAGCGTGAAAAATCGACCCACAATTCCACCCGCTCGGCTGGGGCAAGGGCCACATACTCGCGCGTGACCGGCGTCTGGAGCAGGCCGCCATCGCTGCCGATGACGGTCAATGGCGAACCGTCGCTAAAAGCCAGTTTGTAAATGCGCGCGTTGGAACCATTCAGCAGCCGCAAGCGATGAGGCTGTGCTGCAACTGGCAGCCTGAAATTGGCCTGGCCGTTGACCAGCACTGTATCACCCAGGAAGCCTTGCATGGCATCCATCATGCTGGCGTTGTAGAGAAGCTGGTTGTCGGCATCAAAAACGCGATCCTGGATGACCAGCGGCAGATCGAACGCGCCGGAAGGCAGCCCGGCGGCCTGTTCTTCATCATCGTGGATGATCAACAGCCCGGCCATGCCAAAATAGGCCTGTGCGCCGGTGCGCATGTGCGGATGCGGGTGAAACCAATAGGTTCCAGCGCGGTTGACGATGGTGAATTCGTAATCGTATGTCTGGCCCGTGTCTATGGCGAGACGCGGGTGGCCATCGGCTTCTTCGGGGATGCGCAATCCGTGCCAGTGGACAATGGTCGGTTCGGGCAGGGCGTTTTCGAGATGCACACGCAGGGTTTGCCCACGCCAGGCGTGGATGATGGGGCCGAGATAAGTGCCGGGGAGGGTTTGAATGGCGTTCTCATCGCCGCCGGTGACGGTGGGGTGATACTGCCAGACACGCGTTTTTGTGCCCGAAAGGATGCTGGCTTCGCCTTTGTCGGCGCGCAAGGTGAATTCGAGCGGAGGGCGCGGCGCTGTTGTAACCGCCAATGTGGGTGGGATCAATGTGGAGGTGGGAGCAGCGGGCAGGTTCAGGATGGGCTGGCAGGCGTTCAGGGCGGCCGCCCCGGCTCCCAGGCCCATCAGGCGGATAAAGTCACGGCGGGAGAGTTTTTTCATGGGCGTTAAGATACCATGAGTTGGGTGGAGGATGGTAAAGGTATGGTAAAGATTCCAAAAACCGGTGAACGTTGATGGGACAAAAAATCCAATTTTCCCAACCGTTGACACACCTTTCCGCTGTAGTATAATATTGCTTCGCCCTGCCCCGGCAGTAAGTTTGTCTGGGGCAGACGCTTGTATAATCCCGGCTTTCCCGCATTCTGGCGATGACGCGAGATTTGTGGCAAAGCAAAGACCAGGAGAAAGGTAAACATGAAATACGCTATTGTTGAAAGCGGCGGCAAGCAGTTTAAAGCCGTCGAAGGCGGGACCATTGAGGTGGACCTCCTTCAAAATGAACCTGGCAACAGCATCACGCTCGCGAGTGTGTTGTTGCTGGTAGATGGTGATGATGTCACCGTTGGCAAGCCCCATGTCAGTGGTGCTTCAGTGCAAGCCACCGTCGTCGAACACTTCAAAGGCGAAAAGACGGTTAACTTCACCTATAGCCCCAAAAAGCGCATTCGCCAGAAGACCGGCCATCGCCAGCAGTATACGCGCCTTGCCATTGAAAAGATTGAAAAGTAAGAGAGGTAACTATGGCTCACAAGAAAGGTGGCGGCGCAAGCCGCAACGGACGTGATAGCAATTCCCAGCGTTTGGGCGTCAAACGCTATGCCGGTGAATTTGTTCTTTCCGGCAACATTTTAATTCGCCAGCATGGCACCCACATCAAACCGGGCCTGAATGTCGGTCACGGCAAGGATGACACCCTCTTCGCCACGATTGATGGTGTGGTGGTTTTTGATGTTGTGCATGGCCGCAAACGCGTGAATGTCGTTCCCGCTGAGTTGCTCGAAGTTGAAGCCGAACCTGTAGCGGCGTAAGGACTGTCTAAAATGAGAGCTCAAATCCACCCGAAATATTTCACCGATGCCAAGGTTGTCTGCGCTTCTTGCGGCAATACCTGGACCACCGGTTCCACTCGCAAAGACCTGCATGTTGAAGTCTGCTCCAAGTGCCACCCCTTCTTCTCTGGCGAACAGGCTCGTATGTTGGACGTTGAAGGCCAGGTTGATCGTTTCTACAAGAAACTGCAAGCTCGCGCCGAATACGTAGAGCAGCAGACTGCCAAAGCCAATGCCAAGACATCGCCCAAGCGCGCCATCAGCGAGCTTGAGCTTGGTACCCGCCCAACCAAAGCGCTTGCCGAAGCTGGGATCACCGAAGTCGGTCAATTCCTCGCCAAGCTCAGCCAGGGCGACGATGCCGTGCTGGCAGTCGAGGGCTTTGGCCGCAAGGCGCTCATCGATATCAAGAAGAAACTGCGCGGCATGGGATATGATGTTCCCGAATCCGCCGCCGAAGCCGCCTAAAACGAGGCTTTTCAGGTAAACTTGACAGGCAGATGCGATGAGCATCTGCCTGTTTTGCTATATCTGGCTTGTTGAGGAGATTATGCGTCATATTCACGGTTCCCTTGAAATCATTTGCGGCTCCATGTTTAGCGGAAAAACCGATGAACTCATCCGCCGCCTGCGCCGGGCAGTGATCGCCCGCCAAAAAGTGCAAGTGTTCAAACCCGCCATCGATAATCGCTATGCGGTCGAAAAAGTCACATCTCACGCCGGGAATGAGTTCGACGCTGTCCCGGTGAAAAATTCGGCTGATATTCTCGGGCTGGTGGATGTCGATACTACCGTTGTTGGTATCGATGAAGCCCAGTTCCTGGATGATGGCATTGTCGAAGTGGCTCACCAGTTGGCCGAAAGGAAGATCCGCGTACTGGTGGCTGGGCTTGACCAGGATTTTCGCGGCGAGCCGTTTGGCTCCATGCCCGTCTTGATGGCTGAAGCCGAACAGGTGACCAAGCTCCAGGCTATTTGCATTGTATGTGGCGAACCTGCCAGCCGGACGCAGCGCCTGGTTAACGGGAACCCGGCGAACTATCACGATCCAGTGGTCATTGTTGGGGCATCCGAATTATACGAAGCCCGCTGCCGCGCCCATCACCAAGTCCCACGCTAATTTTGAAGTCCGGAAGCTCTGCTTCCGCCCCTACACAATCCCGGCTCACCATTTTTGGTGTAAAAACCCGTAAGGGCGACCCTTCATGGCATTATTTGGCGCAATTCTGCAGAGAATCCCGGCATAAAACTGTGATTTTTGCGATGGGCGGGTCGCCCCTACTGCCGCCACACTAATATGGAAGAGTACCAATTCCTTTTGGAGAAAACTCATGCAATCATACGAAGAATTCCTGGCCGAAGTTTTGATCGATGAAAGAACCCTTAATGCGCGCGTAGCAGAACTGGGCGCGGAAATCAGCCGTGATTACCAGGGCGAAGACCTTGTGCTGATCTGCATCCTGCGCGGTGCTCTGCCCTTCCTGGTTGACCTGATGCGTTACGTTACCGTGCCGCACGCCATCGACTGCATGGCCGTCTCATCATACGGTGTTGGACGCTACTCATCCACTGGCAATGTGCGCGTCACCTATGACCTCCAGACCAACATCGAGGGCCGTAACGTGCTGCTCGTAGAAGATATCATCGATAGCGGCCACACCATCGCCCACGTGCTAGAGATGCTTGGAACCCGCCACCCCAAGAGCCTCAAGGTCTGTGCCCTGCTTGACAAGGCTGAACGCCGCGAAACCCCGGTTCCGGTTGATTACTGTGGATTCATCATCCCTAACAAATACGTATTCGGCTACGGCCTCGATATCGACGATTACTACCGCAACCTGCGCTTTGTTGGCGTAGTTGACCTGAGCAAATACAACCAGCCCGCCTAAACACCTATGACAGATGCACACGGGAAAAACCAACCAGATTCAGCATACGCAGGGCGCTGGGTGGCCCGCGTGCGTGGGCGCATCATCGCCCAGGGCGCGACTCGCGCCGAAGCTGAACTGGCCGCCCGCTGCCTGCGATTTAAAGAAGTTCCAGAGCTTATTTATATGACACCCAACCCAGATTTATTCCACTCCCCCCTGATCGACGCCATTCGCGCCGCCACCGACCAGCCCATTTACCTGGTAGGTGGGGCTGTGCGCGATCACCTGCTAAACCGCACTTCCCACGATCTCGATTTTGCCGTTCCCCAAAACGCCATCGCCATGGCGCGCACAATAGCCAACCGCCTGAACGCTGCCTTTTACCCGCTTGATGAAGAAAACGACACCGGCCGAGTAGTCATCATCGAAAACGACAACCGCACCATCCTCGACTTTGCCGGTTTTCGCGGCCCCGACCTGGAATCCGACCTGCGCGGGCGCGACTTCACCATCAACGCCATCGCCTACGAACTGCAAACTGAGCACCCCATCGACCCGCTGGGCGGCGTCAATGATCTGCGGAACAAAACCCTGCGGGCCTGCTCCGAAACCAGCCTGAGCGACGACCCCATCCGCATCTTGCGTGCCATCCGCCAGGCCGCAGCGTTTGGTTTCACCATCGAGTCATCCACACGCAAATGGATGAAAGAGTCCACCCAATTGCTGGGGAATATCTCGGCGGAACGGCTGCGCGACGAAATCTTCAAGATACTCGAAGGCCCCCGCCCCGATGCTTCCCTCCGCGCCATGGAGATGCTCGGCATCCTGCCAGTCATCTTGCCCGAACTGCCCGCCCTGAAAGGAGTTGCGCAGTCATCCCCGCACGTTCACGATATCTGGACTCACACCCTGGCAGTTTTGCGCCATCTCGAAGATATCCTGACCCTATTATCTTCCGCATACAACGAAGAAAAAAGCAACGCCGACCTGCTCAACGGCCTGCTCGTGCTGCGCCTGGGACGCTTCCGCACCCAACTGACCCAACACCTGGCCGACAACCTGAACACAGACCGCTCGGCGCGCGCGTTGCTGTTCTTCTCCGCGCTGTACCATGATGTCTGCAAACCCGAAACCCGCAGCATGGATGAAAACCAGCGCATCCGTTTCTTCGGCCATGATGAAAAAGGCTCCATCATCGCCACCAAACGCGGCATGGCCCTGCACCTGAGCAATGATGAACTCGACCGGCTAAAAACCATCATTCGCAACCACATGCGGGTGCACTTCCACACATCCCGCCGGGCCGCCGAAGGCAAGGATGTTTCACGCAAAGCCATCTACCGCTACTTCCGCGAAACCGGCCCGGCTGGCATCGACATTATCCTGCTCTCACTGGCCGATTTGCGTGCCACTTACGATCACACCCTCACACAGGAAACCTGGATAGCCGCGCTGGATGTCTGCCGCACTTTGCTGGAAGCTTACTACGAAAAACCTGAAGAAATCATCGCCCCACCACAGCTTGTCAACGGCAACGACATGATCAACGAACTGAACATGAAACCGGGCCGAGACATTGGCCTGCTGCTGGAACTAATCCGCGAAAACCAGGCCGCTGGCAAACTTTCCACACGCGAAGAAGCCCTGGCCTACGCCCGTGGCTGGCTGGACGGCACCAAACGAACAGGCTAATCGAGTGGGGCGCACCTTGCAGGTGCGCCCCACTTTCAAAAAAGGAAAAACTTTGGAAAAAATCATCATCAACGATCTCCAAATTGCTTACGAGCGCCAGGGCAGCGGCACACCACTGGTGCTGATACACGGCTATCCGCTCGACCACCATATCTGGCAGGATATCGCCCCGCTGCTGGATACCCACTTCGACCTGATTCTCCCCGACCTGCGCGGATTTGGCCAATCTACCACCATCGAATCCCCTTACACCATCGACGATATGGCCGCTGACCTGGCCGGGCTGCTGGATGCGCTCGGTCTTCAAAAAGCCTGCATTACCGGGCATTCCATGGGCGGCTACGTGGCGCTGGCTTTTGCGCGCCAGTATCCACAGCGCGTGCTGGGGCTGGCTCTGGTCGGTTCGCAGGCACCGGATGACATCCCTGAACGCCGCGAAGGCCGCTACGCCACCGCCAGGCAGGTGACAGAACAAGGCGTGGGCATTGTGGCCGAATCAATGTCGCTCAAACTTTCAGCGGATAACCGCATCCAGGCTTTTTGCGCCGCCCTGATTTTGCAACAGAGCAAGCTGGCTGTGACTGGCGCATTAAAAGCCATGGCCACCCGCCCAGATTCTTCCCCGGCGCTGGCAGGTTTCCAGTTTCCTGTGGTGTTGATCCACGGCAAAGCAGATGCGCTCATCCCGGTGGAGCGGGCGCAAGAGATACATTCTGCGCTACCCCACGCAAAACTGGTGGAACTGCCCACAGCTGGTCACATGCCGATGATGGAATTCCCCGCTGAAACAGCATCAGCCTTGAAAATGCTGATTGCGTAAATCGCAGTGGATGGTGTGAAAGACCTGCATTCGCATCCCAAAATTGCTGTAAGCAAACACTCCCCAGGATGGTGAACATTCTGGGGAGTGTTTGCTGGTTTAGCGGAACAACAGCTACGGGTAGATATCGTTCAGTACCGGCTCGTAGGTGCAGCGGCAGCCGTATTCGTGTGAACAACCTTCGTGCGGCAGGGCCGGCACATCATCTTTGGGAAAAGTGCCGCGCGAGTCAGCGCACAACGGGCAGGCATCTCCCGCTGAATTGATGCGCACAGCGGTCACACGCAGATTTTCGCGGAAATGCTTAAGCGCCACAGCTGTGGCAGAAAATTCGCGTAAATCGGCTTTGCAGTTGACACATTCCAGGTTTGTATCAGGTGAAGAAGCGTTGCAACGAGAACAGGTTTGCAAGGCGGGCCTCCTGTGAAAATTTTCCTTATTTTACCACTACCGCCAACAAAAACCCGGCGGGGCCGCCGGGTTTTGATGTTTGGAATTTTGCCTGAATTCAGGGCTGCACCGGGCTGGATTCCAGTACAATCGACATGTGTCCAAGCATTCCACGCGGGTTGCTCTCAGCATGGGCGCGGCGCGCGAGTTTGTTAATGTGAGCCACCAACATGCTGTTGGTGATGGGTTTTACCAGGTAGTCATCGGCCCCGGCATCCAGCGCGCTGGAGATGATGCCCGGATCGGAAAGCGCCGAAAGGATGGCAATGGGAGCCTTGCTGGATTTGCGGATGGCTTTGCAAACATCCCAGCCATCTTTGCCGGGCATGATCAGGTCTAGCAAAATCACATCTGGATTTTCCGTGAGCGCCAACTTTGCACCAATATCCCCATTCCCAGCAGACAAAGTTTCCATGCCATAGCCAGAAAGATTAATTTCAAGTATCTCGACCATGGCAGGGTCATCGTCAATAATAAGTACTTTAATTGTCATAGTTTATCCTTGAACATAAGGATTATCGCTGATTTTCGTATAATTTCACTTTGCACCTTATTTACATTTTTGTACAGGGGTTTGCCAGCGCTTCCTAACCCGAATAGCCAAAGCAATCGTTGAATCCCTTGAACGTAGAAACTTGATTCGGCAAGCTCAAGAAATGTGCGTAAGCAGATAAAAGTTACAGGGTTTTTGGTGAGCTTTTGATTATTCCATCCGGGAAAAGCAAAAAGGCTTTATAATTTCAAAAATTCAGACCTTTATGGTAAATTACCTACGTGAAAGATTGCACAATCTGGGTTACAATTATTAATTGTTTCGCCATCATACTTTTCCTTACAGGAGACATACAATGTCAAAGAAATGGGTTTACTTATTTGAAGAAGTCGCAGAAGCGGAGGCATATGCCAAAAATTGGGAAGGCGTCCGTTCTCTCTTGGGTGGCAAAGGCTCCGGCCTGGCGGATATGACCCGCGCCGGCGTTCCAGTTCCCCCCGGCTTCACCGTCACCACCGAAGCCTGCAATGAGTTCCGCAAAGCTGGCGGGTTCCCCGAAGGTCAGTGGGATCAGCAGCTCGCCGCGCTCAAAGTTGTTGAGAAGCAGACCGGCAAAACGTTCGGCGATCCGAACAACCCGCTGCTGGTATCCTGCCGCTCCGGCGCGAAATTCTCGATGCCCGGCATGATGAACACCATCCTCAACATTGGTTTAAATGACGAAGTGGTGGAAGGTCTTTCCAGGCTGACAGATAACCCGCGTTTCGCGTGGGATTCGTACCGCCGCCTGGTTGAAATGTTCGGCACGACCGTTTTCAACCTCGATGACGAAGTTTTTGAGCACCCGATGGCAGAATACAAAGCCAAAAAGGGCTACAAACTCGATACTGAAATGACCGCCGAGGACTGGAAAGCCCTGGTTGCCATCTTCAAGGAAGCTTACAAGAAGGGCGTCGGCTCCGACTTCCCCCAGGATGTCTATAAACAACTCGAACTGGCCACTAAGGCCGTATTTGAATCATGGATGGGCAAGCGCGCCATTGATTACCGCAAGGCCACCAACATCTCAGATGATCTCGGCACCGCCGTCAATATTGTGACAATGGTCTTCGGCAACATGGGCAATGATTCGGGCACCGGCGTGGCCTTCACCCGCAATCCATCCACCGGCGATAAGAAAATGATGGGCGATTACCTGCTCAACGCCCAGGGCGAAGATGTAGTGGCCGGCATCCGCAATGCCGATCCGGTTGAGCGCATGGTTGATACCATGCCCGAAGTTTACAACCAGTTCATGGACATCACTGCCAAGCTCGAAAAGCACTACAAAGAGATGCAGGATGTTGAGTTCACCATCGAGCGTGGCCGCCTGTGGATGCTCCAGACCCGCAACGGCAAGCGCACAGCCAAAGCCGCCGTCAAGATTGCGGTAGATATGGCGCTTGAAGGACTGATCAGCAAGGACGAAGCTGTCCTGCGCGTCACCCCCGAAAACGTGGATGCGCTGCTACACCCGCAGTTCGATGACAAGGCCAAGAAAGAAGCCGAAAAGGCCGGCAAATTCCTCGCCAAGGGCGTCAATGCCTCCCCTGGTGCGGCAGTTGGCCAGGCTTATTTCGATGCTGACACCGCTGAGAAAATGGCCAAAGAAGAAAAGCAGGACACCATCATGGTGCGCCCGTTCACCAAGCCGGATGATGTTCACGGTATGATTGCTTCAAAAGGCGTGCTCACCAGCGAAGGTGGCGCGACATCCCATGCGGCAGTCGTGGCCCGCCAGTTCGGTATCCCGTGCGTGGTTGGCGCTTCTGAATTGAAAATCGATATGGAAAAACGCCAACTGGCTGTTGGCGATACCATTGTCAAAGAAGGCGACTGGATCTCTGTGGACGGCACCACCGGCCAGGTCTTTGTCGGCAAAATCCCGACCATCGCCCCAACCCTGGAAGAGCAGACCGAACTGATGACCCTGCTGACTTGGGCTGATGAGATTTCTTCCCGCGAAAGCATCCGCCTGCTGCCCGATGGCCGCAAGAGCCGTGGTCTCCAGGTGTGGGCCAATGCAGATTATCCCAAGGATGCCCGCCGTGCCCGCTCTTACGGCGCTGTTGGTATCGGCCTGTGCCGCACAGAGCACATGTTCTTCGAACCGGAACGCCTGCCCATCGTGCAGAAGATGATTTTGGCCGATTCCAGCGAGGAACGCACCAAGCAACTGAACCTGCTGCTGCCCAGCCAGCGCTCTGACTTTGATGGTTTGTTTGATGCGATGAACGGCTACCCGGTCATCATCCGCCTGATCGACCCGCCGCTGCATGAATTCATGCCCGACGAAGAAAAACTGCTCGAAGAAGTCATCGAGATGCGTGTTAAGGGCGAGAAGAATGGCCTGGCCGAAAAAGAAAGCCTGCTGGCCGCCATCAAGGGCCTACACGAATCCAACCCAATGATGGGTCTGCGCGGTGTGCGTCTCTCCATCGCCATGCCTGAAATCGTCGAAATGCAGGTGCGCGCCATCTTTGAGGCCGCAGCCGATTGCACCAAACGCGGCGTGGTGGTTCACCCTGAAGTAAGGATCCCGCTGACCGGCACCGTGAAGGAACTGGAATGGATCCAGCCGCGCCTGGAGCGCATCGCCTCGGCCGTAATGGGCGAAAAAGGCGTGCAGTTCTCTTACAAGTTCGGCACCATGATCGAAATCCCGCGCGCGGCTGTGACCGCCGCTGAAATTGCCAAGCTGGCGCAGTTCTTCAGCTTTGGCACCAACGATCTGACCCAGATGACCTTCGGCTACTCCCGCGACGATGCCGAACGCAACTTCCTGGTCACCTACGTGGAACAGGGCATCCTGCCGGTCAACCCCTTCCAGCAGCTCGATCGCGATGGCGTGGGCAAACTGATGCAGATGGCCGTCAACGATGGCCGCAAAACCCGCCCCGAACTGGAAGTGGGCATCTGCGGCGAACATGGCGGCGACCCCAGCTCCATCGAGTGGTGCCACATGATTGGCAACAACTACGTTTCCTGCTCGCCCTTCCGTGTGCCGATCGCCCGCCTGGCAGCGGCGCATTCCGCGCTGAAGCACAGTGGTATGTCGAAGGCGGAAGACAAGTAAACCAGGTCGAATATGTAAAAAAACGGGAGCGAGTTAGATCGCTCCCGTTTTTTTTACAAGCTGGCGACCCATGCAACCGACAGGTATTAATACTCCCCCACTTTTTCCAGCACTTTGTACGGGTCAAAGGCATCGCGCAAGCCGTCGCCGATATAGTTGACAGAGATAATCGTCAGGAAAATCATCAGGCCTGGGAAAATCGCCAGCCAGGGAGAAGCTACAAAGTAGTTTTGGGCATCACTCAGCAGGTTTCCCCAGGATGGTGTGGGTGGACGAATGCCAAAACCCAAAAAACTCAGCCCAGATTCTTCGATGATGGCGTAGGCCAGCTCGAGGGTGGATTCAACGACAATGGGGCCGATGGCATTGGGCAGGATATGGCGGGAAATCAGCCGCCAGTCGGATGCGCCCATACTGCGCGCGGCAGTGATGTAATCCATTGACTTGATGGTCAGGAAGGTAGCCCGCACCAACCGGGCAGTGGTCATCCATGAAAGGCTGCCAATGACAAGCCCAATGGTCAGCACATTGTTGCGCTCAATCAACGGGATTTTGATCTCGCGCAGGAACGCGCCCAACAAAATCAGCACCATAAAAGATGGCAGGGAGAGAAAAGTATCGGTAACGCGCATCAGCAGCACGTCGAGCCAGCCGCCATAATAGCCAGAAAGCGCCCCCACTGGCACACCAATCAACAAGGCAATGGCAACTACAATCAGGCCCACCGTCAGCGAGATGCGCCCACCGTAGAGCACACGTGTCAGCAGATCACGCCCCAGTGCATCGGTACCCATCCAATGTTGCAAGGAGGGCGGCTGGAATTTGATGGACATTTCTGATGCTTCGGGGTTGTACGGGGAGAAATTCGCCAGGCCGACAGCTGCCACCAACAACCCCAGCAAGATCAACCCGGCAATTGCCCCTGGGTGCCGACGCAGGCGTCTCCAGACAGCGCTGGTCATATTGACCCCCGGCATGGAGCGCTCTACTTCAACTTCGGTGGAAAGCCAATCTCGTTGGTCAGCCATGGTTACTCGTAGCGCACACGCGGGTCGAGGTAAGCATACACAATATCGGCCAGCAGGTTGGAAAGGATAATAAAGGTTGCGCCGATCATCAAAACGGCCATCAGTACCGGGTAGTCACGCGCCGAGGCCGCCTGGTAGTATAAACGCCCCATGCCCGGCCAGGCAAACAGCAGTTCAACAAAAATTGCCCCGCTAAAAATGGTGGGCAGGTCGAGCGCCAGCATGGTGATGAGTGGCACAAGCGCATTGCGCAGGGCGTGTTTGAAGAGCACAATCCGTTCAGAGAGGCCTTTGGCGCGGGCTGTGCGCAAGTAATCAGCGTGGATGACATCTAACAGACTGGCGCGGATAAAACGCGAGTACCACGAAATCCATCCGAGCGCGCCCGTGATGACGGGCAGGATCAAATGCCAGAGCCGATCTGTAAGCGAGGATGATCCAGCCAGCGAGTACATCCCGCCCGCCGGGAAGAGTGGGTCGCCGGTGAAGGGGTTTTTGAGCCAGGCGTAGAAGATGATGATGAGCACCAGCCCAAGCCAAAATTCGGGGATGGCCTGCCCGGCAAACGAGAAAGTTGTCAGGGCGATATCGATGCGGGAATATTGGCGAGTGGCAGAAAGAATCCCAATTGGAATGGCGATCAGGATCGCGAGAATAATCGTGATTCCCATCAAGTAAATGGTGTTGGGCAGGCGCTGGCTGATTTCGCTGAGAACCGGCTGGCGGGTGTTGATGGATGTGCCAAAATCGCCACGCAACACGCCCAGGCGCTGACCCGGCTGGTCAGGCAGTCCGTCGCCATCGGAGTCAACCTGCATCCAGTCATTGCCAGCCAGCCAGACGATGTACTGAACCGGCAATGGCTGATCCAGACCAAACTGGCGGCGCATCATTTCCAGTTGTTCCGGCCGGACGCGCCGGTTTTGCCCCAGGCCGACCATGGGGCCGCCCGGGGCAAGGTTGACGAGCGCAAACAGCACAATACTGAGCAAGAACAGCAAAAGCAAAGTCTGGATCAACCTGCGCAGGATAAAACTACTCACTTCACAATTTTCCAGTCGGCAACATTCCAGGTAACGAGATCATTAGCATTGGAATGGACACCATCCAGCCGGGCCGAGTAGGCATCTGCGTTGACGATGGTAAACAGCAAGATTTGCGGCACCTGCTCATCCAGGATTTTCGCCATCTGGCAGAATAAATCTTTGCGGACAGTCTCATCGAGGGTGTAAGACAGGCCGAGCAGGTCATTGAATGCGGGGCTGTTCCAACGCACAAAGTTGTAGCCGTAATCAGGTGTGGCGGCTTCTACCGAGTAATATTCCCACAAAAAATCGGTGGGATCGACTCCGGCATAACCATCATCCCACATGTCCATATCATAATTGCCCGATTGCTCAATTCCGCCGCTTTGTGAATCAGCCCAGAGCACACTGCCTTCTGTTTGGGTGATGTTGGTTTTAATGCCAATGACCTTCAATTGTTCGCTGACCAACTGCTGGGCCAGGGTCATACTCTCGCCAAATTCGGCATAGGTGCCAAACTCAATTTCCATTACATAACCATCTTCGGCAGTGCCACAGTTATGGCACTCTCGAATGCCATCGCCGTTGGTATCCTGCCAACCAGCTTCTTCCAGCAGGGCTTTGGCAGATTCGGGGTCATATGTGGGGCGCGGGATGTTGCAAACGTATGGTTCGCGGAAAAATTCCGTCCAGACTGGCTGGGCATAGCCCAAGAAAATCCCTTTTGTGAGGGTATCCACATCGATTGCCTGTCGGATGGCCCGGCGAACCAGCACATTGCTGAAAAGCGGGTGTGGCATTCCAAAACTGGTTTCACCGCGCTGCGATTGGTTCATAAAGATACGCATGACCCAGCGAGGGGCTTCTGTAATGCTGACTTTGACTTTGTCACTCTTCTTCAGGTCTTCAATCACGACTTCTTTAACCCACATATCGATGTCAGCATCGCCATTGAGCATCATTTGCTTGCGCACGGTGTCATCTGGCACAATTTTAACGATGATTGTATCGATTTCGGGTTTGCCAGCCTGGTAGTAGTTGGGATTGCGCTCAAAAATCATGTGATCGCCTTCAACCCACTCTTTTAAGGTGTAAGGGCCAAGGCTGAGCGGGTTGCGGTTGCAATCCCAGTTGACGAATCCCTGCTCGGGTTTGCAAAAATGAGCCGGCCAGATGGACATTTGTTCGCCGCCAAACTGCGTCAGGTAACCAGTGTAGACGGAGCTGTAAAAGAACTTGACCGTGTACTGATCCACTTTTTCTACGTCCGAAAGATAATCCACACCCTGGAACCAGGAACCCGTATCAGGGTTGGTAATGGCCTGGTAGGTGAAAATGACATCATCGGCGCTGAAGGGGGTTCCGTCAGCCCATTTCACATCCTGGCGCAATTTCCAGGTAACTTCCATGGCGCCGCTATCGCCCACTTGCACGCCGTCATTTTCGGTGGTCGGCAATTCTGCCGCCAGTTCGGGGAAGACCTTGCCATCGGCATCGATGTCGGTCAAGCCCATCGATGTCATTTCCATCACAAGGCCATCGTAGCCAGTGTCATTCAGGATCGGGTTAAAGTTGGGCGGATCTTCGGGGATAACGATCGTAATACTGCTTGGTGGTTCTATCGGGGTAGCGGGGGATGGGGCGCAGCCAGCAATACTTACAAACAACGCGGCGGCAACCACAGTGAAGAGAATCACCTTCTGGATGTTTTTCATATTCTTCTCCTGGGGATGATGTCGCGGAGGCCTTCGCCCCGCAAAATGATAGCGACAGCCAGAAGGAGTTTCCTGGCTGACGCTTTGTCATAAGTATTATATATGCTTATCCCCTGAATGGGAGATAAACTGGAAATAAAAAATGGGCAGCTCCGGCAGAGCTGCCCATTTTTTATAAAAATTTACTGGCCGCCTTTGAGTTCGGTCCAGATTTGATCGTAGATTGGGGTGGCCTCGCCAACATCTTCGATACGGAACCCGTTTTTAACGGCTTCGGCGGGGACGTTGGTGATGGGTGAATCCATGTAGGCTTTATACAGGTCAGGCTGCGCGTCTTTGGCGTAATCAAGCGCAGCTTTGTTGGGATTGGTGTAAGGGAAATCTCGCAGCATCATCCAGAAGATGTCACCCTGGTTGGTGTAGTTGAGCCAGGCGTAGACGGCATCCAGGTGCGGAGCTTTGGCCGGGATGGCCCAGTTATCCTGCCAGAGAACCGCGCCTTCGGTAGGGAAGACATATTGGATCGCAGGGTTGTCCTGTTGGGCCAGGAAAGCTTCACCAGTCCAGGTCATGCCCAAGTCAACATCACCAGCCAGCAGGGCGGTTTTGGGGCTGTCACTATCGAACAGTTTAATGTTCGGGACGAGTTCTGCGAGCTTGGCCTGGGCTTCTTTCAGTTGGGCTTCATCTTTGGTGTTGGGGTTGTATCCCAGTATCTTGAGGGTCAGGCCAATGATGGCGCGGGAGTCATCCAGGAAAACCATTCTCCCGGCATATTCGGGGTTCCACAGGTCGGCCCAAGATTTTGGCGGGTTCTGGACTTTATCCGCGTTGTAAACAATGGCATCTGTGCCTGCCTGGTAGGGGACGGTGTATTCGTTGGATGGATCAAAGGGCAGCCCCAGATAATTGGGGTCATAGTTGGCGTAAGCTGGGAAGCGGGCTTTATCGACTTTTTGAAGCAAGTTCTGTTCGATCATCAGCTTGACGATATAGTCGGTGGGCTGTACCAGATCGTAAGTTGTGCTGCCAGCCGAAAGTTTGGCATACATTTCTTCGTTGGTTGAATATTCTTCACGATTGATCGTGATTCCGTAAACCAGTTCAAAGCATTCGATCATGTCCTGGGGGATATATTCCGTCCAAACGAACAGGTTTAATTCTTTGGATGTGACTTCGACTTTATTCTGCGGCTCCGGGCAGACAAACCCGGAGGCTGTCACCTTCTGGCTGGCAGGCGCTTCGGTAGCGGTCTGTCCACCACCACAGGCGGTTAGGGACAGGCTGAAAATGGTTAACAAGGCCAGCAACTTCCAAATTACGGTACTTTTAATCATTGTTCCTCCAAAATAAGAATATTTGTATTGACGGCGTTCTTTTGACGCCGGGTTACATAAAATCAGGCTTCGCGGCTTTCAAGCCACTGTGTCAGCATCACTGCGCAGAAGACCACCAGCACCCAAACGGTGGAGAGTGCATTGACCTGCGGGGTGATGATGCGGCGCAGCAAACCATATACATATATAGGCAGGGTAGTGGCACCAGGGCCGGTGGCAAAAAAGGTGATGACAAAGTCATCGAGGGAGAGTGTAAAGGCCAGAAGTGCGCCAGAAAGCACGCCAGGCATCAGCATAGGCAGGGTCACGCGCCAAAAGGTGATCAGTTCGTTCGCGCCCAAATCCATGGCGGCTTCTTCATACGATTTATCCATACCTTGTAAACGCGCCTGGACGACCAGCGTGACAAAGGGGATACAGAAGGCGATATGCGACAGGATAACCGTGCCCATCCCCATTGAGAGTTGGGTATCGCCATTCAGAGCCAGCGCGGTGTTGATAAAAGTAAATATCTGGCTGAATAAAACCAGCACGCCTATGCCCATCACAATTTCAGGGATAACGATGGGGATGTAAAGTGACATCTGGGTGAAAGGTTTCAGTTTGAAATTGTAACGCTGCAAGGCCAGGGCAGCCATCGTGCCAACGATCACCGAGATCATGGTGGTGGTCAGGGCAATGGTCATGGTGTTGCCGGCGGCATTCATCACATCTTTATTTTTGCCCAATTCGCAAAACCAGTGGAAGGGGCCGCACGGGCTTTGCACCACCATGCTGCCATCCATTTGGAGCGGGCCAAACCGTGAGATAAATCCGCCAAACAACACATTGGTTTTGGATGCATTGAACGAGAAGGTAATCAGCACGATGATGGGGGCATACAGGAAGAAGTACACCAGGGCTGTGGAAATTTTGACAAAGAGAGAGCGACGGGTTGGGTTCATGCGACCACAATCTCCTCTCCGAAGCCGAATTTGCGGGTGTAGAAGTAGGTCACCACCAGCGTCATCACCATCAGGACGAGTGAGGCAGCGGAACCGAAGGTGGGGTCACGCGCATCCAGGAACTGGCGCTGGATCAGGTTGCCGACCAGCACAAACTGTTTGCCGCCCAAAATATCGGAGACGACAAAAGCGCCCATCACCGGGATAAAAACCAGGATCGTCCCAGCCACCACGCCTGGCATAGAAAGCGGCAGCGTCACCCGAAAAAAGGTGCGGAGGGTGTTCGCGCCCAGGTCGGCAGCCGCTTCGTAAAGCGAATTGTCAATTTTCTCCAGCGAGGTGTAAATCGGCAGGATCATAAAGGGCAGGTACTCGTACACCATGCCTACCAGCACCGCGCCGGGAGTGTAGAGCATTTCCAGCGGGACAAAGTTAAGGCCAAACAGCCCCAGCAGCCAGCCGAGGAAACCATTGATGACGCCCTGTGTGCGCAGCAGCATCATCCACGCATACACACGGATGACAAAGTTGGTCCACATCGGCACCAGCACCAGGAACAGGAAGGTGTTGCGGCGTTTGATTGGCGCACGGGCGATGAAATATGAAAGTGGGTATGCCATCAGAATGACAAAGGTGGTTGTGGCGATCGCCAGGCCAATCGAACGAAACAGGATGTTGATGTACAGATCGTTAAAACAGCCAAAGAGTCCCGGGACTTCACAGGTTGGGTCAAAACCTGCCAGCCGGATGTAGTTATCAAGAGAGAAAGTGTAAATCACCGTCCCGTTAGGCGCGCGGCGGCCGAAGCTGATCACCAGTGTCAATATCAACGGGATGATCAACAAAACCACCATAAACAGGTTCGAAAGACTGGAAAGCAGGAATCCCTGCAATGGTTTATTTTCACGGATGCGTTGGAACATATCAGGCTCCTTTTAATCCGCTGGAATAACAAGCAGGTTTTCAGGGAATAAAGTCAGCCATACTTGTTGATCGTTGTGGATGTAAGCGCGCGGGTCAAGTGTGGAAATGCGATTCTGTTCCCATACTTTAATCTTGACAGGCCCAACCTGAACGATCATGCGAGTGTCTGACCCGATGTAAGATGATGAAGTCACCTTAACCTGGATACAATTCTGGCTGAGGGCAGGCTGTTCGGACATGCGAATTTTTTCCGGGCGGATGGAAAGCACCACGCTTTGGCCTTTACTGACCGGTATCGAGGGTGTGCCAATCAATTCCATGTTTAAATCTGGCACAAAAACCGATGCCATCACTTTCTCCACAGAACGCACCTGCCCATACAGGAAGTTGGTCTCCCCGATGAAATCAGCCACAAATTTACAGTTGGGCCGCTCATAGATTTCAACCGGCGAACCCATCTGAAGCACCTTCCCGTGGCTCATCACCGCAATGCGGTCAGACATCGTCAGGGCTTCTTCCTGGTCGTGAGTGACAAAAACAAAGGTGATGCCAACTTCCTGTTGCAAAGCCTTCAACTC
>CAIJPN010000152.1 GCA_903822545.1 uncultured Anaerolineae bacterium | reverse complement strand
TTGAGCAGGTTCTGGCCCACCATCAATGCCTGACCATCACTATAAATGCACTATAGACAGGTGTCAATAGTTGAATGCCACAATGATTTATTTATCTCGAAGATAATGAGACTGCCCTACAAGAGCCGAACGGCTCTTTTTTTATCCGGGGCCCGCGCAACATAATACGCTTTGTATTACCAAATTTCCCCAAAATCGAGTCAAAACAGGGCCTTTTCAGCCCAATAAGCGGCAAAAAACGCGCAATACAATTCTTTTCGGGAGAAAATCAATGACATCCTTGATCACTTTTGAAGACTGGCTCACCAGCCAGGATCGCTCGGACAAGACCATCCGCGGCTACCAGGCTGACTTGAAGCAACTTGCAGCCTGGTTCCAGCAGGTCAATGGTTGCCCGCTCCAGCCGGAGAAACTGACCCCCGCCGACATCCGCGAATACAAGAACTGGCTGCTCGATCATCATGCCAAACCGGCCACCATCAACCGTAGAATGGCGGCGATCCGGGCTTATGGCAACTGGGCGGTGGATGCAGGCTTGATCCCGACCAATCCGGCTGTGCGCATCAAGCTGGTTTCGCAAGTGGAGAGCGCTCCGCAATGGCTGGACAAAAGCCAGCAATATGCTTTGGTGCGAACGGCGGAAGAAGCAGTAACGAATGCCAGGACGGAACCTGCCCGCCGTCAGGCCCGGCGCGACAAGGCCATCTTGCTGACTTTTTTGTATTCTGGTTTGCGAGTTGGCGAACTGATTGCGCTCACGCTTGCCGATGTTCAGCTGAGCGCCAGGAAGGGCAAGCTCATCGTTCGCCAGGGAAAGGGTGAAAAACGCAGGGAAGTGCCCTTGAACGCAACCGCGCGTGAGGCGCTGGCGGAGTGGCTGGCCGAACGGCCCGATGGTACCCAGCGGGTATTCACTGGCAGCCGTGGAGATGGGATGACTGCCAGCGGCGTCCACCGCCGCCTGGCCGAGCTGGGCCGGATCGCCAAAGTGGAAGTCCACGCCCACACGCTCAGACACACGTTTTCCAAGAACTTAATCGACGCCGGTGTCAGCCTGGAAAAAGTCGCCAGCCTGCTGGGGCACAGCAGCCTGAACACCACCCGGATTTACACCACGCCAGGGGAGCGGGATTTGGAAGCGGCAGTGGAGAGGTTGGCGGGGTAGACAGGTAAATTTGGCCAAAAAGATGCGGCCAGAGTGGGCAATAAAAAAGGCTGGCCAGCTTTTTGGACAGCCTTTTTTACACCACTTGTTCTGCTGGCAAGCTCACTCACCGGTTAATTAGCACGCTCTCCGACAACCTGCTGGGATGGCAATTTCATTTTTCATCTGCGATTTTAGCAGTCTCATGGATCAATGTTTTTGCGTTTTCACTCAAGAAGCCTGATCTACGCACCACTGTTGCAGTACCTGCAACATACACCTTGTAAAGTGGATAGAAATCTACAATACGAGGTGTTTTATGGCACGCAAAACGCAAGACGAAAGATTGGAAAGCATCTATAATAAAGTTGAGCAACACCCGGGGGAGAAACCTGGTTTCATCGCCCAATTGCTCGGACTAAATCGCTCTGAAGTTACGCGCGCATTACCCACAATGGAAGACCGGGGATTATTTGTTTCGGAAGATGACCGAGGTGGTCTATGGCCGTTTTTTAAGAAAAAGTGATGGCAATTTGCAAAACAACTGAAAAAATGTTGCAGAATTCAGCATTTGACTATGCTATCCTGATACAGATTATGCAAATATTCAAAAACTTTGTTGCGTGGAGTGGTTTATGAGCGGCATGACAAAAGCTGAACGCTTAAGCGAGATGAAACGGTTGTACATCCAGCGCGCATTTACGGATATGGACATGGCTGAACGCCTCGGCGTGGATCGCACGACCATTTATCGTGACCGCATGGAGTTGACCAGGGAATATCCCATCGAGCAGGATGATGAAGGGCGTTACCGCATTGATCGACTGAAATTGATCTCTGAGATCAAGGTTAACTTGCATGAAGCCCTAAACCTTTACCTGGCGGCTCGCAAAGCCTCCCGGCAAACACGCTTTTACCAGCCGCATGCTGCCAGCGCGCTCGAAAAGCTGGCATCTGCCTTGCGCCAGCCAATGACTGAACGCCTTCTTAAAACCGCCGATGCCTTACTGCGGCAGGAAAAGGGCTCGGAACGAGTTAAAATTTTGGAAACAGTGACCCAAGCATGGGTGGAGCAGAAAAAAGTGCGGGTTCGCTACCAGCCCTTGGGCCTGGATGAGTTTCGCAACCACACCATCTGTCCATACCTGATTGAGCCATCTATCTGGAGCGACAGTGTGTACGTGATAGCATACAGCGAAGAAACCGAGAAGGTCACACCCTTCAAGGTGGATCGCATCGATACGGCAACGCTACGAGGGGAAGGATTTAACCTGCCTGAAAATTTTGATGACCAGGAAATGCTCAAACACGCCTGGGGCATCTGGTTCAAGGAGAGGGCGCCGGTGAAAGTGAAACTGCACTTTTCATCAGTAGTAACCCGCCGAGTCAAGGAGAGTATCTGGCATCCGCTTGAAACAGTGACTGATCTACCGGATGGCAGCTGCCTGTGGAGCGCGGATGTGGCCGAATGGCGCGAAATGCTGCCCTGGATTCGCGGCTGGGGCGCGGAAGTGGAAGTGCTGGAGCCGGATGGGTTACGGAAGGCGATCGAGAAGGAAGCAAAAAAGTTAGCGAGGTTATATAGGGTGGCAACGGAAGACATCAAGAATCTGTTTTTCGCCCATACTAAAGATGGTGCGGATAAAGTTGATTGGCAAAAGTTGATTGATCACTTGAATAACACAGCAAGCCTGGCAGCTGAAATGGGAAAAGATGCGGGGATTTCAGAATTAGCACGGGTTGCCGGGCTAGCCCATGATCTGGGCAAGTATTCCCAGGCTTTCCAGCGCCGATTGGAAGGCTCCAAACAGCGGGTTGACCACGCCACAGCCGGGGCACAAGAAATATGGAAACTTTACGGACAGAAACAGAAGTGGCAAACGCTGATGCTGGCCTATGCCATTGCCGGGCATCATGGCGGCCTGCCCGATTATGGCAGCCTGACGGATATGAGCGGGGAAGGCACTTTGCTGGCGCGAGTGAACCCTGAAAAGACCAAACTGCAAGATTACAGCATCTACAAAACAGAACTTGATCTTTCTGAACTGACGCTGCCTGCACTGACGCTCAAACGGACAAAAAACATGGGTTTTTCTTGCTCCTTCCTGACGAGGATGCTCTATTCCATCCTGGTAGACGCCGATTGGCTGGAAACCGAAACTTTTGTGGGGTCGGGAGCAAAACCGCGCGGTGGGTATGAGAGTATTGAAACCCTGGCGGGACGATTCAACGAGGCGTTGTGCCAATTTGATCGCCCGCAAAGCGCCATCAATCAAAAGCGTACCGAAACGCTATCCGCCTGTAGGGAAAAAGCAGAATCGCCGCAGGGAATATTTACCTTGACAGTTCCTACCGGTGGCGGGAAAACCCTGGCCTCGATGGCTTTTGCGCTTAATCACGCTGCCAGGCACGGATTAAAGCGGGTCATTTATGTTATCCCGTTTACAAGCATCATTGAGCAAAATGCGGCGGTGTTCAAAGACTATTTGGGCGAAGAAAATGTGCTGGAACATCACTCCAATTTTGATTGGGAGCAACTCAAACGCCGCGAGAAAGCCGAAAATCGCGATGATGAGACCAATCAGGTGGCTGAAAAACTAAAATTGGCGGCAGAAAATTGGGATATTCCAATTGTGGTTACGACCAATGTGCAGTTCTTTGAGTCGCTGTTCGCCAGTAAAAAATCGCGCTGCCGCAAATTGCATAACCTGGCAAAAAGCGTGATTATCTTTGATGAAGCTCAAACCCTGCCGCGTGATTTTATGCAGCCTTGTATGCTGGCGGTGCAAGAATTGGTTTTGAATTATGCTGCGAGCGTTGTTTTTTGCACTGCCACCCAGCCATTGCTCAAACAGTTTATGCCGGAAATGCCAGAATTTACCGAATTGGCGCCCAACCCGCCGGGTTTGTTCGAGTTTTACAAGCGGGTGCAGGTGCACCAGGCTGGCACGCTCACCGATGATGAACTGCTGGAACGCCTGAACACCCAGCAGCAGGCATTGTGCATTGTCAATACGCGCAAACACGCCAAAGGGCTGTTCGATAAATTATCCGGTGATGGGTGTTTTCATCTATCCACGCTGATGTGCCCGGCGCATCGCAAACAAGTTTTGCTTGAAGTGCGTAAGCGGCTGAACCGCGGTCAGCCCTGCCGGGTGGTCTCAACCCAGGTGATGGAAGCTGGAATTGATGTGGATTTTCCGGTAGGTTACCGCGCCCTGGCTGGGCTGGATTCGGTTATCCAGGCAGCGGGGCGGGTCAACCGGGAGGGGAAAAACCCGGGCGGCGGTGAAATGTTCGTTTTCGAGCCAGAAACCGAATTCATCAAACGCACGCCAACTTTCATCAAACAAACTGGCGATGCGGCGCGGAGCGTTATGCGCGAACAAGCCAGCGATCCTACTTCCATTCAGGCCATTCAAGCCTATTTCAACCTGCTTTTTGCCCTGCAAGACAAAAAGGCGTTCGATGCCAAAGAAATATTGCCTTGCCTGGATAGGAGCGATGGTTTTGATTTCCAGACAGCGGCGGAAAAGTTCAAGTTGATCGATAACAACACGGTGGCAGTGATCATCCCTTACGATGATGAAGCTCGGATGCTGGTGGAAAGGCTGCCTTTTGTGCCACACCCGACCGGGATTTTGCGGCAACTGCAAAATTACACGGTCAATATCTACGAAAATGAGTTCAACAGCCTGAATGCCCAGGGGCTGATCGAAATGGCTGCGGATGCTTATGCAGTCCTGAAAGATATGAGTTGTTACAACGAAAACACCGGCATTATCCTGCCTGCCAGCGATGGCGGGACGGCTATCTTTTACGAATAATCAGAAAGGAGGCAAACAGATGGGATACGGTATTACAGTAAGAGTACGTGGCGAGTATGCCCTGTTCACCCGACCGGAAATGAAGGTGGAACGGGTCAGTTACGAGGTCATCACCCCCTCGGCAGCACGCGGAATCATCGAAGCAGTTTATTGGAAGCCCGCCATTCGATGGGTGATCGATAAAATCCACGTTTTGAACGAAATCGAGTTCACCAATGTGCGGCGCAATGAGGTCAGCGACAAGGCTTCGGTAGGCAAGCCCTACATCATTGTCACCGAGGCTCGCCAGCAGCGCGCAGCAATGGTACTGCGCAACGTGGATTACATCATCGAAGCCCACTTTGAGTTGACTCAAAAAGCCGGGCCGGAGGATACTGAGGCCAAGCATTACAACATGGTTTTGCGGCGGCTGCGCGAGGGGCAGCACTTTCATGCGCCCTGCCTGGGAACGCGCGAATTTGGCGCACAAGTGGAGCTTATTGAAGAAGGCCAGCCGCTCCCGAAGAGCAATCTTGGTGACCGCGACCTGGGTTGGATGCTGTATGACCTGGATTTTTCCAACCCGCGCGATATTCAGCCTAAGTTTTTCAAGGCTGAACTGCGCGAGGGTGTGCTGGATTTGACCAGGGTGGAGGTGCGGCGATGATTTTACATGCGCTTAACCGCTATTACGAGATTCTTTCGAGTGATCCAGATAGTGAAATTGCCCCGCCTGGCTACAGCAGCGTTGGCGTGAGTTTTGCGCTCAACCTTTCGGCGCAGGGGGACCTGTTGGATGTTTTTCCGCTTTTCCAGCAGGTGCAGATGGGCAAGAAAACGGTGGAAAAGCCGCGCCGGATGATTGTGCCGGAGCAGGTGAAGAAAACTTCGGGAATCAGTTCAAATTTTATGTGCGAAAACAGTGCCTATATCCTTGGCATAACAGATAAAGGCGAAGTTGATTTTGGCATAAAACGCTTTGAGGCTTTTCGCGCCTTGCACCAAGAACTGCTACAAAAGGCTGACAGTGAAACAGCCCATACAGTATTGGCGTTCTTGGGAAACTACAACCCTGCTATTGGCCGCGAACACCCTGCTATCAAACCGAACCTGGAAACATTATTACTGGGCGGCAACCTGGTTTTTATGCATAACGGTAAGTTTGTGCACGATGATCCCATAATTAAGCAAACCTGGGAAGCCTACAAAGCGGGGAAGGATGCCGTGATGGGGCAGTGCCTGGTGACTGGCGAATT
>CAIJPN010000151.1 GCA_903822545.1 uncultured Anaerolineae bacterium | reverse complement strand
GAGGGTTCGACCAACCAAATCGATGATTACGTTTTGGCGTAACCAACCCGTAACCAAGCGGGCGGCGCTTTGCCGAAATCGTAACCAACGGTTGATTGGTTACGATTTTCGTAATCATGGCGTAATCGGGCCGGGCAGTCGCTTCGCAAAGCGTAACCAACCAGGCAGGCCTGCCTGGTTTTCTCCGGGGCTAGAATGGAAGTTCCACCAACCATTTTTACCCAAAAAGGAGAAAAACCATGACAGGCAATTCGATTCTATCCCGTTTTCAGGTGTTGTGCCGCCAGTTTGGGCCAGGTTCTCACAGGGCGGAAAACCGCCTTTTAGACCTGCACACCGCCTGGCAGCACCCGGAGCAGCTCCCAAAGGCTGGGTTTGAAAACCCGGTGGTCGGGCGCATCCTGGATTTGCTCGGCCCGCTCGATTGGGCGCACTTTCCAGAGCGCGATTTGGGGCGTCGCTGGTGCCAGCCCGCCGTTCCGTATGCCGCTTTTGCTGCAGCTATGCTGGTCAAGCTCAACGAAGGGCTAAATTCGATGGCTGACCTGCGCCGGTATCTGGCCGAACATCCGGGTTTGATACCCCTGCTCGGGTTTTCTGTGACTCATTTTGGCGGGAGCCAGCCCCAGGGCGGTCTCCCCACGCAGCGTCACCTGACCCGGATGTTACGCGAAATCCCAAATACCGCGCTCCAGTTCCTGCTGGACGATTCTGCCCATCTCATTTGTGATGAGTTGCAGAAGGTGGGCATCCGCGCCGGGGATTGCGTCAGTCTCGACACCAAGCACATCCTGGCCTGGGTGAAGGAAAACAACCCCAAGGCCTACGTTGAAAACCGTTTCGACAAAAAACAGCAACCCAGAGGCGACCCCGATTGCAAGCTAGGATGCAAACGCAAGCATAATCGCCAGGTGGCTTCGCCGGATCGGCCCGCGACGCCTTCCACCAATCCGCTTCCGGCGAACCTGGTGGCGGTGGGGGAGTATCACTGGGGCTATGGGTCGGGCGTGGTGGCTGTGAAGGTACCCGATTTTGGCGAGTTTATCCTGGCGGAGTTGACGCAGCCCTTCAACCAGCCCGACCTGTCCTATTTTTTGCCGTTGATGCGGAAAACGGAGCAGGTGTTGGGATTTAAGCCACGCTGGGGCACTTTTGACGCCGCTTTTGACGCCTGGTACGTTTACGATTACTTCCACCGGCCCGATGATCCGGATGCTTTTGCCGCTGTGCCGTTTTCGGAGAAGGGTGGCTACAAGGCTGGGGGGCGCTCTTTCAGCCCGGACGGTCTGCCCATCTGCCAGGCGGGGCTGCCGATGCCGCTGCTTTTCACTTTCACCGACCGGACTACCAGCCTTGTGGAGCATGAACGCGGCAAATATGGCTGCCCGCTATCCCCGGCTTCGGATTGCCCGATCCACCACAAAAACGCTGCCGAAAAGGGTTGCACTGCGATGATGCCCACCAGCCCCGGCGCGCGGCTGCGCTACACCCTCGACCGGAAAAGTGAAACGTACAAGGCCATCTACCGGCAGCGCACCGCCGTTGAGCGGATTAACAGCCAGGCAGTTGCGCTTGGGATTGAGTGTCCGCACCTGCGCAACGGCGACGCCATTGCGAATGTCAACACGTTAATTTATACGCTAATCAACCTGCGCGTACTCCAGCGCATCCGGCAGAAGCTGGCAAACAGCGCACAACCTTAACAAATCCGGCGGCCCGTTTTTCAAAGCGTAATCATCCGTCTTGGATGGTTACGCTTTTTCGTAACCAATGCGTAACCATCCAGGGTTGGTCCAACCCTCCAAGATGGAGGTTGAAATGAACATAGAAAGCATATTCATCAAAGGTATTGCAAATGAATATATCAGCGAGACTCACCCTGAGGAAGAGGAATTTCTAACCGCATATCTTGAACACGCCGAAAAATTCGACTTCAACCTTGAGTTCAGCGGTAGTCAAGATATTCCTTTTGGTTTTGGCGGTAGTGAGCTGCTTGACATGTTCCAATCCCCAGTTGTAATACAGGTTTTGCTCGGAGTGTGGAAGGATATTGTAGTGCCATTGGTTTCAGAAACATTCAAAAAGAAATTGAATGCAACAAAAGAAAAGACGGTTGCTAGAGAGCAGTTGATGAAAGCACTTTCCCGAAAAAAATTACGTGATTATATTCGCGGTCAGGCAAAGAAAAAACTTCTCAATGACGATGATGCAGATGAGCTTGCCGAGCGGATTATGGACTGGGTGCGCCGACATCCAGAAGATCTTGAGCATGTGATTTCCAAGTCAGTCTGATTTAATCTGAATTTATGAAAAACGCCCTTCCCAGACCATCTCTTATTGCCTTTACCTCGCCAGCCACGGCAGTATTTTTATTGCTGATCTTTGCTGTGGGGACACCGAATATTGGACAAGGAAGTATAAGCTTGTATTACGTGATCCTAATATTTTATGCTTTATACCCTGCTTTAAATGTTGAACAAACCAACATCAAAAAATATGGATTAATTCCCCTGAACGTGCAGATATTCCCTGTTGCACAGCGTTTGATGGATTTGATGAGCAAAGCAGGCATTCGAGATGTTAAAGTCTTTATCAGCGAACAGGAAAATCTCGGTACCCCATTTGCCTTTGGCACATTTCGCAAGAATTTTCTAGTTATCCCTGCTTGGATGTTAAGAGAGTATGAGTCTCGCGCAGATGAGTATGATGCTGTTTTATCACATGAAATAGCCCATATTAAATTTGGTGATTCGTGGAAAAAGGAATTAGCGCAGTCGTTGGCATTGATTTATTTGGGAATGATGTTTATCTTCTTTTTTTACACTGGTTATCAAATTTATTGGTTTAGTGTTGACCCCCGCGGCTGGTTGGTCTACAACAGCTTTGTGATGGATGTTTCAAAATATCTTGGTGCCAATTACCTGCTGGAAAGCGGCAATTTGGAGCAGTACTCGTTTCTTAAGTTTTCGATTGCTAGCTATCTGGATTTCGCCCTGATATGTTTGGGGTGTTTTGTCGTGTACACATCTCTGCGTATACTTGCACAGTCTCGAGAATTGTTCGCAGATGCTTTTGCAGCGCAAATGACGAGCGTTCAAACCATAAAAAAGGCTTATGGATTGATAGTAATCAATAGTAACTGCTCAGGCCGGTAAAGGCTGAACAAAATTGGGCAAGAAAGGCTTATTCGCAAAAGCCAAGCGCAAAGCCTGCAACACGTTTTGCTTGTTTTTCCTGGCAGTGGAGATGTAAGCGCGGACAAGAGCAAATGCTTTT
>CAIJPN010000150.1 GCA_903822545.1 uncultured Anaerolineae bacterium | reverse complement strand
TTCGCCAAGTCCCTGATTGATAACGGGGTGACGCTTGAGAAGGTGGCCGCGCTGCTGGGCCACGAGAGTTTGGACACCACCCGGCTATACATCACGCCGGGGGAAAGGGATCTGGAGCAGGCGGTGGCAACTATTTCAGAATCATGAATTGGGTTTTCCCCCGGCAAATGGGAGGGTAGTACAGCTCATACAACCATCTTTTACTTTTCCCCCGGGGTTTTATCCCTACCGATAAAACTACCCCAAAAACCTTATCGGCCTGGAAACCTGCCAAGAAATCTTGCTGTCTGCCACTGCCAGAGAAAACGGGTTCGGGGTACCCCTAAAAGGGGGGGGGAGAGCCTTAGTCTGGTCCAAAGGCGCTGTGATAGCAGACACTCTATATGGCCACTACTTCCAGCCAGCTGGCTTTCCCGCCAGGAAAGTGATCGTTTTCCAGCATCTCCGGAACAACCCGAAAGCTAATACCCTGATGGCCAGGTTCTCATTCGCAGACAACCTGACCATCACCTTTCCAAGAGAATTTGCTCATTCCTGCCATCAGGTACAATTGCGATCATGAACACAATAAACCTTCTCTGTCATAAACCCCCAATTGAACGAACATCCCAAAATATCAGGATCATCAAAATCTTGTCGCAAAATGTGTTGTTATCCATCCGCCCAAATGCTTACAAAACCGGAGACTACAGCGGCATGGTCATTTACTGGGGCACGATTGCCGAAATAGATCCGTATGCCCTGCGCGGGTTGCGAAATCTTGGCGAGAAATCGTTTGAAACGCTGATGGCATGGCTGGAAATTGTGAAGCGGGATTATCCTGAACTGTTGGAACTCCACACCCCAGCGAAGGCAAACTTTTACCAGTTGCCCGAATGCCCCATCTGCCGGCGGTTCCACGAACATGGCCACATTGACCCGGCCCTCGAAGACTTGACCATCCAGCTTCATGGAAAAACATATCGGTTGGTGCCCGATTCTCGATGATTAAATCACTCCAATGGACCCGTGGCCAATGGTATGAGCTGGATGATCAGTTTTCTTGCACCCCGGAACACCAGGGATCCGAAGGGATGCCAGGAGAACATCTACGGCTGATTGCCCCACTAAACCGATCCGAAGTCTAATGTCCATCTCTGGTTTCGATTTTAAATTGTTCCAGCGCTGATTGTGATGAAACTGCCTTGATCAATATTGCTCGTACCATACGGCGAGAATGATAAATTTGATCTTTGCCTGAGTAATTTTCGCAGGTTAAAAGGGTTAGCCAGGCAGATTCTTCGTGTTTCAAGACTGTTGCGAAATCAGATGGGATGAGTGCCTGGGATGCTCGCACTTCGTAAATATAGATCATTCCCCAAGCGCGGATATGGATACGATCTCCATATTTCAAATTCTTGAGCAGGAGAAATGGCCCAGGTTTATTATTGGCATCCCAAACATGGGCGGTCAGGACAGAGTTGCCTTTCCAGGTTGGGAAGGCAGTGCCATTCAAATAGCCGATATTCTTTCCAAGCCAGGTTACATCCCAGCCATTTTGAGTCATAGGAACGCCCACAATGGGGGCGCTTATATCAATTGCGGGGATCTCTAACAAGATTTCGTTTTTGGCGGAATAGGCTAGTGCGTCAGGTTGCTGCGGCAGGATGCTTATTTTTCCCGGTGTAAAACCAGTTTTGGGCAAAGTTGAAGAAGCTGAAAGCGCAATCGAAAAATCGATAGCTGAATCCTGTCCGCCATTTAATGGCCGCATGAATAAATCAACAATGGATGTTGTACCACAAACCAAAAGGCGATAAATGCCGGGTAATAGGGGTACCCCGTTATTAATCCGCACGATGGCCGTACGGGTGGTCCTGGAATATTCCACCGAATTAACGACAATTTGAGTATCGCCCGGTTGGATGCCATCTTTGCATGACGTTGTTTGAACGCCATCATTGTTTGTGGAAAACAATAAATAATTGGCTGGGTTGGTCACATCATCCTCAGATATGTCCCCGGGTGGATTAAATACATTCTCTTTGAACACCACTGCAAAGCTTGTAACTGGCTGGTATTGGCCATCGTCTTTCAGAATGATAGTTTCTCCAGCATTGACACCGCTGACGACGATTGAGGGAGATGTGACATCAACAGGGAAATTGTCATATTCCAGCGCAAGCGGGTATCCAGTCTGTGTTAACAATTTGGTGACTGTTTTTGATGGTATGTTAACCATCATCACATAATAGTTACTCATTCCAGCGCCATCGTCAACTGTTGCAATGAAAAAATACCGCCGGTTTATATTGTCAAATGCTGAAGTGCCTATAACGATGCCTTCTACTGCAAAACTTAAGAGTGAAGACCATTGTCCAGTTTTGGGATTCAGGGTTATCACCCGGCTTGTGTTCGAATTGGCAAGAATGCCAACCAAAAAACCATCCACAGGATCGTATACCATCGAATCAAGACCGCCGATTCCATTGAGAGGCACCAGGGTTGTTTTTCCGGTTTCTACCTGAACAGTGAGTAAGCACGTATTGCTTGTGCCATCAGGGTATTCATAAATCACGATGGAAAAATAGCGCCCGCTGGTAACATCGAATGCAGATTGCCCTAAGGGGATACCGGCCGACTCGATAGCTGCGATTTGGGTGATAGCTCCTGTGGTGGTGTCCATCGCCACAATATTGAGTGTATCTGTCGCGCCCAGAAACCCGATCAAAGCACCACTCCCCGGATCATATTCCATTGAAGTAAGCATGCCGCCATTAACAGGCAGCGATGAAGTCACTCCTGTTTGGGTATTAATGACAAGCATACGATTTTCGATTACCCCACCGCCGTTGTCAATATCTGCATAGAAAAAGTAGCGATGATTAATGCTGTCGTAGGCGGATGTCCCCAAGTTTAACGTATCGACAGTGAAGTTTACAACGGGTGTTGTAGTACCCGTGGCTGTATTAATGGATCTGATCTGGCTGGAGATTTGATCGTTATAAACCCCGAAAAGTGCTCCAGCAGAAGATGCTGGCTGGGGCTGTGCCTGAACCAGCCCAGGATTACACAAAACAATCAAAATAAGGCATAAAACAAGCAGTATCGTTGACCCAGGATTGATTCTCATTTGATTTACTCCATTTTTAGGTAGCCAAGATGTTTTTCTACGTTTTGACTGTCTTATGGCACCTTGCATGTCCAGTTTCTTAAGTATAGGTATAGGCGTTCTTCCCATCCACCTTGGTAGACCCTGCCCTCATTATCTGCAATTGAATTGCCAGACTTATGCCAAAAAGGATCCTATATCGATAATCTTGTAGGATTGGCACCAGTTATCATAATGGTAATTTTCCAAATGCCAGCCACATGGCAAACTCTGCGCGCTCTCGGGTTGTTCCTGCCCGGATCAAGGCTTCCAGACGATGAAGGTTGACCGGGCGCAGGATAACGCGCGCCAGGCGTTCGCCCGAAAGCGGGTGGGCAATCTCCACCCATGACTCGGATGTCATCACATCCAGGGTTGGGTAAAGGATGGTGCTTTTGCCGGGGCGATCCTGGCTGAAGGCATACAGGGCAAGCTGGTAGAGCATTTCGCGGGGCAGTTCGGTTTGCCCCAGGTCACGATACTTGGCATCGAGCAGGGCAATCACCTTTTTCCCTTGCAGGATGGCAAAATCGGGGCGTGGGGTGGGGGACTTTTTGAAATGTGGGTTATGTTCCGGGTGGTACGAGAGCATTTTCCGCAGTTTGTGTTCGCTGCGCAAGGTGTAATCTTCCAGGTTGTCCGTAAGGAAACGATCCAGCAACGCCTGGAAAAAGCGATTCATATCGAACAAGAAGCCTGGAACCTGCACTCGTTGGGTATCGTTTTCGAGCGATATGCCCTGGCTTTCGAGCAAAATCTGGATGATCTGCAACGCCGGCTGGTATGCCTGTGTCTGGCGATCGATGCTTGACTGGGCTTTTTCCAGCAAATGAACTGCCAGGGGAACCGTGTGAACGCTTTGACCCAGGATACGAGCAGACTGGCGTAGGTGTGAGCGCAGGGCCAGATCGTCTGTCAGGCGGCTGGCCATCAACAGCCCAGCCAGCAAGCACTGGTTGAGCAGGTTATTTTCGATGCGGACAAAATGTGTGCAGGGCAGAGAAGCTGTCACCAGCCCGCCTTGCCGCGATAGATCGGCGAAGTTGATGCGTCCGCGCGGGGAGGCCAGGTTTTCATCAACCCGCTCGTAGCGGCGATGCAGGCCGCGTTCCAAAAGTTCCCGGGCTTCAGCCGCCAGTTGCTGGATCAGCAAATCCTGGAACAGGCCGCTTTCGGTGCCGAGTTCCAGCGGGGTGAAAAAATCAAGCTGGCGGAACCCGTAGGCGTAGCGCAGCAGGTTGAGCAGCGGCATCCCGTTGATTTTGGGCAGGATAGTCAGGCGCAGATCGCCCATCTGGATGCTGCCGACATATTGATTGGTTCGGATCTCCAGCCCCTGCACCAATTCAACAACATCCAGCATGCCAGACTGGGTTAGTTGCCTGGCTGTAGCCTGGACTGCTGGTTCCTGGAAGGAATAGCCTGCCAGGGCGCGGTTATCTTCCGGGCCGATTTTCTGCCATTCCCGGAGTTTTAGCGCGATGGTGGTGGGTTGGATCAAGACTGGGGCTGCCATCGGGTTTATTCGTCGGTCTCATCTTCGGATGAATCGTCTGCCTGATCCTGCTGGATGGCAGCATTGGAGGTTGTGATCTCTGGCGATGGTTCGATCAAGGCGTGGATCAAATCGTCACGCCGGGCCGGGTCAAACAATTCGTGCCGGATTTGCTGGCGCTCATGGTCAACCAGGCTTTTTCCCAGGATTTTTTCCAGCGCATCGTATTCTTCATAGCAGTATTCTTCGAGCAGGGGCAGGATATCTTCCTGCAAAATTCGTGCGAAACGGCCAAAATCGGTGATGGGGCGGCCATTTTCGAGGAAATAAGCATGACCGATTTGCAGGTTACGGGCATCGCGGCCAACCGCTTGCAGAATGCGCTTGTTGAGTTCAGCCAGCCAGGGGCCGAGCGGGATGCCTTGCAGCAGGGTGTTGCCGAAAATGACCGGGTCGGGCATCAACTCAATGAAACCGAAACGACGCCGCAGGGCGGTATCGAGCAAGGCGATGGAGCGATCGGCGGTGTTCATCGTACCGATGATGTAGACATTTGCCGGGACGCTGAATGTTTCCCCCGAAACCGGCAGGAAAACACTGCGCCCGCGCTTGTCTTTCTCCAAAAGGGTCAGCAGCTCGCCAAAGATGCGCGGGATGTCACCACGATTGATTTCATCAACGATCAGGAAGAATTTGCGGTTGGGCTGGGTCTGGGCATCCTGGCACAGGCGTTTGAACACGCCGGCGCGCATATCAAAAACCAGCGAACCGGATTGGTTGTGGGGTTTGTAGCCTTCGATGAAGTCTTCGTAACCATAGGATGGGTGGAAGGTGCAGAAGCGCACCTGGCCGGGGGTGTGATCATCGCCATTGATAATGGTGCGCTGCTCGGGCGTAAGCGAGTCATAATCCACTGAGAAAAGCTGGTGCGCCGAGATGGCGTTGGCGGCCTGGTAAGCCCAGTGGGTTTTGCCAGTGCCGGGAGGGCCGTAGAGAATGACCTGGCATTTGCGTTCGAGAATATCCTGGATGCGGGCGGGGATGCCGGTGATGGCGGTTTTTTTGACGATAGGGGCAGTAGCCGAAGTAACCGGCTTCGTCTGGGCTCCAATCAAATATTTTTCAATAGCAAAGATATTTTGATGGTCAAAAAGCGGCCGCACGGTGCGATTATTTGATTCAGCTACAGGCAAATCAAATGGTGTGGCACTGAGCCAATCCACAGTGCGCCGGTTGGAAACCTGGTCAGGCTGGTAAGAATAGTCGCCAGTAATGCGACCAATTCCCAGAATACGATCATTCCCCTGGTTGCGTTCAGCAGCCAGCACAATATCGCCAACACTCATTTTGGTTACAAATGAAAAAATCTCCCTGGCGTAAGCGCCCTTTTCGTTATATTTTTCGCGCATCAACGCTTTGATTTGATTCAGCGATTCTTCAGTGTACCGGGCAAACGACAAATCACCGATGAGATGCCAGCCAATTCCAACATAGCCAGTTTTATACATTTCATCCCAACGATTTTCTTCTTCGGTGCCACCGCTATAGTTGGCCTTGACCAGCCAGTAGCGGTGCGGCTCGCCATCGATCTCGTTTAGGGTACGGGTCAGGTTGTTGACATGGATGCCTAATTCGCGGGCAATGGCCATATATTGCCCGGCCACTGCATAACGACCATCTTTGGAATTTGGAACTTGCAGCATTTTGAGCAGGTGAAACCGCTGGTAATCGGGGTTGTGATAATCATCCAGTTTGCCGGGAAACAGCATGCTGAAATATTTGTGCCCCCAGGCTGTATTGCTAACATCAGGAGCTTGTTCGGCGATGTGCTTTTGCAGCTCTATGTATTGTTCGTTGCTGGCAGGGATGGGTAAGGCTTCGAGCAGTTTCACCCCGCGGAGCAATTGGTCACGGTGTTTACGGGCTATCTCAACCGCCTGCTCGACAGATAATGTGATTTGTTTTTGCGGTGAACCGCTCATCCAACTGCCAGTTTCTTTGCGTCGATACAGGCCAAATTTCAGGGCGCTGCCACCGGCGATACTGCCAAAACGATATGGGAGTTCATCGTCATTCTTGAATTCCAGCCAGTAAACCAGGCTGTCCCGGTTGCTGGAATTGTGCATGGTGTCGAGCAGGGCTTCACCATCCAGGCTGGCAAGACGCTCGGGGCCAAATTTCTGGCGGAAGGTCTGGTAGTACCCGGCCAGCTTTTCTTCGGGGAGCACCTGGCCGATCTCGGCCAGTTTGTCGTATTGAGAGCGGATGCGGGATGCGATGGGGTCGTTGATGATCATTTTTTTACTTCCCTTTTTCGCGTAATGTTCCAATCTTCTTCCACTCCCCGGAGCCAATGTCCAGGTAGCGCCAGAAATTCCAGCCGTTGACTTCTTTCCAGTCGGTCACAACCACTTTGGCGGCAGTGGATGGGGTGACGTATTCCTGCCCGTTCATGCGAATGGCTCCTTTTTCATTGAGCAATTCAGCGGTAAATACCTGGTCATGGTGGGTACCTTGAATAGACAGGGGATAGATGGATTGGGCAGGCTTGGCTTTTGCCGGGATTGGCTTCGCTGGTTCTGGATCCAGACTGTCAAAAGAAACACCCAACACTTCTGACCAGAAATCACTGTCAACGGAAGGTACGATATATGGCTTTTGGGTAACGCCCACCTGATGCTCGATCAGCAAATCAACCAGTTCCTCGCCATTGATCAGGGTGATCGGCGTTTTGCCAATGGCCTGGGATTCGGCTTTTGCTTCAGCTGTAAAATCGCTGGGGGTGATGACCAGTCCTTGTTCCGAATCTGCCACTTTGAGCGAGCCGCGTAAGTCGCGTACCACGCCAGAACCGACATTGCTTGTCCAGCGTTTGACCTGGATGGCGATTTTGACGGTGCTAAGCGGGTTGGTGCGCAATATGCCGCGCACATCCACTCCTTTATCGTTACTATAGGGGGTAGTTTCGGTTTCTTCGAAGCCCATCTGCACCAGCAACTGGCGAATGAGTTCTTCAAACTTATTTGGCGGCATTTTATACAGGTGCTTGCGCAGGTCTTTGCGGACTTGCGCCTTGATGTTCTCAATCTGCGCCTGGATGCCCGCCGGAGCGTTCACTTTCAGAACGAAGGTGCCACGCTCGTCGCCGCGCCGGAAGCGCGAATCAGGGTTGAGCGTGTCGGTGTAGAGCAATGCGCCCATACTGGCATGCGGAGTCTGGCCGGATGTATCCAGCAGTGCAGCAGCCAGCGCCCGGTCGGTGATTTGGCTGTAGTGCAGGGGCTTGCCAGCTTGTTTTAGGATTTCGTAGGCGGCGTCTTTGAATCGCATGATATTTTTCCTATGTTATGCAGGTTGCAGCAAGAAACCAGATGCCTGTCCGGTATATAGAATATGCAATTCGTGCAAAGCCCTGGTAATCGCGACGTAAAGCAACCGTCCATCATAAGGTTTTTGGGTACTGTAGTTAATCTCATTGGCATCGCAAATTATGACTGCCTGAAATTCCAAACCCTTTGTGAGAATAACTGGAAGTACAATCAATCCACCTCCATATTTGAACTCACTTTCCAGTTCCTTGATTGAAATTTCAGCAGGGTATCCGGCAACTTCAAGAAAAGCCAGAATTTCAATCGTTTCACGGAGTGTCTTTGTGATCACAGCAATATTTTTGTATCCAGCCTTTCTTATAGATTGCAAACGATTAACTATCTCTTTCTTGATGTTTTCCTGATCTGGGAGTTGGACAAGTGCTGGAGAAACACCATGTCGGTTAAACGGGATACCTAACAGTGGTTTTTCTTTTTGTAAATTTTGAAGAACACGATTACTAAATTGCACAATTTCAGCTGATGAACGATAACTCTGCGAGACATTATGGAATGATGTGTGATCATCATGGAAAATTGATTGGATTTCTCCCCATCTGGTACTACCACGATGGGCATGAATTCCTTGAGCCATATCTCCCACCAATGTCAGAGAGTGATTTGTGCTTTTTGCATGGATAATTTCCAATTGCATTGGGGAAAAATCTTGGACTTCATCCACGATAATATGATCATACTTGGTTTGATCCACCTCGCTCAAGGCTTCATGGAAATATAAAATCGCTGCAATATCTTCCATTTCTATCACAGTTGAACCTGGCCGGCTTGATATAAGAAGCTCAACATCTTCAGGCTTGTACAATTCTGTTGTTAAAACTTGTAGCAGTTCCAGATTCTCAAACAAGTTGTAATACAACGTGATTGAGTCGATGGGAGGCCAAATCCGATTGAAGTCTTGCTGCAATAAAACGTCTACTAAGTTGCAAATCCTATCTTTATTTCTTGGATTACCAAAAGCTCTGCCGCGAAAGCTTTCTTGGCTTTTCCGTTTCTCTTTGGCTTCATCCAATAATAATTTTTGTTCTTCAGCATCTTCAATCAGTGTGGCTATTTGTTCGATTGCAGCAGCCTGTTGTTTCATTGCATCCGATTTTGCCCAAACATCATCATCGTATTTTCTCCTGACCAGTTCTTTCAGGGCAGCCCACGCATTTTCTCGAATTTGAATCAAGGTTGCAGATGTTTTTTCGAGATTTGCTTGGATAACTGTGCGTACATCTTCAGGTGTAAATACAAAATCAAGTTGTAATTCTCCCATCTGGCGGTAAGCGAGTTCGCGGGTTAGTTGAGGCTGAGTGTGCTTCAAATGTTCGATATAGCGTCCAATCAATTCTTTAATTTTCAGGTTGCCTTTTAACCGTGCTCGGCTCCAATGCTTTCTGAGAAGTTCTCGGTCACTATGGGGATCGAGGAATATCTCTTGAGATGAATCTACAACATGTAAATCTCGTCGACGCAATCTTTCGAGCGCCCAAGCAACAAAGGTTGTTTGTTGAACATCTTTTTCGCCAAGGCTGGGCAGCAAATCTTCTATGTAGTGTAAAAAGATTGGATTGGGGCAAAAAATAATTGAACGTTTGGCACTAATTTTGGTTTGATTGGCCGGATAGAGTAGATATGCCATGCGATGGATTGCAATGGATGTTTTTCCACTTCCAGCTACGCCATTTATAACTACCACATGGTTGGGGCGCGAGCGAATAATGTCATCCTGTTCTTTTTGGATGGTTTTGACTATATCTTGAAGCTTAGGGTCGCCACGACTATATAGCTCGTTGAGTAGAAACTGTTCGCTACTTACAAACTCAATCTGTTTTTTTGCATCAGAAATGTTTTTACGGCGATCAAAATCATCAGCAATCTCAATCAATTCGCGGTTAATTTTCAGCCTACGACGAAGTAACAATTTCCCACGCGTTCCACCAAAGGACTGATCTTCAGCAGTGCTGGTAGCCATCAGGCTTCCTACTGGCGCGCGCCATTCAAAAACTTCGAGTTTGCCAAGATTTAATGCCCGATACCCTATATACCATTGTTCATCTCTGTCTTCGCCGAGTACTAAAAAATCGACTCGCCCAAAGTAGGGTTCGTTTTTCCGAGATTGATACTCGTCTATTATTTCGCGATTTTGCTGTCTTAATGCAATTGTTGACCAATCATTGACACCCATGACTTCACGAGTTTTAAGTTCATGAGTGTATGTATCGATGCTTTTTGAGTTTCTTCCAGTCGTTTTTTCTCAAAATCGTAATCAGGATGCTGATTTGCGCGCATTATTTTTCCCTTTCCCTATTTTATGTCCCTACTTCACCGGATTAAAGAACCGCCACCAGCCCGCGAACCAGGCGACCAGGACATCGGTGCCGATGATGCCGAGCAAAACCAGCAGGGCGGCGATGATGATGGCGTAACCAAGCAGCAGCGGTGTGGATGGCTGGGCGTCTTTGCCCTTCCCGGTCAGGTCGAGCGGAATGTGGCCAATGGCGCGAGGGATGGTGACGAAGATAAAACGGATCACCCGCCAGGGCAGGGATTCGCTTCCAGCGGCGGCTTGGGCAGGTTTGACGGGGTCAGGCGGCGGGGCGGATTTTTCCGGGACAGGGCTTTCGACAGGCACAGGCTGCGGGACTGGCGAACGCGGCACATCACTCCCAATGCGGACTCCATTCAACAATTCCCGCACGTTGACGCGCTGATCCAGCCCCTCAGGGATGAAGGTGGTTTCGCCCATGCGCTCCAGTTTGAGCAGGTGTTGGAAATCAATCACAACCTTCTCATTCCCTGGTACCGGCACTTTCTCGGTCGATTCGATTTTGATAATCGTTTTGTGGATGGCATCAAACTCGGCACGGATGGCGGAGAGAAAGTCGCGGCGGGTATTTTCAGCGCCGTTGACCCAGATATAGATTTTGCGGTCTTCGGTGTCGGCCTTGACCAGGGCGGTATTCTCTCCCTTTTTTAGCACAACGCCAGAACGCCAGACGGTTTTGTGGATATAGGCGTTCATGCGGACGATGAAACGCGAGACGATGCTGGAGGGCAGGACGTTGTAGTGATACTGGAAGGCCAGCGCGCCCTGCCATTCGCCAGCGTAGGGTTCGTCTTTGGGCAGCAGGTCGGGGACGAGGAAGGTTTTATCGGGTTCGAGGTCGTAGCACAACTCGAATTCGCGCATCATGTCGATGATGAATATGCGTTTGTTGGCTGGATATTCGGGGAAACCCAGGATTTCATCGAGCATGGCGCGTTCGAGCACGCCCTTGTTCTGGAACAGGCTGTGCGCATTCAGGATTTTGTAGACACCGTTGGTAACCCACTGCGGGTTGAGAATACCGAGTGCCGCCAGCCGGGGGTCATCCTGGAAATGCAGGACGATCCCCAGGTCGTGCAGGAAACCGATCAGGGTGTGCTGGCTGGTTTCATCGCTAATTTCACCGGCCGCGCAGGTTTCGATATATTTTTCTTGTGAAATGTAGTTTTGGACACGGCCCAGTTCCTCGAGCTGGTTTTTTACTTTAAACCAGGCTTCGGGTAGGGCGTCACGAACATGCGGCAGGTTGTTTACCTGCTCGGTAATAGCTGCTTTGAGCTTTTCCAGCCCTGCGCCGGTAGCAGCTGATATTTCGAGTACACCCACAATGCTGGAATATTTCTTTTGCAAACCGCTGTGATCAATGTCCAGGGGGTGCTGATCGGTTTTATTACCCACCAACAGCACCGGGGAATCGCCGCCGAAAGACTGGATGATCTTGAGCCAGTATTCGACGCGATTTTCCTCCTGGGTCAGGCGTGCATCCAGCACCAACAGGTAAAGACTGCGCCGGGTAAGAAAGAACTGGTGAGTGGCGTGCATGATTTCCTGCCCGCCAAAATCCCAAATATTGACCCGTAAGGTTTTTGGCTGATTATCGCCAGTTTTCGTATTGGGAATTTGCCAGCGTTTTATTGCGATGCCATCTGTTTTTGTTTCTTTTTCGCTGAACGCGGTGCCCGTCAGACGTTTTACAATCGATGTCTTTCCAACACTTCCTTGTCCAACGATCAGCATCTTAATTTCAGAGAGAGGTTGTCGCTTCCCATCTAAAATCCATGCCATATAGTTGAGTATGGCTTGGGCGTTGTTTGTCTGTGCCAGAATTTCGGGGGGAAAATTTAATGAATTATCGCGAAGATCAAGGATTTCCAGCGATTTCAGATCCAAAATCTCTGGCGGCAAACTGGTGAGCTTGTTCTTTGAAAGGTCAAGGGCACGCAATTTTTTAAGCCGTTTAATTTCAGGTGGAATTTTTTCCAGGCCCCATCCACTCAAGTTAAGTTCTGTCAAATTTTCCAAACGACAAAATTTTTTGAAATATTCATTCGAATAATAACTAGAAGCGGAAGGCTTGGCAGATAACCTGGCTTTTAGATTTAAGTGTTCCAGCTTTGCCAACGAAAACAGATCCTCTGGCAAATCGGTAATGAAATTGTCCGCAAGGTTTAGTGAAACCAGGTTGACCAGTTGTCCTATTTGAGATGGAATTGTGCCGATTGAATTATTTGAAACATCAAGCTTGGTTAAGCTCGTCAGACTCATTACAATGTCAGGAATATTATTCAAGCTTGTATCAGAAAGATCAAGAAATGTTGGCTGAAAAAGTTTCTTTTCAGTTTCGCTCAAGGTTTTGAGTTTTGCTAATGATGAACTAACATCTCTTTTTTTGCCGGTTTTCTGAGCATTTTCAATTGATAATATTGTCTCTAGATTGGTCAGGTCATTTACGTCCGATGTATCTAGATCTATAAAAGTCTCATTTTGATGCCAATCAACTTTGTTTGCTTTGGGAATAGCTTCGAACCTTAAGGTTATGCTAGGATGTTCTGTCCAATCTGTGGAAAATGTCAGTATTGGGTGTGGATTGCTTGAAAAAGCCGGACTTTCTTTTAGCTGGGATGCAAGTGCTTGAAGTTGTTCTGCAATTTCCAGTTTCGTTTTCCAAGAAAAATTGGATGTTGAACTGCTTGCAATCAAATTGGAATTTAACTTTTCAGCGCTGTTGACGATTTTAGTTAGAATTTTTTTTGAATTGTTGCTTACTACCTGAATTTTGCCAAACTTTCCATAAGGGGAAAAGTTTGGCATTGCAATGGATTGTTGCTCTGCTTGATGTAGATAAGAATAAGTAGAAAGGGGCAATTCCTCAATCGAAGAATCGCGTTCAGATGTTATTTTGAGCAACAGAGAGTACAAAGGCTCCCCGTTTTCAAAATAATATTCAATGTCAGATGCATCCAAGAAAATGCAAACCGTCTGTCGAAATGGCCTATCTTGTTTAGGGGTGCTACGATATTTTCGTGCATAATCTCCCTCGCGGCGTATCTGTGAGTTAATGAAAATGTATCCGCCACGGTAATATAGAAGTGCAACATATTTATTCTTTTCAGGAATTTCCCCGGTAGGAAGAGGGGGAAGTATACCTAATACTTCATTAACTTGGGCGGGATCAAAAGTGTGTGAATATCTGAGCAAACTGGAACCGGATGCCCCTTGTCCTGTAAATTGTTTTCCATATTCAAAATAGCGAAGCGACTGTGGTGGCTTTCTAACTGTTGCCATTTTTAAACTCCCTCATCACCCCCGCCTTGACATCCTCCCCCACCAGCGGGAAGGTGGACAGGATATGCGCCAGTTCGGACTCTGTCAGGCCGTAGAGATGCGCGATCATGGCGTCCAGTTCGGCGCGGAGTTGGGCGCGGGCGGCGGGGTCGGTGACGCCGGTGAGACCTTTCAGGTATTCAAAACCTGAAAGGTCTTTGAGCAAATCGTCAAATTCCGGCGTGACGCAGATGAGTTTGGCGGCGCGCTCGACGATGGGCGCAAAGGCCGGGTCGCCCGCATCCAGCCGGGGGACGGGGAGTTGATAGAGATAGAACAAACTTAGATTAGTGGTCATTCGTGCTCTGAGCACATAATCTAAAACAAAACTATTTATAAAAGCAGCTATTACTATTAACTCAGAATATGAATGTCTCAGTTGGTTATATTTTTCGCTATCATGGTAAAAAGGAAAATTCACAGAAAGCGAATGACCAGCAAAAGAATTGGGGGGAATTATTGCGGCAATTAAAGTTCTCTCATTAGTGTTCGATGCTATTTTGCGAATCGCAATTCTGAAAACTTCATAGTCATTTTTCATATCCTTTGGAACAAGCGATAATCCTGCTCGTTTGATGCGTTTTTCAAGAAATACTTTTCTAAGTTCCTGTTCGTTCAGCCAATATCTTGGGCTTGCATAATGGTGATCAAACTGCCAAATCATATTCCCCTCATACAGTTGGTAAGGGGAAGGGTTGGTTTTGAAAAATTCCGCTGAACGCGTCATGTTCAATTCTTCACCATACAACTCCAACTCCCATCCATCCCTAGAACCGTAAAGCATAGGATATTGAAGTACCTTGTTGGCAATTTCAACATCTTCTTCTACCTTAAATTCGGGGATGGATAGCGAATCAGGTGAAAGTTTCCGAATTAAATCTACAGAAATATTGACAGCATTGTATTGTGGGAATTGTTGTAACTCATTTACATCATGTTTCATAAAGGTAGCAGGAAACACAGATGTACTTCCGCCGCGTTCGAAAGTTAATACAACAAATTTGAATCGACTATCAACACCCTCAAAAATAATTTTTCTGTTTTCAAAGCCAAATATGCCAGTCACAGTATTTTCTGTAAAAAGCATTTCTCGTAACTGCATTGTGCTAAAGTCAGTGTAAATTCCACTTGGAATTACTATGCCGCATGAACCGTTTAGGCGAAGAAGGTTTACGGATTGTTCGATAAACAAATAATACAAGTTGGGTTTATTTCCACTTGCCCTTCCTTCAACTCGTGTAGTTTGATTAGCGTACTGCTTTGATTTTTTGAAGTACGCCCACTGGTGTGGGAACTCACTGGAGTATGCAAGCCATGCAGATTGCAACTCCTTATCGTTCATCAAGTCTTTCTTTTGTTTCTCCCAATCTTCTATTCGCAAATTCTTTCTTTGAATTGTGTCGGCATATTGTTGGAAAAATTCCTTTTCGTATGTTTGAAGAACTTCCCAGGGCGGGTTGGTGACGATGACATCGAAGCCGCCGCGCTCGTTCATCACCTCGTCGAACTCGTAGCCCCAGTGAAAGGGCTGCAAGGCGGCAATATCCGCCATCTGGACGGCGCGTTTCCTGCCTTTCCTTTCTTCTTTCTTCTTTTCGTCCCACTCCACCGGCTCCACTTTGATCTCCAGCCGGGCAAATTCGTCCACCAGCAGCTCGTTCAGCAGGGCGTAATCGTCACAGCGGCGCTGCTGGATGGTCTCGCGCAGCGCTCCCAGGTCTTCGGTAAAGGATGAAGCGTGGCGGTAGGCGTCCAGGGCGGCGCGTTTTTCGGCCACAATCTGTTTATAGCTTTTTTGCTGGAATAAGCTCAATTGCCCGCCCCCGGCCATTTTGCGGTTAAAAGCGGCTTCATCCACCCGCAACATGCCCACCAGCGAGTTGCCCGGCAGGATGTTGAAATCGATATTCGGCAGCGGCTCCAGCTCCTCCACCGTCCGCACCGAGGCCACCAGCGCCAGGAACAACCGCAGGCGGGCGATTTCGGTCGCTTCTTCCATAATATCCACCCCAAACAGGTTGTCGGTGATGATGCTGCGCTTGATGAAATAGGCAATGTTGGGGTGTTCGGACTGGGTTTTCTTCAACCAGTCGTTCAGCGGCTTGTCGTTCAGGAAGGCGATCCGCCCGATGATGGCGCTGTAGACGTTGATCAGCGTCCGCATGGCGGCCACCAGGAAGGCCCCCGATCCGCAGGCCGGGTCGAGGATGCTCAGCCTGGGCAGGATGTCGTGCAAAAGCTGGCGGCACAGGGGCGCGTCCAGGTGGGTCAGCAGTTCGGCGATATTCTCGAACCTGCGCTCGGCCAGCACGCCCGCCAGGCCGGGGGTGTTCACCTTTTGCAGGATGACGCGATAAATGGCCTGCTCGCACAGGTGCGCGGTGATCTCGGCGCGGGTGTAATACGCGCCAAAGGCCTTCTGGTTGATGTATTTCTCGAAGATATACCCCAGCACATCCGGGTTGATCTCGTTATCTTCGCCGCCGGGGGTGTCGTCCAGGTTCCAGGAGTAGCGCGCAAACAGCCCCAGCACCCGCTCAAACGCCCGGTCGGGGATGGAGATGCCGGAACTCGCCCTCATCCCCAGCCCTTCTCCCGTGGGGAGAAGGGAGCGCTCCCCTCCCCCCACGGGGGAGGGGCCGGGGGTGAGGGCCTGCCCTGAGCCTGCCGAAGGAGCGTACTTCATCTCAATCGAATGCGGCAGGAACAAGCCGCCGTTGAGATAGCGGATCTTCCCGAGCATCTGCCGGGCGGCGGGCGAGCGTTTTTCTTCGGGTTTGGCGAAACCTTCAAAAAAGAGCGTGGTCAGGAACTCGCTGTAATAGCGGTCGGGGCCGCGCGCCTGGCTTTCGCGCAGCTTGTTTTGCAAATACTCCAGGTCGCGGTTGTTCACAAAGCCCTTGCGCTGGAGGAAGTAAATGAACATCAGCCGGTTGAGGATCACCGAAGCGTACCAGTGCCGGTCGTGGTCATTGGCGATGCCCTCGATCAGGTCGATAAACTCCACCTTGAGATCGGCAAACTCGGTATAGAACTGCCGGGTCACCTTCTGCACATCCAGCGCCTTTTGCAGCCGTCCCGCCACCGCCAGCACGTTGATATCGCCGTTCTCGTCCAATTCAGAGATGTCCACCACCATCGCATTCAGCTTGCTGATGAACAGGTCCCCCGGCTGCCCGCTGACATACAGGTGTTCACGCGGGATGGAACGGCTGCCCTCGCGCTTGACCCAATACCAGAGACTCTGGGTCCGCGCCGCATCCAGGAAAATCAGCAGGTTCTCGTGGTGGAGTTTTGCCAGCTCCTTATGGACTGCCGCCCTGATTTTTGCTCCCGGAACCTAACCATTTTCCGCCCCGATTTCGAACACCACCACCCCGGCCAGTTGCGCCACCGGAGTCACCGTGAACCCCAGCTCCTCCACCCGCAGCTCCCGCGCCTGCAACCCGCGCGGCGACGACCAGCCCAAAATCTCAATAAACAGCCGGCCAAAATCGAACTTCTGCAAATACGAGCGCGTGGTATCAAAGTTGAGGGTCATAAAAGTCTCCAAAAAATCCTGGGCTTTGTGGTTTTCCTATTAGGTAAATATGTTACAATAATTTTACAAACCAGTCCTTTGCAGGTGAAAGTCGGCTCCATGCCGTGCGCTTGGGAAACCGAGCCTAGCCTACAAGGGGCTGATTTTATTTATATCCAATGGGCGGTCGTGGGTATACCAGTTGTTGGGGTAATTAACATGGTCATACAAATCCACCAATAGGCTGATCTTGGGTTCCACAAAGCGGTAATAACGCACCTCACCTTTCACAAAAGCGCGATATACAGCCCAATTCATATAATCGACCACCTGTAAACAAGGTTCGCCCACCGGCGTTTGGGCGCTCACATTGATTTTGGTTTGAACCTGGGTCTTGTAACGCTCTTCAAAAGCGCTTATCCCAGCCTGGATTGCCTTCTCCAAAGGTTCCTGCCTCGCGCTGGAGCCTCGTTTAGCAAAATAAACATGGTTTTCTGTGTGACGGTGCAACACATTTTGGAACAATCGGCTGACCAGGTGATCGTAGAACCGTTCTTCTTTGCCATGAAAAGTCGTTTGGAAAACCCGTTCCTTTTTACGCGCCACCACAAACTGGGCTTTAAAATCCAGCGATCGTAGCAACCCAAATACCGCCTGGCGCACCTCCGGGCAATCATCCTTGGCATGAAAAGCAACGTTCGTTTTGCTCATGGAAGGAATCCCCTGCAAATAGGGATTTTCCGCCAGTTGTTTGTGCAATTCTGCCAGGGCCACCCGCACCGGATGGGGATCATTAACTTCGACAAACCCCAAAATCAGGATGGGGGAACAACCTTCCTGTCCGACGATCAAATTTCCGTGCCGATCGTAAAAAGTTGGATCGCCAGATTCATCCACAAAATACCAATTTGCGCCAGTCTGTGGTTTTTTCACCTGAAAAATCTCCTGTCTCGACTACGCCAACCCCAGCGAGCAGATGATCCTCGGCTCCTGGCGGGTCACTTCTTCATCGGTGATGCACAGCCGGTCATCCGCCCGCAGGCTGACGGCCAACTCGGCCAACTGCTGGTTGTCGATGCCCGCGCGCAACTGGCGGTTCAACACATCCTTGGCATACTCGCGCAGCGGGAAGCGGTAAATCTCATCGATGGCGCGCAGCAAATCGGGGGTCACAAACAGCGTGCCCTGGTTCTGGTCGACGAACCTTTTCAGCCGCTCATACGCCCTGAAGCGCGCCCCCGAAGGCCGTCCCAACTGCCCGCCGACCGTCTGCTCCTCCTGGGCAATCTTCTCCACCCCTGTGCGCACCAGGCTGTGATGATTTTCCTGCTTGGGCAGCGGCGGAGTTTCTGGAGCGCACTCCGCCGCCCGTAAAATCTCATACTGCGACTCGGTCACACTGCGCCCGCGCTCGTCCACCCAGGCCAGGGCGTCATTCCCCTCGCCCGTGCGAACGTACACCAGCACGCCCTTTGATGGCGCAGCCCTGGTCGAGAACGCCACATCCGCCAGCGCCGGAATGGTGCGCTGCAACTGCGGGTCGGCATCGATGGCGTTTTTCCAGATCTGGAAGGCATACGAAGCCAGGTCCACCTCGCTGTCGGCTTCCTCGCCGTCCAGGATGCCGGCCTTCTCGTTGTACAGGTCAACGATCACCTGCCCGTCCCGGTCGTCTTCAAAAAAGGCCTCGTCCGAGCCGACCACTTCGGCGTTCTCTTTCAAGCGCCGCCGCAGCCGGTCGCGCAGCCGGATGATCGTCTCCACACCCTCGGCGGGCAGGAAGGTATGCGCAAAAATCGTGTCGGCTTTTTGGCCGATACGGTCAACGCGCCCGGCGCGCTGGATCAGGCGGATGATGGCCCACGGCAGGTCATAATTGACGACCACCGCGCAATCTTGCAAATTTTGGCCTTCGCTAAGCACATCGGTGGCAATCAAAACCCGGATTTCATCCTGCGGCGCGATGGTCTCGCGCTTGCCGTTGCTCACCGGGCTAAAGCGCCAGGCCAGTTCGGTCGGGTCGCTGGAACTGCCGGTCACGCCCGCCACTGCCTGCACCCCGCGCCGGCGCAGTTCCGCTTCAAGATAGCGCACCGTATCGGCATACTGGGTAAAAACCAGCACTTTTTGCTCCGGGTATTGCTGCTTTACCAGTTTCAGCAGTTCTGCCAGCTTGTTATCCCGCTCCGGGTTCCACTCGCCGCTGCGGTTCAGCACGCCCAGCAGGGCGTTGGCATCCTGGCGCAGGTGCTGTGCCAGGCTTTGCTTGAAGGCCGCAGAATCCAGCCAGTCGAAGCGTTTCTTGAATTTGGCGCGATACAGTTCGTACACGCGTTGCGCTTCCTGCCTGAACCCGGCTTCGTCGCGCAAGCCGCCGGTTTCAGATTCGGTGGCTTCTTCTTCGCTGTCCAGCGCGTCGTTTTCGATGTCGAAGCCGTCGGCCAGGTCGCCGTCCCGGTCTTCATCGTCAAAACGGGCATCCAGCAGTTCCGGCTCCTGTGTGCCGATCGGCAGCGGCAGGTTGTTTTCCAGCGCATACAGGAAAATATGGTTCCTCAGGATGTGCCGCTCCACCGAAAGCAGAAACGACGCCCCGCTGCTTTCCAACCGTTTAAACAGGTTGGTGCGCGAAAACCCGATCAGGCGCTGCCCAGCGCGCGAAAGGTCGCCCAGCAGTTTTTTGTCTTTCTCACTCAGGCTGGCATTTTTCTTGACATAAATATCCTGTCCCAACCCGTAACGCGGCAGGAACAACCCGCTAATGGTTTCGACCACTTCGGCGTCGTACAGCCGCACATATTGGTCTTGCGGGTCTTGGGCATTGACCTTGAATTTGACCGTCCTGGGTTTGCGTTCCGGGAAGTACGACCGCTCGCCATTCTCGAACAGCAGGTACTTGCGCCCGTTTTCGCCGTTATGGGCGTAATTGGCCTTGATAAAACTGCGCGTGCGCCGCACCATGTACAGGCGCATCAATTCCTGCCAGTCGGCGGCGTGCGGGCTGTGTTCAAAAGCCGCCAGGGTGTGAATATCGGCCTGGTGCTGGCGGATGAACTCGATTTCGCCCATCTCGCGCAGCAACTGCTCTGGCCGGACGGCGATTTTCTGGTCTTCGGGCAGGAACAGCCGCAACTGGCTGGAAAGGTCGAGATAGGTTTTGTTGTAGGGCGTGGCGGTCAGCAGCACCACCTTGCTCTCGTTATGGTCGATGTAATCACGGATGGCGCGATAGCGTTTACCTTCGCGGTTGCGCAGGTTGTGGCTTTCATCGATCAACACCAGCCGGTAGCGCCGCAGCCTGGGCAGTTCCTTGATGGCCTTGCTGACCGAAAGCACCTTTGCCCCGGCCAGGTGATACACTTCCCGGTAGTCTTCCCACATCTTGACCAGGTTCTTCGGGCAGATGATCAGCGTATCGTAACCGCGCTCCCCGAAAACGCGGGCGATGGCAGTTCCGACCAGAGTTTTGCCCAACCCGACCACATCCCCGATCATCACCCCGCCGCGCTTCTCGATGTGATGCGCGGCAATTTTCACCGCTGCGGCCTGGTACGGCATCAGCCGGGTCAGGTCGCTGGGGATGGAAAACTCCGACAACCCGGCGCGCGCCTCCTGCGATAGGTGATAGGCCATCTTGAGATAGATGTGATACGGCGGGATGGCTTCCTCCCGCGCCCAGGATTCTTCGATCACTTTGACCAGGTCTTCGGAAATATCAATCGTTCCCCAGTCGTTCCAGCGGTCTTCAAACCAGCGCGCCAGTTTCTGGCTGGCGTCGCCGTCCAGAACATCCACGTTCAACTCGCCCTGTTTCGATAGGCCCGCCACCGTCAGGTTGCTGCTGCCCAGATAGCCGATGATCGGGTTGAAGTTATCCTGGCGAAAGAGCAGGTACAGCTTGGCGTGTAAGGTGTGGCGCAGGTACAACTTGACCTGCACCTTTTTCTCGCGCAACTGCTGGGCCAGTTTGCGCAGGCTGGCTTCGTCCGCATCGGTGGGCGCGCCCACCGTTAGTTGGGTCTTGAACTCTTCGGCCAGCCGCTTTTTCAGCTTGATTTTGGTCGGGTTGTCCAGCTCTTCTTCCTGCTGGCTGAAAGAATACTGCCCCTGGACCTCGTCCTGCGGCATCTTCTGCATCCCCACCAGCAGGCGAACGCAATGCCCCTCCCCGCCCGGCCACGAGTCGATCTTCCCGGCAATTTCCTTCCACCCGCGCAGGTTGAAATACCCCACGCAAAAATCCGCGCGGTAGGCCGCTTCGATGGCCTGCTGGAGATCGGGCAAAAGCCGAAGGTGGATGTTATCAAAGATGCGCGGCATAAAGACTCGCCTGCTCGTGCATAAATAAAACCATTGTTATTTTCAATAACATGGTGAGGAAAATAGCAATCCACCGCTTTTCTACAATCCGCATACAACGATCCCCGGATGATGAAAGATGCAACCCGACTTTATTAGTTTATAGGAGTTTATTGCCCCCGTCAAATGACAATCATCCTTTTACATGTAACCAATTTTCCCCGCTAAATGCCCCAAAAAAGCCCCCAAAATGGCGTTTTCCTGCATAAAGATGGTGTACAAGACCACTTGAATTTCACGGGATTATCAGCAACCTTCCCCGATTTTGTTGCCACATCTGCCCGCATGTTGCATAATAGTATCAATACCCGCGCGGAGGAATTGTATGGCCGATATGGAAGAACTCAAAGCTGAACTGGAAGAAATCAAACGTGAATTGGCAACCCTGAAACCAGAGAGTCGCGCCTACAAAAATTTGTCGGCGGAAAAAGCTGCCATAGAAGCCCAGTTGACCGGCCCCGGCGCAATCGCCCAGGGAGAGAATGCCAAAGCAGCCGGGCAGGATGCCATCCTGGTGGGGCGCGATGTCAGTGGGAACCTGACTAAAGGGGATGGAAATATTGTCAATTCCACGGTGATCGTGGCCGGGGATGGGGCGCGGATTGTGATCGGTGAACAGCCAGTGGAGATGAAAGCCAGTTTGCGCAAGACAGCCCTGGGGCGGTATCTCGAACACATTATCGCGCACAATCGCTATCTCCAGTTGCAGGGAATTCGCTCAGGTGGGAAGCTGGTCAACATCGAGTTGGAGCAGATTTACATCACGCTGCGAACGACCCAGCAGCGCACGATCCAGGCGGAAGAAGAATGGCTCAAACACGAAGCCAAATTCGCGCCCGGTGAGATGCACAAACGGGCCGGGATGGAGCGCCTGGGCACGGAGACGGTCAACGTGAAGGTGGAGCAAGCCCTGGTCGCGCACCATCATATTGTGGTGCTGGGTGACCCTGGCAGCGGCAAAACCACCCTGCTGCGATACCTGGCCCTGTTGTATGGCCGCGACCTGGCCCAGGGGCAGGAAATTGTGCGGGAGAAGCTCAAACTCAACGAGTCCGGCCACTTGCCGGTGCTGTTGCCGCTGCGTCAGATGGGGCAGTATCTCAAGGCGCATCATGAAAAGCCAGATGGTACGGATGGCTGCGCCTTGCTGCTGGATTTCTTGCACAAGTCGCTGGAGCGTGACAAAATTGGCCTGCCAGCCGACTTTTTTGACG
>CAIJPN010000149.1 GCA_903822545.1 uncultured Anaerolineae bacterium | reverse complement strand
CGTGCGCCGGAAAGCAGGTAACTGGCATCTTGCCGGTTGTTCAGCCATTCGGCTGACTCGGCATTCAGCAAGCGCTGCATACGGATGTCGTTGCGACCGTCTGCCAGCCAGCCTTTCAGGCGGCCCCACTCGCGGATTAAGGCTTCGTGCGCTACTTCCAAAGTTGGGTTGCGCGTTTGCGGGTCGCGGTCGAAGGAGAGCAGGCGGGCCTTTCCAAAAGCATCGATCACAGATTGCAGGCCGGTGGTTGTTGTTTGTTGCCCATCGCCTGCGGTCAGGCCATCCAACTCGGTGCGCAGCACCCGGCGGCGGGTATCTTCGGTTCCTTCGCCGAGAGTTACCAGCCGCAGGAACATCTGCCGGGCAATTTCCTGCTCGGCAGGGGACAGGTGGATGAAGATTTCTTCGGCGCGGCGCCCCAGCGCACCAGTCACCCCGCCGATGTGCTGGTAGCCAGCTTTGGTCAGCAGGTTTCCCTGACGCTGCTCGAATAACTCGGTCAGGGCATATTGCAGCAATGGCAGTGCGCCTGGCTGGTCGCCCACATCGCGGATAATGGCGGCGTCCAGGCCTGCTTCCAGAATCAAATTTACGCGCCGGGCCGGGCCGCTGATAACCTGTTCCAGTTCGTCGGGGGTCAGCGGCAGGGCAAATTCCATGCGCTGGCGCATCAGTTCGCCAAAATCCACGTAATTGAGCGGGCGGTCGGTGAAATCGGCGCGCAGGGTGATGATGATGCGCACCCGGCTGCGTTCATCCAGCGCGGCAGTCACCAGGCTATCGAGAAGCAGGCTGCGGGTGGATTCATCCTGCTCGAGGGTGAAAACTTCCTCGAACTGGTCGATGACCAGTACCAGTTCCACGCTTGGATCATCCGGCAGGCAGCGCCGCGCCGCCCGCAGCAGGCCGCGTTTATCCTCGCGCAACTGGCCGAGCAGGCTTTCAGGGGGGCGCACCGCGATGCGCAGCAAAGCCTCTTCCAACTCTTCGAACGGATGCGCGCCGGGGGTGATGGTGACGATAAACCAGTTTTCTGACCCAGGCAGTGCGCCGCGCCGCAGGGCGGGAACCAACCCGGCCCTGACTACCGATGATTTGCCACTGCCGCTCGGCCCAACCACTGCCAGGAAACGCGCCAGGTCACTGGCTTCGCCCATGCGAGCCAGCAACTGCTGGGTAAGCGCTTCTCGCCCAAAAAAGTCGAGCGCATCGGCCTCGCCAAAGGCGCGCAGGCCCTTGTAGGGATTTTCTGGCTCTGGCAGGTTGGCGGATGTTGGCGTTTCGCCGATGCGGACTAACATTCCACCTACTGCAACGCGCCGCACATCGACTACCAGGCTTTCGACATCTGGATAGCGCGCCAGTGGATCTTTGGCGGTTGCCCGGGCGATGATGCCATCCAGGCTAACGGGCAATCCGGGTTAGTAGTTTGCCAGAGGGGGCAGTGGGTTGTAGAGATGTTGTTGGATCAGGTCGATGGGTGTTGGCCCGAGAAATGGTTTGGTTCCGGTCAGTAATTCGTAGAGCATCACGCCGAGGGAATAAATATCGGCCTGGGGTTTGACGGTCTCTGAGCGGATTTGTTCAGGGGAGAAGTAAGATGGTGAGCCAACAATTTCATCGGCGCGGGTCTGCCCTTCGAGATTGGGATCGCCCAGGTTTTTGGCGATGCCGAAATCGGCCAGGTAGGCATTCCCGTATTCATCCAGCAGGATGTTGCCCGGTTTCAAATCGCGGTGGACAATGCCTGCGCGGTGTGCGGCTCCCAGCGCGGAACCAACCTGTTCCAGGATATGCGCGATCTGTTCCAGCGGCAAGGCTCCCCGGCCTTGCAAAAGCTCATATACACTGCCGCCACGCATCAAGCGCATGACCAGGTAGGCTACGCCCGGTTCGCGCCAGTAATCATAAAGTGGAACGATATGCGGATGCTCCAGGCGGGCGACCAGCTGCGCTTCGGCTTCGAAGCGGCGGATAAATTCTGGCAGGTTGGCATATTTCGGCAGGATGATCTTGATGGCAACTTCGCGCTCGACGAGCGGCTGCACGGCGCGGTAGACCACCCCGAACCCGCCAGCGCCGATCCGCTCTCCCAGCGCGTAACCCCTGATGGCGCGTCCGCTCAAATCTTCGGTACCGATTTCTTCGGGGGTGGGGGTAGGCGTTGGTGTGATCGGCGCAACCTTATCTGGTTGTTGGGAGCGGGCCATGCGCACAAAAACAGCGCGCTCTTCCAGAGGGATGCCCAGTGACATTGCCATCCGCTCCGCGATTTGTTGGGATGGGCGCAGGTCATCGGCTTCGATTTTCCGCAATGTGACTGCTGCACAGCCCACCCGTCGCGCCAATTCTTCCTGGGTCAGGTCGAGAAACCGGCGGCGCTCACGCACCATCTGCCCAAATGACTTTTCCATATTCATAATTCGCTCCCCAAGGTTGGATCCGACCTTGTGCAAATATCCACTATCAGTCTAGCACTTTCAAGTAGTGCGGGGCAATGGGCCAGATGGTTTCTATCGGTTTTTGTATCGGTTTGGAGTATCGACAATTGGCGTTTACTGAACTCCAGGAAGTTCGGTAAGCTGGCCTACCCCGCACTTTCCACGTAACTGCGCACCACACTGACCCGATTATGGGTACAGCCACAATCGGCTAGGGATAATAGGCCGGGAAAGGGGGTTGGTGGTAGGATAGGTGCTTTGAGAACTCTGGAAAAGGAAAAAGCGCTCGCGTACCCGAGAAATCATCCTGAGCGTGTTGATGGTCGCAATTTTGGTGTGAGAATTGTTGCAGTTGCGTCGGAAAAAGTGGTTTGTGCAGTGGTTGTCCTCCATATTTAAAGATCAGTACCTGGATCGATCTTTATCTTCAATTCCAGCAATATAGCGCTCAATGCGCCCTCTGTTCACACTGGACAGAGGGCGCATTGAGCAGGAACTATGGATTTGTTCTATGGCACGTAATATTCGATCACCAGCGTTGGCCGGTAGGATGATGTTCCATAGTTGCCACTATAAAAAATGAAATAGTCTGCGCCGTTGTCGTCATTATCATCTTTGGCAAAGCGGATGCGGAATTGTGTCAACCCGGTTTTGTTGATGTAGCCGCTGGCTGTGCTCCCCACAGGCACAGCGTACCAACCGTTGACCAGCGTGTTCGAAAAACTACCCGCCGTTTGCAGCGAGGCAGCTGCCTGGAAGTCGGAGGCTGCCAGCCCGGAGGCTGTGCCAAAATAGGGCTTGCGGATGTCGAATTTCATCCCAAGGTGGGTGCCAAACGGGTTTGTGCCCACAAGAGACTGTTTTCTCAATTTCAAATTGGCGCTCAGAATCACAGCATTATCTGGCAGCCCGGCTGTGTCGAAGGATAGGATGCTGCGATATTGCTTGTCGCCCACGGCATCGCCCACCAACAGGGTCGTCCCGGTAACATTAAGCGTTCCGCCTTGACTGCTGGTTTCAGACGATTCGAGAATCCAGCCATCGTATGCGCCAGCGGAGTAGAGCACCAGGCTTGCGAACGGTTTGGTGCTCAAATTGATACTCAGGGATTCCGCTTCTTGGGCCGCCAAATCTGATGCGATGGCTTTTTCTGGTTGCAGGATTTGCCCCTCGCTGCGAGAATCCAGGGAAGAAGCGGCATCCAGGCTGGGAAGAACGCCATCGTACTTTGAGATGCCAATAAAGTAAGTTGTCCCGGCCAGGGCTGTGAAGTTGACCTGGGATTGCAGCATCCCAGGCGAATCATCATTGCAGGTAATTTCAGACAGGTTGCCGCGCGTGCCCGTCCACACGCCGATCATGGTATCGTAGTTACTGGAGAAAGTGTCGATGAAAACTTGCTGTTTGGTGGGCGGGGTGTATGCGTACCAAACCGATTTTGTGCCCGGATTACGGTTGCAGATTGTCAGCGCCGGATCGTCGTCGCTCTGGGTGGCCCCAGAAACTCCCAGCGTATTGCTGACCGGAGAGCCATAGACCCAACTGGCAGCGTCAAAATCATCATTATTGGGAGCCGGTGCTGGTGGGTTAGTAATCTGGATGGAAATCGGGCCGAAAAAGTTGTTGCCATCGTTGGTTTCTGTCACTTCGCAGCCACTGTCAACATAGGCGCGGATTTGGTGTGTTCCTGCGGAAAGGGATTGCCCGGGGATTTTCAGGTAAATGGTCAGGGCGGAGTTGGCAGCCAGGCTGCTGATGCGCCCCCAGTAACTGCCCCAATCCCCGCAACCGGTTGGCTGGTCATCTACATACAAGTCAACCCAAAAACTGGCAGCATCATAGGCTGTCACGTTGGAAAGATCAATCTTGATTAAGGTTGAATCGTTGGTGTAGGCGCTGGCCGGAACAGTCACAGCCGAAATAGCCAGGTCTGGAGCCGGGATGACTACGCTCTGGGTGCTAAAGGCCCGAAAGGCGCTGGCGCTGCCATCTGCATAAGTTGTTCCGCCGCCATTGCTGGCGCGCGCCTGCCAATAATAAGTTGTACCAGCGGACAGGCCGCTCAGGGCTGCCGAAGTGTTTGCACCGCTGGAAACCCAGGTGCTACAAGCGTTATCGTTGCTGGTGTCAAAGCAGTATTCATAGATGGTTGCATTGCTGGCCGCGCCCCATGAAATCGTGGGGCTGGTAGACTGCCCGGTTGCGCCGCTGGCCGGGCTGGATTTGCCAAATGCGCCGGGTGGCGTCAACGAGAGCGTATCCCACCACATTTGAGCCACCGCGCCGCCGCTGTTTTCGTAATATTCAAATTTCAGCGGCACAACCCCGGCCATATCAAGATCGACGGTATATTCGGTCAGACCCTGATCCTTCCACTGATCGATGACCAGGGCATTGTTAACCCACAACCGCCCGCCATCGTCGCTTTTGATGTGAAAACGGTAGCGGCCTGTCTGAAAAGAAACCGTCCGCTGCCAGCGCACGCTGAAGCTGTCGGTGGGGAAACCATAACCAGGGCCGCCATCATTCCAGGTGTGATCGATTGTGCCGGTACCCTCGTTCAGGCGCAGGGCCGGGGTTCCAGCCAGGTCGCGGTTCCCAAAATATTCAGCGCACCACTCCCCGGCGTTGCAAGCCTGGCCGCTGGGTAAAAAGCCGAGGCCGCTCCACCAGGTTTCGAGACGGGCAGCGCCGCCAGCATCGTAAAACTCAATCCGCACTTCATGGTTCCCGCCGGAGATGGCCCCACCCCAATCGTGGCCGGAGAAAGCAGAATCCCACCACGCGTTGAGTTTTTCCTGACCATCGATGAAAACCTTACAGCCGTCATCGTGCTGGCAGTGCACGGAATAGTTCCCACCCGAAAAATTTACCGTACTGGTAAAGCGCGCACTGAAATTATCTGTGTTGCACCCGCTGGCTGGCGCGCCCTCCTGCCAGTTTTTGAAGATATAGGTGCTGTTTTCGTAACTATCATAACAGCGGTTATTCAAATCTTTGCTGTTAAAATATTCCACATGCCAATTGCCCGTCACCGGCGGGGTAACGCCGCCTTTGCGCACAGCAAGTGTTTGTGGAACGGCGCGGGCTGATGGGATGTAACTGTTCACGCCACATTTGAGCTGGGTCGAGCCGCCGCCATCGAACATAATGACCTTATCAGCGCCAAAGGCATACAGCACGTTAGACGCATCCACCTGGCGGGCGTAGGCTGAGTTGAAGAGCAGGATGCGCTCGTAGGTGCCATCACCGTTGGCATCATCAATCCCGGCGAAAGTCCGGCCTACATAGCTGGTCATACTTTTATCGGCATTTTCAGAGAGCCCACCCAAAATATTGGGGGCCGACGAGTTGTAAAGCGCATCCTTGCTAAGCGGGCGAATATCGGCATGGTCGCTCCAGATTTCGAGCATGTAGAGCTGGCCCTGGTATTCGCTGGTGCTGCCATAGCCATCGCTTAGAATTTGCCCATCCTTTTTGAGCGGGAAAGCCAGCGGCGCGGGGTCTTGTATGGAAAAAAATTGCCCATTGGTGACACAAAATGCCCCGCTGGTGGCTGCTGAGAAGTTGCTCCAGGCGGTATCCAGGGACATTCGGTTGAATTTGGGGTTGTTACCACCATACGCGCCCTGACCGGTTCCATTATCTGCGATGCCGCCATGCAGCAGCAGAACTGCCGCTCCCTGGCTCAGGTCTACCAGTTGAACGTAATCGGGCTGACCCGGTGAGTAATCTTTCCTGTAAAGCGAAACGCCGGTGTCATTCTGCAACTGGTAAAAACCCGATGGGATGGTTGTCCCACCACCAGCGCCGCCAAAATACTCTACAATCGCATCCCGAATAGCAGTGGCCGCAATATCACGGAACTGGGCATTTTGCAGGGCAGAATTGTCTGATTGATTATCCATAAATCCCAACTCAACGATGACGCCCGGCCCGCGAAAACGCCGGATTTCGCCATAACTGCCATTCGCGCCCTTAACGCCCCGGTTGCACCAGTTTGCATTCCACTGCGCGCGGATACGTTCGATCAATTTGTTCTGGATGGCCTGCGCCAGCTGCAAACTCTGGGCCTGGTAGCCATTGCTGGTGTCGTACCATGTCTCAGTTCCGCAGCCACCGCCACCGTTGTTGTGAATGGAAACGTATGCGTTGGCTGAAATCCAGTTGGCGTATTCTGGCCGGGCAACGATATCCCGATCGATGCCGTTGAAACCAGCGTTCCAAACGCTCCAGGGAGCGCCGAGATTCCTGACATATTCACTGGCATCCACTTCCCACCAGGGGTGCCCGGACGAGTGTCCTCCTACCGATTTATCCATCTGACGCACCGGGCGAAGGTCGGCCCCGGTGCCTTGTAATTTTTGGTTGATCAGCATCACCAGTTCAGGGTTAATAAAATCCTCGACAATGCCCCACCAGTAACCGCGTTGCAAACGCCAGGTTCCGTCACCGTAATCATACCAACCATGCCCAGGGCTGAGTACCACCCGCTGCCCCTGGATGGATTGCGCTGATAATCCATCCGCAACCGGTTCGCTGAGCGGCACAACTGGCATGCCATTGCTCAGGAAATAGTAAGAAAAACTGCGCTGGTCGGCATACCCGCGCTGATCCAGCACTGCATTAACTGCCAGGTCTATCGCCCTGACTACGTTCTCCTGCTCCGATAGTCCCAGGCCGCTGAAACCTGGGCCAAGGTCAATCGTCAGGGTAATCCAATCAAACTGCAAATTAATCAATGGAATTCCAAAGGGAAATAAGGCCTCACCCACCGCCGCACGCAGCGCCTGTTCCAAATCCCCATTTTCGCCGCTGGCATAACCCGGCATGGTTGTCGCTGAAAAAAGCATGGCGACCAAGACAAGAAAGGTGATGAATCTATAAAAAGGTCTCATCGTCAATTCCTTGAACCTGTGCCCCTGCATAGGCGGCTTCTGGCACCCTGATCGCCGCAATTAACATTAAACGCCAAAGAAGCAGCGCAACCAATGTGACAAATGTCATGTTCACGCTTTCAGAACTGTTGGTTGTTTCTAATTGTCTTTAACAGTGGGATGAACATGAACCAAGAAGGCATCCCGGCCTTCCCAGCACGCCCCTGTTTCGATACCCAAAATCGGGTACGGCCACACTTCGCTAGGGATAACTAAAACGTGCCGAAATCGGCGCGTGTTATGTAAAAAACTGCATTAGGCAACCCCGAACCAGCCCAGAGTCGCGGTCTGGCAAGATCGACTATGAACCATTTGCCTGCTCTTTTTGACACGGTGGACAATCCTTTTTGCTTTTCAGCTTCACCTACCGGATTTTTGGTGTTTCGAGCACGTTCGGTCTGGGCAGAATGGAGGACACTCACTGCACGAACCACTTTTTCCACCGCAACTGCAACAATTCTCGCAACAAAAGTGCAACCACCAAAACGACCAGGATGATTTCGCGGGTACGCGAGCGCCTTTTCCTTCTTCCAGGTTTCTCAAAGCGCCCATCCTGCCATCACCCCCTTTCCCTGCCAATTATCCCCGGCGGAATGTGGCTGTGCCGTTTTCTGAACATGCTATGATTGTAGTAATATTTCAAACGTTCCAATAGGGTGACTGGCCTTTTTACGGTGTAATTCTTCAAGAAAGGGATAACATGGAGCAGGAAAAGCCACAGTTCATCTATAAAACGGAAGAAGACCGGCAATTGGCGCGCATTTTATCCATCCTGATTTGGGCGGCGTGGGGCGCGTACTCGGTGGTTATTCTGGTCGGGCTGTATTATCGCGATTTGGGGCTGATTGCCGTTACGCTGGCTGGCTGCGCTTTACAAATCGCGCCCTGGATTTTAACCAGGCGCAGGCATTTAAACGCCAGCAGTTTGACCCTCATGGTCAGCATCATAGGCACATTGACCGTCATCGCAACCTTGGGACAGGGTATTCGTGACCTCGCCATCACGGCCTTTCCCATCGTTTTTGTGTTTGCCAGCCTGGCTATGAACCGGAATGTTTTTCGGTTATGCGTCGGGCTGACCCTGGCGGCAGTGGGCTGGCTGGTTTTTGGAGAAGCTGCTGGCTTGTATATTCCCAAGCCTTATGCGGGAACGCCGGGCTGGATTAATTTTCTGCTGGTGGCTGTCATTTTCTCCGTGGCGGCATTGGCAGCAGATTTGCTGGCGACAAACATGCGCAAAAACCTGGAGCTGGCCCAGCTGGAGATTGCGCGGCGCACCCTGGCGGAAAAATCGTTGCAAGACAGCGAGTCGCGTTTTCGTACCCTCATTGAAAACGCGCCCATTGCCATTACGCTGGGCCGAGATGGCAAGCTGCTGTACGCCAATCCGGTGTACGTCAAAATGCACGGTTTCGCCAGCACCGTAGAGTTGATTGGTCGCCCCACGGTGGAACGGGTTGCGCCCCCATGCCGCGCAGAAGCCCTGGAACGTGCGCGCCGGCGCGCGCAGGGTTTACCGGTTGAAACGCATTATGAGCTGCTTGGCTTGCGCCAGGATGGTACAGAGATTCCGCTGTTGGCAGCGGTGACGCAGGTGCAACTGGCCGACGGCCCTGCCAACATCGGTTTCTTCCAAGACATCACAGCGCGCAGGCGGGCGGAAGATGCCGTGAAAAACAGCGAGCGACGCTTCCATGCGCTGGTCAAGCATGGGCGGGATAATATTTCCATGCTGGCGGCGGATGGAACCTTGCTGTGGGAAAGCCCATCGGCGGTCAGCACGCTGGGGTATGCGCAGAATCAGTTCGTGGGCCGCAATATTTTCGAACTGATGCACCCTGACGACCAGGCCTGGACCAGCGCCATGTATGCGCAAGTCGTTCAAGCGCCAGGAAGTATTCAGGAGGGCGCTTTCCGACTATTACATGCCAATGGCGCGTGGCGCTGGATTGAGTGTTCGGCCACCAACCTGCTGGATGAGCCGAGCGTTCAGGCCATTGTGCTGAATTATCGTGACATTACCGCGCGCAAGCGAGCGGAAGATGCACTGTGGGAACAAGAAGTTCAATACCACGCGCTGGCAGACTCTGGGATTGCGCTAATCTGGGTGTCGGGAACTGACAAACTGTGCAGCTATTTCAACCTGCCCTGGCTGAAGTTTACCGGGCGCGCGCTGGAACAGGAATTGGGGAATGGCTGGGCGGAAGGGGTTCACCCCGATGATTTTGCCCGCTGTCTTGAAACCTACGTCACCGCCTTTGATAAACGCGAATCCTTTGAGATGGACTACCGGCTGCGTCACGCCAGCGGCGAATACCGCTGGATTCAAGATTTAGGCACGCCCAATTACAATAGCAATGGGGAATTTATTGGGTACATTGGGCATTGCTTCGACATTACCGAACGCAAACAAACCCAAAAGGCGTTGCAGGAAAGCGAAGAACGCTATCGCCGCCTGGTGGAAAACGCGCCTGACATCGTGTACACCTTTTCCAATCAACGTGGCGGCATCTACTACTCACCGCGCGTCGAACGGGTGTTGGGCTATCCAGCCGAACACTTATATAAGCACCCCAGGCTCTGGAACGCATCCATCCACCCGGATGACCGCAGCCAGGTGGACAAAGTGATCCATGAATTTGAGATTGGAAAACTTTTCGATATTGAATATCGCATCCAGGACACGCAAGGCAACTGGCACTGGTTGCGCGACCGTTCCATCGGGCGCGATGTTGGCAACGGCGAAGTGCTGATCGAAGGATTGGCAACTGACATCACCGAGCGCAAGCGCGCTGAAAATTCGCTGGCAAAGACCCAGGCTTTGCTGGCCGAGGCCGAGAAAATAGGCAAGGTCGGCGGCTGGGAATTTGACCTGGATACCCGGAAATTGACCATTACGGAAGAGGTTTATCGCATTTACGAAGCGGACTTCGATTATGAACCAACGCTGGAAGACGCCATCAATTTTTTCTATACCCCCACATCCAGACCTATCATTGAAAAGGCGGCACAGCGCGCCATCGAGTACGGCGAATCGTTCGATGCCGAGTTGGAAATCATTACCGCAAAAGGCAACCTGCGCTTTGTGCATGGTATCGGGAAAGTGGATTTTGAACACTGCCGGGTCTCCGGATATGTCCAGGATATCACCGAGCGCAAGCGTGCGGAAAATGAACTCTTCCAGCAAAAGAGCATGCTCAGCACCATCATGGAAAGTATTTCGGAGTCCATCTTTATCAAAGATTTGGATGGGAAGTATGTGGTCATAAACCAGGCTGGTGCGCGAACGCTCGGTTACAACGTCACCGATGTGCTTGGTCATACCGATTTGGAGTTGCTGCCTGCTGAAACCGCCCATGAATTCCTAAAAATGGATGCAGATACCATAGCGAGCGGTCAAATGTGCGAACGGGAAGAAATCGGCATAATCAATGGCAAAACGATGGTTCTTCTTGCCCACAAAACGCCCTGGCGGGACAATTCAGGCAAAATCCTGGGCATCATCGGCGTCTCAACGGATATCACCGAACGCAAATTGACGGAGGAGCAACTCCGCTATAACAGCACGCATGATGCCTTGACCGGCATTTATAACCGTGCCTTTTTCGAAACGGAAATGGCGCGGATGACGCTTAACCGCGAATTCCCTACCAGCCTCATCATTGCAGATTTGGATGGCTTGAAGGTTGCAAATGACACCCTGGGACATGCCCTGGGCGACGAACTGATACGGCAGACCGCCAATGCGCTTCGTTCGGTATTCCGCGAATCCGATGTGCTGGCGCGCATCGGTGGGGATGAGTTTGCCGTGCTGTTGCCCCGCACAGATGCGGCCAGCGCGGAACAGATGTTGGCGCGCGTGCAAGCGCGGCTGGCAAAGCATAATGCCGAGAACCCTGAACTTCCTGTGCATCTATCGCTCGGGACAGCCACTGCCGCAAGAAACAACCTGACAGAAACCTTCCGGGTGGCAGATGAGCGCATGTACGCGAATAAAGCCGCGCGCAAGGCGAACGCCAACCGGGCATCGGTGTCCTGAAACGGCGCGGCGAGGAAATTCACCAGGTTGGAATATTCACATTCGGTTTAGCGGATGCGTGGAGGGTTGGATGAGTCAGGACTGCTTACGTGACTCCTTACGGTTTATGCGGAAAAAGCGTAAGAAGTCAAATGACTCCTTACGCTTTGCAACGGCCATCAAGAAATGGCTGGTTCTGACTGGAACTTGCGGATTCGCTGGAGCATCCGCAGGTTGATCAGGATGTAGATCAGGGTATTCTGGTTGGCGATGGCGCCGCCGTTGCGCAGGTAAGGCCGTTCGATGCCCAGGGCCGTTGCCTGGCTGTTGATGCGTTCGACAGCAGTTCGTTGTTTGTAGATGGATTTGTAGGATTCCCCGTCGCGGTCAAGGGTGTAGCGTAAGCGTGCGCCAATACTCAGCGGCATATCAGCAATGCAGCCCTTCGGCCAGTTTTTGTGGTTTTTGGGACAGGTCTGGCCGGACGGTTTGGGAAACAGCAGCGGGCAGACATACTTGCCGCGCTGGTGTTCGATGATGGAGCGGGTGCGGTCGGTAAAAATGGTTTTGAGGGGCATATCCAGCCCGGCAGCGCAGCGAGGCAGCCCTTCGGGGCTGAACTGGCGGCTTTTGGCCTTGTAATTGCCCTTCTGGCTGAGTCGCCTTTGTCGAAGGTCTGCGTCATCTCTGCCAGCACAAATTCGCCCCAGCCAGGCACTTTGACGACGACAATCCCGGAACCATAGCCCCAATAGAATTCGCCAACGTCACGGTTTTTGGCAGGCACCGGGTTCGTCGTTGGGGTAGGTGGATTTTCGGTATTGGAGCTTGTTCCGCGCCGGTTATGACGGCGTTTGCACCCCAATTTGCAATCTGGATCACCTGCCGGTTGCCTGGTCTTGTCATAACGAGTATCGACATAGGCCTTGGGGTTGTTCTCTTTGACCCAGGCCAGGATGTGTTTTGTATCGAGCGAGATGCACTCCCCGCATGAGACACCCCGGCTTGCCAGTTCGGCGATGATCAGCCGAACGGAGTTTTTCAGGATGAATTGCAAAACCTGATTGGGAAGCTGGCGCAGCATCTGTGTCAAGTACCGGGCGGTTGGCAGGCTGCTGCCGGGGTTTGAAATGGCAGCCGGGAAGTTGAACAACCAGACCAGATCGGGATGCTCGCCCAGGAAAAGCCGCAGGTCTTCCATCGATTTTTTACCTT
>CAIJPN010000148.1 GCA_903822545.1 uncultured Anaerolineae bacterium | reverse complement strand
TCGTCATTGCTGGCAGCCCAAACCACCAGCTCCCCGCCAGACATCGGCCTGGGGTTGCACAACAGGATCAACAAAATCGTGCTCGGCAGCCCGGTCAGGCTGCGCGTGATCGCCATAGACATATTCATAAATCAGCTCCTAAACTGCCAGCGCTGGCAGCTTATACAAAATCACCAGGTTCTGCGGAGTGACCAAATCGGCCCCTGCCGCATAAACGATTGCCCCATCCAGCAGCACTGTTTTCCAGGCATCCACATTCGGGGCGCTTCCACCCGGTTTGGCCACCGTCAGGCGGATCAACCCGTGAAACTTCCCGGCGCTATCCACAATTTTCTCATGCTGGATCACCATCCCCTCCCCCATCAGCTCCTCACCCACCGCCGGGCGCAGCGTCTCATTGCCAATGCTGGCTTTCACGCTGCGCAGCTTCAGGTAACGTTCTCCAGCAAGCGCACACATCCGGTCACACTCCACATTCCAGCGGCTCACCGCATGACCGCGCTTGCCCACGCCCGCAGCCAGCTGCGCCCGCGTCGGGTGCCCATCCAGCAAAACGTGTCTAATCTGCGCCCAATTCACCAGCCTGGCCCGCTCCAGCTGGTAACGCTGGTGCAAGAAACCCGGCACATTATTCCACTTCCATCCCTCGAATACCCGCCCCAAGCTGACCATGCTGTCACTGCAAACCGTGCCAGCCCAGCTGGTGGGCATGTGCGTCAATCCAAACAGGATGGCGCACAACTCACTCACATTATTGGTCACTTCGCCCACCTGGGCCTGGTGTGGCGTAATATTGCTCGAATCACTCGTCACCATCTGATCGCGCTCATCCACCGCGATCCATGCCCAGGTGCCCCCCACCACGCTGGGGTTCTTCCCGATCACGCCACCATCAGCGTATAAATGTGTAATATTCATCCTGCCCTCGCTATACCGTTTCCACAGAAACGGGGAATTGCGCATCAATGGCATCCCGTTCCCGCTGGGCCATTTCCACCAGCGTCTGCGGGATTTCCACCCCCAGCGCTTTACCCGCTTCAATGATCCAGGTGATGATCGTTTCCGGGTCCTGGTAGTAAATGCTGGCGTGGTGCGTGATCGCACCCGAGAGCATGTTCAGGGCCATCTCGCGCCGGTGGTACGCATCCAGCTTGCTTTCATCCGCCCCAGGTTTCGGGATGGCCCATTCCGGGCCGTGCTCTCCCCAGCGCCAGTTCTGCCCGCGCAGCGCCTTTATCGCCGCTTCGTTAAGCGCCGAAAACAATTGCCAGGCAATCACGCCAGCCGCCTCCCACAAAATGCGGTTACAGGCCTCGTGCCTGGCATCAGCCCGGTTATGCACTGCCACCGTTCCGCTTTTGGCTTTGGCCCGCTCTGCTTTCTTTTTCGTTTTTTCGCTGGCCAGCGTTTTCCCAACCATCACCACGCAAAACAGGCTGGTATTTACACCCTTCCAGGCATACTGGTGCACATAACCTTTATATCTCACCGTATCGATCAGCCGCAAATCCTCATGTTTCTCCCGGAACAGCTTTTTGTGATCGTCATTCTGTTCGTTCAGCGGCTCAAATTCCTTATCGCTCTCGTCATACATCTCAATTCCCAGGGCAATCGCCGCCTGCGAAATCCGTTCTGCCCGCCAGGCTTCCATTCTCCGCTCAAAACAGGGCCGCACCCCGCAAAAGTGCTCACGCCCCACGCTGGTATAACGTGGGCAGGCCGTACAGGCCCCGCCCATCGGCATATCGAACACAAACAGCCGCACGCGCTGTGCCAGGTCAATATTTACTTCCTGTCCACTGGCATCGAGCGCCTTGGCAAAGTCCTCGCACCCGTTGGCATTATCCAGCATTTGGGCTTGCATTGGCGCAAGCTGGAATGCGTTACGCAACTCGTCTTTGCTGCGCACGGGCCGGATGCGCCAGCTTGGAAAGTTTTTCATATCCAGCAGCCAGCCTTCCCGCCCGCCCCTGGGCCGTTCGCCCTCGTTGACCGTATCCATGCTGATCGTTTCGTTGTTATAGCGCATCCGCTCGCGCGCGATCTCTGTGGCATCCCGTTTGCCGGTGCTCATCTCCAGCGCCGCGCTGGATACTTTCGATGCTGGTAAGATGCGCGCCATGCTCAGCAGCGCCCTGGCCGCGCCCTGGCTGATCTCGCCGCGCGAGAGCAAATCCTGGCAATCGGCAGGAAGTTCCAACATCCGCAGGGTGCCGCGCACCGTGCTTTCGTTCAGCCCAAACAACGTGCCAATATCGGCTGACTTTTTCCCAAACTCATCCCGGTAGCGCGCCATTGCCCGCGCCGTTTCAATCGGGCTCAGGTCCCGCCGCTGGATGTTCTCGCTGACCGCGTAGCGATACATCTGCTCATCATCCAGCTCAACCAGGTTGATCGGCATGTGCAAAAAATCCACGCCGTTTTCAAGGGCCTTATCCGCTGCCACCACCACGCGCGCCATAGCCGAGTCGTCAGCAAACTCAATCCGCTCATGCGCTGATAATTTCGCTTGCACACCATCCAGCAGCCGGTAAGCTGCAAAACGGCTGTGACCAAAAGCCAGCTGCACCCGCTGCCCCACCTGCCGCCCACTTGGGATTTGCATCATCCCATCATCCGCAATGCTCACTGCCAGGTTGGCAATGTGGTCGGCATTCTCGCTCAGCCGTGGCTGCCAGGGGTTTGGGTCGATCTCAGTAATCCGTACCTGTTTTACACTCATCGCGTCCTCGCTATCTCCCCCCCAACAGGC
>CAIJPN010000147.1 GCA_903822545.1 uncultured Anaerolineae bacterium | reverse complement strand
ACGGGTTGGTACCAGGTGGAGGACACCAAGCAGACAGGATACTTCATCCAGCCGGGATTCAGCGGCGGGGCGGTATGGGATGAAAGCCTGGGCGGGGTGATCGGCATGGTGATGGCCGCCGATAACCGCGAGGCCATCCGCGCCGCCTTCATCCTGCCGCTGGAAAAAATCCCATTTATGCTTGCCCAGCCCACCCCCAGCGCGGATATCGGCAGGCTGGAAAAACCGGGCGGGACAATGGATACCGAGTCACTTTTCTATGTTGAACGCCCGGAAGACGCCATTTGCCAGCGCGATCTGGCGCGCGGAGGGGCGACGATTGTCATCATGGCGCCGCGCCAGATGGGGAAATCTTCGATGCTGGTGCGCGCCACAGCCCAGGCCCGTCAGTTGGGGCGCGAAGTAGCCTTCCTGGACTTCCAGCAGGTGGATGAAGAAAAGCTGAATGATCCGCAAAAGTTTTTCCAGGGCTTTTGCCGCTGGATTGCTGATGAACTGGATATTGACCTTGCCAGGAGCGCGGGGCAAGCTGACGTTGTGGACGAAATCTGGCAGGGCGGGCTGGGGCATACCCAATCCTGCACCAAGTTCCTGCGCCGGTATGCGCTCAAAGGGCTGGAGAAGCCCATCACGCTGGTGATGGACGAGGTAGACCGGATGCTGGCCTGCCCCTTCCGTTCAGATTTCTTTGGCATGCTGCGAAGCTGGCACAATAACCGCGCCACCGCCCCCGAATGGCGCAAACTTGACCTGCTGATGGTGATTTCCACCGAGCCGTACCTGTTGATTGATGACCTGAAACAATCGCCTTTCAATGTGGTTGAGCCGCTGCGTTTGAAAGATTTCAACCCCGCCCAAACTGTGGGCCTGAATGACCGGCACGGGGTACCGTTCAACCTGAATCAGATGGAACGCTTACAAACCCTGCTGGCCGGGCACCCTTATCTCACCCGCCTGGCGCTTTATCGCACAGCGGTGGGAGAAATCAGCGCCGAAACCCTGTTTGCCACCGCTTTTGATGATGCTGGGCCGTTTGGCGATCACCTGCGCCGCTACCTGGCCTGGTTCAGCGAGCATCCAGAGCAGGCGCGCGCGATGTTGACCATCATCCGCCACAAAATATGTGACGACGAAATCCTGTACAACCGCCTGCATGGCGCGGGACTGGTGATTCGCCAGGGTGATAAAACTCTGCCGCGCTGTGAACTGTATGCCGGATATTTCGGGAAGAGATTAAACCATGACTGACCCATCCATTTTCACCGTAGGCGGAACTGTGCAGGCTGGCGGGGGCATTTACCTGCCGCGCCCTGCGGATGATGAACTTTTGCAGCACTGCCTGTCCGGGGATTTTTGCTATGTGCTGACCGCGCGCCAGATGGGCAAAAGCAGCCTGATGGTGCGCACCGCCGAAACGCTAAGAAGCCGCAACGTGCGCACGGTGCTGATGGATTTGACCCGCCTGGGCACCAACTTGCAGTCCGAACAGTGGTATCTGGGCCTGGTGGATGAATTGGTGGAACAACTCGACCTGCAAGTGGATTACAAAACCTGGTGGCAGGCCCACGCCCACCTGGGCGCGATCCAACGATTGAGCCGTTTCCTGCGCGAAATTGTGCTGGAAACGCTGGATGCGCCGCTGGTGATTTTCATCGACGAGATCGACACCACCCTGTCACTGGATTTTGCCGATGACTTTTTTGCCGCCATCCGGGCCTGTTACAACGCCCGCGGCACGGATGCGGCCTACAAGCGCCTGTCTTTCGTCCTGCTGGGCGTCGCCACCCCCGGCGACCTGATCCGCAACCCGCAGCGCACGCCGTTCAACATCGGCCAGCGCATCGACCTGACCGATTTCACGTTGGAGCAGGCCCTACCCCTGGCCGACGGGCTGAACCTGCCAGCCGAACAGGCCCGCCAGACCCTGGGATGGGTACTCGACTGGACCGGCGGCCATCCCTACCTGACCCAGCGCCTGTGCCGCGCCCTGCTGGAACGTAGCCCTCACCCCGGCCCTCTCCCGGCGGGAGAGGGGGAAGAAGTCATTTGGAACGAAGCCGCCGTGGCGCAGGTAGTGGAGGAAACCTTCTTTGGCGAGCGCAGCAAACAGGATGGCAACCTGCAATTTGTGCGCGATATGCTCACCCGCCGCGCGCCGGACGTGCGCAAGGTTTTGCAAACTTACCAGAAGGTGCGCACCGGCAAACCTGTTAGGAACGAGGAACAATCATTGGTGGTGGCACATCTTAAGGTTTCGGGGGTGGTTCATGCACAGGATGGCTTGCTGGCCGTTCGAAATCGTATTTATGAGCGCACCTTTGACCCGCTGTGGGTGCGCCAGTCTATGCCATCGCCTGTGCCACAACGAATCATGTGGGGCGCATCCATCCTGGTGATGCTTGCCCTGGTGGTTATCGGGTATTTTGGCTACCAGGAATGGAATCGCACCGATTCAGAACGCGCAGCGCGCTACCAATCCCGCTTCGAGACGGCGACAACCCCTGCTGAAAAGCTGGATAACCTGGCCAGCCTGTTCACCCTGGCGCAGGGTGATTTTGCGCCCTCGGCGCGCTCCAATTTCTTTGCCCTCAGCCAGGATGAAAAACTGGCCTTATTCAAGGATGTGCGCGATAGCAAAAAGCAGGCCATTGTTGCGCGCAATATTTACCAGCAGGTTTTCATCAACAGTGGGGAAGAACCGCAAAACGAAGAATCCCTGATGCGCGCCATCGCCCTGGCCGTAAGAGATGCCGACCCGGCGCTGGCCGATGAGATCGATTACTGGCTGAAAGGCCGCATGGCGCTCGCCAACAAGGATATTTACGATGCCTTGAATGCTCTGAAATCAGCCCAGGCCATTAACCCAGATAACCCGGCCATCCTGGTAGACCTGGCGCGCGCGTATGTTGCCCAGGGAGATGATGAAGGCTACGAAGATGCGCTCCAGGTGTTGGCGCAGACCGTTGAAACCGATCCCCGGCGCATCACCATCGTTCCAATCCGGCGGCTACTGGTATCGAATTCCCCTTTTACCGCATACTGGCAGGCCCACAAAGATTTGTATGCTGAATTAGGGAAAATTGCCGAAGTTCCGATGGCATCCATCCCTGCCGGGACTTTCCAGATGGGCGGCGATCCACAGGCGGCGCTGGCCGAGTGCAAGAAATATTACGACAGTTGTGGTGATGTATCCACCTGGGAAGATGAAGCCCCCATCCACACCGTTACCCTGGATGCCTTTGAGATGGATATATACGAAGTGACCAATGCCGAATACGCCCTGTGTGTAGCGGCCGGGGTCTGTTCGCCGCCAGAAATTAGCGGGTCATGGACACGCGATAGTTACTACGGCGACCCCGCGTTTGACAACTTCCCGGTCATCTACGTTACCTGGTTCCAGGCCGATACCTACTGTTCCTGGCGCGGAGCGCGCCTGCCGACCGAAGCCGAGTGGGAATATGCCGCGCGCGGCGGACTGGAAGGAAAACTTTACCCCTGGGGCGATGAGTCTCCCAATTGCAGCCAGGCAAATTCTTGGCAAAAAGATTCTGCCTGTATCGGTGACACAACCCCTGTTGGTAATTATGCCCCAAATGGTTATGGTTTGTATGATATGGCTGGCAACGTTTGGGAATGGGTTGGTGACTGGTATTCAGCTGATTATTATGCTACAGTAAAAGGTGGAATTTCTAACCCGCCTGGCCCAACAGAAGGCGATGCACGTGCATTGCGGGGCGGGTCCTGGTACGTCATTCCGGACTTCCTGCGTGTGTCCGGTCGCAACAGGGACGTCCCTGACGGCTGGGTCATCAACTACGGGTTTCGTTGTGCCCGATAACTTTCTCCTGTTTTTTCTGGGTTTCTGTTCTTCTGGTTTTCTGAAAAACTATGCAAACCGATTCGCGTATCTACAAAAAGGCGGTTTTCTTCTCCCTGCGAAGCAGGGTCGCGTTAATTTTGTAGCGCGAATTGCTAATTCGCGCTACAGTGGTATAAAAAATGACCCTTTACGAACAACTTATCAGCTTCGAGCATCTCTACCAGGCCTTCCTGCGCGCAAGAAAGGGCAAACGCAAACAGGAAGAGATTGCCGCCTTCGAGCGCAACCTGGAGCCGGAGCTTTTCAAATTGCAGGAAAGCCTGCAAGACCAAACTTACCAGCCCGGCGGCTATTTCAGTTTTTACCGCACTGAAGCCAAACGCCGCCTGATAAGCGCCGCCCCTTTTCGTGACCGGGTCGTTCATCATGCCCTGGTGGGGGTGATGGAACCCTTTTTCGAGCGCCGTTTTATCTTCGATAGCTATGCCAACCGCAAGGGCAAAGGCACGCACCGGAGAAAGTTAGCGCGGTTCCTTCCTGGCCGGTATTTTGTACCGGGCAAATACAAAAAAGCCTGGCTTCCTGCATGACGAATGCTTGAAGCCGGGCTTTTACTAAAGCGGTGATTATTTGTCTTTCTTCGTAACTGCTCAGGCCGGTAAAGGCTGAACAAAATTGGGCAAGAAAGGCTTATTCGCAAAAGCCAAGCGCAAAGCCTGCAACACGTTTTGCTTGTTTTTCCTGGCAGTGGAGATGTAAGCGCGGACAAGAGCAAATGCTTTT
>CAIJPN010000146.1 GCA_903822545.1 uncultured Anaerolineae bacterium | reverse complement strand
CTGACACTGATGGTGGTGCCATCCAGCATGGGCTTGAGCGCCCTGAGTGCCGTCATGATGCGCCCCTCTTCGGCAGGGTCAAGAATGCGCAAATCGCCCATCGCCACGGCTTCATCGGGCACCACGTTGGTGGCGATGCCGCCGCGGATGGTGCCAATGTTGACTGTGGTGCCTTTGGCATAATCGGTCAGCTTTTGAATGGCAAGCACCTGGTGCGAAAGCTCCTCGATGGCATTCCGACCCTTTTCGTGCTCGCCGCCCGAGTGGGCTGCCCGCCCCGTGATTTTGATCTCAAATTCGCCAACGCCTTTGCGCCAGGTTTTGAGCGAGCCATCTAGCAGGGCCGATTCGAGCACCAGCACCAGCGCGGACTGTTTGGCGAGACGCTCGATGTGTGCGACAGATGTATCACTGCCAATTTCTTCATCAGATGTGCACAACAGGGTGATCGGGCGGGCGGGCATCTGCCCCGCAGCTTTGAGCATGGCAACGGCTTGAAGGGCAATAACAATGCCAGATTTCATATCCAGCGTGCCAGGGCCGAAGGTTTTCTCCCCATCCTGGCGGTAAGGGATTTTTTGCAGGGTGCCGAGCGGGAAGACGGTATCCATGTGGCACAGCAGCAGGATTCCGCCGCTGCCCTGGCCCCAGCGGGAGAGCACATGGTCACCAGTGGTAACACTGGGCAGGATTTCAACATCCGCGCCCAGGCTGCGGGCTTCAGCAGCCACAATGGCTCCAACCCGATCTACAGCAGCCTTATCGGTGGAGGGGGATTCGGTTTCGACCAGCTTTTTCAGCAGGGCGAACATTGCGGGGGTGTTGGGGGATATATCCATAGGGTTTTATAGCTCTTTTTATATAGTGATGGGAGGGGTGACCCGCCCGATGCGCAAAGCCGTTGTTTTATGCGGGTTCCTTTGCAAAATTGCGCCGGGTTATGCCATGAATGGTCGCCCTTACGAGTATTTATTTGACCAAAAATTGAGCAGCCAGGGAAATTGTCCCGGCCAGGGCGCAATAAGCTGCAAAAACATACAGGGAATGACGGTGCAGGTATTCCATCAGCCACTTGAGTGAGACCCAACCAACGATGGCTGCGGAGATAAACCCGATCAGGATGTAGGGCAGGATATCCCAGGTATTGTTCATCTGGATAACCGAACGGGCTTCGAAGATACCAGCCGCGGTCAAGATGGGAACGGACATCAGGAAGGCGAAACGCGCGGCTTCGTAGCGATCCAGGCCCCGGAACATGCCACCGCTGATGGTGGTTCCGCTGCGCGATGCGCCAGGAAAGACAGCGATCACCTGGAAGAAGCCGATGAAAAGCGCGTCCAGCCAGGTCATATCTTTGATGGTGCGGGTTTGTTTGTCGAGACGCTCTGCAGAAGCCAGGAGGATGGCGGCGGCACACAGCCGGATGCCCGCCTCCAGCAGCGGGGTTTTGAAAAGGTGCTCGATCACGTCTTTGAGCGCATATCCCGCCAACAGGGCGGGGATGGTGGCGATGATGATGTACCAGGCCAGTTTATTCTTCTCGCTGGAGAAGGGTCGGGCAAAAAAGGCGATTGCCAGTTCCAGCAGGTCTTTCCAGAAAAAAAGAATCAGCGAAAGAATTGTGCCAAGCTGCACCAGCACTAAAAACGAGAAGGTGGCATCGCCGGAGGCAATCCCCAGCAGTTTTTGAGTGATAAGCAGGTGTGCGGTGGATGAGACAGGGATGAATTCAGTCAATCCCTGGACGATGCCGAAGAGGATGGCATAGATGATGTTCATTCGGTTTTCCTTATTTTTTGTTGCCTTGAGCAGAGCAATAGCGCTGTCGAAGAGCGCTTGGGGGTTAACTATCGCTTCGACTGTGGCTTTCGGTGGCTGGCTTTTTCTCTCGTTCGGCATTGCCGCGCCACTGCGCCAGCCAGGATTCAACTTTATCGTTGAAAGTGCCGTCGATGATGGCGGTGCGCATGTCGTTGACGAGATTAATCATTGTGTGCAGGTTGTGGATGGAGAGCAGCGTTCCCGCCAGCAGCTCTTTGGCGACGATGAGATGGCGGATGTAGGCGCGGGTGAAAGTGCGGCAGGTGTAGCAGTCACAGGTTTCGTCGAGCGGGCGCGAGTCGCGGGCGAAGGTGGCGTTCATCATATTCAGGCGGCCTTCGGGCGAAAAAGCAGCGTGATGGCGCGCCAGCCGCGTGGGCAGGACACAGTCGAAGATGTCTACGCCGCGCGCGATGCCGTTAATCAGGTCTTCGGGGGTGCCGACGCCCATCAGGTAGCGCGGTTTGTTTTCGGGCAGGATAGGCGTGACCACATCCAGCGTGGTATGCATTTCGTCTTTGGTCTCACCGACAGACAATCCGCCGATGGCGATGCCGGGAAACGGCAGGGACGAGATAAATTCCGCTGAAACGGTACGCAGCGCCGGGTCGACTCCGCCCTGGACAATGCCGAATAGCGCCTGGTCAGCACGAGAATGCGCCGCTAGGGAGCGTTCAGCCCAGCGATGGGTGCGCTCCATTGCTTTTTTGATGTAAGCGTGGTTGTTGGGGTCGGCGCATTCGTCGAAGGCCATGATGATGTCGGCCCCCAGGTTGTTCTGAATCTGGATGGAGCGCTCGGGGGTGAAGCGGTGCATCGAGCCGTCGATGTGGCTTTTGAAGGTGACGCCGTCTTCGTCGACTTTGCGGGTCTGGGAGAGGGAAAAAACCTGGAATCCGCCCGAATCGGTCAGCATGGGGTTGGGCCACTGCATGAAGTTGTGCAGCCCGCCCATCTCGCGGACGAGTTCATCGCCGGGGCGCAGGTAGAGATGGTAGGTGTTGGAGAGCACCAGCGATGCCCCCAGTTCGGCCACCTGCGCCGGGCTGAGGGTTTTGACGGTGGCCTGGGTGCCAACCGGGGCAAAGACCGGGGTTTTCAAATCCCCATGCGGGGTGCGGAAGACGCCCGCGCGGGCGCGTCCATCTGTGGCGGTGAGGGTGAATTCAAACATAGGGGGGTATTATAAACGGGAGCAGTAAAAAGGTGACAGTCTCCTTTTTACTTACCAGCTACTCCAACTCTCGATACACAAACCAATGCCCTTTGCGGTCATCCGCATCGACGATGGCGCGATCGTAGTAGATATCAAAAACCTGCACAGTATCCACGCGCACGCGGAAGTAGAAACGCCCCACCCCCAGCGAACCGCGCCCGGAGGCGACTTCTGCATGGCTGGGACGCATATTGCGGGCTGAACGCCCGCGACGGGTGAAATCGCTCCAGGCTGAGAGCAGTTCGGTGATGGTGAAAACTTTCCCATCCCACTCGAAGCTGACCGGGCAGGGCGGGGTTTTTTCGTGGGCGGGTGGTTCATCGAAACGAACCGTGATGGGGTGGTCGAGAAAGTGAATGGGGGTGAAATCGCTCATTGTGAGAATTTTTGCCTGTTTGTGGCATCCCCAAACATGGGGGTATTGACAGTAGAGATTCGGTTCCAGGTATAAATCCGGTTGGCACGTGCACAGATTGGGGTTGGCTTGCGCCATCTCAGCCACCGAGTTGACGGGAGGCAGGTGGATATTAGGATAAGTATAAGCCAATCATCGATGATACCAGGGCTGTTTGAGCAATGGCATGGAAATGATTTTTACATCCTGACGCTGGCGCAGGGCAATCGGCAGCGTGATCCTGGGATAAGTCCATGCCGGGGATGGAGAGAAGCGCGCGAAGGGCAAGGCTTGGTAGGTGGCTTTGCGTTAATAAAGTTTATTCAGCCAGAGCAGCTTCGGCCACACAATTGGACAAACGGCAAAACTGGCAAAGGAATTGCGCCACACAGAAACTTTTGCAGCATCCACGGCGTTTATATCTTATGGGTATTATATAATATACCCATCGCGGGTGAGAATTGCGCTTTTTTCTTAAGGCCGAAAGCGCAATTCTCACCCGTGGGCACTATACAAGAAATCATCCAGGAGAGAAAGCAAATGTCCACCTTACCGCTGAACCAGGGCTTATTTTTTGAAGATTTCGCCACCGGGCAAAAAGTCAATTCTGCCGGGCGCACCATCACCGAACATGATGTCATGACCTTCGCCGGGCTGTCTGGCGACTTCAACCAGATCCACACCGACGCCGAATTCGCCAGGGCTACCCCCTTCGGCCAGCGCATCTCGCACGGCATCCTCGGGCTGGCAATCGCCTCCGGCCTGGCCGTCCAAACCGGCATCCTGGGGCCAAACGTCATCGCCTTCCGCGAAATCGGCGAGTGGAAATTCGCCAAACCCATCTTCTTCGGCGACACCATCCACGTAGAAATGGAAGTCAGCGAAGTCAAAGCCCTGCCGCGCATCGGCGGCGGCAGCGTCACCCTGGCAGTCAAGCTCGTCAACCAGGCGGGCGAAGCCTGCATGAAGGGCCAGTGGACCGTCCTGGTAAAGTCAAAAACAGCATGAACAACGAAAATCCCGAAAACCCCAACACCACCAGGCGCACTACACGCAGCGAATCGCAAACCATTGGGCCACAAGGTGCGCGTTCAGGGCGATCCAGCCCCCCACCGTTGTACCCAGACCCCAACATGATCATCCCGCCCCAGGCTGGTGGTATACCAGAGCGGGTGGATGAAATCGACCTGAACGCGACTCGCGTTAGCCCGGCAGCGCTCAACATCCAGGCAACCACCCGCTCCCGCGAAAAACCGCCCCGGGGCCTGCCACCGTTTCGAAGATTTGTGCCCGGCTGGGGCTGCTGGATGCGCGGCGTGGTGATTTCCCTGTTCGTGGGAGCCGGGCTGCTCATCATTGCCGCTATTGCCGCAGTGTTGATGTATGCCTCCATCGCTGCCGACCTGCCCAGCGTGGATGACCTGCGCAACCGCTCGGCCCAGTTCGAAACCACCCGCATCCTCGACCGCGAAGGCCATGAGCTGTACCAAATCCTAGACCCCAACGCCGGGCGGCGGACGTACGTCAAACTCAAAGACATCTCACCCTACCTGATCGCCGCAACCATCGCCACCGAAGACAAAGAGTTCTACAACCACCCCGGCTTCGACCTGGTGGCGATCACCCGGGCACTCTGGCAAAACCTGACCGGCGGAGAGATCAGGTCGGGCGCATCCACCATTACCCAACAGCTTGCGCGCGCATTACTACTCTCCCCCGAAGAACGCGTCGATCAGAGCTACAACCGAAAAATCCGCGAAGTGATTCTGGCGGCAGAAATCACCCGCCGCTACAGCAAAGACGAAATCCTGGAGCTTTATCTCAACGAAATCTACTACGGCAACCTGGCCTACGGCATCGAAGCCGCCGCTGAAACTTACTTCGGGCTGGCAATCGACGGTCAGGCCAGCGGCACGCCCAACGGCCGCCTGGCCGACGATCTGAATCTCGGCCAGGCAACTTTCCTGGCGGGCATCCCGCAATCACCGGGCGTCTACGATATTCACACCGAGCGTGAAGTCACCCTGGCGCGTCACCGGTCTGTGGTGGAACTGGTTTATGTGCTGAGCAGCGAGAGCAACTGCATCTACGTCAGCAACAGCCCACAGAAAGTCTGCGTGGGGGTACAGGAAGCCCTAAAGGCCCAGCAAGATATCGACGCGTTTGTCTTCCCTACGCCAAACATCCAGGTACGGTATCCACATTGGGTCCAGTTTGTGCGCACCCAGCTAGAGTCAAAGTTCGATGCGCAAACCATTTACCGGTCTGGATTCACCGTCTATACCACCATCGACCCGAATTTGCAGGAATTCGGGCAGCAGGTGGTCGCCAGCCAGGTGGCGGCACTGGCTGACCAGAACGCGCACAATGGCGCGCTGGTCGCCATCCGCCCGGCCACGGGAGAAATCCTGGCAATGGTTGGCTCGGCAGATTTTTATAACGAGGACATCGACGGGCAGGTGAATATGGCAACTTCAGCCACTCGCCAGCCAGGCTCTTCGATGAAGCCGTTCACCTACCTGGCGGCTTTTGAAAAAGGCTGGACGCCCTCCACGCTGATCTGGGATGTGCCAGGTAGCTTTTCGCCCTCGGGCCGCCCAGATGATAACGGCCCGGCCTATGAGCCGGTTAATTATGATGGCAAATTCCACGGCCCGGTAACGGTGCGCTCCGCGCTGGCCAATTCGTTCAACATTCCGGCGGTCAAGGCGCTCAGTTTTGTGGGCGTCTACGATGATCCAGCCACCCCACAAAAAGACGGCCTGACCGGCATTGCCAGCCGCCTGGGCATCACCAGCCTGACGCGCAACGATTACGGCCTGGCGCTGACGCTGGGCGGTGGTGAAGTTTCGCTGCTGGAAATGACCGGGGCCTACGCTGTTATCGCAAACCAGGGCAAACGCCTGCCGCCGGTATCGATATTGAAAATCACCGACTTCCAGGGCAATGTTATCTACGAGTACCAACCGCCGCAGCCCGAGCAGGTTATTCGCGCCGAACACGCTTACCTGATGGCCTCGATTCTCTCCGATAACGATGCCCGCGCGCCGATGTTTGGCCGCAACTCGGTGTTAAATCTGCCCTTCCCGGCAGCCGCCAAAACCGGCACCACCAACGACTTCCGTGATAACTGGACGATGGGCTTTACTCCCGACCTGGCAGTGGGCGTGTGGGTTGGCAACGCCGATTACACCGCCATGATCCATTCCACCGGCTTGAGCGGGGCCGCCCCGATCTGGGCGCAGTTTATGCAAAATGCCGCGCCATTCGTCACAAGCGGCAGCCCGGCAGGCTTCCAGCGCCCGCAAAACATCATCGATAAACTGGTTTGCGCTATTTCTGGCGCAGAACCATCAAGATGGTGCCCGGAACAACGCAGCGAAATTTTCGCCAGCGACCAGCCGCCGCTGCCCGCCAGCGAAGACTTGTGGAAAGAATCCATCATCGATACCTGGACCGGCCTGAGCGCCACCGAAGAGTGCAAAGATTTTGTTGATGAACGCATGGTGATGAATGTCACTGACCAATCGGCGCGGCGCTGGCTACGCAAGGATGACCCAGGCCGCAGTTGGGCCGAAGATCACGGTTTCAAGCGCCCGATCTTCTTCATCCCCGATGGCAAGTGTGATAAAAACTCGCCACGGCCCACGCTGGAATTGCGCGGCATTAAGGATGGTGATGTAGTCAAAGAACAGAGTCTCGACCTGGGCATCACCGCCTGGGCCGACAACGGCTTTGAGACCTGGCGGCTGGAATGGGGCCAGGGTGATGATCCGCAGGAGTGGACTGTGTTGATGGAGAGCAATGATGCCATCAAGGGCACATCCGGCAAAACCTACAGCTGGGATTTGAAAAAAATCGATAACGGGCGTCTGACACTGCGGCTTTACATCGAGAACAAGAATGGCGGCTACGCCGAGCGCCGCGTGGATTTCAAGCTGGATTATGTGCCCCCCACTGAAACGCCCACCCCGACAAACACCGCCACCCTGATTCCATCTGTCACCCCGGTCATCCCGACCGATACTCCGGTTCCGCCTACCGAAACATCCCTGCCACCGACAGAGACTCTCGTCCCGCCCAGCGAGACGCCCGTCCCGCCAACAGTCGAGCCGCCCACCGCTGAACCGACATCGCCAACCCCGTAAAAAAAGTAGAGCGAGATAATCTCGCTCTACTTTTTTTACGGGGAAAGGCCCGGGTAGTTTCCGCTACTGCCCCAGGCAGGCCGGGATGGAATCTTCCAGCCCATCCGGGTTCTGCGTGCTGCCGTTTTCATCGTAGATTTTGACTACCTTCACCTGCGAAAATTGCTTAAGGTTGGCAAAAACCTGCCCGGCAATGGTGTGCAGCGCGCCATTGGGCGGCACGCATTGCCCCGTCAGGTAAACGCGCGCCACACCATCAACAATTTCCAGTTTGCTGAAACCGGTGAAGCCGTTCTGGATGGTGATCCAGCCATAGCTGTATTTTTCTGTTGCGCCGGGGCCTTTAAAATACTCTGTCAAGACAGCTTCGGGCAGGGCGGATGTCAGTACGTAACGTGTCCCGGCCACTTCCACCGGGATCATGTTCGTTTTCATCCGGTAGGTGCTGACAAAATATACCTTGATGAGCGTGTATTTGGGCGTTGGCGAAGCCTGGCGGGTGGCAGTCGGCTTGATGGTGGATGTAAACGTCAGGGCGGGGGTCAACGTCGGCGAGGGGGTGAGACTCGGCCCAGTGGTGGCGGTCAGCGTAACGGTCGCAGTAGCTGGAGCCGTGTTCAGGCAGGCCGGAGCCGAATCAAACGGATCATCAGGGTTGGAGGTCTGATCGTTTTCATCGTAGATTTTGACCACCTGGATGTTGCTGAACTGTTTCAGGTTCAAAATGATCAAATTGGCAATGCTGAAGTTGGCCCGCTCCGGCTGGCAGCTTCCCATAAGGTAGACTTTTGCCACACCCGCCACAATATCCAGCCGCCGGTAAGCGGTATAACCATCATAGATCGCCCGGTAGCCGTAGGTGTATTTTTCGGTTGCGCCAGGGCCTTTGAAATACTCGTTCAGGATGGAGGCGGGCAGGTTGGAAGAGGAGCGGAAATAGCGCGTTCCGGCCACATCATAAGGCGGGGTGTTGGCCGTCAGGCGGGCGCTGCTGGCAAAGTAGATTTTCAGCTGGTAATAATCTGGCGTCAGGCTCGGGCGCAGTGTGTGCGTGGGGGTCGCTGAGGGTGTGACGCGCTGGGTTGGTGTGTTGCTCGGTGTGCGCGTGATAGTGGGGCTGAGCGTCAGCGTGGGGGTGCGGGTGATGGTTGGCGTGCGTGTCGGCCAGCGTGTATCACTGGGGCGCGGCGTGGGAGTCAGGGGTGTGTTGCTCGGCGTGCGCGTGATGGTTGGGGTGCGTGTGATTGTGGGGGTATTGGTAATTGTTGGGGTGCGGGTGACTGTCGGGGTGCGGGTAAGGGTGGGGGTACGGGTGACAGTTGGCGTCTTCGTTTCTGTCGGTTTAACGGTATTGCTGGGGGTCAGCGTCAATGTGGGGGTGTTGGTGATGGTTGGGGTGATGGTCGGCGTAGCCGTCCCCGCCACGAGAGATACAAAACGCACCGCATCAGCCCCCAATTCGCGCGAACTGTGTGTGCCATTCTGATCCTGGGTGTTATTGCCAAGTAAAACATACTCAAGCGTCTCGCCATCGAAGTAATACTGCCCAACGTAAATCCATCCGTTAGGGATGGATGGGTTTGGGAAGGCATCCTGGTTGATAATAACTTTATCGGTGCGGCCATTGTGCATGATGGTGTATACCGCGCCCTCGGAGGTGGAATGCACATATGGGATGCGGATCAGCACACTGTAAAGACCGGCTTCGGCTTCGGGCGGCAGCTTCCAGCGCGCCTGGCAGGTAGCCGTGGCCCCGCTGACAGGTTTCACCGCCAACATGCGGCCATTCTGGCTGTTGGTGGCGCTGGTGTTGTAGGGTGTCCAGCACCCGGCGGGAATCTCATCGAAACGATTGCTCAGGTCATCCATGATGATGCCATCGGGCAGGGCGGCTGGCTCGCTAACAGCTTTGCCGCTCGGGTAGATGTTTTTCGGGTACACGCTGATATCTGGAGCCTGCGCCCAAAGCGATTCGCGCTGGTTATAAGTCCACGGATCGGCCCCGCTGCCGCTCCAGCCATAAGGATCGACAAACTTCACCGAAGGATTGCTCACCATAAAATGCAGGTGCGGCCCCGATGAGTTGCCGGTGGAGCCGCTGATGCCGATCACCTGTCCGCGCTGAATGTTGGGACAACCAGCCGTGGTGCAGGCCTGCACCGCCAGGGCACTCATGTGCCCGTACCAGGTATCATAGCCATTGGCGTGACGCAAGCGCACATACAGCCCCAGGTTGGCGCGATGATCGGTCGGGTCATACCAACCGGCCGCCATCACCTGGCTGCTATCGGCAGCCGCTAACAGCGGGCGGTAGTTCAGGCCATAATCGACACCATTATGACCGTTGTAATAAACATACTGACCGATCTTGTAGCTCCAATACGCCCCGCCACCCCGATCACAGATGCCATTGGGCGGCGGCGTGCCCGCCGGAGCGGGAGATGGGCAATTTTTATGCAGTTCCTCGCCGCTATAGGCCAGGATCAACCCATCACTGGTGCTATAGTTGGGGCTGCTGTGGTCAAAAACCGACTCTTCGGACGAGCGCCCGTAGTATGGCGGGTACAGGAACGGCGTGACTGCCTCGCGCGGGCGCGCCGCAGCATTGATGGTGAGAAAAAACCCGGCGGCCAGGGCCAGCAGCAGGCTCAGTTTTCCAAGAAAGCGAAAGGATGGCTTCATGGTTTATGGGGTGGGAGAAGATTCAGGGGTGGGGGTATTCGCTTCAGGCGTCGGCGTAGCCGCCAGCGGACGGAAAGTCAGCAACAGTTTTTCGGCATCGGCCAGGCAGGTTTCAGCCTGCTGCGTAAACGAAACCTGGAAACCAGTCAGCACACGCTTATCCCCGCCGACAAAAGCCACAAACTTCAACTCCCCGCCGACTGAAACCTTGCTGACATCAAAAGAATACGAGCCAATCTCGCGGAAATCGTGCTCCACCTGGGCATCGGGCGGCAGCCCGCGCCCCGACCAGGGCGTAAACAGGCAGCCAGGAATATCACGCTGCGCCAGCACAAACTCACCGAAATTATCCTCGGCCTGCGCCCAAACCTGCGGGTCATAATCCAGGCGAAACATCCAACCGGGCAGCGAATCACCGGGGTATGTGGGCAAACCCACGAATGAACGGGAAAGCGGCTCCACAGCAGCCTGCGTGGGCAATTCCAGCGTGGGCAGCGGCGTTTCGGTAGAAACCAGATCAAAGGTAGGCCCAACTGTCATGGTTGGTGTAAAAGTCCAGGCGGGGGTGGGCGTAAAAAACAGCGTAACGGTAGCAGTTGCCGTCTGCGGCTGCGGCGTGGGCGTGGCCTGCACCGGGGTGGCAGTGGCCTGCGTGGGCACAGGCGTAGCGCTATCAGTCGGAACCGGCGTATTCTGAATCACCGGCAGCAAAGTAACCGGTGACGGCGTCACCACCACCAGCCCCGGGCGCAAATCACCCGATGGAGAAACAGCGCAGGCCGCCAAGAACAAAATCAGGGGAAAAATCAAAAAGCGTCGCATGGTTTTCTCAATGTATCCAGCCCGCACAGCACGCCCCGCTCAACAGCAAATCGGCGCGGCTGGCAGAAAGATCATAAAACATCACATTCATTGTATCATTTCCGGCGGCAGTAAAATACACGCCCGCGCTGTCAAATTTCCAGGCTGGCGCATCCGCAACAATCGCATCCGTCACCGTCACCAGCCCGGTTTTCATATTGTAAAAGGAAAGGAAGCTGGATTCAGCCTCCCCGGCCTTTTTCGGGCCGACAAAAGCGATCCAGGCCCCATCAGGTGACCACAGCGGAGCAAACCCTCGCCCTGCATCTGCCGCGCCAATTAACCGGGCATTCCCTCCCCGCACATCCATCTGCCAGAGCTGGCCGGCCGGATTCATATCCGTAGAATCAGGTGACAGGATGAAGGCAATCCACTTGCCATCTGGCGAAAAACGCGCCGGGCCAAAGATATTCTGCGGGTCAGACCACAACTTTTGGGCCTTGCCGCCATTTTCATCGCTGACCCAGGTTTCACTGCCCAGCCCCAGCCCCGGCGTGAGCGAAAACAACAGGCTTTTGCCATCCGGCGAAACATCCAGATCATACACAAACGGTGAAATCGGCAGGTCACGCTGCCAGCCGGTAACAAAATCGAGACGGGTGATGCGCGGCGAGGAGAGCGTCCCCGCCTTCAAGTAGATACTGCCCCCATTCGGGTGCCAGGCCAGGAAGCGATAATCCAGCTGCGGATCATCGATCAGTGCCCGGAATTTGCCCGTCGCCCCATCCAACAGGTAAGTCACGGTGCCAAATGGGCAGGCCAGTTCCACGGCGAATCGGCTGGAACCCGGCCCCGGGTTCAGTGACCAAAATCCGCAGCCAGCTGGCAAAGATAACGGAACCTGCCCGAGCGGCTGGTCAGGCCCGGGCTGCCGGGCCAGGTTCAGGCTGATCCCATTCGCAATTTTTATATAATAAAAAACCGGCTGCGCAGGTGAACAGGCAGCCAAAAACAACAAAAACAGGCTGGCAATCAGTTTGCGGGTCATACGGCGATTATAATTCGTTGCTCTGGCTGCAAGTCTCATGAGTGAGTTAGGAGCGACCCGCCTGGGCATATCCAAATGCTTTTTGCAAGAAATCCTGGCATAAATGAGAGCTTTCTCACGCCCAATGGGTTGCCCCTACGCACAGCGGATAAAAACGATTTCAATCTTCGAGGAAAACATGCACATTTTAGTAACCAATGATGACGGCGTGCTGGCCCCCGGGCTGCTGGCGCTGGCGCAGGAAATGCGCAAACTGGGCCAGGTGACCGTGCTGGCCCCCGACCGCAACTGGAGCGCATCGGGCCATGTAAAAACGATGGAAAGACCATTGCGGGTAAAAGAAGTAAAGCTGGCTGATGGCACGTCCGCGCTGGCAAGCGATGGCGCGCCATCAGATTGTGTAGCGCTGGCGTTGCTGGGCGTGGTGACAGAGAAGATCGACCTGGTGGTATCGGGCATCAACCCTAATGCCAACATCGGGCACGATGTGACCTACTCGGGCACCGTCACAGCGGCGATGGAAGCGGTGATCACGAAAGTCAACGGGATCGCCGTTTCGCTGGATTCCCCGTTTGGCCACGGCGAGTTGGAGTATGGCCCGGCGGCGCGGGTAGGCGCGCGCGTGGCCGCCAGGGTGCTGGCCGATGGCCTGCCCAGGGGCGTGCTGCTTAACGTGAATGTTCCCTACCTGTCAGATGAGCAAATACGCGGCACCATGCTCACCCGCCAGGGGTTACGCGTTTACCGCGATGCGCTCGATAAACGCATCGACCCACGCGGGCGCCCATATTACTGGATCGGCGGCGATGCTCCCACCGGCATCGAAGAAGACGGCACCGATTATGGCGCGCTCAAGGCCGGCTATGTCTCCATCACCCCGCTGCAGCTCGATCTAACCGCCCGCGAAGCCCTACGCAATTTGCGCAAATGGGAGTGGTAGCAAAAAAAAACAAGGACGGGTAAAAAAACCCGTCCTTGAAAACTTGCACTAAAAAGGTGTATGGCTACTCTTCGTTTGTGAAGACTTCAGCGTTGCCGGCCTTTTTCTGGCGATAGGTGATGCGACCGCGCGTCAGATCATACGGAGACATCTCCACTTTCACCCGGTCACCCAGCAAAATGCGAATGTAGAACTTGCGCATCTTCCCGGCCAGGTAAGCCAAAATTTCGTGACCATTCTCCAACCGCACCCGAAACTGGGTTCCGGGCAGGGCTTCGATCACAGTACCTTCAACGACCAGTTTGTCGTCTTCTTTTGCCATACACACCTCCAAAGGAATTACTCGGTCGGCTTCACCTGACGACGCTTGATGCGCCGGGCGGCCTTTTTATCGTCCATACGACGCTGTTCGCTCTTGGAAACAAACCAGCGCTTGCGGCGGACAGTGCTCAACACACCACTCTTGACAACTTTCTTACGAAAGCGCTTGAGCAGTTGGTCTTGGGATTCATTGTTGCGAAGGATCACTACGGTCACAGAATTCACCTCCCTTCCGATGAAGGGGTAAAAAAATCGGCTGTTCAGACACAGCCGATGCAAAGCGCAATCCAAGATGGACCAAAGGTCACCTGCTGAATTAATCGCTCCTGCACAACTCCTTTTGACTGCCGATTGTAGACAATCTTACGGGGCCTGTCTGAAACGTAGGGATTATACTATACAAGATATTTCATGAAAAGCACCAAAAAGGAAAATGATGGAATTCCTTCCCCACACAGTCTTTCCATATCGCCGGATCGTGATTATTGGCACCACCAGCAGCGGGAAATCAACGCTGGCTGAAAAACTGGCCCAAACACTGGGGCTGGATTTTATCGAGTTGGATGCGTTGCACTGGGAACCAGACTGGGTGGCAGCCTCCGATGATATTTTCCGGGCCAGGGTGGCGGCTGCTACCGCTTCTGGAGCATGGGCCCTGGCTGGCAATTACTCCGTCGTCCGAGATATGACCTGGTCGCGCGCCGAAGCCATCATCTGGCTGGATTACCGGATGTGGACCGTTTTCAAGCGGCTATTTTTTCGCACCTTTCGCCGTTGGTGGAATCAGGAATTGTTGTGGGGCACCAACCGCGAAAATATGTGGCATCACATGAAGTTGTGGTCTGATGAATCGCTGTTCCACTGGTTTTTCAAAACCTACTGGCGGCGCAAGCGCGAAATCCCGCTTTTGCTGGCGCAGCCAGAACACCAGCACCTGAAAGTTTTCCATTTCCAGACGCCGGAGGAAACGGATGCATTTTTGATGAGCCTGGGGCGCGAATGATTCTTGATGTTCGGGGTGGTTTTTAATCCACCTGACGCAGGAAAGAGATGAGCAATCCCAGCCCGGCGATGCCGAGGATGATGAGCAGGATGAGCCGATCGAAGTTGAGTGTAAAGTGGAAGGTCAGGGCAGCCCAAGAGAGCAGGAATCCGGCCAGGAGGGTGGGGAGCAGCCGCAGCAGGTGGGTGCGTTCCAGGCTGACGGGATCATCATCGCGGTGGGCCAGGTTCAGGCGGGTCTGGAAGTCGGACAAATCCCAGGCGGCCAGGCTGCCCAGGATGGCGGCGAGTGCCAGGAGCGGGGAAGTGCCTTTGATGATGAGAAAGGCCGAGCTAATGGTGATAAGCGCCAGGGCGGCTGCCGGGGGCCAGGCCCAGTTCCGTTTTACGGTATACAGGCTGAGGGGCGTCAACAGCGCCAGTACCAGGCCTGGGAGGATGTATCCGGCTGAGTACAGGCCAAAAGCCGGGAGGATCAGTCCAATTCCCATTAATGCATAAACGAGAAAACGGGTCACGATTGCCCCCCGATGTTGATGGCGCGCATGAAGGCGGGCGGACGGCTGAGCAGCGGCCCGGCGGCTTGCTCGAAGGGGCGCGAGATGTCCCAATCGATCACCTGGATGCCGCCATGCTGCATCCGCTGGAGCAAAACCTGGCGCTGAATGCGCTGGATGCGCGCGGCCAGTTGGATGTTGGGCGTGGCGGGCAGGAAGGAGGTTTCGAAGGCGATCGGGTCGGGGCTGATGGCGAGGATGGGGTAGCCGCCTGCGCGCATTTTGATCAGTGGTTCGAGGTCGTCGTTTTGGAGCGGGCTGATGAGGACGAGTTGCGATTGCGATGGGAACATCTGCGGCGGGATGGTGATGCTGGCGAAGGCCTGGCTGTCGCCGGTTTCGGCGCGTGCCAGGGCCTGCATCAGGCGTTCGCGCTGTTGTTTGCCGTAGCCGGGTACATGCCAGTTGATGTATTTGCCGTAGATGAGCAGCCCTACGCGGTTTCCAGAGTTGATGAAGGTGTTGATGAGCGCGGCGGCGGCTATCACGGAGTGCTCAAAAAGCGAGTGGTTGTTGCGGAATTCTGTCAGGTGGCTGCGGCCATCCAGGATGATGCCGACATCGGCGACGCGTTCCTGCTCGAATTCGTTGGAGTAGATGGCCTGGGTGTGGCGGGCGGAGGCGCGCCAGTTGATGGCGCGGGTGGGGTCGCCGGGCTGGTATTCGCGCACGTTGAAGAAGTCGGTGCCGGGGCCGCCCTGCCGGGCCGGGATGGTGCCGGAGTAGACGCGGGTGACGCGCGGGCGGATGGCGATGCGTTTGATGCGCGGCACCGGCGGCAGGATGAGTATCTGCCCGTGGGTGGCGAGTGATTCTCGCGCTATGACGATGCCCAGACGGTCGCTGGCGCGGGCATTCAGGTGGTTGAACTGGAAAAAGCCGCGTTTTCCGCTGGCGGTGTAGGCAAATGTATAGGTTTTTCCGCGTTTGAGCACGACCAGGTGGGTAGGTGAGCCTTCGGTGATGTCGAGGAAGGGTGGGACGGGGTCGCTGATGGCAAGTTCTTCAATATCCACGCCCTGGTTAGTGATCTGGACCGTAACAGTGAAGGCCTCGCCGGGAACAACCCGTTCTTTGCTGATATGGCGCTGGATTTCAAGTTTGACCGTTTCGGGGCCGCGCCACAGGCCGATGAGCAGGTAGAAGATGAAGGGAATCGCCAGCACCAGCAGCGAACCGTTGAAGGTTGCCAGCCCGAGGGTAACGAGGAAAAAAATCAGCAAGCCGAGGGTGAGGGTGCGAGACATTTCTGGGTGGAAGGTGGGAAATGATGTTTTGGATGAATACTACCACAGGCGCTTGTGTATGAAAACTTAAACCACATGGCTGTATTAAATTCAGTGCGGCGAATGCCTGTCAATCTTTCAGTCAGGCCTATGGTCTTCTCCAGCAATTCCAAATTTGAAACCAATGGGATTAACGCAAAGTTGCTAGGATTTTGGCCCTTTTGCCTGCGTCTCAATGGACTAACGCCCTCGCAACGACATTTCTCAGACTTTGAGAAGGCCATGCAGCCGGGATGCCCCGTTCTGATTGCAAACAGCGTAAGCCTTTGATAATTGATTTATTTCTCATCCAGATTGGCATATAATCACTCATTAAGATTTTGGGACTCATTACAAACCAATATTGTCGCGCAAGGTAATCAACATGGCAGCCAATCCCAAACAAATGACAAGAGCCGTTTCGTTTTTTGAAATTGTTGCTATTTCGTGTTTATGTATTTATTCAATTTTCGGTTGGCTAAACCAGTTTAAACTGTCGCCTGATTCTGCCAACTACATAACCGCTTCGATAAATTTCATCAGGACGGGCAGGCTTTTTGTTTTTGCAAATTGGCCATCTCATTCTATGGAACCTGAGATTGAGCCATATACAGATTACCCCCCTGGTTTCCCGCTTTACCTGGCACCTTTTATCTTGATTTTTCAAGACCCTTTGCTCGCTGCCACAATAGCCCAAAGTTTTGCAATCATCTTTTTTTACCTGTCTATTGGCTTAATATTACAGGCTTTAAAGCTGCAAACCTCGACCAGACTTGGGGGAATGCTGGTTGTTACTTTCTTGCAAACACTGGTATTTATACGAAGTTATTTTTGGACAGAAACCTTGTTTATTTCATTATCGGCAGCCATAGGATTATGTGTGATTCATATCATGCGAGGTGAAGACTCAAGAAGATACTGGATTATGAGTGCCCTGCTATTGTTCTTAGCCAGCCTCATACGGTTTACAGGGGTATACAATATTGCCTGGTTCATTCCTGTCATACTGTACCAAAAAATATACAAACAAACCGATCCCAAAGATCAGATTCAACGCTATGTCGATAGTTCATTACTGATTATGAAGATTTCCGTAGCTGCATTGCTGCCTGTTGTTGTGTGGCTCCTGCGAAACAGACTGCTATATGGCTATGTAACCCAATCACATCATTTGTTCCAGGCTTTTTCCTGGGAAAAACTTTTTTCTCCTTTCAAATGGTTATATACCTACCTGTTCTACTCGCAGTTCCCAGATGGAGTTTTCATAATTTTGGGCCTTCTTTTCCTGGTTGTGTTACCTTTTTTCCAGGCAACATCCAAAGAAAGGGTTATTCATGCTACCCTGATATTCGTTTTGATATGTCATTTTACTGGCGTGTGGGTCTCTTCGATATTCGCCGAATTCAACGATCTTGACAGCAGGTTGTTATCACCGGCGATAACTATCGCTTGCCTGGCGGTCTTTAATGGGCTGGATACATTCACCAGAAATGTAAAACCTTATCACCTGAAAATCTTGATAAACTTATTACCATTTATTTTCTTCATGTTTAGCACTCAGGCAACAGTTATCAGCATTGAACCTGGGATAATCGATTACCCAACCGAAAAGTATTTGTGGCAACAGCTCAAAAAAGTGGATGAGCTCACATCTTCCAGCCATTTTTATACAGACTATGATTTTACTCACCAAATCTTTGCAGGGATGCCTCAACGAATAATTTGGGACAGGTTGGACCTGGTCAAAGCCCGAAAACTTTTGGCGAGAGGGGAGAGACCTTTCTTTTTACTGTCCCAGGCCAGTTCTGCAAAAAAAGCATTGGATCAGTATATTATCCAGGGGGATTTGCAACTACAAAGCATGGATTTTCCTGAAGGGTTCACGTTGTACTACAAACCTTGAATTATTAGACGCCTTTCACAACCGGAACGGGGACTTTGGTCAACACATCGGCGATGATGTCATCGGTGACGCGCTGGGCCATCCAGTATTCGGGCTGGAGGATGAGACGATGGCTCAGCACAGGGATGGCATAGCGTTTAATATCATCCGGCAGGATAAAATCGCGGCCATGGAGCGCGGCATTGGCTTTGGCCATTTTCAGGAAGGCCAGTGAGCCGCGCGGGCTGGAACCGACGGCCACACGGCGATCTTTGCGGGTGGCATGCACCAGCGCAGCAATATAACCCTCCAGGTCGGCATCCACATGAACGGCTTCCATCACACTGCGCATCTGGAAAAGCTCATCAGCATTGGTCATGGGCTGAAGGATAACTTCATCGTTGCGGCGCTGGTGGCGGCGGTTAAGAATCTCGCGCTCTTCTTCCAGCGAGGGGTAGCCCACCGTCAGCTTGACGATGAAACGGTCGAGTTGGGCTTCGGGCAGCGGGAAAGTGCCCTCGTATTCGATCGGGTTCTGGGTAGCCATCACCAGGAAGGGGTCGGGCAGCGGCAGGGTTTCACCTTCGAGCGTCACGTGCGCTTCTTGCATGGCTTCGAGCAGGGCAGATTGGGTCTTGGGCGAGGCGCGGTTAATCTCATCCGCCAGGATCAGGTTGGAGAAAACCGGGCCGCGCCGCAGTTCGAAACGATTCTCGGTGCGGTTGAAGATGTAGCCGCCGGTAATATCACCGGGCAACAGGTCGGGGGTGAATTGAATCCGCTTGAAATCCAGCCCAAGTACGGTGGCAAAACTCCGCGCGATGAGGGTTTTGCCCAGGCCGGGGAAATCTTCAAAGAGCACATGTCCACCAGCCAGCGCGGCGGCCAGCACCATTTCCAGCACCGGGCGTTTGCCCACCACGGCGCGCTCGACTTCGTTGAGAACTTTCCCGGCCACAGCCGAGACTTGACGGGCATCATTTATCATGGCGATTCTCCATTTCGGTTTCCAAATAATCCACCACTTGCACAATTTCGATATCGAAAGGGGTGGATGGCTGCTTCTGTCCGAGCTTGAGCAGCGGCACACCGCCTTCCAGCGGATAATCGGCAAAAGAACTGTTCAGACCGGCATCCAGGTAGCGTTTGACCTGCGTAGAAATCTCGTGTTCGGGCCATTCAAACGTTTTCATGTGCCGGTTTTCGCGCAGTTCGGCAATACTTAGCGCCACCTGCGCCAACATGCGCGCCACCTGCCAGCGAAAGTAAATGCCGCGCTGGCCGCGCTCCACCCAATAGGACAGGGTCTCAACCGGGCCTGCGCCCCGTTTGACCGGCTGCTGCGTTTCAATACGATTTTTTTGAGAGTAGAAACTGTTCAGGGCCACATAAAACAGCCCAATGATGAGAAAAATCCAGTAAACCTGCTGCGGGATGATACGGTAAATCACCCCCAGCCGCCAAAAAAAGTACGCCAGCGGCTCAACGAGAATCACCTGCACCATGTCGCGCAACAAAAAAGCCAGCGTCACCGCAGCCAGCACGCCCAGGGCCACCTGCCAGCGCGGCAGTTTCATGCGTGAACCCCGCAAGCCGTTAAGATGGCATTCAGGGCCGCCACTGCCAGGTCACGCTGCTGCACATCGGCTTTGCGCCCGCCATAACGCACTTCGTCGAAAAGGTTGGTGAGCGTGCGCACCGCCTCGGCGGGCAGCCCGGCCTTTTCCATCTTGGTGGCAAATTCCAGCGGCGTCATGGCGGCCTGCCGATAAATGCCGCGCTGCTCACTGGCCACTTCACTCATGCGGATATAGCAGTTGACGATGACTTCATCCCAATTTTGACCGGATTCGAACTCCCGCAGCGTTTTCCGCGCGATTGTAGCAATCTCATCGAGGATAAATCCGCCCTGGGGCTTTTTGGCCGTTAACCGAAGCGCCAGCCACCCCAGCGCAAACACCAACCCCAGCGTTATCCCAAAACTGATGGCAAACTGCATCCACGGGTTGACCTGCGGCGGCGCAAACGCATCATTGATCCCTGGCAGGTTCCCCGCGTTGGTTTGTGGCGCCGGTTCAATAGCAGATACCACTTCCCCTTCATCCATCGGGAACTGTACCGACATCAGCAGGTAAGCCGCCAGCGCAAAAACAGCCAGCTGCGCCAGCTTCTTAAACAGCATTTTGCGCAGTTCGGGGCGGAAAAGGCTAATGATTAAAGAAATGAAAACAACAAACAGGTACGAGTAAATGATAAATTCCAAAATAGAAGTATCAGTTTCTAGCGAGGGACTTTCTGCCACCGGCCCCCCAGGCTGCCACTCAAAAGAGAATGGGCGAGCCGGTTCAAACCTGAGATTGACCAGCGAGGCTGCCACAAAATCCAACGCAACCAGGCCTGCCAGGCCCATCAGCAGGATAAACCATTTCTTTTTGCGCAAATTTGCCATCATCAGGGATTATTTTACCTTGCAGGAAAATTTTATTGGCACGGCCAGCCTTTTATCGCGATAATGAATCCAGCGACCTTCTCAACCCGGCGATATTGACCAGCTTCTGCGCATCCAACAAGGTATGCGCCGATTTGGTGAAATACTGATGATCCTGGATAAACTTGATCTGGCTGGTATACCAACTTTCATCACTATATTCTTTGCCAAGCTGGGCCATTTCGCGGCGCAATTCCTGGTTGCGGAGGACAAAATCCTGGCTGCCAAGCACATCCAGGTCGGCGTCAACCATGATCCGTTCCAGGCGTGTGTGCGGGGCCTGCGGCAAGATGGTTGCCAGGATGATCCACATCACCACCTCCACCTGTTTGGGGGTGTATCCAAACCCCGGCAAAACCTCCCGAATGATCCGCGTGCTGATCAATTCATGGTATGGCTGCTGGACGATAAAGCCAATATCATGAAACCAGGCCGCAGTCAGCAGCAATTTGCGAGGCTCGCCGCGCACGCCTTCCATACGGGCCAGCCGGGTTACCGCCGGAACAACTTCGTCGCGGGTGTGCCCCACAGAGTGATAGCAGAGTGTGGATGGTAGTTCGTGCTCCAGGCGGTGCTGGGCATATTGGATAGCGTATTCAAAATTCATCTGAAGATACCGTTATTTTAGCAATAAACCGAAAAAACCTGCACCGCATGGGTTTTGCCTTTAAAAATTTCTTCGCCAAGCGATTCTACCCGAATAGTTGCATCCAGTTCCTTGCGCGTGGCGCCATCGATCAGGATAGGGCGTTTGACTACCTTGGTATGCGATTCCAGCCGGGCGCTGAGATTAACCGTATCACCAACGCACAGGTAGGTTGCACGCGTCTCGGTCCCGGCATAACCGGCCACTACCCGCCCGGTGGCAATTCCAAACCCGACTTCAATTTGCTGGCCGCCTTTTTGGGCCTGGTCACGGTTGAAAACAGCCAGTTTCTGACGGATCTCGATGGCAGCCTGCACTGCCAGCAAAGCGTGTTCGGGATGATATACCGGCGCGCCGAAAAACGACATCAGGCCGTCACCTTGCATCTGGTTGGCGTTGCCGCCATACGCCTGGACGGTGTTGATCACGATCTGGTAATACTGGTTGATCAGGTCAATCACATCAGACGGATCGTTGGCTTCGGTGATGGTGGTGAAATCTCGCACATCGCAAAACATGGAGGTGATGACGGTGTGTTTGCCACCCAGTGAAAAGCCCTCGCGCATCAGGTTTTCGGCCACATCCTTGTCTGCAAAAGTGCGGATCAGGCGGCGGTGTTCATCGCGCAGGCGTTTTTTCTCCAGGCTGGAAGCGATGCGGGCCTTGAGCAGGATCGGCTCGAAGGGTTTGGGCAGGTAATCTTCTGCGCCTTTTTCAATGCCGCGCACCATGCTTTTCAAGTCGTTCATGGCTGAGATGATGATGACCGGGATGTCGCGCAGGGCTGCGTCTGATTTCATCTGCCCGAGCACGGTAAAGCCATCCATGATTGGCATCATAATATCGAGCAGCACCAGGTCTGGAGATTCAGCCCTGACTATTTCCAGGGCATCCAGACCATTTTCGGCAGAGATGGTGTCATAATCCAATTCTTCGAGTTCCTGTTCGAGGTAATCGATATTGAAAGGTTCATCATCGACAATCAAAATCTTGGGTTTGGACATGAATGTCTCTTTCATCTGAAAAATCAACCAGCAGTAAATACACCAGCCCTGGCATCATCCCAGGTATTTATCGAGCATTTTGAACAGCAGGTTATCATCCACCGGTTTTGTGAGGTAGTCGTTACATCCGGCAGCCTTGGCGCGCTCGATATCGCTTTGCATGGCGTGGGCTGAAAGCCCAACGATTGGCAGGGAGGTCAGGGTCTGGCGGATGCGGCGGGTGGCTTCGTAACCGTCCATCATGGGCAGGGATATATCCATGAGAATCAAGTCGGGGTTGTTTTCCAGGGCCATCGTCACGCCCTGTGCGCCATCGCTCGCCACCAGCAGGTTGTAATCATCTTCCAGCAGTTGGGTGAGCAGATCGACATTGAGTTCGACATCTTCAACAATCAGGATGGTTTTCATGGGTTGCGCTCCGCATTGGTTGGGGGACTATTTTCTCATCACGCTATGCAGTTCTTGCTTCAAAGTATCGCTGTCGAAGCCCTGCTTTTTCATCACAAATGATACTGATTCTCTCAGTTTTTTTGATTCTGTGTCGGTGAGTTCTTTGGCGCTGATAACAATGATGGGGATGTTGCGCGTCTCTGGGTCTGCGCGCAGGGTTTCGATGACGCCGAATCCATCCAGCTTGGGCATCATCAGGTCGAGCAGGATGATATCGGGGCGGTGGGCTGCGACCGCCCTGAGGCCTGCCTGCCCATCTTCGGCAGATACCAGCTCGAAGTCGGGTGCGGTTAAGACCTGGCGCAGGATTTCTGCCACGCTGGGGTCGTCATCCACCACCAGGATGTGCTTGTGCGGATGGTTTTTCTCGCCCAATACCCGGTTCAAGGCGTCGAGCACGATGGCGGGGTTGAGGGGCTTGAGCAGGTAGGCTGCCGCGCCCAGCCGGAACCCCAGGGCTTTTTTGTCTACGATGGTGAGCAGGATGACCGGGATGTTGGTGGTGGCGGGGTCTTCTTTCAGGTTGTTGAGCACCTGCCAGCCGTCGGTTTGGGGCATGAGGATGTCGAGCAGGATGACATCGGGTTGGTGGCTGCGGGCCATTTGCAGGCCATCGTGCCCGTTGCGCGCGCCAATCACTTTGAATTCGGCCAGGTTAAGGCTCTCTTGCAGCAGGTAGACGGCGTCTGGATCGTCGTCTATGATCAGGATGTTCTTTTTGGCGGAGCCAGGCGCGGGCTGGGATCCGGCCTTTTCAACGGTGGCGGGCTTCGGTTCCGGGTGCTGCGGGGGCTTTATTCCAAATTTGATGGGCAGGCTGAGGGTAAAGGTGGAGCCTTGCCCCAGTTCGCTGGCGGCGGTTAATTCACCTCCGAGCAGGTGCGCCAGGTTGCGGCTGATGGTCAGTCCCAGGCCTGTGCCGCCATATTGACGGGTGGTGCTGGTGTCGGCCTGCTGGAATTCATCAAAAACGCGCTCCAGGGATTCTTCGCTGATGCCGATGCCGCTATCCTGAACGGAAATGGATATGCTATCGGTGGTGCCGCGCATCACCGATAGGATGATTTTGCCTTCGTGGGTGAATTTGGCGGCGTTGCTGAGCAGGTTGATGATGATCTGTTTGATTTTGTCCTGGTCGGAGTAGATCAGGCCCAGGCTGTCATCGAATTGTCTTTCGAGGATTACGTTGGGTTTGAGCAGCGGGATTGCCAGGTTGGCGCAATTTTCCAGCAGGTGGACGATGCTGAAGTTGGCGGGGATGACATCTACACGGCCCGCTTCGATTTTGGCGATGTCGAGCACGGTGTTGATCAGGCCGAGCAGGTGTTCAGAACTGGACAGGACTTTATCGAGATTTTCGAGTTGTTTATCGGGCAGGGCGCCTTCGGCTTTACGCCGGACGATACGGGTGAAGCCGATGATGGCATTAAGTGGAGTGCGCAGTTCATGGCTCATGTTGGCCAGGAAGGTGCTTTTGGCTTTGTTGGCGGCTTCGGCGGCGGCACGGGCTTCCTGGGCTTCGGCAAACAGGCGCTGGGTCTGGTCGAACAGGCGGATGTTCTGGATGGTGGTGCCCATGTTGGAGGCGATGGTTTCCAGCAGGCTGACGGATATATCTGAAAAGGCGTTTTCGCGCTCGTAATCCTGGATGCTGATGCCACCGACCATCTCTTTGCCCGCCATGAGTGGGATCATCAGGAAGGATTGGGGGCACTCGCCGTTGGCAGAGATGGTGCCAAGTTTTTGCCAGTGTTTGCGAGCGTCAGAATTCACCACCAGGGTTTTTCCCATCTTGGAGACGCGCCGGTTGAAGGGGTTCAGTGAAAAGGGTTCCATCTGGAATCGTTCACCGGCGCGGTAAACGTAGGGCGTAAACATGATGTTGGTTTTTTCGTCGTACAGGCCAATGCCGATGTTTTCAACTTTGAATGATTTGCGCAGCCGGTCGCCAACGCGTTCCAGCATGGTATTCAAATCCAGGCCCTGGGTGAGGATCTGCCCAATGGTGTTGATAAATTGCAGGTCGCTGGCGCGCTGCTCGGTTTCTTGCAGCAGGCGCTGGGTATCGGCGAAGAGCTGCGCGTTTTGCAGGGCGATGACAGCCTGGCGGGCCAGGCCATTCAGGAATTCCAGTTCGTGCTCGTTAAAGTCGAGGCCCGAGCCGGTGCGCCAGACAGCCATGAGACCTTTTAGTTCATCACCGGCCAGCAACGGTACCGCCAGCACGTGTTCATCGCTGGCGATGGTGGTTCCAGAGATGGCAACCACGCGCGAATCATGGTTGACATCGTTGACGATTTCACCGACTTTGTTTTTGGCGATGTTCCCCAGGATGCCACGCCCCAGATGGATACTGTCGTTGCGCACCTGTTCGGCTTCGTTGCCAACAGCGGTGATGGCGCGGAAAACCGTCCCATCTCCTTCTGGCAGGAACAGGGCGCTCATGCTGCCGTTGAACAGGTTTTTGGCGTGTGTGGCGATGCTTTCCAGCACGGCAGCGGCATCCAGCGTGGAAGAAATATCGCGGCTGATGTCGAGCAGGGCGGCAGTTTCACGGGCGCGACGCTGGGTTTCGGCGTGAAGCTGGGCGTTGTGGATGGCAGCCCCGGCGTTGGCGGCGATGGTGGTCAGTAAATTTAAGGCGGCGCTGGTAAAAGCCCCCTCGCGCTCGGTGCTCTGGACGCTGATTACACCGATGGTATCTTTGCCAGATTTAATGGGTACCCCCAGGTACGAAAGCGACTCTCTGCCAACACGTTTGATGCCAATCTCTTTGCGGCGTTCATCCACGTCCTGGTTGATGAGCAGCGGTTCGCCAGTCTGGATGATTTTGCTGGTCAGGCCGCGGCCAAATTCCATCGATTCAAAAGTCTCGCCAAACTGGTAAGGGAAATTGATGCGATTCGTCCTGGGATCGTACAGCGCCAGATAGGCAATATCCGCCTGGAAGATAACCCGCATCTGTTCACCGATTAACTGGATCAAACTTTCCAGCTCGGCCTCTGTTACCAGGGCCTGGCTGACAGTGCTGATAGCATCCAGGTCAGCGTTGCGGGCCTCAGTTTCTTTGAGCAGGCGCTGGGTTTCAGCAAACAGGCGCGCATTGTCGAGCGCCACACTCATGCTATTGGCAATGGTCTGGAGCAGGCGCACATCTGAATCGCTGAAACAGTTTTCGCGGTCAAAATTTTGCAGGCTGACCAGGCCTTTGATCTGTTCGCCTACCAGCAGGGGCATATACAGGGCCGATTTTGGTGATTGTGTACCCGGGATCAGCGTCACACCCAGCGAGAGCAGGTGTTTCTCCACATCCTGGTTGATCAGAACGTACTGGCGGGTGAGAATCACCTGTTTGGCGATAGCGCCATAGGCGTAGGCTTCCGGGTAAATGCGCTGGCCTTTTTCCATCACATATTCATAGGTGGCCATCCCGGTAGATTGGTTGAGGGAAGAAATGCTAAGAAACTGCGCCTGGAAAATCTCGCAGATTTTATCTCCCACCGTGCTGTAAATGCCCTGGATGTTGAGATCGGCAGCCAGGGCGGCCTGCACACTGTTGATGATGGCCAGTTCAGCGTTGTGTTGTTCGCTTTCCTTCAGCAGGCGTTGGGTTTCATCAAACAGACGCGCGTTCTCAATGGCAACACCCATGTTGGATGAAAGCGTTTGCAAAAGCCGCAGGTCGTTTTCATTGTAGGCATATTCACGATAATCGGCAATATTAACGATGCCCAGCACTTTATCGCTGACCATGATGGGCACGCCCAGCCAGGAGGTTGTCCAATTATTTGTGCTTTGCTGCAATTGTTCTGGCGAAAAATACGCCCCGTTCGCGCGCTGCTCATCGATGGTGCCCAGCAGGAGCGGCTGGCAGGTTTCCAGGATTTTGGAAGTCATCCCTTTGCCAAGCGGGAAGGGCTGGAGATATTCCACGTACCCGCCCTCACCCTTATCATATGCATATACCGGGTAGATCAAGTTGGTTGATTTTTCAAACAGCCTTATTCCAACCACATCCGCATTGAAAATATCACGCACCTTGTTGCCCACAATTTTGGCGACAGTCTTAACATCGAGCGTATTCGCCATCGCCTCGCCGACACTGTTCAGGATGGTGAGCTGCTCTTTGTATTGTTCGATGGTCTGGGTCAGAGCATGCGATTGCGTTGAAATCAGCGCCAGCGCGCCAGCCTGCTGGCCGGCATCGATGTGCGGATCAGCCAGGATTTGCAAGCACAGGTCAATCGATTGAGCGGGCTGCCCGCTGCGGGCCAGCTCATGGGCGCGCTCAATCAACTGGACTAAAGACAAATCGCCAGCGGCAAACCCCTGGGCAGCTTGCAGCTGGTGCTCTTTCTTGCCCGCCCGCCGGGTAGATGATGACGATTTTGCCATACCCATTGCACCTCGCACCAATCGTGATGAGTTTAGTTTACAGTCTATGGCATATTTAGTCAAATCAGCGCGCCAGCAATGGCGCGATTGCAACAGCCGTGCAATGAAAGCTCCCCCTGCCTGAACCGGCAAGGGGAGCTGGCAAACTCACAGCGTGAAAACTACTTTTTGGCCGAAACTTGCACACTATAGACTGGAACCCCATCTGAGCTACCGGCGCTGGTGCTGCGGCGGATAGAAATATCCTGGAACCCGGCCTGCTTCACCAAATCGAGATATTCCATCTCTGGCAGCGCCCCCGAGATGCACTCTGCCCACCCGGCAGCAGACACACGGCTCGACGGCAAGATCGCCCCTCCAAAAACCATATCGTTCACTTCCAACCGCCCACCCGCCTTCAGGGCGCGATAAGCCTCGCGGAAAACTTTGCCCTTATCTTCGGCCAGGTTAATGACACAATTCGAAATGATCACATCCACCGAGCCAGCCGGAACCGGCAATTTCTCGGCGTAACCGTGCTTAAACTTGACATTATCAAAACCGCCCTTTTTAGCAGACCGGCGCGCACGCTGGAGCATGGCCGGGGTCATATCCACACCGATCACCTGCCCGGTTTTCCCCACCCGCCTGGCAGCAATAAACGCATCCAGCCCGCCGCCAGATCCAATATCCAGGACAGTTTCACCTTCGCGCAAACTGGCCATGGCCAATGGATTGCCACAGCCGAGCGAAAAATCAGCAGCATCGGCGGGCACCCCGGCCTTGTCAGCATGACTGTAGCCGCCATCCCATTTGACCGAACCAATCTCTTCGAGCGGGATAATACCAGGGGTACAGCAACTCGAGTCACAGGCGCAACCTGCGCCCAGGGCGCGGGCCGCATAACTGTCCTGAACAGAATCGCGGGCGTGGATGCGCCTGGTTCCAGCCGCCACAAAAATGCTGATATCGGCACACTCACCCGCCTCCGATTTACACTCCGATTGGCAAGATTCGCCAGTGCAATCAACAATCACGTTCACCAGACCGGCCTGCTCAAACCAGGCGCGCAGATGGTCACGCTCAAAGCCCATCCACAGATCAGCCATCTCGGTTTTGAGCCATTCATGGGTGTGCGCATCCATGTCAGTGATTACCAGCCGCCCGCCGGGGCGCAAAATCCGCACCATTTCGCGGATGGCAGCCAACGGGTCGGGGCAGTGGTGCAGGTACATGTTGGCAAAGACAGCATCCAGGCTGGCATCTGGCAGGGGCAGGGCCAGTCCATCGGCAGTGTGGAACTCCAGGTTGGTAAACTGCGCCAGGTTTTGCCGGGCAACTGCCAGCATGGCAGCGGATCCATCCAGCAGGTAGACTTTTTCCACCAACGGGGCCAGGCCGCTCGCCATGAACCCGGTCCCCGCGCCAACATCCGCTACAACCATTTGGGGGTGCAAGAAGGCTTTCTCAATGGCAGCCTGACGCACCGCCTCGCGAAAATAGCCGCTGCGCAGGCGATCCCATTGCCCAGCAACCTGGTCAAAATAGGCAGCAGAAGGATTGGTTATGTTCATTTTCTCTCCTAATATCGCAAAAATACGATTATTCGCACCTGAAAAAACGCCGCGAACGGCGTCAGGTTACAGTTGGATGAGCGGCCCGGCAGACGGGCAACAGCCCGGCAGCCAGTTGCCGATCTGCTCTTTGAGCCATTGAATACCGGCCACATCCAGGCAATAACAGGTTGCCGGGCCTTCAATCTCGCCGAGGATCAGACCGGCTTCGCGCAGCACCTTGAGATGCTGGCTGACGGTGGATTGGGCCAGCGGCAGGGCGCGCACAATATCGTTGGTGATGCAGCTCTGGCTGGCGGCCAGGTATTCCACAATCTGGAAGCGGATCGGGTTCCCGAGGGCTTTTAACATGCGCGCCAGGCGTTGTTGTTCGTTGGTCAGGGTGGTATTCATATCGTAATTTTACGATATAGATGCAATTTGTCAAGCCCCCAATTTGCCCTTTTTTGGAAAAAGCCATCACTCCGCCCTGGCAGTGACAATGCCCTCGCTGGCGGCCCACTGCTGGATATTTTCCCGTTTAATCGCCGCTGCCATAAGGTCGGGGAATTGGTCTGGAGTGCAGGCGAAGCAGGGGATACCAAGCGCGGCAAACTGCGCGGCGACAACATGATCAGACGCTGGCGCGCCCCGGTCACTCAGCGCCAACAGGGTGATGACCTGCACCCCGGCATTGACCAGCGAAGCGGCGCGGCGCAGCAATTTGTCGTGGTTGCCGCCCTCGTACAGGTCGCTGATCAGCACCAGGATGGTGTCACCTGGGGTGCGAACGAGACCCTGGCAGTAGCCCAACGCCCGCTCAATATCCGTTCCACCGCCCAGTTGGGTACCAAACAGCACTTCCACCGGGTCGTGCAGTTCGGGGGTCAAATCCACCACAGATGTGTCGAAAACCACCAGCGCAGTTTTCACCGCCGAGAGTGAAGCCATCACCGCCGCACAGATGGAAGCGTAAACCACCGAGGCAGCCATCGAGCCGCTCTGGTCAACGCACAGGATGATGTCGCGCAGACTGGAGGCTGATTTTTTACGGCCAAAGCCAATGCGCGTTTCGGGGATGATGGTTTTGTAGGCGGGCTGGTAGTTTTTCAGGTTGGCGCGGATGGTGCGGTTCCAGTCCATATCGGCGTGACGCGGGCGGCGATTGCGCATGGCGCGGTTGAGACTGCCCAGGATGGCCTGGCGCAGCGGGCCCTCCAGCTTTTTCTCCAACTCTTCAACCACTTTGCGCACGACCATACGGGCGGTTTCTTTCGTTTTTTCGGGGATGACACGATTGAGCGAGATGATGGTTGAGACGAGGTGGATATCCGGTTCGACGGTTTCCAGCATTTCGGGTTGGAGCAGCATCTGGCGCAGGTTCAGCCGCTCGAGGGCGTCTTTTTGCATCACCTGGACAACCGAACTGGGGAAATAGCTGCGAATATCCCCCAGCCAGCGGGCAACGTTGGGGGCCGAGCCGCCCAATCCGCCTTTGCCTTTTTTCTCTGATTCTGAATAGAGCGTCGATAAAGTCTTATCCATGCCCAGGTCAGATTCGCCGGTCAGGGCACAGCCAGTGCCATCCGCGTCGCCGCCAAGCATAAGACGCCAACGGCGGGTTCGTTCCCCGGCAACGGGAATGGGCATTTGAGAAATGGGCAAAGAGTCGTCTGACGCCATGCTTGTTCCTTTTGGTTATTTTTTCTCGTTAGGTGTAATAAAAATGCCCCCCGGCGGGGGGCATTTTCTTAATTATTGAGTCAGCTCGCCCAACGGCCTGAAGCGTGGCTTGGTAAAGAATGTGCCATACTGATCCCGAACAAGCAGCCAGCCTGTGGTATAGCCCTGGGTTGGCGGGTAGAGACGAACTTCTATCCAGATCCGTCCTTTCGCATCGCTAATATCAGAACCGGGCTTGTAGTAGAGCGTATCTCCATCTACAGCCGATGCAATAATCGTTCCGTTGGGTGTGTTGCGGATGTACATTCCATGCTTGTATTTAATTCTTAGCGGGGAAAATGCCAACGCAAGCGGCTGGAAGGCGGGTTGCGTAGCCGGTGGTGGTGTCACAATTGTTGTTGGTGCCCCTGCGGTTGGGACGGGGGCCGGGGCATTGCCAGTGGGCAGTTTGATAACCTGCCCAACATAGATCAGGTTCATGTTTGTGATCTCGGGATTAACCGCCAGGATTCCATCGATGGTAACGCCGGCCCGGGTAGCGATAACCTTGAGGGTATCACCAGCCTGCACCACATAGGAACCACCCGATAAGGGTGCCTGGGCCGGGCTGGAACCGGTTGGGAGCTTCAGTACCTGGCCGGCATATAACCACCAGCCAAGGCCCGGGTTAACAGCGCGGATGGCATCCATCGTGGTGCCGCAGTATGCGGCAATCCCGCTGAGCGTATCACCCCACTGCACAACGACCGTTGCGGAACAATCTGAGATCGCCTGGGCGCGTTCGGTGAAAGCGAAAGATGTGAAAAGCAGGGATGCAATCATCAACAGTTGGAGCAACTTTTTGGTATTCATTGATTTATCTCCGTTATATATGGTCAACCTTAATAAATTATAGAATAATTCGACCAGAATTGATAGTATTTTTGCAAAAAATGGGGCAGTGATTTTTGCTGCAATACCTTTGCCATGATGAGCTATCTGTGGAGATGCTGGTTTTTATCCTTTTCCCAGGATGAGATTGACGAGGGTCAGGGCTTTTTCAACGCGGAGGGGATCCAGCTCGATTTCAGTGGTGAATGAAGCGCTGCGGCCGCCGGTTTTGGCCAGTTCGCCGATTTGGCGGCGCTCGGGGGCGGGGAAGGTGCTGAAGGTGCGGCGCAAGAGCGGCAGCAAAGTGGTGAACAAAGCTTCAGGGAGCGACAAAACCCAATCGTTGAGCAAGTGCCAGAGGGCGGGATCATGGATCAGGGCCTGGCCGCCGCTGTGGAGGAATCCCTGCACCCAGGCGGCGGATTCGGCGGCGGGTGTGCCCGGGGAAAGGGCCAGGCTCATCCTGCTGGCGGTGTCGTTGTCAGCGCGGCGATCGTAGATTAAACGGGAGGCAAGCCCACGGGTGAGTCCGTGCCCGGCTTGCGGCGCGGCGAGAATGGACAGGGTGCGCAACCAGCTTTCGGCGTGACCCCCATCCCCCCGGTTTTCCCCCAAATAGGAAGAAGATCGCTCCCTGTTGGGGGGAAGGGGGCTATCCTCCAGCAGGAAAATCCCACCATGAACTGCTTTGATGCGCTCGAACATGGCTTGGGCGGCATCGTCGTCGAGGGCGGTGCAGGCGGCGGGCAGGCCGATGCAGATGCGGGTGATGAGTTCATCGACGACGTGGCGGACGAGGGCGGTGTCGGTCTGGCGGACGTTGCCGTAGCGGGTGACGTTGACCAGCGGCGGGAGGGCTTCCATCAGGTGCGGGAGGTCGGCGCTGGCGGCGGCGAGGTTCTGGACGCGCGCCATGAGCGGCGGGATGCTTTCGGCCAGGTCGGCCAGCAGGGCAGATTCGACCAGCGGGGTAAGGCCGGGCAGGTCGGCAGCCTGGGCGGCGCGGGCAGTCACTTTGTTGGTGGCGGCTTCGAGGATGATATTGCCCCACAGGCTGGCTTCGATGATGCTGACGGCGAATTCGGGCTTCCATTCGATTTGCCAGAGTTCGTGGAAGGTGCCTTTAGCTCCGCGCGTGGTTTGCAGTTTGCCCCAGGGAATGCCGAGCAGGTTCAGGCGGTGCAGGAGCTGGCTGCGCTCGAGCAGGAGCGGTTTGCGCAGGTCGAGGTCGAGGCTTTCGGGCGAGGCGGATGGTTCGAGGCGGGTGCGTTTTTGGGCGGCGGTGATGTCGCGCTGGAGCGGGACGGTGGGCGCGGAGGGTGGCACATTGCCCATGCGCTGGCCGACAATCAGTTTTTCGCGGATCAGGCGCATGGGGGCGTCGTCGCCGAAGCAGAAGATGGCCTGGATGGCTTCGTCCAGCTCGGGCAGGCCGGGGAGTGGACGCCCGCGCAGGGCGGCCAGGGTTTCGGCCAGGCGGGTCGCTTCGATGGCGTGAGCGGGCGAGATGCCGAGGTCTTCCTGGCGCATTAGTTGGGCGACTTTGACCATCCAGGTTTCGACAAGGTGGGATTCGGTCTGCCAGAGATGCTCGTACCAGCCGGGCGAGTCGATGCCGGCGCCATAGCCGGAGCGCCGGGCGAGACGGTCATAAGTCCAGGGGACGAAAGTGGACGCCACCTGACCGGGGTTTTTGTTCGCGCCTTTGAGCAGTTTTTCATCCGCCTTGGCGGCATCGAGCTTGACGAGGGCCGGGGCGTGCCAGGCTCCGCAGATGATGGCGATGTTCTGGCGGCCTTCGGCCTGCGCGGCGCGGATGATGGTGCGCATGGCGGCTTCGCGGACAAGGTCGCGCGGCTCGATTTGCCCTAATTTTTCCGATTCGGCGCGCAGGGCGATCATCAGTTCGAGGATGCCGGTGAAGACCTCGCCCGATCCGCGGCGCTGCTCGACAAAATGCTCCCACCAGCGTTCGCCGTCCGAGTATCCGGCGGCTTCGGCAATACCAGTGAAAGGATCAAAGTGATGAGAAATGAGAGAAGGAGAATCTTGTGGAGATTCATTACTTGTCCCTTTTTTCTCATCATCGCCTCTCTCATTATCCAATCCCAACTGGTACTTTTGCTCCCAATCCATAAACCGCACCGGGACCTTGTGCGCCAGCGCGTATTGGATGGCCTGCCACTCGGGGGAGAATTCGGCGAAGGGATAGTAAACTGCTTTTTGGGGATCATCCGGCAGGTAGAGCAGCAATGCCACGGGGGGAATCATCCCCGCCTGGGCAATGAGCGGAATCAGGGCGTCGGCATCCGGCGGGCCTTCGACGAGGACGCAGTCGGGGCGCAGTTTTTCCAGCTCTGCGCGAACGCTTCTCGCGGAGCCGGGGCCGTGGTGACGGATGCCGAGGATGGTCAACATATTGCGGAAATCAGAAGGAGGAATGCATCATTAGCAATAAAGACGCGCAATGTATTCGTCAAAATTGGGTAAAAGGATGCGCAAAATGGCGCGGGAGATGAATTCGGCAGGTTTGAGCAACAGATAGGCCAGGTCAGCCAGCAAGGGATGGGTCAGGCGATGGGCAAGGGGGCGACCGATGATATCGTAGAACCGCCGCAGGGGACGATGAAAGCCGGGGGTGAGTGCCATCAGCGTCAGTTCGGCGAGTTTGAGCGTTTGGAGCTGGCGGTTGACCATCAGCGTGCCGTTTTTCATGTGGACGGGATGTGAGCCGACAACAGCAGGGTGTCCGCGCGCGGCGGCAGTGGCGATGTAGCAATCCGGCGGGGATTTGGGCAGGGCGGCGTAAAGTTGGAACATCCTGTAGATGGAAAAAGCCCAGGCAGCGGTATAAACGGTCAGCCAGGTGCCGATGCCAGTGGCCCGCACCCAGTCCAGGGCCAGGGGAAGTTCATAGACGCGAAAAAGCCGCCGGGCGGTCATCTGCATGAGCCAAAAGCATAAAAACGGTGAGGCGGACACCAGGGCGACCAAGCTCAGGATGGGTAATTGACTGATGGGATTGATGGATGTCAGGAACGGAAGCTGGCCCAGGGAAAATGAATCCCTGGAAAGGATGATGTTTATAAGAACCGGGATTAATGTCCAAAGGATTGAAACCGCAACTGGGGCGCCGATGAGAAAGCCCAGGCCTGCCAACGCCCCGTATTTCTGGCTTATCTTTTTGACTGCCCAGATGAAGAGCAACATTAAGGGCCCGGCAACAAGCGATGGTAAGAAAAAGACGCTTGCAATGATGATGAATTGCAAGGCCAGCAAAACGCCAGTGTAAACGCCAAAGCGCACTTCCAGTTTGGGGCCAAAACGCGCCTGGTTTTTGATGAGCAAAAGGAACGATATCACCGAATAGGCGATAAGTAGCAGGAAGATGATGGATGCCTTCGGATTAAGTAAGAGCGCGGCATAGGCACTGACCTGGCCGTTTTGCCATTCAGGGATCATAACAGCCGCGCCGAAAAACGCCAGCGGTGGCAGGAAGATCACCACCAGCGCCCAGAATACTCGCTCGACCAACGCTGCGGGCAAAACCGATACAAGCGCAGGCGGCTCTACAGGGGTAAGGGGTTCGTCACTCATTCCAGCATCTCCTTGCAGGCCCGGTACAGGTCTTTCCACTCTTTGCGCTCTTTTGCAACAGTTTCAAGATACTCCTGCCAGACAATTTTGTCCTGCACCGGGTCTTTGATGACCGCACCGACCAGCCCGGCGGCCACATCCCCGGCGCGGAGTTTGCCATCGCCGAAATGGGCGGCCAGCGCCTGGCCGTTATTGACCACCGAAATGGCTTCGGCGGTGGAAAGGGTGCCGCTGGGCGATTTGAGCTTGGTCTTGCCATCAGCGGTCATCCCGGCGCGCAGTTCGCGGAAAATCGTCACAATCCGGCGGATTTCATCCAGCGCAGGCGGCTCGGCGGGTAGTTCCAGGGCGCGTCCCAGCGCGGCAGAACGGCTTTGAACGATTTCCACTTCCTCATCCAACGTGGCCGGGAGCGGCAGCACCACCGTATTAAAGCGCCGCCGCAGCGCCGATGAGAGTTCGTTCACGCCTTTGTCGCGGTTGTTGGCGGTGGCGATCACATTGAAGCCTTTCACCGCCTGAACTTCGCTTTCCAACTCGGGGATGGGCAGGGTTTTCTCGGAGAGAATCGAGATCAGCGTGTCCTGCACATCCGCCGGGATGCGGGTCAACTCCTCCAGCCGGGCCAGTTTACCAGCGCGCATCGCCACCATCACCGGGCTGGGGACGAGCGCCTTCTCGCTTGGGCCTTCTGAAAGCAGCCGGGCATAATTCCACCCGTAACGGATGGACTCTTCCGCTGTGCCCGCTGTGCCCTGGATCAGCAGCGTTGAATCACCGGAAATGGCCGCCGCGAGATGCTCCGATACCCAGCTTTTGGCCGTCCCTGGCACGCCCAGCAATAACAGCGCCCGGTCGGTTGCCAGCGTCGCCACCGCCACCTCGATGATGCGGCGGCTGCCGATGTATTTGGGGCTGATCGTAAAACCATTTTCCAGCTTACCGCCTAAAATGTAAGTTGTCACCGCCCAGGGCGAGAGTTTCCAATTGGGAGGGCGCTGGCGCGTATCGGTTTTCGCCAGTTCCGCCAGTTCGGCGGCAAATTGTCCTTCGGCATGTTCACGTAAAAGGCCGGTCATAAATCACCTCATGAAAATTCAAAAACGAACCGCAAAGGCCGCCAAGCAAATCAACTTCACGTTCGCTAGCTCCACGTTTTTTGTGGGGTTGCGCGCTCGGCGGTTCAATGAAAAGCCAAATTTTCGCGCATCTCGTTCCGAAAGCGCAAAATAGCCAAAAACTCGTCAATTTTGCCGCTCCAGTAACCCTTTGGCTCGGCGGCCCAGCCTTGCGAAAACTCATCCGCCAGTTCGGGCGGCATCCAGCGCGCAAAACCGGGCAGCGCCTGTGGCAGGTTGGCTCGAAAATCACCAGATTGCCGCTGGGCGCTCTGCACCACCATCCGCGCCATACGCGCCGTCCACGGGCGGTTATATTTCTCCAGCAGCGAAACCAGCAGGCTTTTATCATCCAACTCACCAATCAGCGGTTTAATCGTGGATGTGACCAGCGCCTCGACCTTTTCCAACCGCATCAGCCGCACCAACGCTGGCAATGAATCCACATCGAGAAGCGACCGCCCCTCAGCCTGTGTCGCCCATAGCGGAGCAATTGCCTCGGCCCAGGCTTCATCTGCCACGCCGATGGCAGCCAGCTGCCAGCCGAGCAGCAGCGGCTCCTTCCACTCGCAGTTCAGCCCCGCTGCCACGATTTTCTCTGGCGGCTTGCCAAAATCCCTGCTCCACAACGCGGGCGGGATGAATGCCAGCATCTGCGCCAGTAAATTGGCTTTCTCGCCCATTTTTTTGCGTAGCAGCACCCCACCCAGCCCATCCCGTTTCGCGGCAAGATCAAGCCCCTCGGGCAGCGACAATTCCAACGCATCACCGCCCAGGAATTTGGATTTTAGCTTAACCAACGGCCTCACCCGCGCCCACATCCGCCCCACAAAACGCGAATTCTCCAGCCGCAGCAGCAACCCACGCGCCGCATCACGCACTTCCTTGCGCCTGTCATCCAGGCAGCTTTCAAGGAATGGCTCATCGTCCATGCTCAACCCAACCGAAAACACAGCCAGGAATAAAGCCCTGTCTTCAAGTGAATCTTGTTCCCAGGTGCTTTGCAACCACTCCCGGGCTTTTCCCGGTTGCGTGGCGCGCACCTGCTCCAGCGCGGCGATACGCTCGGCGCGCAGGCCGTTTTCCCAGGCATCCAGCGGATCGCGCCCGAGGGCGTAGGCCCAGGCCGGGTTGTAGGCTGCCAGCCAGCGTCCGCGCTCGCCGATGACCGGGATGACCAGTTTTCGCAGATCGGTTTTGCCGAGCCCCAGCAGCGCGGGCAGCATCTCCGGCGGCGCGATAGTTCCGCGCACGGCGCTCAGTTGCAGGAATTCAGGCAGCAACCCGTCAAATTCTCCCGCTACCAGGCGCTTGAGCAATCCCACAGCTTTCTTCGGCATCTGCGGTCTGGATTCTGCTATGCTGGCAGTTACCTCACCCTCGAAAGTTGCAGGCATGTAGCCACCCAATTCCGCCATGCCCGTGCTGGCCGCAGAAACCAACAGCGAGTCTTCGGCAGAACCGAGCATGGCAGATTGCGTCATCTGTTTGAGTGTGGTCATAACCGCACAAACCTCCCGCCATCCCAAACTACCATAGGCAGGAAAACAAACCCATCCCACAAACCAAAAATGGTGACTGGGCCGCCGCCTGAGATGGCAAAAAGCTCCCAGGTGGAACGGAATTGCGCAGAGATGGGAATAACCCTGTTTTGCGAATCGCGCAGCAACCAGCGCTGCGGGGCGGAATGTAAGCCTTCCAAAATCGGGAGGCTTTGAAGTCCGTGGATAACTACCGGGAAAACTTCCAGCCAGGGGTTCAGGCCGAGGGCGGCGGCATAGGCTTCGAGAAACGCGGAAAAATGGGGGGAACCGGTAGGGAGAAAAGGCGCAGGGATAATCTGTTTGTTTTTAAAGACCGCCCGCAGGGGGAACGCGCCGGGAAAGTAGACCAGTTCGCCGCGCAGGGTTACGCCGGGGATGAGACTCGCATCCATGGGCTGGGTGCGAAAAGCGAAGTTGATGATCTGGGCCGGTTTGTGGCCCTGGCGGCCCCACAGCCAGTTGATCTGGGTGTACAGCCCGGTTTTTTCATCCACTTCCAGCGTTTGTGCCACCACCAGCCAGTCATCGCTTATGCCGGGGGTGCTGGCGAGCAATTCATCCTGGTTGATGCTCCAGCCGAGCAGGGAACGCACATCGGCTTGAGTTGCTGCGGGCAGGTTGTCCAACTTGCGATAAGCCAGAATCAACAGGTTGAGCCGGGCCAGTTTCAGCAGCAGGGTCTCGGCCCAGGCTGGCTGTGAGCCGGGGCCGACGGCCATTTCGCGCACCAGCCGCGCTGCGCCGGGTAGCTGCGAATCCACCAGCCGGGCGGCCTGCTGTTCCCAAAATGCTGCCGGGGCGTTTTGGGCGAAGGCCAACCCCTGGCGGGTCAGGTCTTTGAGCCACAGGCTGAGGGTTTCCAGCCCGCTTTCGGCCAGTTTTTCGCGTTTGGCGGCGCGTTTGGCGGCATCTTTTTGACGGGATTCAGGCGTGGACTGGGATTCGGCTTTTTTAACGGGGGCAGGCTTGGGGGCGGCGCGCTTTTCCAGCCACTCGGCCACCCAGGCCGGGGGCGTAGAATCCACCAGTTTGACGGGTGAGGCCGCAGCCAGGAACATCAATCCCAAAGCATGTTTGCACGGGAATTTGCGGCTGGGGCAGGTGCAGGATGTGCCGTTGTTGGACAGATCGACACGGGTTTTGTAGGGTTCTTGGCCGCTGCCTTTGCATTCGCCCCACAACGCGGCCTCGTTTTTGCCCAGGCTGGCCCAGTGCCGGGCCTCTGCCAGCCCTTGCCCGGCCTTGAGCGAGGCGGGGTCGGGGGCGAGGGCTTTGACCTGGTCGGCGGTGAGTGCGGGCATGGATTAATTTTACAGCGATTTCGGCGAATTCCGGTTTACAATCCCAAACTCGCCTTCGGCCCTGGTACAAACGCACCTTTTTTGCATCACTCAGGTTTGAGCAGGGCAGGTTGGTAAAATAAATGATTACACAAGGCAAAATAAATGTAAAATGGGGGCATCTCGCAAACTACACGCGCAGCAAGTCACCCCCCCCCTTTTTTTGGTCAAATCTGGTAAACGGAATCTGTTTTTGCATAGAAAAGTCCCGTTTGGCATATTGTGGCCTCCCCAGCGAGAAAAATTCCTTTTCCGAGATACCCCACGTCAAATAAGGCTCTGAGGTGATTATGCAGATTCAGATTCCTAAAGATAAAATCATTCCTCTCTCAATTGGCCCCTCGCTGACGATTATTACCACCGTCCTGCTGCTTGAGTTGAGCAACCACGGTTTGAACATTCCTCCCCTGGCAATTTACACATTATTGACGGTTTTTGGCACTTACACCGGTGGCTGGTTTGCTGGAAGCATCACAGCCATCCTGGGAATTATTGACATTCGCCTGTATCTGTCACAGGATACAAGCCACTTTTCAAGTGAAGAAGCCATTCGGTTTTGGATCGCAGCGGCCAGCATGCCGTTCATGATCTGGCTGGTGGGAAGGTTAAAACAGCGTTCCGAGCGCCTTTTTGAGGCCGAAAAAGAAAGCGCGGTGCTGATCACTAAACTGGAAGAGCAGCAGCACGCCGCCCAAGAAATGCTCCTGGTGCAATATAGTGTGGATCATGCCCTGGAATCTGTCCGCATTATTCGAGAAGATGGCTCTATCACCTATTCGAACGCCAGCGCAAACCGGATTTTTGGGCACGAGGGCAAATCATGGCCTGGTCATAAAGTATGGGAATGCGATAAAACATTCACTCCTGAAACCTGGGCAGCGCATTGGGCTCACGTGCAAACTGTGGGGATGACCCGCTACGAAATTTCAAACTTTAGTAGCGCGGGCAAACCTATCCGCTTGGAAATGCTCGATGACTATGTCCACAATGGAGAGAACGGCTATATCGTCAGCCACGGACGGGATATCACAGAGCGGCACATTGCCGAAGAGCAAATCCGCAATCTCAACCAGGAACTGGAAGAACGGGTGCGTGAGCGCACCGAAAAGCTGGAAAGCATCAATAAAGAGCTTGAATCTTTCACCTATTCGATATCACACGATCTGAAAGCCCCGCTGCGCGCCATCAATGGCTATGCCGGGATGTTGATGGATGATTACGCCGACAAAATGGAACCAGACTGCCGCCAAAAACTGGAACACATTAAAGGGGCAGCCGGGAATATGCGCGAAATGGTTGATGATCTGTTGATTTACTCGCGAGTAGAACGGCGCACACAGGGCGGGCGGCAGGTCAATATCTCACGCATCATCGCAGATTTGTTGCGCGAGAAAGCCGGGGAGATTGAAATGTATGGGATTCTCATCCGGGTGAATCTTCCCTTTGAGATGGTGATGGCCGACCCGGAGGGCCTGCGCCAGGTGTTGCGCAATTTGCTGGATAACGCCATCAAATTTACACGCGGCGCAACCCAGGGAGTAGTTGAAATTGGCGGGCAGGAAAACGCCGATCAACAGGTGGTGTGGGTTCGTGATAATGGCATTGGCTTCGACATGAAATACCATGACCGCATTTTTGAACTCTTCCAACGCCTGCACAATGACCAGGAATACCCCGGCACAGGGCTGGGCCTGTCGATTGTCCACAAGGCCATGGATCGCATGAATGGCAAGGTCTATGCCCAAAGCGCACCTGGCCAGGGCGCCACATTTTATCTGGAATTCCCCAAAGCTTTCACTCCCCTGCCAGTCTCTGGGTAAGTTTGGTTCTTATTTTTCACCTATTCATCAAAACTTTGCTATAATCAACTCCATGATGCAGAAAACCACCACCCACCCCAATGTTGGCCGCCATAACGCGTCCACTCCACCAACTTAACTTTCAATCTGACCGTATCTGCATCCCTACCCCTCGCCAACAGGACAGTCACCTTGAAAAGTGACTGTCTTTTTTATTATGTGGATGTCCTTGTCCGCAGAAAGGAGCAAAATATGGACATCATCACCGGGAAAATTCTCAAACTCAACAACTGGCCCGATGGCAAAATCATCGGCATCGCCAAAAATGTAGCCACCCAGCTTTCGGAAGAAGGCCTGGAGCGTGAAATGGTGCTGGCGAGGCTGGACACAGTGCGCAGCAACCCCGGCCAATTCCTCACCGACCCGCTGCTGGCTGACCTGGCACGCGAATGCCTGCGCCTGCACCCCAAAGAAGAAGCCAGCACCGAACTGCGCGAAGCGCCGCTGCCTTACCCCATCTGGGGCCGCGAGGCCATCGACGATGGATATCTGGCCCAAATGGACAACGCCATGCGCCTGCCCGTCAGTGTTGCCGGTGCCCTGATGCCCGATGCCCATGTTGGATATGGGCTGCCCATCGGCGGCGTGCTGGCAACCCATAACGCCGTCATCCCCTACGCTGTTGGCGTGGATATTGCCTGCCGGATGAGATTGTCGCTATACGAAGTTTCTCCACACCTGATGGGCCAGAAAAAAGGCCTGTTCGAGAATGCCCTGCTGGAGCAAACCGCCTTCGGCATGGGCGCGCAGTGGAAAGGCAAACAGCGCGCCGAACACCCCGTGCTGGATGACCCGGCCTGGGAGGCCACCCGCCTGCTCCAGTCATTGCAAGATAATGCCGCCCGCCAGCTTGGCACCAGCGGAACCGGCAACCACTTCGTCGAGTGGGGTTCTTTCCGCCTGTACGAACCGCTTTTGGGCCTGAAACCGGGCGAATACCTGGCGCTGCTCTCACATAGCGGATCGCGCAGTGTGGGATTCAAGGTCGCCGACCGCTACAGCAAACTGGCGATGGAAAAACACCCCGAGTTGGACAAAAGCGTCCGGCACCTGGCCTGGCTATCGCTGGATTCTGAGGAAGGCCAGGAATATTGGCTTTCGATGGAACTGGCCGGTCGCTTCGCATCCGCCAATCATGCCATCATCCACCAACGTGTGGCCGAGGCGGTAGGGCTGCGAGAAACAGCCGTGGTTGAAAACCATCATAATTTTGCCTGGCAGCAAATCCTGCCCGATGGACAGACGGTGATCGTCCACCGCAAGGGTGCCACCCCGGCTGGCGCGGGCGTGCTGGGAGTCATCCCAGGCTCAATGGGCGATGCTGGCTATGTGGTGCGCGGCAGGGGCGTGGCAGATTCGCTCGAATCGGCCTCACACGGCGCTGGCCGCCTGATGAGCCGCAAAACCGCGCTCAATTCCATCAGTAAATCCACCCGCGACGGTTATCTCAAAGAGCACGGCGTAACCCTGCTCGGCGGCGGGCTGGATGAATCGCCGCAGGCCTACAAACCCATCGAACAGGTTATCGCCGCCCAACAAGAACTGATCGAAATGGTCGGCAAGTTCAGCCCGCGCATCGTTCGTATGGCCGACGAAGCGGGAGAGTTCTAAAATAAAAAGCTGTTCCGCAAAAAATTCTCGTTTTTGCGGAACAGCTTTTCCGGTTTTAAATCACGCCAAGGGGGTTAGAACACAAATTTACCGTTTTTATAGAAAACATCACCATCCGCGGCGATTTCTGCATCTTTGCGCATATCGCAAATCATATCCCAGTGGATGACGCTCTTGTTTTTAGAACCAGTCTCGGGGTAGCCGGCACCCAGCGCCATGTGGAAGGAGCCGCCAATCTTCTCGTCGAAAAGAATGTTGCGAGTGAAGCGGTCAATCTCAAAGTTGGTGCCGATGGCAAACTCGCCCAGGTAACGCGCACCAGAATCAACTTCCAGCATTTCCAGCAGGAATTTCTGATTTTTATCCGCTCTGGCAATGGATACCCTGCCCTGGGAGAAGGTCAACTCTGCGCCTTCCACCGCCGCCCCGTTGTAGAGCGCCGGATAAGTGAATTTTACCCATCCGTTGGCAGATTCTTCCACCGGGCCAGTGTAAATCTCACCATCGGGCATGTTATGGGTGCCGCAAGAGTTCATAAACGTGCGACCTTTGACCGAAAGGCTCAAGTCTACATTCGGGCCATGCAGCGTGACCAGGTTGCGGCCTTTCATGAACTCGATAAATCGAGCCTGGTCGGCTTCCACCTGTTTCCAATAAGCCACCGGGTCAGCTTCGTGGGCATGGCAGGCACGGTAGACGAAATCTTCATAAGCCCGCAGGCTCATTTCAGCTTCGATAGCCTGACCTTCGGTTGGAAAAAGCGTGGTGACCCATTTCAAGTCGCCGGTAGCGCCGCGGCGCATCTGCGTTTCTAGCAGCGGGGCGAGCGCCTTCTGGCGGCGGGACAGCTTTTTGGGGTCGACCCCGCTCAGGGCGCGGGGATTGGTCGATGAGCCGATGCGAATGCGCGATTCAAACTGTTCGTAAGCCAGTTTTTGGAAGGTGGGTGGAAAATCCAGTTGGGCTTCGCTGGCCTGTTCGTAGAAGATTTCCTGTTGTTCTGGGAATTCCATCTGCACATGCGGGTGACCACCCACTTCCAGGATGCGATTGTACAGGGCGCGGATCAATGGTTCGGCGGCGGTAGTTGATTCCAGCAAAACCCGATCTCCGGGTTGGATGCGGGCAGAGTAATCCACCAGGATTTGGGCAAATTTATCGATACGGGCATCGCTCATGGTTTTTCTCCTGAAAATGATGGCTTGGAGAATTATATCACCAGCACATGTGATCGCTTTTGTTGTTGAGTCATGCAGGAGATGAGTGTGTATCCATGTAAAATCCTGCGCCAATCTGTGGATTTGCCTTCTGTGGCGCGGGATGATCTCGCCTTGCCTAGAGATGGTGGATGTTTTGCATTGGTCTCCATATTGAATTTTCATCAATTTAATGATAAAAATTATGCATTCTATCCGATCTCCCGAGGAGCGTATCCCATGAACGTCAATTTTTATGCCACGCTGCGACTAATTACCGGTAAAAAAACATTGACTCTTGAGCACCTGCCCGATGGCAGCCGCGTGCGCGATGTGCTGGAAGCCTGTTTCCAGCTTTACCCGGCCTTGCGCACCGAGCTGATGAGCGGCGAGCAACTGCACGGCCACGTTCACTTCTTCGTTAACGGGCGTGACGTGCCCTACATGGAAAAAGCGCTCGACACCCCGGTTTCGCGCGAGGACAAGCTGGATGTCTTCCCGGCTGTGGGCGGCGGCTAAACAAGACAAGTTCCATCCAAAAATGAGACCTTTATCACATCCCATCCTAAGGCGTGGGGATTAGAATCGCTCCTGAAATGTGCCAATTACCGGTAGAGTCAAAAATTGGAGCCGATTATGTATTCAACCAAAAGTACCACAGCCTGGGCCGAAGTCGATGAACAAGGACGGCTGGTGCTGCCGCCCGAAATGGCAGCGCGCTATGGCATCCAGCCTGGCACCAAAGTCCGGCTGGATGAAGACAGCAATTTCGTGCGGATGCACCGCCCGGTTACACACCTGACCAAAGTCTACATTGAGCCAACGGTAGCCTGTAACCTGGATTGCATCACCTGTTTTCGCAATGCCTGGGATCAGCCGCTGGGCCGCATGAGCGATCAAACCTTTGAACGCATCCTGGCCGGGCTAAAAGAACTTTCCCCACTGCCGCATGTTTATTTCGGCGGGATTGGCGAGCCGCTGTTCCACCCCAAAACCATCGAGTGGGTCAAACGTGTCAAAGACTTGGGCGTTGAAAAAGTGGAGCTTATCACAAATGGCACCACGCTCACAGAGAAAAAAGCGCGGGAGTTGATCGATTCTGGGCTGGATGTGCTGTGGGTTTCGATTGATGGAGCCTCTCCTGAAACCTATTCCGATGTTCGGCTGGGTGCCGAACTGCCGGTAATTGTCAACAACCTGAAGCGTTTTGCCAACATGCGGCGCGCCAGCCATTACCCCAGGCCTGAGATCGGCATCGCTTTTGTTGCCATGAAGCGCAACATTGCCGACCTGCCCCAAGTGATCAAGCTGGGGAAATCGCTCAAGGCCAAATATTTCTCAGTTAGCAATGTGCAGCCCGCCACCGATAATATGCAGGATGACCGGTTGTATACCGGCACCATTCACAACATCGCTTATATGCAGGCTCCCAACCTGCCGCGCTTGAGCCTGCCCAAGATGGATTTCAACCACCTGACATCGGCAGCGCTGATCGAGACCTTCAACAGCCAGTTAAATATCAGTTACGCGGGCAACAACTGGGGTGGCGCAAATGACACCTGCAATTTTGTTGAAAGCGGCACCATGTCCATCGCCTGGACGGGAGATATCAGCCCATGCTGGCCGTTGATGCACACGCACACCAGTTACCTGCACGGCAAACAGCGCCTTTCGCGCAAGCACATTATCGGCAGTGTGAATGAACGCAGTCTGTCTGAGTTGTGGCTGGATCCCGATTACGTGGCTTACCGTGAACGCCTGCACAATTTCGCCTTTGCGCCCTGCGCTTTTTGTGGCGGCTGCGAACTTTCAGAGACAAACGAGGAAGATTGCCTCGCCAATACAACTTTCCCGGTTTGCGGCGGCTGCTTGTGGGCGCAGGGAATTATCCAATGTCCGTAACATGCCCCAAGATGGGCATTTTTTGGAAGAACACTTTATGATGAAAACCATTTTCCACACGATGCGCGGAATTCCATATTTCCTGTTGAAAGAGTATTTGCAGGAACTCGGCGGTGAGATTAAGGCCGAGGATACGGTAGCAGGCGAGGGGTGGAGCGTTCGGCTGGAGCGGATGGAACCCTTCAGGCTGGGTTCCCTGGAAGTCGGCCAGGTACGTTTGGAGATGCAAATCCGCGAAGATGTGTATGATGATTTTGTGGAGCGTTTCAGGATGAAAACGCTCAGGGCTGGCGGCTAAGGCTGGAAAAGTGTTGGGATTTCCAAAGCTAATAAAAGAACGCGCCTTTCGGGCGCGTTCTTTTTGTTACTGGGGTTTGTTTGCGGGTGAACTAGATGATTTCCAGTTCTTTGAGTTTGGCTTCGGGTACAACACCGTTATCCCAGCCGCGCTTTTCGTAGTATTCAGCCAACATCTGGTCGAGTTCACAAACCTGGCCTTTGGATCCCTGCATGGTGGAGGGTTCCTTCAAGAAACGCTCGGGCAAGGAGTCGCTTCCTTCCTTGAAGCCGATCAGGTTGTTGTAATAGCGTTCCAGGTTGTAGACCCGCTCGCCAGCCTTGAGAACATCGGCAGCTGTGCAGGGAACGCCCACCATGGCAGAGTACTGGGCCGCATATTCATCGGCGCCCTGGGCAAAGGCTGAGAATTTGCAGATATCCAGGCTGTCAGAGAAAGCATGGAAGTTCTGGAAGATCATGACCAGTTCGCCTTTGCCTTTCCACTCGATTGGATCAACTTTGAGTGAGCCAAAGGGCATGACGCCCAATTCGGCGGCGGGGGTGTAGGCGCGCAGGTGGCAGGCGCCACGATTGGATGTGGCATAGCCGATGCCCATGCCTTTGAGGCCGCGCGGGTCATAAGCCGGAATGCCCTGGCCTTTGACGGTCATGGCAAGTTCGGGGTGTCCAAAATGAGCGGCGGTGGCATCTGCGCCATCGGCCATAACATTGCCAAAGCCCTTGCGGAAAGCGATCATTTCGGCAGCGTTGGTCATGCCATCCGGATCGCCCCATTCCAGCTTGCCTTCTGCTCCGGTATAGCCCTTTTCAGTGGCTTCCATCCACACAGAGAGCGGGTGACCGATTTCGATAGCGTCGAGGCCGAAATCATTGGAAAGGTCGATCATCTTGCCAACCAGGCGGGCGTCGTTGTTGCCGCAGTTCGCGCCAACCGACCAGGCCGGTTCGTATTCCACCGATTCCATACGCAGGCCTTTGTAAGGGCCATCCTTAACTTCGATTTCCTTCTTACAGGCTACCGGGCAGGCGTGGCAGGTCGGATCATCAACGAGCAGGTTTTCTTTAACGTATTCACCGGAAATTTTCTCGGCATCTTCGCCATAAGCAGTCACCTGGCTGTTCTTGGTGGGCAGCGCGCCGATGCTGTTGGTGATGTTCATCAGTACATTGGTGCCATAGACCGAGAGACCGCCCTTGCGCGGGCTGGTGATATTCTCAGGGGCCATAATGCATTCCAGGGCGCGTTTGTGGGCAGCCTTCCAGGCATCGCGATCAGCCGCTTTGGTGATATTCTTCTCAGCTTTGACCACAACCGCCTTAAGATTTTTCGATCCACCCACACAGCCGGTGCCGCCGCGGCCAGAAGCGCGGTCATTTTCATTAATCCAGCATGCAAACTTGACAAGATTTTCACCGGCCTGGCCAATGGAAATCACCGTCAGGTCTTTTTCGCCATATTTTTCCTTAAAGAACTTCACGGTATCATGGACACCCTTGCCCCAGACTTCACCGGCATCCACCAGTTCCACAGCGCCATCATGCACATACGCATAAACCGGTTTCTCGGCCTTGCCCTTGAAAACCAGGCCATCGAACCCTGACCAGCGCAAACGAGCGGCCGACCAACCACCATGATGCGAATCGGTAACAGTGCCAGTAAGTGGAGATTTAGTTACCACCGCCATGCGTCCGCTCATATTTGCTTCCGAACCAGTCAACGGGCCGGTCATGAAGCACAGGATGTTATCGGGCGAAAGCGGCTCAACTTGCGGGCCATTATCGAACACATATTTCACACCCAAACCGCGACCGCCAATATATTTGCGCTTATCTTCGTCCGCGATGGGTTTGTACTCGACTTTACCTGCGGTCAGATCGACCCAGGCGACTTTGTCAGCGTAACCACCATATGCCATAATGTTCTCCTTGTGAAATCTGGGAAATTAAAAGTGTCCATCGGAGACCGATGGGATGTTGAAAATAGGATAGCACCCCCCAAAATCGAAGTCAATCAATTAAGTTTTTTCTTAATAGCAATAATCTTCACATCTTTTGTATGACAAAGTTCCCAGGCGCATCAGCGCAATGCGGTATACTGGCAGAAACTATAAAAACCGACCAGTTCGCTGGAAAACTGACAAACAAGGAAATAAGATGAAACAACTCCTCCAAAACATGAAAAACGGCCTCACCACCGTCGAAGAAATCCCCGTTCCCACCCCACGCGCCGGGCAAGCGCTTGTCAAAGTGGCCGCATCGCTGGTTTCGGCGGGCACCGAGCGCATGGTGGTCGAATTCGCCGAAAAAAGCCTGGTCGGCAAAGCCCGCTCCCGCCCCGACCTGGTCAAACAAGTTCTGGATAAAATGCAGCGCGAGGGCATCCTCCCCACCCTGCAAGCCGCCTTCAGCCGCCTCGACCAGCCCATGGCCCTCGGCTACTCCTCCGCCGGGACAATTATTGCGCTCGGCCCCAACATGGATGGCTTCCACATCGGCCAGCGCGTGGCCTGCGCGGGCGGCGGCTACGCCGTCCATGCCGAGTACAACGTTGTGCCGCGCAGCCTGCTCACACCCCTGCCCGACAGTGTCGATTTCGAATCCGCCGCCTTCACCACCCTCGGCGCCATTGCCCTGCACGGCTTCCGGCTGGCCGAGCCGCAGCTTGGCGAAAACATCTGCGTGATTGGGCTGGGTTTATTGGGTTTAATGACCATTCAACTGGCATCTGCCGCCGGGTGCCGCGTTTTTGGCGTGGATACCAACCCGCAGCGGGTCCAACTCGCCGGGCAGTTCGGAGTTTCAGCCTGCTCCCGTCAAAACGCTATCGATTCCGCCCAGGCCTTCACCGCCAACCGCGGCTTCGACAGTGTCATCATCTGCGCCGACACAGCCTCTAACGACCCGGTTGAACTGGCCGGGACAATCGCCCGCGACCGCGCCAAAATCGTTGCCACCGGCGCCATCGGCCTGACCTTCCCCCGCAAAATCTACTACGAAAAAGAACTCAGCTTCATCAACTCGCGCTCCTACGGCCCGGGCCGCTACGATGCCGCCTATGAAGAAAACGGCCACGACTACCCCATCGGCTACGTGCGCTGGACGGAGGGACGCAACTTTCAGGCGATTGTGGAGTTGGTAGCAAGTAGGAAGTTGAAAGTGGAAAGTCTTATCTCACATCGTTTCCCCATCGAAAAAGCGGCAGAAGCGTACGAAACGATCACCGGGAAGAAGAAAGAGCCATTTCTCGGCGTTCTTCTAACGTATCCCGTTGACCAGTTGGCAGGTTCTCCAGTTATCCAGTTAAATGAAAAAACCGGCAAACCGGAAAACCGGGTAACCCTGGGCGTTCTGGGCGCAGGATTGTTCGCCAACGCCACCCTTTTGCCTGCCATAAAAAAGTCAGATGGAACCGAACTGGTCGGCATCGCCTCGGCGGGCGGGTTGCACGCCCAACACTCCGGCAAGAAATTCGGATTCCGGTACGCCTGCTCAGACGACGAGCAAATCCTGAGCGACCCCAACATCAACACCATCGCCATTCTCACGCGCCACGATTCTCATGCCGATTTGGTAGTAAAGGCACTGCGGGCCGGGAAACACGTTTTTGTAGAGAAGCCGCTGGCGGTGAACAGTGAGCAGTTATCCTTGATCAGTCATCAGTTACAACAGGCCCCAACAAACCAGGGGCAGGCTGATCACTGTTTATTGATGACTGGTTTTAACCGCCGCTTCGCCCCCCTCGCCAGGCAACTTTCCACTTTCTACGCCAATCGCAACGAACCCCTTTACATGCACTACCGTGTCAACGCCGGCTACATTCCCCTCAACCACTGGACTCACGACCCCGAGCAGGGCGGCGGGCGTATCATCGGCGAGGGCTGTCATTTCGTGGATTTTCTCACCTTCCTGGCCGGTTCTGCGCCGGTCAGCGTCAGCGCGGCGGCGATGCCGAATAACGGCAAATACCGCGAAGACAATGTGACGATGACCTTCACTTTTGCGGATGGCTCGGTTGGCGTGGTAGATTATCTCGCCAATGGCGACAAATCCTTCCCCAAGGAAAGAGTCGAAGTTTTTTGTGGCGGCCAGATTGCGGTTTTGGATGATTTCCGGTCGCTGGAAACGGTGAAGGATGGGAAAAAGAAAACGGTCAAACTTGCCAGCCAGGATAAAGGTCACTTTAACGAGTGGCAGGCCTGGGTGGGGTCGATCCGCAGCGGCAAAGCGCCCATCGCGTATGAGCATCTCATCGGCGTGACCAAAGCCACATTCGCAGCCGTAGAATCCATCCGCAAAAACGGAGAAAAAGTTTCGATATGAAAAAACTTCTCATCATCAAAGTTGGCGACACCATACCCGAACTGGCAAAACGCCGCGGAGATTTTGAAGATTGGTTTATCGCTGGCCTGGGGCTGGATTCGGCCCAAGTGGCCGTGTTCGACCCTCGCACTGGCGCAGGTTTCCCGCCCCCAAACTCGCTTGCCGGTATCCTGGTAACGGGTTCGCACACGATGGTGACAGAACACCAGCCCTGGAGCGAGCGCACTGCCAAATGGCTGGTGGACATGGTCGGGGCGGGAATCCCAACCCTGGGTGTGTGCTACGGGCACCAGCTTCTGGCCTATGCCTTTGGCGGGGAAGTGGGCAACAATCCCAACGGCACGCAAGAAGGCACCACCACCATCGAGCTGACCCCCGAAGGGCTGGCTGACCCGCTGCTGGGCGGCCTGGGCGTGGAAAAATTCGATGCGCAAGTCAGTCACGCTCAATCGGCGCTGAAACTGCCGCCCGGAGCGACCCGCCTGGCCTTCGATAGCTGGGATGCAAACCAGTCTTTTCGAATCGGCCAAAAGGCCTGGGGCGTGCAATTCCACCCGGAAATGGATGCCGAAATCGCCCGGACGTACATCCACGCCGAGCGAGCCGAGCTATCTGCCGAGGGCTTGAACCCGGATGAGATTCTGGCCTCGGTGCGTCAATCCCCATTGGCGGCGCAAACGCTGAAGCGCTTCTCTCAAATTGTTTTTGGGTAAAGCCGCAGTCATACGACTGAACGCCTATGAATCATATTAAAAAACTCTTCCCCTTCATCACGCCCTACTGGAAACCTGCGATTGCCTCGCTGGTGTTGTTAACCATCGTCGTTTTCCTGGATTTGTCGATTCCACGCCTTGTCCAGCGCATCATCGATGACGGAATCCACGCCCAAAACTATACCGTGGTCTACCAAACCGCCGCCCTGATGCTGGCGATCTCGATTACGAGCACGCTCCTGGCCCTGGGCAACAACTACCTGTCGATCCTGGCTGGTGAGAGTGTGGCGCGCGACCTGCGCGAGGCGATGTTTGTCAAAATCCAGTCGTTTTCGTATGGCAATCTCGACAAACTCAATACCGGCCAGCTAATGGTGCGCCTCTCCAGCGATGCGACGGTTTTCCAGCGGCTGACGCAGGTTTTCCTGCGCATCGGCACCCGCGCCCCGCTGTTGATGGTCGGCAGCCTGATTTTGATGTACAACACCGACGCCAAACTGGCGACTGTCATGCTGCCCATCTTGCTGGTTGCCACCGGGCTGATTGTTTTTTTTACCACCAAAATGGGCCCGCTCTTCCTGACGGTGCAGCAGCGCCTCGACCGGCTCAACAGTATCTTGCAGGAGAACATCGCCGGGGCGCGCGTGGTCAAAGCCTTTGTGCGCGATGCCCGCGAAGTGGAGCGTTTCAACGTTGCCAACGCGGATTTTGCCGACCGCAACATCAGGGTGATGCAGTTCATGGCCAGCATGTCGCCCTCGCTGACGCTGATGGTCAACTTCGGCATCGTGACGGTCATCTGGTACGGCGGCGTCCAGGCGATTAACGGCGATGTCACCGTTGGGCAAATTGTGGCCTTCATCAACTATCTGCAAACGATTTTGGGGCCGCTCGGGATTATGGTGATGCTCTCGAACATCATCGCCGCGGCGACGGCCTCGGCGGAGAGAATTAACGAGGTTCTGGAGACTGTGCCAGAAGTGCAGGATGCTCCCACTGCGAAAGCCCTCACCCCCAGCCCCTCCCCCGCGGGGGGAGGGGAGTTCAGTCCCCCTCTCCCCGCGGGGGGAGGGGAGTTCAGTCCCCCTCTCCCCGCGGGAGAGGGGTTAGGGGTGAGGGAAAGCGGGGTAAGGGTGGATTTTGCCAACGTTCACTTCCACTACAATGACGGCGCGGTGCTCGAAGGCATCCACCTGACCGCCCAACCGGGGCAGACGGTGGCCATTCTCGGTTCGACTGGCTCGGGCAAATCGACGCTGATCAACCTGATCCCGCGCTTTTACGAGGTTGCCAGCGGCAGCGTCCGCATCAACGGCGTGGATGTGCGCGAGTTGTCGCAGTCCAGCCTGTTGGCGCAGGTGGGCATCGTGCCGCAGGAAACAGTGTTGTTCTCGGGCACGGTGCGCGAGAATATCGCCTACGGCAAACCGGAGGCCAGCGACGAAGAAGTCATCGCGGCGGCCAAGGCGGCGCAGGCGCACGGGTTTATCGAAAAACTGCCGGATGGGTACAACACTCACGTCAACCAGCGCGGGGTCAACCTTTCGGGCGGGCAGAAACAGCGCATCGCCATCGCCCGCGCCCTGATCCTGCGCCCGGCGATTTTAATTTTGGATGATTCAACCAGTTCGGTAGATGTGGAGACCGAGACAAAAATCCACGAAGCGATGGCGGGTTGGGCCAAAGAAGGCGGCATGGTTACATTTATGGTGGCCCAGCGCATCAGCACCGTGCTCAACGCCGACAAAATTATCGTCATCGACGAGGGCCGCATCGCCGCCGAAGGCACGCACAGCCAGTTGATGCAGTCCAGCCCGATTTACCAGGAAATTTTCGCTTCCCAGTTAGGGAGCGGGGTAAATTAACGATGTCCTTGCGAGGGCGATAGCCCGAAGCAATCTCCCAAAAGTCAGGAATACCCGTTTAACGAGATTTTCCCAAGCGAGAGGAGATTGCTGCGCCGCAAAAGCATGCGGCTCGCAATGACAAATGGAAAACAAATGACCAACCAAACAGCCTCCCAACAACAAGCCTCCCGCGCCGCGCTGGCCGCTCGCGGCCCGATGCGCCCCTCCAAAATTGAAAAAGCATCCGACCCGCGCAAGGCGCTGGCCCGGCTGATCCCGTATCTCAGCCATTACCGGGCAGCCATCACCCTGGTGCTGATCCTGATTCTCGTCACCACCGGGCTGGATTTGCTCGGCCCGTACCTGATGGGGCGGGCAATCGACCAATATATCGGGGACAAACAGCTCGCCGGGCTGGCCCAGATGGCGGTCACCCTGCTGGTGGTTTACATCACCAACCAGTCGCTCCAGGCGCTCTCGGCGTGGACGATGGCGCGGGTTTCGCAGAACGCGCTCAAAGACCTGCGCCGCGACCTGTTCACGCACCTGCAAGAACTCTCGCTCAAGTTTTTTGACACGCACAACGCCGGGGAGTTGATGAGTCGCCTGACTAATGACATCGATGCCATCAACCAGGCCGTCTCGCAAAATGTCATCGCCATGCTCGGCAGCGTGCTCTCGCTGGTCGGGTTCGTGGTGGCGATGTTCGTGCTCAACTTCTGGCTGGCGCTGGCCTCGGTTATCGTCGTGCCGATCATGGTCTGGTTCACCGACTTCATCGCCAAGTCGACCCGCAAAGGCTTCCGCGACCTGCAAAAAAGCCTGGGCGAGCTGAACGGCGTGATGGAGGAGTCCATCAGCGGGCAGCGCGTGGTCAAGGCTTTTCGGCGCAACGAAACATCGGTGGAGAACTTCCGCCGGGTCAACGCGGATGTGTTCAAGGCGGGCGTCTTTGCCAACACCTACGCCATGATGCTGATGCCGCTCACCAACCAGCTTGGCAATCTGTTTGTCATCGTTTTGGCAGGATTGGGCGGATGGCTGGCCCTGCGCGGACTCGTGACCGTGGGCATTATCGCCACCTTTATCAGCTACGCCCACGGATTCATCTCGCCCCTGCGCCAGCTCGCCAATATCTATAACGCCATCCAGGCTGCTTTGGCGGGTGCGGAGCGGGTCTTCGAGGTGATTGACACGGCCCCCGAAACGGTAGACAGCGACAGGGCGGTGAGTTTGGCAAATCTCAAGGGTCACGTCGAATTCCAGGCTGTGGATTTCTCCTACGAAACGGGACATCCCATCATCAAAAACATGACGCTGGAGGCCCTGCCCGGCCAGACGATTGCGCTCGTCGGCCCGACCGGGGCGGGAAAGACAACCATCACCAACCTGCTGACGCGCTTTTACGACATCGACGGCGGCTCGATCCGCATTGATGGGAACGACCTGCGCGACATCCGCCGCGCCGACCTGCGCCGCGCGCTGGGGCTGGTTTTGCAGGATACGTTCATGTTTGCCGATACGGTCATGGAGAATATCCGCTACGGGCGGCTGGACGCGAGCGACGACGAGGTGATGGAGGCCGCGCGCATGGCCGATGCTGACCACTTCATCCGCCAACTGCCGCACGGCTACAGGACGGTGCTCTCGGAGCGCGCCGCCAACCTGAGCCAGGGCCAACGCCAGATGCTGGCGATTGCGCGCGCGATTTTGGCCGACCCTGGCATTTTGATTTTGGACGAGGCGACCTCCAGCGTGGACACGCGCACCGAGGCGCGCATCCAGAAAGCGCTGCTCAAGCTGATGGAGGGCCGCACCAGTTTTGTGATCGCCCACCGCCTGTCCACCATCCGCGACGCCGACCAGGTGCTGGTCATCAAAGATGGCGAAATCATCGAGCGCGGCAAACACTCCGAACTGCTGGCGATGAAGGGCTTTTTCTACCAGTTGTATATGAGTCAGTTTAAGGGGAATGCGATTTAGGGTTGCGGGTGAGGGTGCATCGCACCAGACAGACTGGAAGAATCTGTTAAACAGGATTTGTCTTCGCTGGTAGAATCTCCATATGCCCGCCGACCTGCTCAACCAGACCCTGCTCGGCCAGTACCGTGTGGATGCCTTCCTGGGCCTCACGCCGCTGGGGGAAACCTACCGCGCCTGGGATTTCAGGCTCAACCGGCGGCTGGCAATCACCATCCTGCCCGCAGAACTGACCAGCCCCGAAGCACTCAAAGCCCTCGAAACACGCCTGCCAGCCCTGCAAAAAATCAACGGCCCGGCGCTCACCCCCTTCCACGGACTGCACCAGAGCGGCCTGACCGCCTTCATCACCGAAGACTTCATCGACGGCCCAACCCTGCGCGACGTGCTGAACAGCCAGCCCGGCCAATCATTCAGCCTGTCCGAAACCATCACCTACGCCAAAGCCATCAGCGCCGCACTGGATGCCATCCACAAAGCCGGTTTTGTGCATCTCAGCCTCGCGCCGGAGCAAATCCGCATCGGCAAAGACGGCAAAATCCACCTTGCGGGCCTGTGGGCCTGCCTCCCGGCAGACGAACCCGCCAGCCTGCGCCCCGGCCCCTTCCCGGCCATCTACGCCGCGCCCGAACAATTCCAGGCTGCCCCGTCCAGTCCCACCGCCGACACCTACGCCCTGGCCTCCATGCTCTTCGAGCTATTCACCGGGCGCTGGCTGGCCCGCAAAAGCGAAGAATCCCCATCCCCACTCGAACTCGACCCCGAAACCATCCGGCGCGCGCACACCTTCCTGCTGCCGCCCGCCCCGCGCAACTTCAACCCCGAACTGCCCGATTATCTCTCGCGCACATTGCTAAAAGCCCTTTCTAAGCGGGAAAATGAAAGGTTTTCCCGCGCAAACGAATTGTTCCTGACCCTGTGCATGGCTGCCCGGCTCGATCCTTTATCCAGCCCGGATTCCATCGCCCCGGATGTGGCTGCCGTTACCCACAACCTGCTCCAAAGCTGGAGATTCCTGCCGCCCATCGAGCCGCGCAGCGTTCCGCGCGAACTGACCCCGCTCAAAGAAAATGTCATGGCAGCGGTCAAAACTCCCTCGCGCCGCTTCCAGCTATCAGACTTGATCCGCCCGCTGGGAGGGCTGGCACTCTTCGGGGCGGTGATCTTCCTGCTCTGGCAGATCAAACCCATCGAGCAGCAAGTCTACCTCCCCGGCGAACCAAACATCCGCGCCGAAAATTTCACCCCCTTCCCCACCCCCACCCGCCCGCCCAAACCGACTGCCGCCCACGGCGGGCGCATCATCTTCACATGCACGCGCGGCGATTACAACCAGCTCTGCCGCGTCAACGCCGATGGGACGGAGTTGGGGCGCATCACCCGCCACGCCGCGCACGATTACTACCCCGGCTTCGCCCCACAGGGCGATATGATTGTGTTTGCATCCAACCAGAACGGTTATTTTGACCTGTTCCTGATGTTCATGAAAGACGGCAGGCAAATCCAGCTTACCGAGGGCATCGGCAACGTGGTTTCGCCCGATTTCTCGCCCGACGGGCAGAAGATCGTCTTCGCCAACCGCGCCGCCGACGGCCCGACAGCCATTTGGGTGGTGGATAATGGCGGCGTGAACCCCAAATTGCTCTATGCCGGGCCAAATACCATCGTCGCCACCGCCTGGTCGCCAGACGGCCTGACGATTGCCTACTGCATGGCGGTTGACCAACCCGATGCCTACGAAGTCTTCCTGATGGATACCGACGGCAAGAACCACCGCCGCATCACCCAGGGGCTGCCCGGCATCGGCGGCAGCCTGGATTGGTCACCCGATGGCACAAACCTGCTGATCTACGCCGGGCCAGCCGGGGATAAGAACATCTACCGGCTGGATGTCGCCACCGGGCAGGCCACCCAACTGACCAGCGGCGGCAACAACGCCGCCAGTTCCTACTCGCCCGATGGGCAGTGGATCGCCTTCAACTCGCTGCGCAACAACGGCCAGGCCGATATTTTCGTCATGCGCGCCGATGGCTCCAACCTACGCCAGATCACCAAAGATCCCGAACCCGACTGGCAGCCGCGCTGGCAGCCATGACCCTGTAGTAGCGCGGGATAGCATCCCGCGTTCTTTATAGCTTTCATCCGCGCGGGATGCTATCCCGCGCTACTCATTGAGAGAAAAATGAAAAGACTCACTTTACTGGTACTTGCATCCTTGCTCCTCGCCGCCTGCACCCCGGCGGCCCCCACCCCAGCAGCGGCCTTCACATCCACGCCACTCCCACCGCCCCAGGTGGCAACCTTAACCCCGACCGTTACCAACACCCCGACTCGCACGCCCACATCCACGCCAATCCCCACCCAAACGCCGGTTCCGCACCCGATGAGCATCGCCGCGCTGCGAGCAGGAAATTACCCTGGCAGCGAAATTATCATCGAGCGCGAGCTGGAGCGCGGCGCAAATTACCGGCGCTACTACGCTTATTATCTTTCTGAAGGGCTAAAAATCTACGCCCTGCTGACCATCCCGGATGGAGAAATGCCCGAGGGCGGATTCCCGGCCATCGTCTTCAACCACGGCTACATTCCACCCGATGTGTATAAAACCACCGAGCGATACATCGCCTATGTCGATCGACTGGCCCGCGCGGGGTATGTTGTCTTCCGAATCGACTATCGCGGCCACGATAAATCTGAAGGCCAGGCCAGCGGAGCCTATTCCAGCCCCGGATATGCCGTGGATGTGTTAAATGCCGTCGCGTCGCTGAAACAACATCCAAAAGTGAACCCGGAAAAAATCGGCATGTGGGGTCACTCGATGGGCGGCTACCTGACCCTGCGTGCCATGGTAGCAACCAAAGATGTTAAAATAGGTGTCATTTGGGCCGGAGTGGTAGCGTCTTACCCCGATATGCTCTACAATTGGCGCCGGACTGGCAGCTTCACTCCGCGCCCCGGTTCGAGCAGCTGGCGCAGCGTATGGATGACACAATACGGCACGCCCGAGCAAAACCCCGACTTTTGGGCGTCGCTCTCAGCCAATAGCTACCTGGTCGACCTTTCTGGCCCGCTGCAACTGCATCATGGCACCCAAGATGAAGATGTGCCGCTGGCATTTTCGGTGCGGCTGGCAGAAGAAGCGCGGGCCGCTGGTCAAACCGTTGAGTTGTATGAGTACCCCGGTGACAATCACAACATCTCCAAATTTTTCACCACCGCCATGGATAGAACCATCGCATTCTTCGACCGCACCCTGAAATGAGCCAACCGTGATTTCCTTTGCCTACTACTTCCTGTACTATGGCGCATTTGCCGCCATGCTGCCCTATATGACACTTTTCTACCAGAACATCGGCTTCAGCGGCACCCAAATTGGCCTGATCACCGGCCTGACTCCGCTCGTCTCGCTTGTAACCGGCCCCGTGCTAAGTGGCCTCGCCGACAGCACCCGCCGCTACAAGCTGATTTTCCTGCTCTCACTGGGGATTACCAGCGGTCTGGCGCTGCTATTCCCCTTTACACGCTCATTTTGGGGCATTTTCAGCATCATCATCTTCCTCAACATCGCCCTTTCACCATCCAACGCCCTGGCCGATCTTGCCACCATGTCGATGCTGGAGGGGCGGCGCGAACTGTATGGGCGGGTACGCACCGGCGGCGCACTGGGATGGGGGCTGATCGCCTGGGGAACTGGTTTTATCATCGAACGCTATGGACAAGATTGGTCATTCTGGCTCTATTCCATCTTTATGTTCAGCGCCATGCTGGTTGGGCTGTTCTTCCGCTTCGAGAAAAGCCTCGAAAAACCAGCCTCCATCCAGAGCGGCATCAAAACCATTCTCACCAACCCGCGCTGGCTGTCATTCCTGGCCATGGTTCTGGTCGGCGGCATGGGCATGTCCACCATCAACAACTACCTGTTCATGTATTTTGGCGAACTCGGCGCCAGCAAAGACCTGATGGGCTTCTCACTAACCGTTTCAACCTTCCTTTCAGAAGTACCCGTGCTATTTTTCTCAGATCGACTGATCAAACGCTTTGGCGCCCACACCCTGCTGATCATCGGCCTGGGAGCCATTGCGGTGCGATTAATTATCGGATCCGCCCTGAACCTGCCTCTCGGACTGGTGGCTGTGCAGCTCCTGCATGGATTCACCTTCCCGCTCATCCTGGTGGCCGGTGTAACCTACGCCAACGAAAACGCCCCGGAAAGCGTTAAAGCCACCGCCCAAAGCCTGTTCGGCGCGGCGCTGATGGGCATTGGCGCATCCCTGGGTGGCTTCATCGGCGGCTGGCTGATCGACCTGACCGGCATTCGCAACATGTACTTCATCTTTGGCGTTGGGTTGATCGTGGCGCTGCTCTTCTTCAACTGGCTGGAACGGCGCTTCGCCGCCTCCCAGGCCGGGGTTTAGGATTCCACATCCAACCAGGTGACCAATCATTTTAAATCAATTCCCTGCCAGTATTGTGAAAATATTCACGCCTTAACAGCAACAAAACACACCATTTTCTGCTACACTAATAATAGTTGTCCAAACGACTCAGCTCTTTACCCAATTTCCTACCTTTTAAACCTGAACGCTGCCGCGCAACTATACGCAGTGCGTCCCTTTCCGTCTGCATGGAAAGAAGGGACGGTCTGAAACTTATTATTTGGAGGCACAATTGGACTGGACTGGCGCAAAAGCCCCGGCATGGTTACGCTACACCGTGGCACTCCTGGTCATCGCCCTGGCCGCTGGCCTGCGAGCCTGGCTGCTAATAGATTTGGGGCGCGGAATCCCCTACCTGACATTTTACCCGGCAGTGATGGTAGCTGCCGTTTTTGGCGGGCTGGCACCCGGAATGCTGGCGACCATCATTTCGGCTTTCCTGGCGTATTTTTGGATAGATGAAGGGCAGCTTTCCAGCGTCGAGTGGCTGGCAATGGGTGTTTTCCTGATGAGCTGTACGATGATTTCGGGGATATCCGATGCCATGCGACGAGCGCAGGCCAGCGCCAAAGCCGCGCAGGCCCAGGCCGAAGCCGCTAACAAAGCCAAAAGCGTTTTCCTGGCCAGCATGAGCCACGAGCTGCGCACTCCGTTAAATGCCATCCTGGGTTTTTCAAACCTGATGCGCAATGACAAAGCCATCCCCGAAGAACAGCGTAAAACCCTCGACCTGATCAATCGCAGCGGCGAACACCTGCTGACCCTGATCAATGATGTGCTCGATATGGCAAAAATCGAAGCCGGGCGGGTTATCCTGGAAAACACAGTCTTCGACCTGGGCGAAATGGTGCTGGATATCACCGACCTGATGCGTTTACGCGCCGAGGAGAAGGGCCTGTACCTGAAAGTCGATCAATCCTCACAATTTCCCCGCTTTGCCTGCGCCGATGCTCCCAAGCTGCGCCAAACGCTGCTCAATCTGATCGGCAACGCCATCAAATATACCCAACAGGGCGGAGTCATGCTGCGACTCTCGTGCCAGGATCTGCCTGCAGCTCACCAATTACTCATCATCGAAGTGGAAGATACCGGGGTAGGTATTTCAGCCGAAGATCAGAAGCTGATCTTTGAACCGTTTGTGCAGGTTGGCAGGCCAGAAGAACACCAGGGCAGCGGGCTGGGGTTGGCAATCACCCGTCAGAACGTGGAGTTGATGGGCGGGAAAATCAACCTGAAAAGCACCTTGAATAGGGGTTCGCTTTTCCGGGTGGAATTGCCGGTGGAGAAAGTCACCCCCGAGCAGATTCCATCTCCCAAAACGGAGCAGGGCGAGGTGGTTGGGTTGGCAGCCGGTCAACCCCAATACCGCATTTTGATTGTGGAAGATCAAAAGGAAAACTGGCTGCTGCTTAAGCAAATCGTGGAACTTGCCGGGTTCGATGTGCGTGTGGTGGAGGATGGCCAAACGGGCATCGAAATGTTCCATGGCTGGCATCCGCATTTTATCTGGATGGATGTGCGTATGCCGGTGATGGACGGTCTGGAAGCCACCCGGCGCATTCGCGCGCTGGAGGGCGGCCAGGATGTGAAAATCGTGGCGCTAACGGCTTCAGTCTTCCAGGAGGAACGCCAGCGCGTACTGTCTGCCGGAATGGATGATTTCATCCGCAAACCGTACCGTTCCGGGGAAATTTTTGAGTGTATGGGGCGGCACCTGGGGGTGCAGTTCGTTTATTCGCATGCCCAGGCTGGCAGCAAAACCGCAAAATTGCAGCCACTCAGCCAGCAAATGCTGGCTGCGCTGCCAGATGAACTACGTTCTGCCCTGGTGGAGGCGCTGATTAGCCTGAAACGCGAACAACTTGATGAAACGATCCAGAAAATTACCGGGCAGTATCCAGACTTGGGGGCAATACTGGCAAATTATGCGGCGCAATACCAGTACACCGCGATTCTTCATGCTGTGCAGCTTGCTCCTAAGGAGACAGAATGAAAAAACCAGGCACGATCCTTGTCATAGATGATTCGCGCGAATCCCTGTCGCTGTTGGAAAAAACCCTATCATCTGCAGGTTACCAGGTGCGCCCTTCGGATAGCGGCGAACTGGGCCTGGCATCTGTGGCAGCCAGCCAGCCAGACCTGATTCTGCTGGATATCCGTATGCCGATAATGGATGGCTTCGAGGTTTGCCGCAGGCTGAAAGCCAGTGAAAAAAGCCGCAACATCCCGGTGATTTTCCTGAGTTCCCTGACAGAAGCACACGAACGCACAGAAGGCCTGAAAATGGGTGCGGTCGATTTCATCTCCAAGCCGTTTAGCGAGGATGAAATGCTGGCGCGCGTGAGCACACACATGGAACTGAGTCAATTGCGTGCGCATCTTGAGAACGCAGTGGCACTGCGCACCGCCGAATTGCAGAGCGAACTGAGCGAACGAAAACGCGTGGAAGCCGAACTGGAACGCCAGCGCAAGTTTTCGCAATTGATCATCGACAAAGCTCACACCCAGTTGGTGTATCTCGATGCTGACTTCAATTTTGTGGCGGTCAACAACGCATATACCAATTCCAGCAAGAAAACGCCCGAGGATCTGATTGGCAAAAATCATTTTGATGTCTTCCCAAACGAAGAAAACAAAGCCATTTTCATGCAGGTGCGCGAAAGCGGTGAGTCGATTTCATTTCAGGATCAGCCATTCACCTTTCCTGGCCAGCCCGAACGGGGCATTACTTACTGGGATTGGACGCTGACACCGGTTAAAGATGCTGCCGGGCAGGTGGAAGGGCTGGTGCTTTCACTGGTAGAAACCACCGAACGCAAACAGGCCGAGGAAAAACTGATCGCAGCCCTGGCGGAAAAAGAAACCTTGTTGCGCGAGCTGTATCATCGCACCAAAAACAATATGCAGGTCATCACCGCCATGCTGGCGCTGGAAGAAGAATACCTGGACGACTCACGCTTATCACTGATTCTGGAAGAAATGCGCACGCGCATCATGTCGATGGCGATGGTGCACCAGAAGCTCTACCAGTCTCGCAACCTGAGCAATATCGACCTGGGCGATTACATCTCCAACCTGGCCGAACTTTTAATGAAAAGCTACCGGGTTGCAGATGGCAGTGTCAGCCTGGTGACCGAAGTGGAGCCGATCCCGGCTTCGATCGATGTTGCCATCCCATGCGGGCTGCTGCTCAACGAGTTGGTTTCCAACGCCCTGAAATATGCCTTCCCGCACAATCACGATGGCCAGATCAAAGTCAGCCTGACCCTCGAAAAAGACTTCATCACCTTAACCGTATCTGATAACGGCATCGGCTTCCCCGAAGGATTCGACATCGAAACCAGCAGCAAGCTGGGGTTGCAGATGGTGATGGCACTTGGGCAAAACCAACTCCAGGGGCAGATCACATTCTCACACAAAAAAGGCGTCAGCTGCAAAATCCGTTTCCCAAACAGTTTAAACAACGAGCGGTAAAACACCTGATATTTGGTATGCAAATTTACCAAACCCCAAACCAGCAGATTTTGGCCCCCCTGTTACAGAATCCCCAGGCCTTGTTGAAATACTCCCCCGTTTCTTATATAATCGAATAGGCTTTACACACATACCAGCTACATCATTCCCCAAAAGCCCTTAGTTACGAGGGCTTTTCCTTTATTTTCATAACTTATCCCAACTGAAAGCTGGCTCACGATGCTCGGAAAAACGCTCGTCAACCGTTACCGGATTGACACCGAGCTTGGACACGGAGGTATGGGGGTAGTTTACCAGGGGTACGATACCTTCCTGAACCGCCCGGTAGCAATCAAAGCCATCTCGGCCTCCAACATCAATAGCGAGGCGCGTTCGCGTCTACTTTCAGAAGCACGAGCAGTGGCAAAACTCAATCATCCCAACATCGTCACCGTTTATGACGCACTGGAGGAAGATGGCGTACCCTTCATCATCATGGAACTGGTGGAAGGCCACTCGCTGCGATTCAACTACTTTGTGGGGTTTCCAAAAGTAATCGATTACATCCGCCAGATCTGCGCGGCGCTGGTTCATGCACACGGCAAAGGCGTTATCCATCGCGATATCAAACCCGATAATGTGCTGCTCTCACCCAATGGCTCCATCAAATTGATGGATTTTGGCCTGGCCCTGAGCATGGACAGCGCCCGCGTCACCGATGCCGGGATACTGGTGGGAACATTTGCCTACATCGCCCCAGAGTTGATCCAGGGTGGGCAGCCCAGCCCGCAATCTGACCTGTATGCGCTGGGTGTGATGCTCTACGAGCTTTTGACCGGCGATCTGCCTTTCCAGGGCTCCGATATTGCCCACCTGTTCGCTGAGTTGCTGCGCGGCAATGCACCATCGCCCAAAGATCGCAACCCCGAAGTACCCGATATGCTGAACACCCTGGTGATGCAGATGCTCAGCAAGAATCCGCTCGAACGCCCTTCTTCGGCACATATGGTGGATGCTGCCCTGATTCTGCTGCAATCAGATCGGGCCACCACCGGCCCCGGCTGGATCATACAACCTAACGCCCAAACCCTGGCAGAGCTGGCAAACTCCCGCGCCCCGGCCCGCCAGGAATGGGAAAAAGACTGGCGGCGCAAAAGCTATCCAAAATCCACCGTCCCGGTGCTGGGGCCAGGTGAAAAAGAACTCATCATCAGCAACCGCGAAAAAGAACTGGCAGGCTGCATCTCTCACCTGGAAGAACACCGTCTGCTGGTCATCACCGGCATGCCCGGCATCGGCAAAAGCACCCTGGCACGCGCCCTGCTGGAATTTATGCCGCCCGCCTCGCCCCCGCCCTTTTGGTATGACTTTGACCGCCAAAAAGGCAGCGGCAACAGCCTGGGCATTCTGCTCGACCGCATCGCCAGCTACCTGGAAAAATGCCTGGGCGGCGGCGTGCGCGAGGAAATCCTGTCGTTCCGCAACGGCCCTGACCAGCAGGCCTCCATCAACGATGTGGATGTGATGACCGATTACCTGAACCAGGATAAATCCATGTGGATGGTTTTCGACAACCTGGAAACCGTCCTGGCCCCCGGCAGCAACAAATTCACCGACCCGGCGCTGGAGTACCTGTTTGAAGGACTAAAAAACAACCAGCATAATGCCAGGATCATCATCACCAGCCCGCTCGTGCCGGTCATGTCAAACAACGAATACCTGCTGGAGTTCGGCAGCCAGCCGCTCACCCTGAGTGGGCTCAACGAAACGGCTGCCATCAAATTCCTGCGCGCCAACGGGTTGCAGGATGATGTCAGCGATGAAACGCTTGCCACGATTGTTAGCAAAGTAAACGGACACCCATTTGCGCTTAAACACGTTGCCCGCTACATCCTGACCCTCGGCATCGATGCCGCGCTGGACAGCCTGCAAGGGGGACTCGATGATTTTTTATCACATTTTGAGTCGCTGCTCCACCAGCGGCTCACAGCGGATGAATACGCCGCACTCCAATCCCTGGCTGTGCTCCAGCGCGAAATCCCCATCGATGGGTTGAAAGAGATCGGCCCGGCCAAACCGGCCATGATCAAGCGCTGGGCTGAAGCCGGATTCCTGGCAAAAAACCAGGCTGCCAACTTCTGGCTGCCCTCACTGGTGAAATTGAGCCTGCAACCCGAAGATTCCACCGCCAGCCGCTCGGCCCACCTGCGCGCCCTGGAATATTACAAAAAACAACCGCACCCGCTGGCCCCCAAAGAAATCGACGATTACGCCAGCGCGCTCGAATGGCACCACCATGCCATCCAGGCCGGGGAGGCACATAGCGCCTATGAAGCGCTGTTCGAGACTGGAATGAACATGCATCTCAAGAAGTGGAATGAATTCACATTGCTGGTAGAGTTATGTGAACACACTTTCGCAACCGTAAAACAAAAACCGCTATCGAAGATAGAAACAATCAACTTAAACCGGGCTTTAGGAGCAGCCTATTACTATCTGGTTGAATTTTCAAAAAGCGCAGATTGTTTCGCAACTGCGGCATTGGATATTTCAGGGCAAGACGACCCTCAGCTCATGGCAACCAACCTGGCAGATAGGGCAGAATCAGAATATGGACAGGGGAAGTTTGATCTTGCCGAAGAACTATGCGAGCAAGTTTTAGCAATTTTGGCGCACCACCCAGATGAGTATCAGTATGCCAGAATTATTGGCCTGAAAGGAATCTCCTGCCGGGCACAGGGCCAGTTAGAGCTTGCAATCCAATACCTGGAGAAATCACGAAAATTATTCCAAGAACAGCATAAAATGAAGGAAACCGCTTATATCACTGGTGAGCTTGGGATTGTGTATTATTACTTAAATCAATTTGATTCTGCTGTTGAATATTACCGTCACACAGTGAGAGCCTGTGAACAGATAAAAGATGCGCGTGGCGTAATGGTTTTTCGTTTAAACACCGGTGATGTGCTGCTACAACAGGGTGAATATGAAAAAGCCTGTGATGAGCTTTCATATGCTCTTGATCTGGCCCACAAGAAAAGATTCTATACAGACGAAATTTCATCCGGCTTATACCTGGCTGAAGCCCAGATTGCTCTGGGCTTATACGAGCAAGCCCAAATCACTTTGGAAATATTGAAGCCCTCGCTTCTCAGGGATAAAACAAATTCGTTTGCCGGTCAAACACTTCGCTTGCAAGCTGTGCTGGACTGGCGTCAGGGCCGGTTAGATGCGGCCAAAGACAAATTTGAGCGCACTTTTACATTGCTACAGGGAAAAGCAAACACATATGAACGAGCGTGTGCCCACTTGGACTATGCAGAATTTCTCAAAAATATGGGGTACCAGGCCCAATCCCGTAAGCCTGTGGAAGATGCAATTGAAGGGTTCAAGCAGATCAATAATTATTTGGGCTTACAGCGTGCAGAGAAAACCTTGCAAGAGCTTGAAAACTATTTGCCATAACGCGCACAGTCGAAAAAACACCCCGCATGATTGTGCGGGGTGTTTTTATCATGTTTAGAAATAACTAAGTTCCACCCGTGCCAATTCCTGTTGGCGGATCAGCACCCCAGGTAGTCACATTGAAAATCGCTCCGCTGCCAGTATACTCAATAGTATCTGTAGACAATCTTTTCCAGGGGCTATAGCTACCATCGGGTAAAAGCACAGTCTGGATTGGGAACAATGCATTAATATCACCGCCTGGCGCTAAAGCCAGATCTGCCGGGGTAATGCCCATATTCACTTTAACTGGTGATGGGAATGCAGTTTGCTCAACCCCAGTGGCGTTATCGATAAAGCGAAAGTCGCCAATAACAGAAACGACCACTATCGAACTATCAGCCAGGGAAGAAAATTTCGATACTTCAGGACGTAACTTCGCCAGAACATCAGGCTTGATAGGGTATGAGTAGGGGGTCATCGTCTCAGGCACGTTAGAAAAAATCAATGTGTGCCCAAATTTACTGCAATCCCACACACCTTTGTCAATATTAACACAGGCTTCTCTTGGCTCCTCGGTAACAGTACATTTTTCCGGGCAAGCAACAGCATCACCTGGGGTGGCAGTTACCACAACCGTAACCTGCACAACCGTTGGAACCGGCTGAGGAGTACCACATGCCCCCAACACAAACATTGCAACAATCAAAACAGACAAAAGCAAAGCAAATTTCTGGTATTTCATAAGTACACTCTCCCTTCGTGTATTGGAAACCTTACAAATATGATAGCACAAATAAAACTTGTTTCAAGCACCACTTGTAAAGGTACAGGGCTTCCTTAAAGTCAGCCTTTTTACCGCCAGGAAGCCAACAAACCCATCTGGAAACGTCAATCATGCTATGGGTAAATCACCGGTTAAGCGTAAAATGGAGACTTCCTGCTCAACATTTCCCCACGGAGTAAAAATCAATGAAACGAACTTCCATCATCACCATCATCTTGCTCGCCCTGCTAACCGCCTGCACCCCGCCTGCTCCGATCGTCTTGCCCACCACCACACCCAATGCGCTCACCGTCTCCCCAAGCATTGGATTAGGTGAGATCAGCCCCTATCTTTTTGGCACCAACTACGGCCCCATGCACGCCATCACCCCATCCATGCTACCGATGGCCCAACAGGCCGGGTTCACCATCCTGCGCTTCCCCGGCGGAGCCTGGACAGATTCCGTTGATATCAAACCGCACCAGATCGATCAATTCATCGAATTTTGCAAACAAATGGGCGCCATCCCCATGATCAGCGTGCGCCTGCTTGATGGTTCACCAGAAGTTGCCGCCGAACTGGTACGCTACACCAACAAAGAGAAAAAATATGGCGTCATCTACTGGAGCATCGGCAATGAAGCCAATATCTACACCCAGTTGAAACAAGCCGATTACGATTACACCACCGAAAACCTGAACAGAGACTGGCGGCCCATCGCCGAAGCCATGAAAAAAGCCGACCCAAGCATTAAACTTGTCGGGCCGGAAATCAGCCAGTGGAACCTCGACCTGGCATCCACCCCCAAAGATTCCGCCGGGCGTGACTACATGACCGAATTCTTAAAAGCCAACGGCGACCTGGTCGATATCATCTCGGTGCACCGCTACCCGCTACACGCCCCCAGCAACCCGGTCACGATCCAATCCCTGCGCCAAAACACCCGTCAATGGGTGCGCGAAATTGAATACCTGCGCAGCTTGACCCGTGAAATCCTGGGGAAAGAACTCCCCATCGCCATCACAGAACTGAATTCAGACCCCAGCGCCGCACAACTCCAGGAAGCCTCGCCCGATTCCTTCTACAACGCCATCTGGTATGCCGATGTGCTCGGCCAGATGATGAACGCCGATGTGTTCATGGTCAACCAGTGGGTCATTTCCCAGCGTGCCACCGGGCTGGGGCTTTTTAAAGGCACAGAAATCCGCCCGACATACTATGTTTTCCCGCTTTACAAGAATTTCGGCAACGCGCAAGTTTATGCCGCCTCGGGCATCACCGATGTGGACATTTTTGCCGCCAAACGCAAAGATGGCGCGCTGACGTTGATGATCATCAACCTGTCAGACACCAAGCAAAAAGTGCCGCTGCGAGTGGATGGCATAACCCTGAACGAGGCCGAAACCTGGCTTTTAGATGCAAGCCACAACGCCGAAAATCTTGGCAAACAACCCATCCCCGCTGACGGCGTGCTCACGTTACCGGCCCAGTCGGCCACGCTGTATGTGATCAAATAAAAGGTAAAATACCCTACTATGACCACCTACTGTGATTACTGTAACACCCACCCCGAAGACACCTTCAACCACACCTACCATGCCACCCAATATGGATTCCCACTCGAGAATGACAACCTGCTCTTCGAGCGATTGGTGTTGGAAATCAACCAGGCCGGGCTGTCGTGGATCACAATCCTGAAAAAGGCGGAGGGCTTTCGCCGCGCCTATGATGGATTCGACATCGAAAAAGTGGCAGCCTACACTGAAACAGACCGCGCCCGGCTGCTGGCTGATGCTGGAATTATCCGCAACCGGCTGAAAGTGAATGCCGCCATCGAAAATGCCCGGCGCATCCAGGGTATCCAGCGCGAGTACGGGTCATTCCAAAAGTGGCTGAATGCCCATCATCCGCTGGAAAAAGCCGGGTGGGTGAAACTCTTCAAACGTGAATTTGTCTTTACAGGCGGGGAAATTGTCGGGGAGTTCCTGATGTCAACGGGATACCTGCCAGGCGCGCACACTGCCGATTGTCCGGTATACAGCCTGGTGGCGCGTCAAAATCCTAAATGGATGGAAAAATGACCAGCCGCCAGATTATCCCCACTACCGAGCCATTCCTTTTCCGTGGAACATCCAACACCGGCGTGATCCTGACGCACGGCTTCACCGGCACGCCGAAAGAGATGCGTTGGATGGGCGAATATCTTAACCAGCGCGGCTATTGGGCGATTGGGCCGCGCCTGACGGGGCACGCCACCCAGCCCGAAGATATGATCCGCAGCCGTTACACTGACTGGGTGGCGTCTGTGGAAGATGCACACAACCTGCTTTCGGGCCTGGTGGAGAAAATCTGGTTGGTGGGGCTTTCGATGGGCGGGGCGCTTTCGCTGCTGGGGGCTTCGTACCTGCCGGTGGAGGGCGTTATCGCCATTGCTGCGCCGTACCGCCTGCCGCCCGACCCGCGCTTGCGGCATATTGAGCTGCTTTCCAGAACCATCCATTACATGCCCAAGACCAGCGATGAGCACGGGGATGGCTGGTTTGACAAGGAAGCGCTGCGGGGGCACATTTCGTACCCGCAGAACCCGCTGCGCTCGATTGGCGAGTTGGATAAGCTGCTGGGCGAAGTGCGCGCCGCGCTGCCGAAAATCAGCGTCCCGGCGCTCTTCATTTACTCCAAAGATGACACGTACCTGCCGATGGGCAGCGAAGAGACCCTGGCGTATATGCTGGAGCACGTTGGCTCGACGCGCAAGGAGAAGCTGGTATTGGCCGGTTCGGGGCACGTCATCACCCGCGACGCGCAGCGCGAGACGGCTTTCCGGGCTGCGGCGGAGTTTATCGGCGGCGCGGAATGATGTTTTTGAGATTTGCGCTCGCTCAACCCCAGCCTGATTTTTTGTGAACCGCAAAGTACGCCAAGAGCGCGAAGATTTTTTTAAGGTTTTCTTGGCGCTCCTGGCGGCCTTCGCGGTTTGTTTGTTCTTTCCCAGCTTCTCCGGGTTAAGATACCCCAAACTGGCAATTTTTCCGTTATCGATGCTTTTTCTCGCCCACGCGCCGCTCTGTTGTGAACAACGTTGCTAAATTACGAAGCCAGTTGAACCCGTCTCTTTGGCACGCTAAAATTTTTCCATTGCGCGAAATGCTATTTCGCGCCACGAAACCTTTATGACACCTGACCTTATCTTAATCAGCTTTTCCCTGCTCACCTGGGGGTTGGGTGAGACCATGTTCTTCTACTTCAACCCGCTCTACCTGCAAAAACTGGGCGCAGACCCGCTGATCATCGGCATTGTGCTGGGCGTAGTGGGTTTTGCCATGGCGGTGGCACACACTCCCGCCGGGTATCTCTCAGACCGGGTGGGCCGCCGCCCGCTGCTGATCTTCGCCTGGACGTTGGGCGTGCTGGCCGGTTGGATCATGGCCCTGGCCCCCAACCTGGGCGTTTTCATCACTGGCATGGTGCTGTACGGGCTGACCGCCTTCGTCGTCTCGCCGATGAACAGCTACATCACGGCCGCGCGCGGCAAACTCAGCCCGGGGCGCGCCATGACGCTCGTCTCGGCCATGTACAACATCGGCGCAATCGCCGGGCCGCTGATTGGCGGTTACATCGGCGACAACTACGGTCTGGAAAAAACCTACCTGGCCGCTGCCATCATCTTCATTGTATCGTGGGCCATCCTGGTTTTCATCCGCCCACAGCCGCGCGACCACCACGACCCCGACTCACCGCCCGCCAGCCTGTTCGACAACCGGCGTTTCATCGGCTACCTGGGGCTGGTTTTCGCCGTCATCTTCGCCTGCTACCTGCCACAGCCGCTCACCGCAAATTTCCTGCAAAACCAGCGCGGCATCACTCTGGAGCAGGTCGGCCAGCTTGGTTCCACCAACAGCCTGGGGATTGTGCTGTTCAACCTGATCCTGGGCCAGTTCAACCCGCGCATCGGCTTTTTCATCGGGCAGGCAGCCATGGCAGGCTTTAGCCTGCTGCTCTGGCGTGGAACCGGCATCGAACATTTTTACATGGCCTATTTCATGATGAGCGGGTTTCGCGGCATCCGCCCGCTCATCAGCGCCCAGGTGCGCGAACTCGTCCACATCTCGCAGATGGGCCTGGCTTACGGCATCAGCGAAACCGTCAGCGCCGTGCCCAACATCATCGCCCCGCCGCTGGCCGGGCTGCTGTATACGCTGAATCCAGAGATCATCTACCCGATCAGCCTGGTGCTGATCCTGGCCAGCCTCGGCCTCTCTTACTTTTTCACCCCCCGGAACCGGCCCGCCCTGGCAAATACGCCGACGTAACGCGAGATTTATCTCGCTTTACGATAAAAAAACTCAGGAGACATCCATGCCCCTCGAAATCATCCCCTTCACCCTCGGCCCCGTCCAGACCAACGCCTATTTAATTGCCGACCCGGAGACAAAAGAAGCCGCAGTCATCGACCCGGCCTGGGATGGGCATATCATCCTGGCAGCGGCCCAAAAACGCGGCTGGCGGATCGGCCACCTGTGGTACACCCACGCCCATTTCGACCACATTGGCGGCGCGGCAGCCATTGCCGATGCACTCAATCCGCTGCCGCTGGTGGCGCTGCATCCCAACGACCACGTCCTGTGGCGGGCTGGCGGCGGAGGGAAGATGTTCGGGCTGGCAATCGACCCCGGCCCCGAGCCGGCCATCGACTTCGAGCAGGGGCAAACGCTGCGGCTTGGTTCCAACACCCTGGAAGTGCGTTTCACGCCCGGTCACACCCCCGGCCACTGCATTTTCTACTGCGCCGAAGCCAAAACCTGCTTCACCGGCGACTTAATCTTCGCGGGCAGCGTGGGCCGCACCGACTTCCCCGGCGGCAGTTGGGAGCAGTTGGAGCACAGCATCCGCAGCCAGGTGTACAGCCTGCCCGATGATACGCGCCTGCTCTCCGGGCACGGTGAACTTACCACGGTGGGCAGAGAAAAAGCATCCAATCCGTTTGTGCAGGAGTAAACCGCCATGAAACACGCCGTCGGCATCAGCCTGGGAAGCTCCAAACGCGACAAACGCGTGGAAGTTAAATTCAAAGATGAAACTGTCATCATCGAACGCATCGGCACCGATGGGAATGTGGAAAAAGCCAGGCAGCTTTACCGCGAAATGGATGGCAAAGTCGATGCCTTTGGCGTAGGCGGCGTGGATTTGTACATCCGGCTGGGCGAGCGCGAGTACCCGCTATATGCCGCGCTCAAACTGGTGGAAGATGTCAAAGTCACGCCGCTGTGCGATGGGCGCGGGCTGAAACACACGCTGGAACGGCGCGTCTTTGAGCTGGCCCGCCCGGAGCTGGGAAAAACCCCAGCCTTTGAGCAGGCTTTTATCCCGGTGGCGCTCGACAGGGTGGGTTTAGCCGGATCCACCGAGGAAGTAAGCAAACGCGTTTTGTACGGCGACTTAATGGTCGGGTTGGGAATTCCGCTGCCCATTTACGGGTTGAAGAACTATCTCAGGGTGGCAAAAATCCTGATGCCGTTTGTGAGCCGATTCCCCCTCAGCATGATCTTTTATGGCAGCGATGGCGCGGAACACGAACCGAAATACACCGCCGCTTTTGAAAAATCGGATTTATGGGCCGGGGATTTCCTGTTTATGCGGAAATACATGCCCAAAGACCTGCGCGGGAAAACAATTTTAACCAATACCACCACCGCTGAAAACCTGGAGCTGCTGCGCGAGCGCGGCGCGAAGCTGGTGATTACCACCACCCCGCGCTATGATGGCCGCTCGTTTGGCACCAACACGCTCGAAGCGGCGCTAACCGCCTACGCCGCCAAAAACCGCCGCCTGTCTGATGCGGAACTGAACGAGTTGATCGATGCGCTGGATCTCAAACCAACGGTGACCAGGCTTTAAATAAAAATGCCCGCAGCATCCTTTCACCGCTTTATGGGGATTTTTTGGCCGCCAGGGTTTGCAGGTATAACTTTTCAACTTCTGCCCTGGCCCAGGGCGTGCGGCGCAGGAATTTCAGGCTGGATTTGATGCTCGGCTCGTTGTAAAAACAGCGAATCTGGATGCGTTTCGACAGTTCCACCCAGCCGTATTGCTGTACCAGTTGGGTAAGGATCATTTCTAACGTAATGCCATGCAGGGGGTTATTGGGCTGCGGATTGGGAGACATCAATACCTTTCTCAGTGGATGCGCTTTCGGCTGGCCTGGGGGCGGGTTCCGGTTTCTGGTCAGTCCAGTAGCTGGGGTCGCCCACAAAAGAGAATGAGCGCACAATGTTCAGGGTGGTCTGATCCAGTTCGGCAATGGTGACAAGGCCAAATTTCTGGGCTTGCAAAACATCCACATCGCGGCGAAAAAGCACCAGCTGCCAGGCAAAACTGGTTTCAATGGCGCTGCGCAACCGGATCGTTTTCAACTGCGAAATGACAGCTTCTTCCCGCAGTACATTCCCGCCCTTGAAATAAGAATCCATCTCGATAAATATTTCGCGCATGATCTCGGGATAAGCCGCCGAAAGCGCCAGCAGGCTCATTACGCTTTGTTTCACCGGGCGGGTGCGATCCCCGCCCAGGCTGCGAAACCAAAAGATTTTGATAAGTTTCAGCACATTCACCAGCCGCTTAACGCTGCGGGGTGTCAGGTCCACCTGCTGGCAACACAGCGCCAGGTCGGTCAGGTCATCCTGCTGGAATTTGACCACTTCGGCAGAAAATTCGATTGGTGGAACGTTGGTTGGAGTTTCAGGCGATACACCCTGGGAAACATCCACCGTCTTTTGGGAATTATCCCCCACCGGGGCTTCGCCGGGTGCCGGGGCGGCCAGCCCATCACTGGTGCTTTTGGGCTCGCCTTTGGGCGTTTCAGCCGCCGGATCAGATCCCGGCCTGGGTTTGCTGGCAGTGTTTTCAATCTGCATTTGTTTTTGCAGGAAATTTTGCAACCCGCCCGGTTCCATGGGTCGCACGCGGTATGGGATTTGGATGATTTTCTCGATGTAATCCAGCCCTGATGGGTCGCCTTCATGCTGTAGGATTTCCTTGTACTCCTTTTCCAGCGCGCGGGTGACATAACGCGTATCCAGCCCCATCACAATCACAAAAAGTTTGGTATTGAGCAAAAGCTGCACAGCTTCGAGCACTTCCACCACACGCAATGGCGGGCAGCGGTCAAGATCATCAATGAAAAGCACAATGCGAGGCTCCCCGCGTGGGAAAAGTTCCTGCGTGCCATCGTCATCACGCATCAAACTGGCGGTCAACTCGTCAAAATCCTGCTTGACCTGGTGCATCAACCCGAGCTGTTTCTCATAACTATCATCTGCCAACCGCGAGCGGACAAATTCGAGCAACGTCAAATAATGCGCAGTCGGGCCTACTTTGCGGCGCTGTTCTTCCGCCTCGGACTGTAGCATCTCCACCAACTTGTCGTTGGCGGTTACATTCGTAGCCGCCAGGTTTTGCAGCGCCGCGCGTTTGGCCTGCAGTGAAAGCCCCGGCGCGCCGATGATTTCTTGCACCGCGGCTTCATCCTGGGCTTGCTGCTCGGCCAGGCGTATATCGCGGGTAGATTGCCAGTTTTCCAGCTCAGTATCCACGCTAGCCTGGTACTCCTGCACAATTTCCTTCACCCGAGTGCTCCAACTATCAGCCAGGCGAATGATCGGCAGGGCCAGGGCCACCAGCGCGCCCAACTGCGCCGTCAGGCGAGATAGCCAATCCAGTTTGAGCAGTTCGGCCACACTCGGAAGGTTTGTGACCAGGCTGCCAGCCAGGAAAATCGCCAGCAGCAGCGCCAGCGCCATATTTGTCCACGATTTTTTGACAACGCTGGAAATATATCCCCAGGTAGTGCGCAGGCTGCGCAGCGAGGCCAACAGTGTTTCCACCTGGCCCACATCCAGCTTCGCTTGAGACAAAAGCAGCTTGCCATCCGAATCAATAATATTTTCAGCCAGCGCCGTGGCTTTTTTCTTTAATATTTCAGATGCGGCAAATTGAGCCTGGCTGCCGATTTCTGCCTGGACTTTTTCAAGCCGGGCTTTGCTGGCCGTTTCGCGGCTGGATCGCTGGCTGGCAATTTGGGTTTCCAATGCGTTCAACTTTTCCAGTTCGGTCTTTTTCTGGCTGCGCATCGTCAGCCAGAGCAGGTTGTTATCCATTACATCCCCGGCCTGGCTGTAACTTTCAGGTGGAAGCTGGTAATCTTCGCGGTACAGGTTTTTATACACATCCCCGCCCGCCAACAGCGCCTCGACCGAACCGCGCGAGAGCACCTTCTCCAGTGAAAGCTGCCGGTTTAGTTCAAAAAAGATGGTGTGCATCAGGCTGGCCCACAGGTTGGATTTGGCATACGTCCAGGCGTTAAAAGTAACCTGGTAAATATGCCCAACAAAAGGTGACCGGGGCGCATCCCCGCTGAAAGGCGGCCAACCCTTCAGCACCCGCCGCGCGCGGATGTTGGCCATGCGCTGCTTGAGCAGGTGCATCACAAAAGATTTGCCACTGCCCCAACCGCCCATAATGCCAACCGCCAGCGGTGCGCGGACTTCGTGCAAAAGCAGGGTATCGGCCAGGGCATAGATTTCGGCAGAGATATTGAGCATATCATCTCCATCGGCCTGGTCATTGGAAAGCGCCTGTGACAGGTTGTTCTCACGCAAGTCCAGCCGCTGGCGCGCCATTTCCAACAATTGCGGGGAGGTGGTAACCAGGGTGATGGTTTTAAGTGAGCCAAATTCGGTGATTTCCAGCAGCGCATCGAGCATGTAACGGGCTTTCTCCACCCGTTCCTGCGCAGGTTTAGTCCTGGAGATCAGGTTTGGCATCACCAGGTGAGAAACATTCCTGGCCTGGGCAGCGTTCACAATTCCACGTATCACCGGGCGGACTTCGGCCAGGGTGGCGGTTTGCATGGTTTCGTAAGCGGCGATAATCAGGCAGGCTGTGCCAGTGGGAGTAAACGGCAGCACCTTTTTCGCCAGGGATTCATCCAAATTAACCGAAAGAGGCCGAACGGTGGTAGGTGGCTCGTTCGAATTCATAAAATCGCGCAAGAAATCGGTCACCTGGCTGCGCGCGGGGCGCTCAATATCTTGTTGCAACTCGTCATAGATGGAGCCAGCCACAACCTTGTTGCCAATTCCGGCGCGCAGGAGGAAAGCATCGGCGGGCAGTCTCCAGCCTTTGGCAGTCTTCGCTACACAGAGTTTGACGCCCCGGTGCATCATCGCCACCTGATCGGATGGATCTTCAGGGGCATACAGGTCTGGGAGGTTTTCGGGACGCACCGAACGGGCGGTTGGGGTTTTGGTTAAATCACCCGGGTAAACACTGGCCACATCGAAATATTCTTCTTCCAGCAGATACAGGAACCCAAAAGAATCAAGATACGCTTTCATCTCGGCATCGAGCTGGGCCAGCCCCCAGATCGTCAAACGCCCATCCAGCCATTCAACCTGCTGTCGGAGCAGTTCGAGATTAAACAACTCAGCCAGCATCATGAACCACTCTTCGACGGTGCGCACATTCTTGAAAGATGGGCCGGTGCCGGCGCTGAGTTTTTCGCCCAGCCTGCCAGCGTATTCCTTGTGTAATTGCAAAATCCCCCAGGCCACCTGCCAGGCCGGGATTTCCTGGTCTGCATCGATAACGCTGATCGAGCCTTTGACGGAGGCTGAAAGCGGCAAGGAATTGACATCAAATTGCTTGGCCGACATAATTCCATCCTTTGCTCAGATTGTATGAGCGCAATACTGTTGGCTTTAGATAGTACACACCCTGATATCGGGATGTTTTATTTTTTTACCAGTGGCTATCAAACTTGCAGATTCCACCCTGGGCGGAGCCGCCCAGGGTGGAATCTGACATGGGTGCATCTCTCAACCTGCCTGCCAGCAGGGTAGGGGCGACCCGTCAATGCCAGAAAAAAAACTACAGTTTTACCGGGCTATCCAACCAAAACCGAAGATTTTTATGCCCGGGTGGGTCGCCCCTACATTTACGAAAGATATCCTGTGTTTTCAGAAATGCACCCATCTGACATTGCCAAAGTAGATACTTCTATTTTAAATCGTTTGCGCGGCATTACAACCAGTTCCAGTCAAAAGCCTGCATCCGTAGCGCTAGCAGATATAAAAGCCGCGTCAGCAACGGCCAACCCAACTGTCCCAAGCCATCTTAAACGTCCCCAGAAACTCGCCCACATAAAGAAGCAAGGTGGTGCCAGATGAAAAGCAAGTCCGGCAAAGCCTTGACTCGCAAAACTTCGCCGGGCAGGGTGTCAGGCAGGATGCGCGCCATCGAATAGGTCAATTTATCCGCCGATGGAAACGCCAATCAAACGGCCAATGCCAAAGGTCAGGGCGGCGGCAGCCAGCCCAAACAAAACCTGGCGGGTGCCAGAGTACCAAATGCTGCGCCCGGTCATCAGGGTGATGGCCGCGCCAATCCCAAACAGGCCCAGGCCGCTGATGACAACGCTGATATAGACAGCGATCATCCCGCTCAAAAAGATGAAGGGAATGACCGGGATAATCGCCCCAACCGCAAATAAAAAGAAGGAGGTAAACGCCGCTTCCCAGGCCGAGCCGCCCAATTCATTCGGGTCGATGCCCAATTCTTCACGCGCCAGGGTGTCCAGGGCGGTGGCTTTGTTGGCCAGCAGGCTGCGCGACAGGTCGCGGGCGCGCGCTTCGGGCAGGCCCTTGGCCTGGTAGATCAGGGCCAGTTCTTCGATTTCCTCTTCGGGATTAGCTTCCAGTTCTTCTTTTTCGATGCCGATCTGACGCTCGTACAACTCGCGTGAGCTTTGCACCGAAAGCCATTCGCCCAGGGCCATCGAACCGGCTCCAGCCAACAGCCCGGCCAGGCCGGTGATGAGAATGCCCTGACCGGCCAACTCCGCCCCGGCGACGCCCATGACCAGGCTCAGGTTGGAAACCAGGCCATCATTGGCGCCCAAGACCGCCGCGCGCAGCGCATTGCCGCCCGCGGAGCGATGCCGCCCCTCGGTTTCAGCAACAATGCTGCCGGAAACCCCGCCGCCGCTGCTGGCCGCGGAGAGCAACCGGGCATGCGACTGCTCCTCCGCTGACATGGCCGCCGCTTCCGCTTCGGGCTGGTTGGCATAAGAGCCGCTATCGGCGTTTTCGTGGCTGGTCACTGTGGGCAGGACAAACTGCGGCCCAAAACGGCGCGCCAGCCAGATCAGGGTGCGCGTCTGCCAGGTGGGCTGGGGTTCCGGCAGGGTGGCGCCAGCCTCGGCAAGTTTGGTCCGCCAAAATTGGGCATGACGCTGTTCGCTTTCAGACAGCCGCTGGAAGACGGTTTGCATCTCCGGGCGTGTTTCCTTCTGCGCAAGCACGGCATAGAGCGCTGCGCCATCCACTTCCTTTTGCAGGTTTTGCCGGTAACGTTGAATATCTTGGTTCGCGTTGGTCATTGTGGGTACTTCCTTTTTTTGGAGTGATGGATCCCTGCAAGAACGGCAGGATGGTGCTGCGCCCAAGCCGGGAATCTTCCGCAGTGTTCAGCATCGCCTTCGCGGAAGCGGTCGTGATTGCTATCGCCAACCAGCCGGGGATATTTTTTTCAAACCCAACCACGCGCAGACCTTCAATCGGCGAGCTTATGGAAACCTGCTCCCCCAGCGTGCGCGCCCACTGACGCTCCAACGCATAACGCTGGGCATCCGACTCAGATTCAATAAACCGGCACAGGCGCTGGAGAAAATCGGCGGTGGATGACATACTCCAACTATACACGATTTATGGTTAAGTTATTATGGCTGGCTACGACAGTTTCCCCAATCCAACCTGGCAGGAAACCAAAAACGAGACACACATCTGGGTCTCGTTTTTGGTTCGAGGCTATTCAAATCCAACTAACTGACAGCCGCATCCATCTGCTCAAGAAGGATCTTAACAAAGTTTAACCGGGATTGCGGCACATCTTCATTGGGAATTTTGCCATAATCCTGAGGGCAATGAATAACATTGATGACCCGATACAACTTCTTAAGATCGATTTTGTTGGGATTATCGGCATGACGCGCAACGTAAGTCAGGTTGATGGTTTCACCGATATGCGGCGGGGCAGAATTTGTGAAATAACTGGCCACCCGCCCCGCGCCTTGAATTTCGAGTGCTATCCAATAAGTAAAGGTTGACATTAAATTCTCCTGGCCTTTTGATAGGCCGATTTCGCTGACAAAAAACACAGTATAGCTCGAAAATAATCAACGTGGGGGCCTTTCGCCCCAGGCAGGACTCGAACCCGCAACCTACTGATCCGAAGTCAGAACATCCAGCGTCCATGCCGTATATCTGGCGGGTATTTCGTCCAGACACGCCATATATGGGGGTATTTTAGTCCATTTGGTGCAAAAAAACCATCCAAAATAGATGTGTTGCACCGATTTGCACCGATATTATTTTGAGAAAGCAGCCACCCCAAAAGCATTAATTGTCTTTTGCCTGGCATTTCGCGACTCACAGACTCAAATTATAGCATATGGCTTCCAGGCTTCGAAAATCCGGGACGCCACTGAACAACTATGGCGTTGGAGTGACAGTGGCCTTATGGATAATTACCTGTCCAATGGCAATCAGGTCTGGGTTGGTGATGTTGTTCTCGCGCATAAGCGTATCCAGGTCGGTGTTCAAACGGTTGGCAATCGAAATCAGGGTATCGCCATTTTTGACGGTGTAGGTAACCATTACGGAGCCCGGCTCCAGTGTTGGGGTGGCGGTAGGCCCTGGGGTGGATGTGAATCCATTATCGCTGGCAGTCGTTGCCGTGGGTGCGGGGACTGTGGCGGTGGGGGTGGGTTGCAGTAAGATTTGTACGGATTGATGCTCAGGCAGGTTTGCGCAAGTTTCATGGTAAAGTGCGCCCTGGAAGTAGCGCTGCCACTCGTTGATGATGAAATTGCGCCCAACCGATTGGCAGGCCTGGGTCATCAGGGTATCCAGTTGCAGGGGCACAAATACAAGCCGCGATAGATCGCTATCCGTTTGGCTTATCAGAAAAACCAGCCAGCGCTCATCCATGCTAAACCCGAAATTACTCGAGGAATATTCCAGGGGCAGGTTTACCGGGGCAGCGAAAGGATCATCCTGAAGTGTGGTCAAGTCCCATAATTTGACACTATCCTGCGAAATGGTAACTGTCCAGCGCCCGCTTGGACTGGTTAGTCTGGTGTCAACAGGTTCTTCGTGCCCGCGCAAAATCAGGGATTGCAGGGAGGTTGTCTCAGCAGATGGTTCGAATAGCTGGATACCATAATCCACTTTATAGCTGCCCGGTTCACCACCACCACCGCCGCCTCCACCCCCAAAAAGATATATCATCCTGGTGATTTTTTGAACGGTATTCCAGATGGGCATGGCAGAAAGATACTTTGCAGTGGCATCATAAACCAGCCTGGGGGCAACCTTGTTTTGGCCGCTGGCTTCCTGTAAATCCAGGATGCGAAACGGGCTGGGGGTAGACCAATTGTAAGGTAGATAACTGGTAAGGTAACGAGAGTCGGGGCTGAATTCAAGCGCAAGGCCACCAGATGTATCGGGAGGCTCGGCTATTCCAGTGATTGGGAATGGATCGCAGGGTGTGTTTTGGATAACGCAGCGCAAATCCCATAACTCACCATCCGCATTTGCCTGATAGTATCCATCACTGTTTACCCCGCCTTTTTGGGCAATAAGCCAGATTCCATTGGCACTGACCTGCGCTGGCAGGTCAATCTTGAGCTCTCCAATTTGGGTGACCTGAGAAGATTGAGGGGAAACCTCCCAGATCCAAACATCAGAGCCGATTGGGGGAGCATTTTTATCCCAATAATTTGGACCGATGGATGTTTTCAGCCCGACAATGTATTCATCGCCGGGGGTAAAGGCCACATCTGATAATGACTTTTCAGGCAGCACAACCGGGCCAGTCTGAGGCTCGTCAAGGTTCCACAATCCTGTGTTTTCGCCGCCGCTTGCCACCAGCCAGCGACTGCCCGGGCTGAAAACGAGATACCACGCCTTGTCCGGCCCCAAAAGAGTCAGATCAATAAAAAGTGAACTGCTTGCAAGATTCCCAATAGGCTGGCTGAGATCGAGCAATTGCATGCCAGATCCCATGTAAAGCAACCAGCGGCCATCCGGGCTGAAGACAGCATCATAAACCGCTACCGGTGAATACTCGATTGGTAACCCAACCGGCAAACCGTCCTTCAATTGCCATAGATTCGCGCCAGAAATCATCCATTTTCCATCTGCGCTGAATTCCAACCTGGAAACATCCTCGCCAACCTGGAATTTTTGCTCTTCGACCAGGTTCCACAGGCGCAGGGAACCGCCATACGCCCCTTCAGCGTGCCACTGCTGGTCGGAACTGGTGGCGCTGATCACCGATGGGTCTTCGAAGCCCCTGCGGGGAATCGATTCCCACACATCAGCCAGGGGAACTTCAGTTGGCGAAGATGCCTGTTGACCCGATTCCGGGCTGGCGGGTGTGGGTTGGCCTTTGAAAGAACTGCTTTGGGGCGGGGTTTTGGTTGTATCCCAGGCCAATACCTGCCCATCCACAGTAGTGGTAATGACAGTGGTCAGGTCGGGTTGGATGTTTGTGTATTTTCCATCCAGAACAAAAGGTGTTTTTTCGGGCATTTTTTGCGAATTAAAACGCCACAGGACGGTTTGGTCTGGTTTTTGTTCCAATAGTGCCTGGTCATCTGCCAGGAAAATCACGCTGCCCTCGAAAACCAGTGGTTCCGCGCCAGCCTTCAGCGTGGACATTTGCCACAAGTGCGTGTCAATGCCCCGGTCAACCACGAACCAGGTTTGTTGGTCGCTGAAATAATGGATTGTTTCCCCTTCCAAGGGAGGAGGAACGATGGCTTGGAAGAAGCGATACCCCGGCTGGTTCATTTCAGCGATATTCCAGGCATGGAACTCCCCCGAATACCAGGAGCCAGCCATCAACCACTGGTTATCCCGTGTAAATTCCAGGAAGGAGACTTCCCGCGAAAAGCCGGGCAGGCCGTAACCATTAACTTTTGCGTTGGCGGCGCGCAAGGCTTCTTCGGCAATGGCAGTGGTGGGTTCCCTGGCATCCAGGTTAACCTGTAACGCCTCCAGCGCGAGCAGCTGGGCGCGCTGGGGATACTGTTCCAAAACACTTATCGAGGCCAGCGCCAACTGGCCCGAGAGCGCCCGACGGGAGGCGGTTTCCGCATTGGCTTTCTGTAGCTGGGCATCCTTTTCGTTGGAAACGGCGGTGGATTTGGCCGATTCAGCCTCCGATTTGGCCACTTCTGCATCAGCCTGCGAGGTTTGCGCCACTGCTGCTTTTTCTTTCGCATCCTGGGTGGCGGCGTTGGCGCTGAAGCCAAAGAAAATGGCCACCACCAGCAGCACCAGCGAAGCCACCAGCCCGGCGATGATGAACTGCCGCTGGCGGCGGTCACGCTGTTCGCGCTCACGCAGTTTGCGGCAGGCTTCCAGGAAAGCCTGTTCATCAGCGGTCATAGTGAGTGATTTGGTTTCGTCTTCGGCTTTTTCCAACTCCTTGCCGCGCAGCAGCAGCCCATCAGACTTACCCTGCTGGCTCCACAGCACCGCCTGCTGCTGGAACAGGCTCAAATGCACACTAAACCATCCTCGGTTATCGGCGCGCACCGGCTCGATCAACCGGTCATGCGAGAGTTCGTACCAGGACTGCCCGGCGCGCTGCTCGGCGCGGATGATGTGGGCATCCTCCAGTTTGCGCACAGCCGGGTTGGGCAGGCCATCGCTCAACTCTGCGCCCATGCGCACCTGCCCGCGGATGCCGTCTGGGGTAATCAACTTGTGCTCGAACCACTCGCGGATGCTGCGCTCCGATACGTCACTGGCCTGGGCCACGCGTGAAACGCTCAAGGCGTAGTATTCTGCCAGGGATTGGTTGACATCCCCCACGCTGGCCAGATCGTGCTCGTCGATGTCCATGTCGTCGGGGGCTTTGCCTTCCCACAGGCGGAAGCAAACCACCTGGAGTTGTACCGGCTCGACGTATGGCCCGGGCTGCGACTCCATGCTGCCATCGGGCAGCTGCACCTTAACCCGGCGCAGGTCATCCACCAGCTTTTGAGCAGCGCTGGGGGTGAAGTCTACCCCAAGTGCCCTGGCCGGTTCGCGCATGGCCTGGATGGCAGCCTTCTCACCCAGCAAATCCAGGCGAAAACGGGTTGCCAGCCGGTTGGGGATGGCGCGTGAATAAGTTGAGATCGCTCCCAGGTAATCTTCTCGCATCGAAAAAAGCGCCCAGCGCTTCTTGTTACGCAAGGCTTCGCCCAACTGGGCAAAGAAGGCATGTTTCCCTTCACGGTCAGACGCCGAAACAGTCAAAATCTCCTCGAACTGGTCAAACACCAGGATGGGGTCGCCTGTGTCAGGGCTGGCTGCCAGGCGCTCGTCAAGGTAAGAATCCAGGCTGAGTGTGACCAGCCTGGAGATAGAGAAACGCTTTTCGGGCGGCTGGCCCTCTTCCAGCGAGAGCAGGGTGGAGAGAATATAGCGGTTGGCAGTTTCAGCGCCGGGGGGTGGATCCAGATTTACGCGAATCATCGGCAGGATGTTGAAGTTTTCCTTGCGCAACTGCGGCAGCAGCCCGGCGCGCAGCAGGGATGTTTTCCCTGCGCCAGAAGGGGAGTGCATCAACACAATCCGCTCGGCGATCAGCAAATCGAGCAGGGTGCTGATTTCCCAGTCGCGCCCATGCAGGGCTTCGCCGGTTTTAAAGGAGCGGGGGCCAACATAGGGGTTAGTTGTCATGGGTCACTCTCCACTGCGCCAGAGTTGCATTAGTTCATTCAGGAACTCCTGGGCGCTGCCCCAGAAAATATCGATATCCGCGCCTTTGCCGAAATATTCTTCCAGGTAGGTGCG
>CAIJPN010000145.1 GCA_903822545.1 uncultured Anaerolineae bacterium | reverse complement strand
TCTCCGTGTCTCCGTGACTCCGTGGTGAAGAGTTGTAACCTGGGTCGCCAACGCGATCTAACCCATAAAAAAAACCACGGAGACACAGAGTCACGGAGATTTCTCAAGCTCTTCTCTGTGTCTCCGTGACTCCGTGGTGAAAGGATTTGAAACAATGAAATTTCTGAACGACCGATCCGCCCTCGAAACCGTGGAAGCGGCCATCACGCTGCCGATCGCCATCCTGGTGATGCTGGCGACCATCAACCTGGGGTTGGTGGTGTTCGGGCAGCAGGCTGTCCAGGCGGCTGCCCGGCATGGCGCGCGTATGGGTTCTGTCGCCCAACGCTGCGCCCCCTGCTACGCTGTTTCCGAAGCCCGTGCCGCGATTGAAACAGCCGCCATCATCCAGCACGGCGATGTCACCATCCTGGCTCCGGGTGGCCGGGCGGGCAGCCTGCTGAAGATCCGCGTCACCGGCGAAGTGCCCAACTTCTTTGGTGGCCTGTCTGCCATTTTCCCCGGCCTGCCCGAAGGCCCGTTCCAACTGCGCGCCGAAGCCACCTTCCGGCAGGAAGGCTGGTAGCCGATGCTGAAAGATCGACGCGCGTACTCGATGACGTTCTGGGCGATATTTATCGGGGTGGTGTTTGTCCCGCTGATGGCCCTGACCTTCGATGTGGGCCGCTACCTGTATGCCCGCCAGGAACTGGGCAAAGCCGCCGATGCCGCCGCGGTTGGCGCGGTGGTGGAGCTCAACTGGCGCACCTTCCGCGAAGGCGGCGCGATCCACCCGACCGGCCAGACCTACTCCACCGCCCAGCACTACGCGGATATGAACAACGATTACCTGGCCCGCCTCAACATCCGCCCGGTGGTGACGGGCATCCGGGTGAGCGATGCCAACGATACGGTATATGTGGCTGTCTCGGCGGATTTATCGGCGTTGTTCCCATCTATTGTGCCACAGGCGCTGGTGACGGAAACGGGAACGGCGCAGGTGAGGTCGATGGGGAGGTAGCAGGGTCTGAGCAGCCAGCCAAGCAACCCAGGCAGCAATCAATACTGACTCCCCAAGTTCTTAGGCAAAAAACGCGCTGTCACCAGAGCTAATTGTATTAACCAATACTGCACGATCCAAATAGCGGTTTCCTTTTTCGCAGGATGTTTCCGGGGCAAACAGGCAGGCATGACATGCTGCGGCATGCAAGGATGTCCCATATTCTGGGCGGTGCTCTGAACAGGTTGGGTCTGAAGCGCACAAAGTAGCTTCTTCGAGCGCAGTTTGGATATGGTATTCCAGCATTTCGGGATTGCCCAAGTTTACGAGACCGCCCAATGTCCCTTCGCTGTCAGGCGCAGATGTATAGAGCAAAATACCAGCCATTGGTCCACCCTCAGTATTGGGGCTTCTTGAATAAATTCGTTCCCTTATGCTTGCCTGGGTGTAACCGCATTCCAGGACTATTTGCCGCATTAACGCATGGCTGAAGGTGTGAAGAAGGATGTAACGCATTCCGGGAAAATTCGCCGATGGGTTTGAAAAATTCCGGGCAGTCCGCCAGGCGATATGCGAGTTCAAGAATATTCGTTCTTGCTCCAGCACAGCTGGGGTTGACAACCAGTTCTGGATTTTCGCTTCGCTAAATTCAATAAATATCCCTTCCCCGCGCACTTCCACGGCTGGCAGCCAGTTCACTTTGGAACGGCTCAACGGGGCGGCATCAATGCGTTGTTCGTCACCATCATCCAATTCAGACGGGGAATCAATACGGGTAAAACCGGCCAATGCTTTGACTTCCCGCAGGCGCTCGACCAGGACGACTTTTGAAATCAGGGATTTGAATTTCCCTGGCGAAGAAACTTTTTTAATTTGGAATTCGGTCGAACGTAATTTTTCATCCCCAGATGAAAAAGCCATCCATTCAGGTAAAAGCAGGTCGGGGTTTCCTTCGGGTTCTTCATCGGCAACGCTGGATTCGCGTTTGTTTTTGATAGCCGTCAAAATTTCTTCCAAGGAGAAACCAACAAACGCCTTTAAATCTCCCCTTTTTTGCGCATATTTCAAACCATCCAGGCTATCAATGTCGTTTAGCATTCCCCAGTGATCATTGACAAGCAAGGATAATTTGTCCACAGCATCTGGGATTGAAATGGCACTTAATACCTGTGAGAACCAAAGGTTCGACGCCCCCAGCAAAATCGGACGCATCTTAAGCTTACATCCGTCAGAGTCAAAATCATGCAGGTGAGGGCGGCGGGCAGAACAGTCGGGTAGTTTTTCGCGGTTATCTTTGCCAAAGGCTTCTGCCATTTGCCGACGATTTTCACAGGTTTGACAAAAGACAAACAAATCACGCGCTTCACCGGATGGCCCATATTCTTCCAGAGTTAGACTGGGAGAACCAGTACATGGTTTTTGTCCGAAATAGTGGACAAAATCAATCCACGGAAAATCATCCAGGTGGCCTTTTTCACAGGTGACCAGGAAACGCGCAGGCAATGCAACGGGCGGTTTTGTTTTGGCAACACTGCAATTCGCATGAACATATTTGGTTCGATCTGGGCGGTACATATCAGGCCGAAGTTCAAAAACGCCAGTGGTCAGGGAAGCAAGCCTTCGGCAGGCAGGACAAACCATCCAGTTTGGGAAAGTGCTGACCGGGACGCCAATCAAGGCTTCTTGATCAAACGGATTGCCCGACGAATCTGGTGTAGCGGGCAGTGAATACATCTTGCGTATGTGGGGGCCAACTGCCGCTTTTAGCCCGATTAATAAACGATCTTCTTTGATTTCGCGGACGTGGTTGGGGTCTTGTGTCCAATCGTCTAATCCAGACACAATGACTGAAATCTGCGGCAAGTCTACAATGGCGCCAACGCCAAAGCTATACAGCAATTGGCTGGAATTTAACTCGCCAACTCGAAAATTGTTGGGTTGGTTATTGGTGGTCATTCGTTTCCATCCTCCCCTTCAACAATTTTCACAGGGGTTTTCAACTCATAATTGTTCAGAATCAGGGTCACAGGCGATTCAACATCGCGCAGGCTTGTCAAACAGGTGAATTCATCACGTTCTTTGCCCGGGCGAGAAAGCAAACCGATAGTTTGGCCGTCATTTTCAGTCTCGTACCCAAGTCGCCCGCCGCCTTTTGAAACGGTCGCCGCATAACCCAGCCACCTGGCAATTTTGGTGTTTAGTTCGTCACGCACAACAGATTCCAAATCTTCGTCGGATGTCACGGAAGCGGCCCGCCGCCCGATTTCTTCCAGGGCGCGCAGGATAAATTCATGACCTGCCTGCAAAGACCCCGCATCTTTGTTACCGTTAAATTTCTCGCCCAATAACCGGACATAAGAAACCAGGAGCGCACTCAGACCCCGATCCAAGGCGCGCGGGGAGAACGGCGTCACCGAAAGCGGCTCCACCTGTTGATAAAGCGTGGCGTGGTAGTGTTCAAAGCGTTCAAAATGGCTCAGGTCGCGCGGACGCACCCAACTGTACACGGTACAAACCAGGCCTGGAAAGCGACGACCAATACGACTGGTCGCCTGGATGTATTCCGCGGTGTATTTTGGCTGACCGGCAACCGTCATTAATCCCAGGCGCGGAACATCTACACCGACTGAAATCATGTTGGTTGCCAGGAGAACATCAATCGGAATATCGGAATAATCTACTTTCTCATTGTTCTTGGATTTTGTTTTCCTTTGCTGTTCTGCGTTCGGCTCGAAAACCGCATTCAAACGATCCAGGGTTTCGGGGATGTCGGTAGCGCCAACACGCGATGTTAATTCTTTGATGCTATTGGTATGGAAGAACCGATTTTCCATCCCGCGCTTGTTCATTTGGCGCAGGCGGGTGCTGATTGCGTCATCCACAAGGCGGCGTTGACCACCCAATTCGCGCATGGCATTGAAGTACCCGACCAACGTCATATAGGGGTCTGCCGCCGCGCCATATTTTTTATAGAGGAATTGTGCCGCAGACAAAAAGGCAGAATAAACGCGAATCATCACAACCTTGGCTTGCACACCAGGCGCACACACGCCGAAGTACAAACGCCCCGGTGTTTTTTCGCTGGGAGCAATTTGCCGGGAGAAGAAGTTATCTTCAATATCCAAACCCGAAGGGGGAAAGATATTTGCTTTGCGCACATACAGGGCCTGGACTTGCTCCGCTGCCCTGCGGATGGTGGCGCTCGAAGCGATAATTTTGGGACGCACGGTCTTCCCCTGGTACTCCCAGGTGGAAAGCCCATCCACCGCGGTTTCATACAACCCGACCAGGGTTCCCAGGGGGCCGGTAATCAGGTGCAATTCATCCTGGATAATCAGGTCTGGCGGGCGGAGCGGGCCGCGTTCTTCGCTTTGAACGGCAGGCAATCCGCTTTGTTTGTATTTTGGATGAGAGTCGGTGTCATCAATTTCCGGGGAGCGAAAGCCATGCCGTGGACAATAGGCGTTTACCTTGCCAAACAGCATTTGTGTTTCGCCCTTCCAGGGCATTTGGGCAAATTTATCCACCGTCGCAATCAAAAGCGCAGGTAGGCGACGATAAACTTCTTCGTCTACCACCACAACGGGCAGACCTTCGCCCTGGGCATTGCGCTGATTAAATTCACATACTACAGATGGGCAATACACCAGCGTGCGGCCTGCGCCAGCTTTGAAGGTTTCCACCTGGATGTCGCGGCCAGGTTTCAGGGTTTCACCACACCAGGGACAATTGGTTAATTGGTGCGGTGTGCCACTGCCACCCACCGCCGAACTGCGGAAACTGCCACCCCGGCGATATTCTTTGACAACCTGGTCGCTCTCATCCGTCCAGTTGGGCGTGCTCTTTTTGCCAATCCACAACCCGATACGGAAAGGTTCATCAACCCACTTTTGGGCGTCAGATTTCCGAATCTGTTCACAGGCGCAGATCAGCGCTGTGGCGCGTTGGAATTGTTGCAAGGTCAAAAGGCGGAGGGTGTAGCGCATCAAAACGGTGATGCCAGCGCTTCCATCGTATTCGCCCATTTTGCCTTGCAGGCGACGAATGGCAAGCGTAAACGCGGTGAGGCCCAGGTAGGCTTCGGTCTTGCCACCGCCGGTGGGGAACCAGAGCACATCCGCAATGGATGAATCCTCGGCACTGCGTTCTGGATGGGTTGGGTCCACCATGTCGGGGAGATTGATTAAGACAAAGGCCAGTTGGAACAAGTACCAGGTGCGGTTTTTGGGCTGGTCAATCTCTTCCAGTGTCTCGTTTTGCTTTTGGCGCACGGATAACGTATAAAGTGAGTGAACCCGTTGCTGCCACATGGCGCGATTTGCAAACCGGAAAGCCTCTGCCGCTTGTGGGTTGGCATCCAACAGGGCGATGGCGTTTTCCAGCCGGGATAAAACACGGCGGCAATTTTCAACCACAGTTTGGGCCTGCGGAGAATAAGGCTGTAAATCCGGCTCCGGGGAAGTGGCGCGGGCTTCGATTCCGGCCAGCCAGATTCGGTAAGCCGCCACCAGGGGCGTCAGCGCCGCGCCGAAGCTCCCATTCGGGGTTTCGGACAGCGCCTTCATGTCCAGTTCAACCCCTGCCAGGCCAGGCACATCCTGGGGAGCAGGCGCAATGGTTTTTGAAAGCTCATAGGTGGGAGCGGTTTCTGTCCGAATGCGCACCGCCCTGTCAAAACTGCCTTCGAGCAATTCGGTATGCGTGGCGACCCCATGCCCAACAGAAAATTCGACTTGCTTGCGATAGACCATTTGCATGGCCAGGTCTTCGGGGTTGGCATTGGCGCGCACATTCATGCGGCGGACAAAAATTGGCTCACCATCGGGCGCTTCGACCGATAATTCAGGCTGGAAAAGCCAGGCGACATCGCGCAACTTGGAAGGTTCCTGCTGTCCATTGACCAGGAACAGGGTAATGACCCATTGACTGGCGATTTTCCGCATCCGGCCATCCACATACACGTCGGGAAAGTCCAGCGAGGGTGTCCAGCGCCGCAGGCGGCCTTCTTTGAGCGGGATTGGCTCACTCACTTTTTCAATCTGGGTGCGTTTCCACACATTCCGTGGGCGTTCCAGTTCCAGACCCAGTTCGGTGCTGGGGGTCGGTTCGTAATGCCCCCATTTTGCCGTGATGACAATTTCCGTCGCGTCCGGCGCAACGGTGAACGTCATCCCCATGGAAGACGGCAACATCGTGCGCGTCTGGATGTTGACCGGCTCGCTGACTCCATCCTCGCCATCCGTGCCATCCGACGCCAGGTCTTCATCTTCATCGGGCGGCAGGGGCGTGTGGCCCTTGGGGGCAATCAAGCCCAATACATAACGGTCATGCACCGTTTGCTCTGTGATGATTTCTTCTTCACCGTTGGCAGTACCGCGCAAATCTTTCAATACGATTTCAAATAATTCAGAACGGATTTTCGTTGGGTGAACATCTAGAGTTTCTCCCATATCTTTATTCCTTGGACTCCAAAAAAACTACGTGTTTGGCAATGATCAAACTTAATGATCACAATGGTTTATTTACAATGTCTTGACGGATAAATGCCCAGTCACAAATCATTCGATTGCAGTTGGGACAGCTAGCTTTATCGCCAGGCAAAATAAACTCACTTTTGCAGCTTGAACATTTTATTTTGATCCTTTTTTTATGAAGGCTATTGGCGAAAATCGTGATTAAACCCAGTACTCCAATCCAAATGGCAGTTCCAAAGCCTACGTAAAACCCGGGTGAGGTAAAGCCCAAAAACGCCAAGATGGGACTGAACACACCGTTCCAAAAAGCAAACATCAATAGCAGATTTATTAGGGCGATGTTGTTGTTGAAGTCTGTTCGGGAAGCGCCAACGCGCAGATAGCGTTGTTTAATTGCAGCAGTCATTAATCCGCTTAGAAATAAGATCAAAGGCAAAACAAAAGCATAGATTGCAACAGAAGGAATCGCATAGGAAAACCAGAACCAGTTTGGGTTGACGGAGATGTTATCATACAGTGCTGAATACATTTGATATCCCAGTCCGTATGCAGTAACAAGAGTCGCGTGAACAACACACACGCCAAAGGAGTAGATTATCGCATTTCGAAATATTGTTACAACAATATTTTTACTATTTTCTACATTAGTTGCCACAAAAAAGGTGTTGCTGACAAATAGCAGCCAAATACCGACCACGAAGGGCAGTGCGAATCCCAAGCTTTGATAACCCGTCGTAAAAGATTGGATTTGCAAAGTAGTCCGCCAGTTTGCCATTTCTGCAATCACTCCACCTAATAGAATGGCCTGCATGTGATAGTTCAAGATGGGAGTTGTGTCACTGAGGCTTTTTATACGCTCGGTACCTGGATGGAACTCCAACCAGCCTTTCCAAGTCTTACGAATCTTTTCTATTACCTGAACCAGCCATTGTTGTGTTTTTGCATCAGATACCTTTGACCGTTTCATGGTATTGATTGTAACTACTCAGGCATAGCCGAGTAGGGTTGCAGAAAATAGGAAAGTCGTTGACAATTGGGAACATGGCAACATTGCAAATACCAACTGACGAAGAAATTCGCAAAGTTTATGAACAAGGGCCGGAAGCGGTCATTGCG
>CAIJPN010000144.1 GCA_903822545.1 uncultured Anaerolineae bacterium | reverse complement strand
CGAAAAACCTTTTTTGATGACTTACGCGCCTTAACCCGCTACATGGTCTTTGAAACTTGGGATGACCTTTTCTCTTTCATGGAAGAAGGTCTGGAAATCTCGCCTGACCTATCTGGATGATTTTTAGATTTGGAATTGCTGAATGTACATCCACCTGACCACTCACTCCGCCTACTCCTTGCTCGAAGGGCTGCCACTCCCGGCTGAACTGGCCCAGGCTGCCAAAACCAGCGGAATGCCCGCCTAACCGGCCCATCGAGTTTGTCCATGCCTTCCGGGAATCTTATTCACTTTCCGCTGCGGTGACACTGGCTGCCGCCAACCTGGGCGATGATGCCGAAACCACTGCCGTGATCTGCGGGCAGGTGGCCGGGGCATCGGAGCGACCCAACGTGGTTTTGGACAAAAAGCGCGCCGAAATCGGCGCGCTTTAGTTATCCCTGGCAGATTGTGGCTGTACCCTGGTACCGAGGTCTGCCTTGTTTTCCCTACTGGATGTGGCCTGTTACACACTCTAAAATGGCCAACGTCCCGTACCCAAACCCTAAAGTCAAGTAAGCTAGTGTTAGCCTCAGCCATTCCAAATTTGAAACCAATGGAATTAACGCAAAGTCGCAAAGACGCCAAGTTTTTTGACTTATCCGCGCAAATCGATAAAAAGACCGATTAGAGTAACGGTCAGGCCAAATTTTCTAAAAAACCTTTGCGACTCTGCGCCCTGGCGTTAGGATTTTGGCCCTTTTGCCTGCGACTCAATTTTGAATGTGGAATTACTGGTGTTAGCCTGTAATTGGGCGCGGAACTGCAAGAGGCCAAAATATATCTTGCCTGGTCAGTTGGTAATAGCTGTTTCCGGCGCAGGAACGGCAAAGTGTCAATTCGTGATGCTTAATTTCGCGTTCGTTCATGATTTCTTCACCGCAGGCGTCGCAGTGAACACGAATGCCGGGGCGTGAAACAAGTGCATCGCTGGATATATTGAGCAGTACGGGGGTGACAGTGAACATCTCATCATCTGGCATCACCTGGTAGGCTTGCATCTGGGCATAGTAGTGACGTGATTCGCCTGGAGCATAGGCATAGGCTCTTTGGCGGACATCCAGCGCAGGGGCGATGCGTAGTGTCTGGCCGGTTAGAGTATCTATAAAAACAGCAGCGGCTTTGCCGAAATCTTCCACACGCAGGGTGCGATGCCCTACGGTGCAATTTGTGGCGGCAGTAATGCCGTCGGCAAAGCACCCATCTGTTTCAACGATGACAAGCAGGCGTTTTTTTGCGGGGGGCGCATCGAAGCCAATCGTTTTTAGTCCCAATAAACCCATCCGCACGCCAAGGATTTGTCGCGGGCAAAGGTGAGAATGGCCGTGGGCAGATTTTTCGAGGAGGATCTGCAAGTTCATGGTTTTTCCTTATTTGGGATAGAAAGTTGTTTACTTTCATTGTTGGTTTAGAAGCTTTGAATGCTGGGTGACAAAAAAAGGCTGTCTCCTGTGGAAAGGAGACAGCCTTGCAGGGAGCAATGCTGGGGTTCTCCTTTCCATATCTCGCAAAATGCGGGATTTTGTGGGGGCAAAAGCGTTTCCACTTTTACCTGGTAGGGCAGGCTAAAACCTGTTCTACAGTCCTGCTGCCATCCCACAAAGGGCGTGGGATTTTGCGGTTTCGGTTAGGCAGACAGGCTTCGGAGTAAAAATTATTGTTTTTGTTCGCTTTGCAAGTTTTCTTTGAAGGCTTTTAAGCCAGATCCAAGTTCTGTTGCTATTTTACCAATACGACCAGCACCAAACAAAATGATTATGATTGCAAGCAAGATCAGTAGTTCGGGTGTACCAAGTGAAAACATAGGGGGTTCCTTTGGGGCGGGTGACAGTCACTTGAAGAAGTGACTGTCACCCGTGATCGGTATTAAACTTTCTCAACCTTTACCTGGGTGTCATAGAACACCGCCGAGCCACCAACGGGGTCAAACAGGCAGGTATTGGTCACCAGTGGGTCAGTGCGCATGGCTGCATTGGCATGGAAACCTTCGAAACGGCGCTCATCACCCAAAATGGTGGTGCCATTAATGCTGATATCTTGAGAACCATAGGCCCAGTGGCCAAAGCCAAGAGCGAATGCAACAACGCCGGGGCGCATGCCTTCAACAACTTTGAGCTTGCCTTCGATGCGGCGTTTGCCGGTCTCGCCAAAGTCCCATTCACCATTGGGGTTGCTGGCAGATGAGATGCGCACGGTTTGACCATCGTGCAGGCCGCGTTTGGCAGCATCTACCGAGTTCATCAAAAGGAAGTTTTCCGGTAGGATAGCTTTTAGCCAGTAGTTGCCCTGGGTGCGGCTCTTGGTCTGGGCAATTTCACGATAGGTAATGAGTTTCAGATCGTAGCCGTCTTTTTCATCATCAATGACATTGCCGTCAAAGCCCATGTACGGCTCAACGTAGGTTGGCACCGGAGAAAGCGCTTTGCCTGTGCCTGAGTGCTTGATGCTGACGTTCTTTTCCAGGTACATGTTGATGAGCTTGCCATATTTTACGCCGGTTGGAATGATGTAAGGTTCATCAAAGGAGCCAGCGCGAACACCATCGCCAGGATAGCCTTTCTCATATGCCTGGAAACGCCCACCACGTGCCATAACTGTGACCACACGCGGCCACAGGTCGCCCGCGATTTTCTGCCAGCGCTCTGGGTCGAAGACTGCTTTGGGCAGGTGGGCATGTGATTTGATGTACAGGTCAATTTCTTCTGGTGATGCCTCGGGAACAGCGTCTTCAAATTCTTTCTTTTCGCCATAGGCCAGGTTCATCACCATGCGAATGTACAGGTCATCGGGGTGATTGAAATCGATACCTTCGCCCAGGCCATTCGGGCCAAAGTTGGGCAGTTCCAACTTCTCGGCCAGGGCCAGCAGCATGGCCTCGAACTGCGATGCCATCTCCTGCCCATAGACTTTGACAGTCCCTGTCAGCGGGGCGATGGTCGGGTTGCGCACACCCTGCACTTTGAAGGTAATGTTGGGATGCGAGCCGCTGAACTCCCAGCGTTCCAGGTAAGAGACATCGGGGAAGATGTAATCGGCATACATGCTGGTTTCGCCGACGATGAGGTCATTGGCAACAAACAGGGGCAGTTTTTCTACATTCGAGAGGATTTCGATCCAGGTGTGGCCGCCAGGCAGGGAGTAGACCGGTGAGCCCATGTACATGAAGGCGGCTTTGATCGGATACGGGTACATATCGCCTGCGGATGGGATGATTTCCTCGTATACATCTGATGCCAATGGATACCAGTTGCGTTTGGCGGGGTAATGCTGGTCTTCGGGCAGATCCATGTAGATGGTGGATTCTTCGTATTTGACATCGTGGCGGATCAGGCTCAGGCCAAATGGAACCAACGCGCCAGGGTCGGCTTTGCTGAACAAGATGGGGCCTTCGGCTTTTGCGCCGGAAAGATCATAGGTGCTGGCGTAAACCTGCCCACCGCGCCAGTCAAAGTTGCCAATGAGCAGGGCCAGGTTGTACCATGAGATTACGTTGTAGTAACCATTGGTGTGCTGGCTGACGCCGCGGTGGATATCCACGCAGGCGTTTTTGCCGTGCGATGTAAACTCAAATGCCAGTTCTTCAATGTCCCCGGCACGCAAGCCAGCGATTTCAGCCCATTCTTCGATAGTCTTGGCATTGGCTGATTCTTTCAGGAGTTGCAGGCTGGTCTTAACGGTAAACTCGCCCACTGTGGCGTTTTCAACGAACAATTGCCCGGCAACAACAGGATTCTCAGCATCGTTCGGATCGAACAGGACGGGCTTGCCATCAGCATCCAGTACCACAAACGGGTCGGTGACATAGACGACCGGGGTTGCACCATCGGCAGCAGGGATGCTCTCATAGGTGACGGTCTTGACGCCATCTTTTTCGGTTTCTTTCTTTTCAACAAGTTTCAGTTCTGAGCCGCGCAGGAATTTGCCTGGGGTGCCTTTTTCTTTATCGACTTTCACCAGCCAGGCGGCGTTACACCAGGTCGGTTCCTTGGCTTTGGATGAAGCCGCTTTGTTGGCCAGGCCCAGGTATTTGGCATCGTAGCGCTCGTTGGCAATCACCCACTGGATCATTGCCAGGGCAATTGCGCCTTCGGAGCCGGGTCTATTGGGAAGCCATTTCCAGGCTTTGCCGCCGATTTTTGAAAGGCGCGGGTCAATGACTGCGAACTTCATCTCGCCTGTAGCAAACCGCTCGGTGATGCGTGGCACGCGGTTGGTGGGGCCATAGTTTCCTTCGAAGGGTGATGCACCCACGAAAATGACAAAATCGGCGCTGGCGGTGTCGCCCATCCAATAGGCTTTGGCGCCGCCGGTAAACTTGGCGGTAGCGGCATCCCACTGGTCGCTCATGGATTTGCCTGAGAAGTACAGCGAACCCTGGCAGACGGTAGTATGGCCGTGACGGTTGGTAGTGCCAAGGCCAGAGCCAAAGAAGCGATGTGCAATATCCGAACGCCCGCCCTTCTTGCGCCCCCAGAAGTACAAAATCTGGTTGTTTTTGGGGCCAAAATCGGGATGATCAGGGTCGATCATCTTGTCCAGGTCAGCAGCGAAATCGGTTTTAAATTTTTCGATCAAGGCTTTCTTTTTCTCAACATCTTTTTCCGACCGGATAGCGCCGATGGCGGTATTCATCGACTTCATCACTTTGGCATCGGTCAAAGCGCGCAATGAGCGCAGGCCTTCCACTTCACGGCCTTCTTCACCAGGAACATTGGCGAACAGTTTGCCGCCTTCCACGATTTCGGTGATGGCCTGGTCAAAGGGAATGGTGACCCATTTGTTCTCGCCGCGTTTCCCGGAGCGTTTCAGCACCTGGGTAATGCGGAAGGGATCGTAGGCGGTTTGTAAGCCCGCCTGGCCTTTGGGGCAGAGTGGGGCATCCACTGGCCCCATTTCGGCGATCGGGGTGTCGTAGGGCAGGTGTGGAACCATATTCCAGGGAGAATAGGGGTTGCCCTCGATTTTGACGGCCACGCCATTTACAATTTTGACTTTGATGCCGCATTGCGTATTGCACTGCTGGCAAACCGAGTAAACCTGGTTGGCGGCATCGGCCAGTTTGTAGGCGGAATTGCCTGCACCCTGTGCCAGAACGTCTTGGACATGCGGCAGGGAACCCAGGAAAGCTGTTGCTGCGCTGGTTATGCCTGAAAGTTTCAAGAAATCACGCCGTGAAATTTGGCAATCTTTGGGTTGTTGGGTGTTCATTACTTCACCTCCGAGGGCTTATTGAAAATGGAGAGATAGCGCGCGCCAAGCAGGAAAAACAGCGTAACACCGCCCAACACGCCCAGGGTTACAGACCACTCAAGGAGGGTCGGGTAATACGTAATGCTCAGGTGCGGGCCAAAAAAGGCTTCCGGAAGCCCATCCAGCGCCTCAACGGTCATGGCGGGGAACACAATGTTGGCGCGAGCCACGGCAAAACCGGTCAACACCATGAGGCCGGTCAGCCCTGCCCACAGGTTATTGTGAGCCAATTTGGGTGTCATGTGGATAAACAACGGAACAAGGGTGCCCAGGGCAATTTGGATAACCCAGAAGTACCACCAGTATTTGCCAAACATGATCTCGCGGATCGGGTCAATCACGCCGGGCAGGTTGCTGTACCAACCCTGCGAAAGATACGCCCAAAGGATGTAGATTTTGGCAAGCGAAAGCCCAATGGCGACCCAACCCAGCCAGCGCAAGAGATGCTCGCGCTGTTTTTCATCTTTGAATCCCAGGAACCATCCCACTACGATCATCATCAATGAAACGCCCGAAGCAAAGGCATAGATGGGAAACTGCACAGAAAGCAGACCAATGCTCCAGTAGGGGCGGCTGGCGTTTACCCCCAGGAGCGCACCCACGCCACCGCTCAAGAAAATGGACATTACCAGGCCAATCCACAAAACTGCTTTGAAAGCACCATCGGCAGGGGTGCCAGCTTTTTGTTTGAAGGCCATCCAGAGTGTGATCACAGTGATGACGAGGAACAAGGTGTAACCCCATACCATTTGAGCCAGCAGGGATGAGAAATTTGGCTGAAGGTAAACCTTGATGATGCGCTCCATGTGGCCCAGATCCATACCAATGCTGGCTAAAGCGCCAGGCATCGTAACCAGGCCAGCCCATAAAGCAGATTTGCCTACACCCTTGAAAAGTGGAATGTTGAAGAGATATTCAAAAGCAGCCAGGATGTATGATCCGGTAGCGATCCCTGCCAGGAACAGGTACATGGTGACCCACAGGCCCCACACTACATATGAGCCATAACCGACTTCGCGCTCACCCACAAAAAGGCGGGTATACAGACCCCAGAGACCAAGCAAAAACGCTACTATGCCCGCAAGCAGCGTGACACGCTCGAAGCTGCTCATGGCATTGAAATCTAACCACTTGGGGAAACTTGACTTTTTCACATCATCCTCCTACACCAGGTAATACACACGCGGTTCGGTACCCAATTCTTCCTTAAGCCGAATAACATTGGGCAGTTTAATCATTTCCGAAACCACACTGTCGGGGTCATTGGCATCGCCGTACAGCGTTGCGCGGCCAATACAAGTTGTTGTGCAGGCCGGAAGTTCACCTTCATGAATACGGTGCAAGCAGAAGTGACATTTGCGAGCGTTGCCAATCGGTGAAGCACGATGATTAAGTCGCGGATATTCTTTGCCATATTCATAGTTGGCTGAACGCTCATATTCTTCGGACGTTACACGACCAACGATTGCGCCATCCAATACTGGCAGTTCTTCCAGGTAGGTATAGCCAAAGTCAGATGTGCGAGCACCATAGGGGCAGGCCACGATACATGCGCGACAACCGATGCAATCTTCATAATTTACATCCACAACACCTTCTGCATTCTTGTATGTGGCCGTTACCGGACAAACCTGGGTGCAGGGTGGGTTATCGCACTGCATACATGGGCGCGGCACAAACATACGCGAAACATTGGGGTATGTTCCACGTTCTTGTTCCAAAACTGGACGATAAACTACGCCAGGGGGTAGCTTATTCTCGGCAACACACGCAATGGTGCAGGCATGGCAACCCACGCATTTGCGCAGGTCAATCACCATTACCCAACGGCGGTCTCCAGGCGCTTTTTCAAGAGCGCGCTGAAGGTCATCACGCATTCGCACAAGAACATCTTTCGGTGCTTCAGCCATAGTGCCTCCTAAAGAAAGTAAGAATTTGAAAAGCAATACCACTCCCCCTACTTTACTCATCATCAAGGTGGCTTTGTAGCAGGAAAAATCCCTCTCTTTTTACGGGTCTGTAGGGGAAAATCCTACAAACCGGGTGACAATGTTCCCGCAAAACAATGACACTTGTCATATTCACCTTCGCGAATATGAAGTTTAGGTGCAAAGGCGCCTTCAACGATTCCTGGCAGGAAACCGTCAAACCGGCAGGTGGACAGCTTTCGCAGCATTTTAGCGAGAATATTCAGGTGGATATTTTGATTTATTTGACCCAACCAGTCTATACAATCTACGAATACCTGCCACGCGCCAACAGACCCCATTTTGTTTTTTTGCGCGTGATTTGAACAAAGCAACCCAAACACACCCTAATCGTTTGACAACAAGCCCTTCTTCAAGGCAAACCGCACCAGTGCCGCCCGGTTATGTAGGCCAAGTTTTTCCATGCCGCGCGCGCGATAAGTTTCCACCGTTTTATCACTCAAATTAAGTAACGTTGCAATTTCTGCAGATGTATGCCCCAGGGCCACCAGCCTTAATACACCCTGCTCACGATCACTGAGTGTATTCCAGGCATCGGGCAGGCTCTCTCCGGCGTGAGGAAGCATATCATCAAGCAGGGTGCGCGTCATGGAAGGGTGGACATACATTTCACCACGCAAGACAGAACGAATAGCAGAAATCAGTTCGGCATCGACGGCCTTTTTTAGTACATAGCCAGACGCTCCGCTTTTGAGTGCGGAGCGCAGGTATTGCGGCTCATCGTGCATGGTAAGAACCAGGATTTTGGTCGAAGAGATGGTTTTTCTCAGCGCTGGAAGCGCATCCAACCCGCCCAGGCCAGGCATCGAAAGGTCAAGCAGGATCAAATCAGGCCGGAGTTTGCTCGCCAGTTCCAGGGCTTCGAGGCCGCTGGAGGCTTCTCCAATCACTTTCAGGTCGGGTTGGCTTTCTAACAGCAGCTTCAACCCGGAGCGGAGAACGGAATGATCGTCAACAAGGATAATGGTGGTCATAACTTACAGATTACCCTTGATCTCTTCTAAAGAACTGGCGCTAATAGGAATCTGAACATGGATGCTCGTACCCGCGCCAGGCCAGCTTTCGATGGTCAGTTTTCCATCCAGTAGTTCGGCGCGTTCGCGCATCCCAGCCAGGCCAAGATGACGCTCATTGGGTGACAGGCTGGGAGCGAAGCCTCGACCGTCATCTTCTACAATCGCAATCACCTGTTCGCCGCGTCGCTCCACTAGCACTGAGACGGAGCGTGCTCCAGAATAGCGAGCTGCATTTGTGAGTGATTCTTGCACAATGCGGTAGATGGCGGTTTCAATTTCACCAGGGAGGCGTTCTTGCCCAATATGAATAACCAAATCTACTGGTAATTTATGGCGCGCCTGCCATTCGCGGGTGAGTTGTTCCATCGCAGCTGCAAGGCCGAGGTCATCGAGAATGCGCGGGCGTAAGCGCATGGAAATATCATGAACTTCTTCCAGGGTTTGGGCGGCAACTCGGCGCAGAGATTCGGCCTGGTTTTCGATGTTAGGTTCGCTACAGGAGTCTTGCAGGTTTTTTAATCCTACCATCAGTGATGTAAGATTTTGGGATGTGCTGTCATGTAGTTCGCGGGCAATGCGGCGGCGCTCATCTTCTTGGGTGGCAATCACTTTTTCGAGCAGTTGGCGTCGCAATTCTTCACGTTCCTGGCGAATTTCATTGGTGTTGCCCAGTTCTGTGGTCATGGCATTGAAAGCTTCGGCCAGGTCACCGAATTCGTCATCAGCCCAACGTGCCAGCCGAGGCGAAAAATCTCCTTTGGCAACGGCTTGTGTAGCTGAAACTAATTCTCGTACTGGACGGGTTAAAAGGAAGGTCAGGAAGGTGGCAACCAGAATTCCAAGCGCCGAAACGAATGCGATCATCAGGGCTAATTGGATGGTCAAGGATTGAACCGCGTTACGCAGGCGCGCGTCTGAAAGCCCGAGCCGTACGGTGCCAGCTCTTTCGTTAAAAATTGGCACTGCGGTATCCCAAATTAATTCATTGTTTGTTTGTAATATGATGGTATGGTGATGTTCAGATGAGCCTGCATCATTTGCGGTGAGCAGGTCGGGGGGGAACCCTGCGCCGAAGGTATGTACCAGTATATCGCCGTTTTTATCCAATATGAAAGCGTAGCGCACATCGGGGTTGTTTTGCTGGGTTTCTACTAAAAGTCTTTGCAATCTGACCAAGTCGTTGAGGAGGATAGGGTCTGCGGCGCGAGCAGCCAGATCTCTGGCCGATGTAATACTTTCGTTTTCGAGTTGCGATTGTACGATGTAGGTGAGGGAGTGGAGAACCTGCCAGGTAACGCCCGCGCCCAGCAACAGGATGAGCATGAGTGCCATGCCCAAGATTTTTGCGCGCACACTAACAGATGAAATAATATTCCAAAATCTGTGGAGCAAGTTTTGGCTCACGGCAGTCCAAACAGGAGAGGAATTCCATCGAGCAATGACCGGACACTCTCATAAGATGAATCATTGATGATCACAAATTTTTCTACCCCGATGGCAGTCAGAGCATCCCGACCGACAGGATCATTTGACATATCCAGAAGCAAGTTTTGTAGTTCTATTTTGATTTGCGGGCGCAAATTTGGATTGACTACTACTGGCGGAATGCCAAATGATGGTGATATGTGGATGATTTTTACTTTCCCAGAGAGCGCCGGGTCGCGCGAGAGTGCGTAATCGTATATCAGGCTATCCACTCCAGCGCCATCTGCCAGGCCATTGGCTACCGCGTAAATGGCCTCATCGTGACTATAAGTAAAGAATGTACGTTTAAAGAAGGTTTCAGGCGTAGCACCAAGTTGGGTCACTAGTGTTGTAGGGTAGGCGCGCCCTGTCAGCGAAATGGGATCGGTCAAAGCAAAAACTTTTCCTTTCAAATGGGCCATGCTGCGGACCTGGCTTTCCATTGGGACAATCAGGTAGGAATAGTAGACAGTTCCACCATCTACTTGTGGAGCCGCCAACAGTTCCATACCAAAATCCCGTTGCCCGGCGATGTAGGCGCTGGTGCACACGAAGGCCAAGTCCACCTCGCTGGTTTCCAAAAGGTCATTTACTTCCATGTAAGTGCGGCGCTGGACAAGTTCAACCGGGCGGCCAGTTTTTTCTCCCAAATAATTGACCAGTCCGGAATAAGATTCAACGGTGCCTTTGGGTGAGATAACCGCTGCCACCGCCACTCGCAGTGGGGTTTCACTGATCGATGGCGTGGGTAATGGCTGGAGATCGGTCAAATCTACCTTGGCGGAAGGTTGAATATTGGGTGTAACCATGCATGCAGAAAGCAGGAACAGGCTGATGAAAAGCAGTATGTTTCGCATGATTGGATATTACGAAATTGGAACTGTTTTGTCTAGTGACGAATTTCCCGATTTGTTTGCATGGTTTAGGAATGCAACCACCTTCTGGATGTTTTTTGCCGCGCATTAGATTCCTCCCGGCCTGCACAGGGGGAAGATGGCTTGCTGCAAATCGTGTTGAGAATTGCTTGTGGCTTATCCTTTCCCCACCCGCCCTAACAGCCTTCTTCCCCATGGTGGCGCGCGCCAGGCAGTTTGCAGGTTGGTCAGCACCGCCCCTTGAAAACTTCAAAATATTATGGCGATGAACATCGCAAGATAGAAGCACCCTGGGATGGTATAAGCGAACAAATCGTAGAACGTTACCCCTCGTTCGGACTGGCGGCATTATTTATTCATCAGCAATTTCAGCCAGGGTGCCATTGGAGATCAGCTCTGCAAAATGTTCTTCGATGCGGGGCGGCAGGTCATTCCCGTGCACCAGGACGCCCATTTCCATGTTGATGTTCATGGCGTAATCCGTCAGGTTGGCGCTGGAGAGATACAGGTGGTCGCCATCGGCCACGCCGATCTTGGCGTGCAGGGAGCCGATTTTGCCTTCCGGGGTGGTGGCGCGTTTGGCATACGGCCAGATGAAGACCCTGGCCTTCTCGCGCAGGGAGGCTCCCAGGGCGCGGATGGTGCTGTAGGCGATCTTGCCTTCGCTCACATCCGGCGACTCGAGGATGACCGTGATGGCGACCCCGCGATCGGCGGCTTTTTCTAGTGCTGAAAGGATATTGCGGGCTTTATAAACGGCAAAACTCACGATCAGGATGCGCTTTTTGGCCCCATTGATCAGTTCGATCAGGGCCTGGTCGGTGCGGCGCAGGCTGACGTGCGGGCTGCGCGGGCCTGTCCAGGTCAGTTCGACTTTTTGTTTTTGGCGTTGATGCGCCAGCGCAGCCGAGGCGGATTGCACCGCAATCGACATTTCCAGCGGGGAGACAGGCTCGGGTAGAGCACGCCAGGCCTCGACAAATTGGCGAATGTGCTCCTGGAATTCCAGCTGAGGGATGGCGATGCGCAAGACCTGAATGAGGCGGGCCCAATCCAGCCGGGTTTCTGCCCGGAGCAGCTCGGCCAGGTGGCGGGCATGTTCTTCGGGCAGGTCTTCCACCAGGAACAGGACGATATCAGATAAGGTTCTCATGATTGTCCAAAGAAGTGCCGCAGGTCTTTTTCCACGGTTGGGACCAGCATGGCGCGGTCTAGATAGCGGTTGCCTTTTTCGCAGGATGTTTCGGGGGCAAACAGACAGGCGTGACAGGCGGCGGCATGGATGGTGTGCCCCTGGGCTGCCGGGAGATGTTCGGCGCAGAGCGGGTCGTTGGCGCACAAGTGAGCCGATTCAAGCGCCTGGGCGATGTGTAAACCCAATGTATCTGTTTCCCCCAGGCTGACCAGACCGCCCAGGGTGCCTTCGCTATCGGGCGCGGATGTATAAATCAGCAGCCCGGCCATTGGTTCGCAGGTTTCTGTGCCGGGTTGGGCATAGATGCGTTCTCGGATGCTGGCGGCAGAGTAGCCACACTCCAGGGAAAGCTGGCGCATGAGGGCGTGTGAGAAAGAGTGGATGAGTGCATAGCGCATACCCGGGAAGCTGTTTTCGGGCTTTTCAATGCCCCGGTTTTCGCACCATTGCTTATGGGCGGCAAAGAATTCCGCGCTGGCTTCCTGGATCGCGGCGCGATGAGCCCACTCAGCTACTTTTTGCTCATCGAACCGGATAAAGATACCCTCGCCGCGCACTTCACTGGCCGGAACCCAGGTAGGTTGGGCGCGCGAAAGCGGGGCTATGGAGGTTGGGACATCCAGTTCATCGGTCATTTCGCCGCCCGAGTCGATGCGGGTAAAGCCAACCAGGGCGGTGACTTCGCGCAGGCGCTCGACCAGCACCACCTGTTTGATCAACCCCGCAAATTTTGCCGGAACCTGAACGGCCCGCAGCCGGAACTCATCACTGTTCAGGGCCGGGTTGTGCTCGGTGAAAATCTTCCACTCGGGGGTTTTCAGGTCAGGTTTGGCTTCGCGGGTGCTGCCGGTGGCCTGGTTTTGGCGGTACTGCTCAATGGCCTGGTAGATGCGCTCATCAGTGTACTGGCTGAGACGCCCAAGCTGGCCAACTGTGCGCATAAAAGCAACGATGGCCGGAGCGGTGACAGCTTTATACACGCCCCAATTTTCTTCGATCAATTGCATAATGATATCCGCCGAAACCGGGATGCCGATGGTGCTCAGTGACACCGGGAACCAGGTGTTCGACGCGCCCAGGGTGATGGCGCGGATGTTGTTCTGGCAGGGTTCACTTTCGTAATCGCGCAGGTGCGGGCGGCGGCCTTTACACTTGGGCAGCTTCTCACGATTTTCCTGGCCAAAGGCTTCGGACAGGCGGCGCTGTGATTTGCAGTTTTCGCAGCGCACTTCCAGGTCGCGGGCTTCGCCGGAAGGGCCATGTTCGATCAGGGAAAGCATGGGCAGGTTGCAGGGTTCATTCCGGTGGACGAAGTCGATCCAGGGGAAATCATCGAGGTGGCCTTTTTCACAGGCGGAGAGAAACCGGGCCGGGAGCACTTCGGGATTTTTGGATTTGTTGCAGTTGGCATGGCGGTAGCAGGTTTCATCCATGCGAAACAGGTTCTCATCCAGCTGGAACAGGCCAGAGCTGAGCGGGGCCAGGATGCGGCAGTGTGGGCAAACCATCCAACGTGGGAAGGTGGCGACGGGCACACCGACATAATAAGATGGGTCGGTTGGGTCGGGCTGCGCGCCAGTATCGGGGACAACGGGCGGGGCCAGCAGTTTTTCAACATTGTGCAGGTGGTATTGCACAGCCTGGAGCAGGCGGCTTTCGTTGATGGGATGGGTGTACTCCGGGTTGACTGGCCAGTCTTCGAGACCGGTGACAATGACCGAGAGTTTGGGCAGGTCAACCAGCGCGCCAACGCCATAGGTGAACATCAACTGGCTGGGGCGGACATCACCAACGCGAGGGGTAGGGGTATTGTTGGACATAGGATTCTCTTTTTTATGTTATTGCGAGCGATAGCGAAGCAATCTCTCGTTTAACTGGGGGTTGCTTCGTCGCTGGAGAGCGCTCCTCGCAACGGCATATCATCCGGTGGAGGGGCATCCATGCCGTGGTCGTTCAAGACCAGGGTAACGGAGGGTTCGACATCGCGCAGGGAGTTCAGGCAGGCAAAGATACCGGCGTCGTTTTCGGTGGGTTGTTTGAGCAGGCGCACTTCGCGCCCGGTTTTGCCGCGCGTGTAGGCCAGCATGGAGCCTTCGCGGGATTGGGCCTTGCTCAGCCAAATATCCCTTCGATCTGTAAGCATGTTTTCAACCAGATCGCCGATTTTGACGCTGGCAACCACGTTTTCGGCACGACGGCGGATGTCGCGTTCAATATCTTCGAGCAGGGCGTGAGGATGGACGAGCTGCCCGGCGGCTTCATTGCGGTTGAATTCTTCGGAGAGCAGGCGCACCTGCGAGACGTAGACTCCGCTCAAGCCGCGGTCGAGGGCGCGGGCTGAGAAGGGTGTGACCGACAGGGCTTCGACCTGCTGGTAGAAGGTGGCGTGGTAATGCTCGAAGCGTTCGTAATGGCTCAGGTCGCGCGGCCTGGCCCAGTTGTAGACGGTGCAGACCACACCTGGGAAGGCGCGCCCAACGCGGCTGGTGGCCTGGATGTATTCGGAAGTGGCTTTGGGCTGGCTGGCAACCACCATCAAGCCCAGGCGCGAGACATCCACGCCGACCGAGATCATGTTGGTAGCCAGGACGACATCGTAGGGGCGCGGCTCGCCTTTTTTGGCGGGGAATGCTTTCTCGAGCCGGTCGAGGATTTTGGGAATATCCACCGCCGATTTGCGCGAGGTTAGTTCTTCGGTGGAATCGGGTTCGATGTAGCGCCGCACCAGGCCGCGCGCGTCCATCTGGCGCAGGCGGGTGCGGATGGCGTCATCGGTGACACGCCGCATCCCGCCCAGTTCGCGCATGGAGTTGAAGTAGCCCACCAGTGTCATCCACGGGTCGGCGCGCTGGTAGCCGTAGTCTTTGGCCAGTTTTTCGGCGGCGGAGAGATAGGCCACGTAGACGCGGATCAGGATGGTTTTCATGCGCGTGCCAGGGGCGCAGATGCCAAGATAAAGGCGCCCGGGGGCAGCGGGGCCAGCCGGTTTGCGGCGCGAGAAGAAGTTGTCGCCCGCATCCAACCCGGAGGGCGGGAAGATTTGCACATCGCGCAGGAACAGGTTGTGCACCTGGTTTTGGGCGCGGCGGATGGTGGCGGTGGATGCAATCACTTTGGGGCGGACGCGGACCCCCTGGTAGTCCCACGAACACAGGCGGTCTACTGCGGTTTCGTACAGCCCCACCAGGGTGCCGAGCGGGCCGCTAATCAGGTGCAGTTCGTCCTGGATGATCAGGTCGGGCGGGCGCAGGGGTAAACACGCCTGGGTTTTGACGGCGGGAAATTTGCTCTCCAGTCCTTTGATGGCGGGATGGCTGTCGGCGTCTTCGAGGCCGGGGGTGCGGTAGCCGTGGCGGGGGCATTTGCCGCTGACTTTGCCGAAAAGCGCCTGGGTTTCACCCTTCCAGGGCATTTGGGCGAATTTGTCGACAGTGGCGATTAGCAGGGAGGGCAGGCGGCGGTAGATTTCTTCATCCACCACGATGATGGGCAGGCCTTCATCGGGGGATTGGCGCTGGGAAAACGGGCACTGCCCGAGCGGGTCGGAGCAATATTGGAAGGTACGCCCGCGCCCACGTTCGTAGGTTTCGACCACGACCGTGTTGGCGCTGAGGGGTTTGCCGCACCAGGGGCAGTTGGTGAGCTGCATGGGGGTTCCGGTGCTGCCCATGCCGCTCCACATGCCTTTGTTCTGGCGCAGGGCCTGGGCCGAGTCTGCCGTCCAGTTGGGGGTGGATTTTTGCCCGACCCACAGGCCGATGCGGAAGGGTTCGGCGCCCCAGCGGGCCGGGTTTTCGCGGCGAAGCATTTCCATGGCGCAGATCAGGGCGGTGGCGCGCTGGAATTGCTGGAGGGTGAGCAGCCGCAGGGTGTAGCGCATCAGCACGGCCACGCCCGCTTCACCAGAGTAGCCGCCGATTTCACCTTGCAGGCGGCGCAGGGCCATGGTGAAGGCGGCGACGCCCAGGTAGGCTTCGGTTTTGCCGCCGCCGGTGGGGAACCAGAGCAGGTCGGCTTTGGCGTGGGTGGGGTGGATGCGCTCGGGGTGGGCCGGGTTGACCAGGGCGGGCAGGTTGAGCAGCAGGAAGGCCAGCTGGAAGGGCCGCCAGGAGCGGTTTTCGGGTTTGTCCAGTTCGGCCAGGGTGACGGCCTGGCCCTGGCGAATCTTGCCGGTGTAGATGCTGCGCAGGCGCTGGGCGGCCATGGCCCGGTTGGCAAAGCGAAAGGCTTCGGCGGCGTTTTCGTCGGTTTGGAGTAACTGGAGGCCTTCGCGGATGCGCTTGAGGGTGACGCGGCAGGTTTCGAGGGCGCTGGCGGCGGTTTGGAAGTAGGGGGCCAGGTCGGGGCCGGGGTGGTCGAGGTGGTTAAGATTGGATGTAATCCACTGTTCGTAGGCGGCGACCAATGGCCCCAGGGCGGTCTGGAATCCCGTGCCGGAAAGGTTGGAGAGGGTGATCATATCCATTTCAACGGAATCAAGGCGCGGGGCTTCGACCTGTTCCACTTCATATTCTGGAATGACACTGGTGCGGATTTCTACGGCGCGATCCCAACTGTTGGCGGCTTTGCGGGCATGGACGCCGATGCCGTGCCCAACGGCGAATTCGACGATGCGGCGGTAGGTCATCTCCATCTGTTCGGTTTCGGGTTCTTTTTGCTGGTGGATGTTGAGCGGGCGTTTGAGGAAGACCGGGGCGTTATTGGGGTCGCGCACGATGAGTTCGGGCTGGAAGAGCCAGGCTTCGTCTTTGCGCGTTTTGGGTTCTTGCTGGCTGTTGACGATGAAGAGGGTGACGGACCAGGCGCTGTCGTAGCGGCGCACCAGGCCGGTGATGTAGACTTCGGGGTTTTCGGGGCTGGGCGCCCAGGGGGTGATTTTGCCCGGCCGCAGGGGGATGGCGGCGCTGGCTTCGACTTGCTGGCGCTTCCAGACCAGGGGCGGTTCGCCTTTGGCATTGGGCGGCAGGTTTTCGGAGCGGGTGCGTTTGTATTTTCCCCAGCGGGCGGTGATGTGCAGGCTGCGCGTTTCGGCGCTGACGGTGCAGGTGAGGCCGATGGAGGAGGGCAGCATGGCCGGGGCGGGCGCGGCGGGGGCGTCGGCGGAGCCATCTTGCTCGGTTTCGGTGCGGTCGCTGTGGCTGGAGAGTTCGTCCAGTTCGTCGGGCAGGGCGGTCTGGCCGCGTGGGGCCAGCTGTCCGACGATGTAGCGGTTGCGGACGGTGTCTTCTTCCAGTTCTTCTTCGGGGCCGCCCGCCGGGCCGAGCAGGTCGGCGAGTACCATTTGGTGCAGTTGGGTGCGCAGGTCGAGGGAGGTAATTTCGTTCATCGGGTTTCCTGTTTTTCGGTTGTTTTAGGGTAGGGGCGACCCGTTGCGCGTGAAAAATCGTCCATTTGTGCCAGGGTTATTTGCGAAAAATTGTCCGGTTATGCCCGGACGGGTGGCCCTTACCAGTTTTGCGGTTGTGCGGGTGCTCTTGTTAGAAATTATACGGTTTTTGCCAGAGAAAACCCCCTCCCGGCCTCCCCAAAATTCCAAAGAGCGTGGAATTTGGGGGAGGGGGAAGGCAACTGGTGCGCAGTTCGTCCGCCCCTTCCCCCAAATCCACACTTTGGATTTGGGGGAAGGCCAGGATGGGGGCTTGCCTCCGTTCCTAAAACAACCCCATCTGCCCATCCTCAGACTTCTGGCTCTTCGCCTTCCCGGTTTTCCCGGCCTTCTTCTCCTTCTGCTCTTCCTCATACCTTCATCGTCAATTTGGGTCTTCGAAAACGGCCCAAGATAACAATCGCCACCGGCTACTGCGTGCAAACGGGTTTCAAAGGCCATCATTTTGCAGTCGCCAACAAAAAACAGGCCGCCGCTTTCCATCGTTGCCAAACATATCCAGTATGATTCCCAGACGATCGTCGCTGAAATCTTCTGCCCGAACATTGGTTTTCAGGCACGCGCTCAGGGTTTTTTCCCGACCCTTGACCCATTCTTGCAGATGGCTCAGGCGATGGTCACCTTCTGTAAGTATGCAGGTCAGCCAAACCAGCACCTCTTGCCCAACACGACAGCCTCGCCAATTCCTGTGTGGCACAAAATGCTGGTCTACCAATTCCTGAACCTTCATTCGCTCTAATTTGGCAATCAGCACGGGTATATCGTCCACTGATTCTATTTGCACATCAAATTGTTGTGCGCTCATTCAGCAAGTTTACTCAATTCTTTCATTCCCGGTTTAAAATGACCGAACCGAAAGATTATTGCTGATAAAGTGAATTATGTCATCAGGCTGTCATTTGTTGCACCTTCGGCTTGCAAACCAAAAGGGACGCCCAACCCCTGGCGTCCCTTCATTCCCCGCTGTTTTGATGCGGTGGCCCCCCTGGCTCACCGTATCCCGAATGTCTTTAGCCTGCACTTCAATACAAATCATACTAAAAAGAGTAGCCCGCATACGCGGGCTACTTAGCTGATATTGGGGTAATTTTTCTTCATTCCTCGGATTGTTTTATCCATCCAGGCCTTGACTTCATCCCCTCCCAGCACCACGCAATATTCCCCGTAAGACAGCAAAATCCTGCCAGCCTCCCATTCATCTTCGCAATAGCCCTTCACTTCCATGCTGCCGTCCGGGAGTAAATTCACCGTCATATCGGCAAAATGCCGGCTGATAATTCCACGCGAAAGCGGCGGCAGGATGCGATAATGCACCAGGTAGCGCGGCGGTTGGGGTGGATTGCTCACCAAGCTTGGCAGCGCCTCCAGCTTTTCATCGTCCTGGATGTAACTCAGGCGAAAGCGCAGGTGCGCCCCCTGACGATTTACCTCCCCATTGACATCCCGGCGCAGCAGGCGATATGCCCGCAGATACCAATGCCCCCACTGGTATTGAATCCGGTATGGCAAAACTTCGTGGTAACGCTTCAACCCATCCTGGTAAGACGGGGAAATATACTGGAAACACAACCTGCGGTGTTCTTTCACCGCTCGCCAGACAGTTTTCCAAACCCGCACAGGGATTCCGTTTTCATCGACCTGTTGGAGCATTTGCAAGTTTACCGGCAGGCTGGCGCTCTCCAAAAGCCTGCGGCTGTCGAGTGGCAGGCGGGCAATTAATTCATCCAGGAACGTCTGGATTTCAGAGTGTTCCCCCACCTGTCCAGCAAAAGTTTCGGAGAGTAAAGCCACCGCCCGAATCCCGGCATCAGAAAAATCCAGGTGAAAGAAATCACCTGGGTCTGTGAGTTGATACTGTCTGGTTGATGGGGAATACTCGAATTCCACCCCTAATCGCTGGCGCAGGCTCTCACGATCACGCTTAAATGCCTTTTCCCGTGCTGATAATGATGTGGAATAGGCATCCGGGCCTTCAACATCAATCACATGCGTGATCAGTTCTTGTGATGTCGCTGGGCCTTTAATCAACCGATGCAAGATCGCCAGGCACCTGCGGAAGGCACGCCAGTCATTGCTCATACACTATTCCGGCACATACTCCAGGATATCTTCCACCCTCACCCCAAAAAACTTGCACAGCGACTCCAGCACTTCAAACGAAATCGCTTCCGCCTCACCCTTCGAGAGCCGGGATGCGGTTCCATAAGCGATGTTAGCATAACGCATCAGGTCGGTAGCGTTACAGCCTTTGGCTTTCATAAGTTCCGGAACTTTGACTTTGATCACGCGGCACGCTCCCAATCTAAAAAATAAGCCTGACCATCACTATAAATGCACTATAGACAGGTGTCAATAGTCGAATGCCACCTATCTTCTCGAAATCGCGCGGTCAGGCGAGCGAATAAAACCATCCCCGGTTGAGTTTTCTGGCGGAGGTTTCGATCAATTCAGGGCTGGTGATACAGTCTCGTTGGTTGTTGCAGCCAGGGTCATGAATATATCCCAGGCTTGCTTCCCTTCTTCGGTGCGTGGCCACACCTGCCCTGGCGGGCGGTGCCGATGATCTCGGCTTCTATATCGGGCATCAGTTGCTAACCACAAAGTCCAGCAATATCAGGAAAATTGAAACCCACCCCGAACATACAATCGCGGTTTTCCTGTAGAATTATCTTATAAGAATCCCCTTTCCACTACAACTTAGCCATTCCCAAACACATGCGCGAATCCTGGGTGAAGGAAAATTTCATGCTGACGCTCGAAATTACCATCCAACGCAACAAAGACAAGGCTTGGCCAGTTATTTTGACACGCAGTCGCACCCGCGACTTTATGCCTATCCGCACCGACGCCAGCCTGAGTTTGGATGTGGACAGCTTTCTCCAGGATACATTTTCGCCCGAATACGGCCAGACGCTCGGCGAAGCGTTCTTCCAGGGGGCCATCAAAGATGCTTTCATCAGCGCCCTGACCAGCGCCCGGGCCGACTCTGAAACCCTGCGCCTGCTGCTTTTCATCGAGGCCGAAGACCTGCGCGAACTGCGCTGGGAACGCCTGCGCGCGCCCATCGATGGCGGCTGGGCGGCACTTTCGGGCAACCAGCAGGTGCTTTTCTCGCAATACCTGCCATCCACCACCGACCGGCGCTTCCCACCAATTGGGCGGCGCGACCTGCGCGCGCTGGTGCTGGTGGCCGCGCCCGCTGACCTGGCCGGGAGCTACAAGCTGGGCGAATTCGACGTAGCCGCCACGGTGAATGGCGTGAAAGAATCGCTGGGAGAAATTCCCTGCACGGTGCTGGCAAATACCGAAGGCCCCGAAAACGCCCCCACGCTGGATAATCTCTGCCGCTGCATCACTGCCGAGCGTTACTCGATCCTGCACATCGTCTGTCACGGCAGCTATCGCTCCAGTGACGGCGAAACCATCTTGTTTTTCCCCAACGAAACCGGGCGGCCTGTCCCAGCCACATTATTGATAGAACGCCTGGAACAACTCAGCGGTGCAAAGGGATTGCCCCACCTGGCTTTTCTCTCCACCTGTGAGAGCGCCGATCCCCGCGCTGAAAGCGGCCTCGGCGGGCTGGGACATCGTCTCGTCCGGCAGTTGGGCATGCCGGTCGTGGTGGCGATGACCGACAAAGTCTCGATTGTCACCGCCCAGGCGTTGGCCTCAGCCTTTTACACGCGCCTGCGCGAACACGGCGAAGCCGACCGCGCCCTGGCTGAAGCCACCGCCGGGCTGTTGGGGCGCTTCGACCTGACCGTCCCGGCGCTGTTCACACGCATCGGCGGCAAACCGATTTTCAGCGACAGCCTCGACCGCCCACTGACCGGGCGCGAAATCTCCTTTGGGTTGGATACCCTGGCAACACTACTCGAAACCCGCGCCCCGGTGCTCCTGAAAGAGTTCGAGGGCCACGCCCGCAAAATCCGCAGCACGCTGGATGCCGATGTGGAAGCCCTCAGCCCGCAGCTGCAAAACGAACGCCGCCAGGCGCTCGAAGACATCAACCAGGTGTGCGTGGAAGTGGTAGAAATCGCCTTTAATGCGCTGTCGCTGGGGCAGCGGCCCCCAGCCTATGACGCGCGCCCACCGTTTCGCGGGCTGTTCCCCTTCCGCAACGACGACAAGGAATTTTTCTTCGGGCGCGAAGTGCTGGTGGAGAAACTCATCCGCAAGGTGAAAGAGAACAACTTCCTGGCAGTGCTCGGCCCCTCGGGCAGCGGCAAATCGTCGCTGGTGCTGGCCGGGCTGATCCCCGCGCTGGGACAATCCAGCTGTTACATGACCCCCAACAGCGACCCCATCTCACAGATGGATGTCGCCATGCGCGCGGCGCGTCCGCGCAGCGTGCTGGTGGTGGATCAATTCGAGGAGGTCTTCACGCTGTGTTCCGACCACTACCGGCGCGAGGCCTTCATTCAAAAGCTACTGGAACTTTCCAAAACCCAGCTGGTGGTTGTGACCATGCGCGCTGATTTCTGGGGAGAAGTAGCGCCATACCCTGACCTGCGCGAAACCATGCAGAATCACAGTGAACTGGTTGCGCCGATGAACCCCACCGAACTGCGCCGCGCCATGGATATGCAGGCCGCGCACGTCGGCTTGCGTTTCGAGGCCGATCTGAGCCAGGACATTCTGGATGATGTGCAGGATGAACCCGGCGCGATGCCGCTGCTGCAACATGCCCTGCTGTTATTGTGGCAGCGCCGTCATGGGCGCTGGATGCGTTCGGAAGAGTACCGCCAGATGGGCGGCATCCGCGAGGCGATTGCGCGCACGGCTGATGAAGTGTACGAAACGCTGGATGTGAACAACCGCGAGCGGATGCGCGATATTTTTGTGCGCCTGACACGGCTGGACACTTCCGGGGAGGCTGGCAGCGAGGGCCGTGATACCCGCCGCCGGGTGGGTATGGCGGAACTGATCCCAGCCGGGAGCGACCCCACCGAAACGGCGAAGCTGGTCAAGCGCCTGGCCGATGCGCGCATTATCGTTACCAGCGTGAATGCGGCCACCCGGCAAGAAGAAGCCGAAGTGGCGCACGAAGCATTAATCCGCTACTGGCCCAGGCTGCGCTCGTGGCTGGATGAAGACCGCGTCAGCCTGCGGCTGCGGGAGGGCATCCGCGAGGCTGCGCTGGAGTGGGGCAACGGCAAACGTGATGTAGCCCTGCTGGTGCATCGCGGCGGGCGGTTGGAAGATGCCGAGGTGCTTTCGCGCCAGCCGCGTTTTTCGCTAAATATGATCGAGCAGGAATATATCAAGGCCTGCATCGAGCACCGTGAAAATGAAAAACTGGCCGCCGAGCGCCGCCGCCGCCGGATTGTGGTGGCGGCGCTGATCGCCGGGCTGTTGATGATGCTCTTGGGCTGTTATGGGCTGGTACAGGCCAATTACGCCAACCAGAACGCATCCACGGCCACCTATGCCCTGGGATTTGCCCAACTCCAGGCAGATACCGCTGTGGCGGCGCGTTCCACATCTGACGCGAATGCCGTTGAAGCCCGCAACCAGGCCGCCACCGCGACTGTGGCCTTGGGCATGGCCCAGCAGCAGGCTGCCACCGCTCTGGCTGCCCAAAACGAAGCCCTGCGCCAGGCCGGGATCGCCACCCAGGCGCTGGGTGTCTCTGACCAGCAGAAGGCCACCGCCCAGTCGGCGCAGGGCACTTCGCTGGTGAACGCGGTCAATGCCCAGAACCAGGCATCCAACGCCCAGACGCAGGCCGCCAATGCTCTCACGCAGGCTGCGCGCGCCACCCAGGCACAGGGTGTGGCTTACCAGCAGGCAGCCACCGCCACCAACGCCCAGGGCCAGGCCCTGGATCAGGCATCCACTGCCCAGGCGGCCAAAGCCACCGCCAACGCCGGGGCCACCATCTCTGCGGCCAATGCTGCCACGGCCGTTTCGGCGCAAGCCACAGCCCTGGCCAGCGATAAGCTCGCCAAGGCGCGCGCCCTGGCTGCCGAAGCACTCACTAAAATTGGCAACCAGGGCAACCCCGACCTGGCTTTCTTGCTGGCTGCCGAAGCCTACCGGCGGATGGATATGTACGAAACCCGCAATTCCCTGCTAACCGTTTTGCAATCGCTTGAAGAGCCTGCGGTAAACGGCTTTTTCAATCGCCCCGATAGTACAACGGTCAGCGCTCAGGCCTCGCCTTTTGCGCTGATAGGTTATCGATCATCCAGCCAGAAGAGTGTTTTTACCAAAAGCGCGATTAAAGTGATCACCATCAATTCGGCGGGAACCATCCTGGCTGCCGGGCAGGCCGATGGGAAAATCATCCTGTGGAATATCGCCCGGCGCGAACCAATTTGGGTGCTTCCCGGTCACCCAGGCGGGGTGACGGCGTTGGCATTTAACCCGCTTCCGGGCAGCAAAATCCTGGTTTCTGCGGGAAGGGACAACAAAATCAACTCCTGGGATGTTAATACCTATAGCATGGTGGGCCAATTTGATTTCCAGGATGATGGCAACCTGGTGACTAATTCCTTGATCTTCAGCCCGGATGGGATGAAACTAGTGGCTAACTTTGAACAATCATTCGATGGGGGAGTCTGGTATATTCAAAATTTTGGATTTGAAGTGCTGAACCCCATTACATTGCAGAGAATCGTCAAAGTGGCAGGAACTGATCCATTTGCTACTTCCGCACTTGCTTTTAGCCCAGACGGAAAGATCGTAGCTCAATCAACAATTGTTCAAGCAGGAGTAAACCCTCAAAACTCCATCTTCCTGTATGATACAGAAACTTGGAGCCGGGTTGGGGAAATCAGCGTTGGGACACTCTATCGTTATCTGACCTTCAGTCCAGATGGAAAACTCCTGGTGGGTGCTTTCAATAGTTCCGGTACTTATAAAAACGCGAAATCGGGGCTAACGGCGTGGGATGTGGGCAATCATTCTATCCTCTGGGAATTCCTCGCTACGGTTTCCGATTTTGATGCAGGCGAGGTTTTTGATCTCAAATTCAGCCCGGATGGAAAAAATATCTTTACCGCAGAAAGCTATACTCAAAGCGGACAGTCGCAAATGATTTCCCTCAGCGCTTATGATTCATCCACGGGCGGTTGGTTATATGAGATGCTGGGTCACACTGGCCATATTCGCAGTATTACCTTTACCCCCGATGGAAAACACATTATTTCTGGAAGTGATGATACCACCCTGCGTATTTGGGAACTGAATGCTGCTCCCAGGCTCGAAAAGGTGATTGGCCCGCTGAACACAGAAATTAGCAAGCTCCTTTTTTCTCCCGTTGCTCCTGATCGTCTTGTTGCTATCTATAAACAAACCGATATTCATGTGTGGAATACTTCAAATCTTCAGGATATTGGAACAATCACAGTTCCAGGTGGAACAGTTTCAAGCATGGTATTTGCACCCGATGGAATTTTGGCAGTAGGTGCATCGACTGGTGGGCAAGCCCAAAATTCAATTCTTTTTTGGAACATAGATACACTGGTGCAAACCGGTGTTATCACCATCCCGCCTGACACAAAGACTTATTCTGACAATTTTGCCGCAAATATGGTTTTTACTCCTGATGGGCAAACGCTGGCAAACGTAAGCATTAATGGAGCAATATACTTTTGGTCTGTTCCGGGACAATCCATGTTCAACGAGCAATATGTTTGGCAAGCATTTAGGCCTTATGGCGCAATGGCATTCAAACCCGATGGCAAGATCCTGGCTGCCATCGGGTGCACAGCGATCAACAGTAATTATTCATGTTCGTCAGCCAAAATTCTATTTTTTGAATGGAATGGAACCGGCTGGCAGGTAACTTCTCAATCTCAAAATGTTCCATCAGAACTAAGTGCCCTGGCATACAGTCCAAATGGGAATTACCTGGCAGTCCCCGGCGTGACCAGCAACAGCATTCTCCTTCTTGATCCCAACTTCCTGACCCAGGTTGGAACACCATTTTTAGGGCACTCCAATATGATCTCGTGGATCGCTTTCAGCCCGGACAACAGTATGATGGCATCTTCGGTTGGTTGGTTGGAAGAAAGCATTCTTTGGGATGTTACCGCCCATAACCCGATTGGCAAACCGCTGTATGGAACAGGCTCATCCATAAACTCAGATGGCACCCGGTTTGTAACGCTGCATTCCACATCAACCGAGAACAATGGCGTTTATGAGTACACATCCACCATCCACCTGTGGGATATTGACCCGAAATCCTGGGTAAAACTGACCTGCCAGGTTGCCAGCCGCAACTTTACCCAGACTGAATGGAGTTATTACTTCCCCGGAGAAGCTTACAAATCCACCTGCGCGCAGTGGCCTGCTGGAAAATAGTTTTTGCTAGCCTTCGCCGGGTTCGCCCTGCCACAGACGCTGCATTTCCTCGCAAGTTTCGAGCAGCGCATCGAGCTTGCCCTGAGCCTCGATACGGCCATTTTTCAGAACAATGATGTGATCGGCGCGGCGCAGGGCCGGGCGGCGGTGGGTGGCCACCAGGCAGGTGGTGTCGGCGGCGTGCTCAAAGACGCGCTCCCAAAGCTGTTGCTCCGTTTCCACATCCAGCGCGCTGGAAAGGTCATCGAGCACGAGCAGTTCGGGCTGGCGGACAAACATGCGCGCGGCAGCAGTGCGCTGGCGCTGTCCGCCGGAGACTTTGACACCCTTCGAACCAATGACCGTCTCCAGGCCATGTTCAAAATCGGCCAGGTCTTTATCCAAAACGGCCAGGCGGATGGCGGCGGGGATGTCGGTTTTGTCATCGGGCAGGCCCATCAGGATATTGTCTTTGAGCGATTCGCTGAACAGCAGCGGAACCTGCGCCGTATAGGCTGACCGTGGGGGGACAAAGAAATTGGCCGGATCTGTGACCGGTTTGCCGTTCCAGGTGATTTCACCAGCCTGGGCAGGCAGCAGCCCCAGCAAGGTTCGCAGCAGGGTGGTTTTGCCTGACCCGATGCGGCCTGTCACCACTGTGAATGATCCGCGTTCCAGGTGCAGGTCAACCGCCTCGACACCTCGGCCCGTTTCTGGGTGGAGGTAAGTCAGGTTGCGGGCGGTGAGACTCTCGAGGCGATGTTCCGCCGATTTGGCGGTAAAAGGTACAGGTGGGATATCCCCGGTAATATACACCGGCGTGTGATGCACCAGGCTGAACGGGTCTGCACCCTGGAGCAGCGTGATCATGCGCGCCAGCGAAACCCCAGACTGTTTGAACATGGCCCACACCACGCCCGTCATGGCGGTGAATTCGGTGGTGAAGCCAAGATAGTAGATAAACAGAGAGAAATCGCCCAGCGAAATGACCGGCAGGCCGGCAGCGGCGGCCCCGCTGGGACTGAGCAGCTGCGCCACCATCAACAGGATGATGCCGGTGATGATGTTCATAAAATTCCAGATGGCGGATTCAACGAAGGACATATACAGGCGCTCGGTAATGGCGGCCTTGCGGCGGTTTTCGTTGAGGCGCTCGAAGCGCTTTATCACGTTGGCCTCGGCGGTGGCGACTTTGACCGCCTGGGCCGCGCCAAAGACTTCGCCGATGAAATCGGTAACTTTCCCGGCGGCTTTGCGGCTGGTGCGGCTGAAACGTTCGATGTTTTTCATGGCCCAGTTGCCGCCCGCGATCAAGATCACGAACGGGACGTAAGCCACCAGCGTGATGGTCGGGCTGATGCGCAGCATGGTGGTGAGCGCCATCACGGCGAAAAGCGATTGGCCGACCAGGAAGGGCAGTTGGGCGGTGAACTGCGTGGCGCGATCCACGTCGTCGCGGAAGCGGCTGATGGCTTCACCGGCAGATTGGGGCACGGCGCGCGCGCCGGGGCGTTCGAGGATACGGGTCAGCAGGTTTTTGCGCAGCAGCGCGCCTGAGCGGAAGGTGTACAGGTTGTGGGCGTACATATCGGCCAGGATGATCACAGCGCGCGCCAGCGCCAGGCCGATGATCACTGCCGCGAAGGCCTCCGGGCCCCAGTTCCAGGTGCCGGTGCCGCTGAGGGTGTTGAAGAACTCGCGCATCACCAGGCCGGTGAGCTGCGGGGTGACAGCAAAAATGAACAGGCGCATGACGATAATCCCGATGTAGACCCAGCCAGAGTAGCGGATGATCGACCAGAAATAGCGCCAGGAGCCAACGGGCGGTTTTTCGCGGGCTTCGGTTTGGGCAGAGGTGAATTCGGTCATGCGAGCACCTCCTCCATGCCGGTTTGCAATAGGTGGTAAAAGCGCGATTGCGGGTCGGCGGCGAGGGTTTCACGCTCACCGGATTCGAGCACCTGGCCGTCGTCGAGGATCAGGATGTCGTCGGCGCGCTGGACGGTGCCGAGGCGGTGGGCGACGATGATGGCGGTGCGGTTCTGGACGAGCTTATCGACGGCCTGCTCGATGCGGTGTTCGGTGGCCGGGTCGAGGCGCGAGGTGGCCTCGTCGAGGATGATCAGGCCGGGGTCGCGGAGGAAGATGCGGGTGAAGGCCAGCAATTGGGCTTCCCCGGCAGAGAGGCCGCCGCCGCCCGATTCCAGTTCGGTGTCGAGGCCGTTGGGGAGTGATTCGTACCAGTCCCACAGGCCGAGGTCGCGCAGGGCCTGGAGCACGGCGTCATCGGGGATGGAGTCATCGAAAAAGGTCAGGTTTTCGCGCACGGTGGCGTGGAATAGCTGGATGTTCTGCGTCACCATGCCGACGCGGCGGCGCAATTCCTGGATGGGCAGGTCGCGCAGGGGTTTGCCGCCCAGGCGGATTTCGCCGCCGGTGGTGTCGTACAGGCGGAAGAGCAGGCGGGTGAGCGTGGTTTTGCCCGAGCCGGTGCGCCCGAGCAGGCCGAGGATCCGGCCGGGGGTGAGGGAAAAGTCGATGGCCTGCAAAACCAGTTCCGGGGCGGCTTGCTCGGGGGTGGCGACTGGTTCGGCGCGGGAGGCTGTTTCAGCGTCCCCGTAGCCGAAAGCGACTTCCTTAAAATCAACCGCCAGCGGGCCGGGCATGAGATGATGCTCCTTCGGCGCGGCAAAATCACCCTCGCCGGGGATTTTGCCCTGCATCTGCTGCACGCCCATGATGCGGATCAGGCTGGCCCCGGCTTTTTGCAAATCCTGGAATTGCTGTGAGAGCCGTTCAAGCGGCCAGTTGATCATGTTGGTGTAGTGGATGATCATGAAGACCGAGCCCAGGCTGATGACGCCGGTGTGATAAAGGTAGGCGCTGACCAGCAGGCCGACGGCGTTGCCAACGGTGAAAAGCACCCAGGTGGTGTTCATGACGATGGCCCAACGGAAGCTGGCGGCGAGGGTGATGCGCATCAGGTCGCGGGTGAGACGGTAGAAACGCTGCAAAACGTAGGGCACGCCGTCGTTCGAGCGGATGTCTTCGGTGCCGTTCAGGCGCTCTTCGATGAAGCCGTACATGTCGGCGCTGGCCTGGCGCTCTTTTTCCCAGCTCGGCACGGCGATGTTGACCATGCGCAGCAGGATGGCGAGGGTCAGCGCGACAAACACGCCGAGCGACAGGCTGACGCGCCAGTCTTCGCGCAGCAGGATGATGAGGATGCCAAAAATCAGGAGGATGTTGCCAAAAACCTGCAAAATGAACTGCGAAAAGAAGTTGGAAAGCGCCATCACGTCGCCATCGATGCGTTCGATCATTTCGCCGGGGGTGTGGGCGGTGTGGAAGGACATATCCAGCCCGAGGGTGTAGCGCGCCAGGTCAAGCCGCACCTGGTTGGTGGCGGCCCAGCCGAGCAGTTCGGTGAGATAGGTTGCCAGCACGCCGAGCAACTGCTGGGCAATGGCGATGCCGATGAACAGGAAGGCCAGCCCTTGCAGGGCGCTGAGTTCATCCCCGGCCAGGGCGCGGTCGAGGAAGGTGCGCATGATTTGCGGGTTGTAAATTTGCAGGCCGATGCTGGTGAACAGGATCAGGCCGAGGGCGGCGAACCACAACCAGCGTCCGCCCAGGTAGCGGCGGAAAAAGCGCAGGTATTCGGAGAAAGACACAGATGTTTTTGCCATATTGTTAAGATTATAGCCCATTCCCCCGATTCAAAAAATACGAGGTCTCTGGTAATGCAGAAAACGCGGGAATTCTGTCCGCATTACCTGGGCTGAAGCCCTCCGGCTATGATCAAGAGACAGACAAATTGTTAATTGTCGGGTCATGCACACCCAAGGTGGTTGGGAAAGCCAGTCACAGGGCAGAGAGAGTTAGAAACTGAGATTGTCAGAAAACGAGAGGTATGCGTAATGCAGGCAACCGAAAATATTGCCTGGAACACTTTTAGGTGTTCCAGGCAGGCTGAAGCAAAATTTATCGTCTGCGGCCAGAGCAGCTTTTCTCAAAAACAAGTAACAAAAATCATGTGAAGTGTATGACTTTTGTCATTGTACCTTCGCTTAATATTCCTTAGACTGAGATTAGTTTGCATTTTTGTAAGGTATAATGCAACACTTTTACAGGTTGGATGCGGTGCGCTCCAATTATTTATTTTTATGCTTGAAAATGGAGATGGAAAATTATGATTTCAAGACGCGATTTTCTAAAACTTGGTGCGGCAGTGGGCGGCGGGCTGTTTTTGTCGTCCAAAATCGGGAATGTGCGCCGCGTACTGGCAGCGCCGATTCCCGGAGGCACGCTGGATCCGCTGGCGGTACCAAAATACGTCACTCCAATGCTCATTCCCCCGGTTATGCCCCGGGCAGGGACGGTCAAGCTAAAGAACAGCAAAAATGCAGATTACTATGAAATCTCAATGAAGCAAATCACGCAGCAGATCCTGCCTGCCGGCTTGCCCGCCACCACCGTCTGGGGCTATGGCGCAGTCAAGGGGATGAGCAATGGTGCGTTACTCATTCACAATGCCCCCTCGCTGACCATTGAAGCCAAAGCCGGCACACCCGTGCGCGTAAAATGGATTAACGATCTTAAAGACGCCAACGGGAACTATCTTCCCCACCTGCTGCCTGTTGACCCCACCCTGCACTGGGCCAACCCCGGCGGCGGAGTTGCCGAACGCGATATGCGCCCGCTGTTCGCCACCACCCCCGGGCCTTATACCGGCCCCGTGCCTACTGTTCCACATGTGCACGGCGCAGTTGGCGTGGGAGACGAATCGGATGGCTACGCCGAAGCCTGGTATCTCCCGGCTGCCAACAACATCCCGGCCGGGTATGCCACCGAAGGCACCTGGTATGACTTTTTCAAGGGCAAAGCGGCCGCATCGTACGGCGCGGCCTGGGGCCCGGGATACGCAACTTTCCAGTACCCAAATGCCAATCGCGCATCCACCATCTGGTATCACGACCATGCGCTGGGGATGACACGCCTGAACGTTTATGCCGGGCCTGCGGGTTTTTACATCATCCGCGGCGGCCCCGCTGGCGATGCCGCTGTGCTGGATGCCCGAACTGGCCTGCCCGCCGTACTGCCAGGGCCTGCGCCAAAGGAAGGCGATAAATTCCCAGCCAACAAGATTTACTACGAAATCCCAATCGCCATCCAGGATCGCGCCTTCAATGCAGATGGATCGCTTTATTATCCCGATACCCGTGAGTTTTTCGATGGGGCGAATGCCCTGGTTCCCGGCTTTATGCCTGAATCTGACCTTTCGCCGATCTGGAACCCCGAGTTTTTCGGCAACATGATCATGGTCAATGGCAATACCTGGCCATTCTTAAACGTAGAACAACGCCGTTACCGCTTCCGCTTCCTGAACGGCTGCCAGTCCCGCTTCCTGATCCTGGATTTCTCGCAGATCCCGGGTGTGGAAATCTGGCAAATCGGCAATGAAGGCGGTTTCCTGGCTGCCCCGGTTAACGTCACCGCCATGGGCAACCGCCTGCTAATGAGCCTGGCCGAGCGCGCCGACTTGATTGTTGACTTTACCAACGTGCCGGTTGGCAATTACATACTCACCAACAAAGGCCCCGATGAACCTTTCGGCGGTGGCGAACCTGGCATCGATTTTGCATTCGCAGACGCCGATTCGACCGGCCAGGTCATGCAATTCCGGGTTGGCCCGGCGCTGACTGTGGATACATCCACCCCGCCAATGTTCCTGCAACTCCCGGCCATTGTGCCGCTGCCAGCCCCGGCTGTAACCCGCCCGCTGGCGCTCATGGAAGAAATGTCCATGCACTGGGATGGCCCGGCCGCGGCCATGCTTGGCACGGTGGAAGCCGATGGCATGCCAATGCATCGCATGTGGATGGATGCCGTAACCGAAAACCCCGCTGTAGGCGACACCGAAGTCTGGGAATTCTACAACTTCACCGCCGATGCCCACCCCATGCACGTTCATGAAGTGACCTTTGAAGTGGTCAACCGCGAGGCGCTTGTGACCGATCCGACCACAGGCGAACCTGTCCAACCGGTGCAATTGAGCGGAGCGCCCCGACCGCCTGAAGCCTGGGAAACCGGCCTGAAAGATACTGTGATCGCCTACCCAGGCGAAGTGACCCGCATCAAAGCCCAGTTCAATGTGCCGGGGCAATATGTCTGGCATTGCCACATCGTTGAGCACGAGGATAACGAGATGATGCGTCCCTTCCGCATTGGCCCGCCCCAGGCTGGGCAGCCAGCATAACTGGTCTAGCTTAAACCATCCCGAATCTAATCTTTAACCGTTTTAGCGGGAATAACAAACAGATTGGGCCGACTCTCAAGTTTGAGTCGGCCCAATCTGTTTATGCGTTCACTGCAAAAACGGTTAACCGCTGAGAAGGCAGGGGGAAATGCTTTTTTACAGCAAACTCATTTGTCAAATTAGAATAACTTCAAGATACGCAGGCGTGTTTCAGCCAGGTGGGTTTTCATTGCCGCCTGCGCCCTGAGTTTGTCATGTGCTTTCAGGCTGGCTATGATTTCCACGTGTTGGGCAGGGTCGGCAATATAGGGGTCGAAGGAAAGCGCCCGTTCCAGATCATTGATCAGGCCCTCAATCATTTTTGCCAGCCTTGAATTGCCCGAAGCCCAAGCAATCGTCTGGTGGAATTCAATGTTCAGGCGATAAGCCGCGGCGGTCATCCGGGCCGAATTCTGGGAGAAAAGTTCGGCTTCCAGGCGGTTGTTTTCTTCCAGCCGGGCAATTTCTTCGGGGGTGATGCGCTCCGCTGCCAGCCCGATGGATTCTGCTTCCAGGAGAATGCGCAGGGTGTAGATTTCCAGCAAATCCTTGGTGGTCAGACGCGAGACTACATATCCAACCCGCGGCATCGATTCGAGCAGGTTTTCATGCGTTAACAGCAGCAAGGCTTCTCGCGTGGGCGTTTTACCGGTATCGTATTTTTGCGCCAGTTCGGCCTCATTCAAGATTTCGCCAGGTTTGATTTCACCTGAAATAATGGCATGTTTGATGGTTTCATAAACGTGCAGTTTTTTTGTTGGTCGGGGAGCCATGGTTGCCTGCCAGTGAGATAGATACGAGCACCTGATTGTATCGCTACACAGCCTGATTCAGGTCTGCGTAGAAGAACATGTTGACAGTGGATTGTTGTGCTTTATAATATATTATAGATATGTCAGGAAAGAAAATCAACCGGATTCGCAAAAAGGAAGGAGATGATCCAGTTTTTATAAAATTGAATGGCCGCTTCTGATCAATCTTTTTTCGCTGTAACAAAAGGAGAATCTTATGCAAGGACAGTCTTATAAAGGTTTGAGCCGCCGCGATTTTCTCAAACTTGCCTCCATTACCTTTGGCGCGGGTGTGCTGGCCGCCTGCGGCGCCCCCAAGCCCATTACACCAGATGCGCCCGCTGCCGGTGGGGAAGTCCAACCGACCATGCCTGCCCCCGCCAACGCAGATGCGATACAGTGGTGGGTAGGCTGGGGTGAATTGGTGCCCTTCTTTGATGGATTCAAGCAGATGGAGAAGTATAAGGAACTAATGGGTAGCAACGATGTTGAGATGAAACCCAGTATTTCCGATGAAGTACTCTTCACCGCCCTCGCCGCCGGTACACCCCCCGACATGGCATCCAACGTTTCGTACCTTGACCTGTTCGCCCGCGATGTCTGCCTGGACATCAGCGATTGGGTCTCCAAGAGCACGGTTGTCAAGAAAGATGACTTCATTTCTGGTAACTGGGATGGTGGTTTCTACAAAGGCAAACAGTTTGGCGTCCCGACCCTGGAGTGTTTCGTCCGCTTTGGCATGGACTACAACACCCGCATGGTCGAAGCCGCCGGGCTGGACCCCGAAAAACCACCTGTCACCTGGGATGAAACCCTGGAATGGCATAAGGCCCTGACCAAGTTCGATGCTGCTGGCAACCTGCTGACCATCGGCCTCGACCCGATGGATGCCGAAGGCAGCGCCGTTTCAGATGGGTTCCTGGCTGCCCGCTCGTGGGGCTTCAAATGGTTTGATCCTGACGCTGGAAAATTCGATCTCGCCAATGATGGCATGGCTAATGCCTTCGACACCTACGCCGAATTCTACAAAGTCGTCGGCCCCGACAAAATGAGCGGCATGCGCCAGGTAGCGGCCAATGAAACCTGGGGTGGTTCGTTCAACGCTGAAGTACAGGCCATGATCATCGAAGGCTACTGGCACCCGGGTGAAACCCAGGCCCAGAAGCCCGAAGTGGCCAAGTACAACCGAGCCACCTGGGTTCCCGTCCCCGAGGAACGCCGTGGCGAAAAAGTCCAGGGCACTGGCGGACACTACAACGTGTTCTTCAATGGCGCCAAGAAAGCCGAAGCCGGTTTCAAGTTCTCTGAATTCCTGACCACCGATGAACTCTGCGACAAGATTTTCAAAGAACTCGGCTGGCTGCCCGCCTACAAGCCGTATCTCGACAAGGCCGACCCGAAAGCCTTCCCCGGACTCGATTTCTACTTCCAATCCGTCAAGGATGCCACCGACCTCCAACCTGCCATCGCCTGCCCGATCTCATCCTTCGTTCAGACCAACTACGACCAGTTGAGCGACGATGTCATCCGTGGCAAGATGACCGGCAAGGATGCCGCCGCCGAATTCCAGACTCGCTGCGAGAAGGAATACAAGAACGCCGGCTTTGGCGGATAGTTTTTCACACCCACCACCCTCCCCCAAAAGGGGAGGGGACAAAAACCCCTCTCCCAATGGGAGAGGGGTTGGGGTGATGGATAGCAACTTTTACGAGGTGAACTATGAACAACGGGCTTAGCAGCAAATATAAACAGCGCGACCTGGCAATCGGGCTGCTTTTTATCTCCCCCTGGCTGGTAGGATTTTTTCTCTGGACACTCTACCCACTGGCCTCCTCACTCTATTACAGTTTCACCCGCTACGACCTGCTGCGCCCGGCCCAGTGGATTGGCTTCGCCAACTACATCGAACTTTTCACCGATGACCCGCAGTTTTATACCGTTATCTACAACACACTCTACTACGTTATCTTGAGCGCCCCGCTGGGAGTGATCTCCGCTTTCCTGATGGGCGCACTGCTCAACACAAAAATCGCCGCGCGACCTGTCTTCCGGGCGATTTTCTTTTTCCCGGCCATTGTTCCCACGGTCGTGGTTGCCGTCGTCTGGCAATTCCTGCTCAATATCCAGTTCGGGGCCATCAACTCGGTTTTGCAGGGAATCGGCCTGCCCGTCATTCCCTTTCTCTCCAGCCCAGATCTGGCAAAACCATCCCTGATCATGATTTACATGTGGGCGCAGGGCAACGCCATCGTCATTTTCCTGGCCACCTTGCAGGATGTTCCCCGCTCACTCTACGAAGCCGCCACCGTGGATGGCGCCAACGCCTTGCAAAAATTCTGGAACATCACCATCCCGATGTGTACGCCCGTCATCCTGTTCAACCTGATCATGGGTTTCATCGATGGTTTCCAGAGCTTCACCCTGCCCTGGCTGCTGACCGGCGGCGGCCCGAGCAACTCGACCGAATTCTACGCCCTTTACCTTTATCGAAACGCCTTCGCTTACCTGCGCATGGGCAAAGCATCGGCCATGGCCTGGCTGTTATTTATCGTCATTGTCCTGTTCACATTCATTTTGTTCAAAAGTTCAGCACGCTGGGTGTATTACGGCGGCGAGAAATAAGGAGCAGCGAACATGAACCTGCGTGTCCCCGTCAACCCGCTTCAAAGAACCACATCCGCTGAGATAGAGCGCCTGCGCAAACTGACGCCCCTTGGCTGGCTCACGGAAATCTTGAAATATACCGTCCTGACACTGCTTACCGTAACCTATATCCTGCCCTTTTTCTGGATGGTTTCCTCCGCCCTGAAAAATGATTCACAAGTCTATGTCGTGCCGCCCATCTGGATACCCAGCCCGGCCTATTGGGAAAACTTCGTCAACGCCTGGGCCAGCCAGCCTTTCAACCTGTACGTTTGGAACACCGTCTGGCTTTATGCCATACCAGCAACGGTTGGGATTGTGCTTTCATCAGCCATCGTGGCCTACGGTTTCAGTCGCATCAAGTGGCCCGGGCGCGAAACACTCTTTTACCTGTGTCTCGCCACCATGATGGTGCCCTTCCAGGTGCAGATGGTGCCGCTCTTCATGATTTTCAAGCAATTCGGCTGGATCGATAGCTTCCTCCCGCTAATTGTCCCGGCCTTTTTCGGCAGCCCGTTCTACATCTTCATGCTGCGCCAGTTTTTCATGACCATCCCCGCCGAACTCTCAGATGCTGCCCGCATCGACGGCGCCAACGAGCTGGATATTCTTTTCCGCATCATCCTGCCGCTCTCTCGCCCGGCCCTGACCGTTGTCGCACTCTTTGCCTTCATCGGTGCCTGGAACGACTACCTCGGCCCGTTAATTTACGTTCATGACAACTCCAAGCTGGTGCTGGCCCTCGGCGTCGAAAACATGCGCCGCGCCATGATGTTCAACAGCACCATCTCCAACGCCTACCCCTACCTGATGGCCGTCAGCACGATTGTGGTACTGCCCATCCTGATCATGTTCTTCTTTGGCCAGAAAACCTTCATCGAAGGTATTTCGATGACCGGTATCAAAGAATAATGCCCCTCGACCTTGCTCGCACCCCCTTCAGCCGCTTCGGCTCCTACCTGGCTTTCTCGCACCTGCCCGCCGACGACACCCGCCCCGCCGGGTTATACCTGCGCAGCCTGCGCGGCCCGGCCACCGGCGGGCGTCCCATGCAAGAAATCCTGCACATGCAGCTTGATCAAGAGTTCACCACCCGGGCCAACTTCACCCGCCTGAGCCTCGAATCTGCCACCGGCCGCGCCGACCTGTGCCTCCCCGCCCCCGAAACCGCGCGCATCCGGCTCCAAAACACCCAACTGCGCTTCCACATGCCCGCCGGGGAATATGACAACCTAATTCCCGGCACCCGCCAGAGCTGGCAGCTCACCGTCAACACCGTCGTCGAGACCAAACTCCAGTTCACGGCGCTCAAGGGCCGGGTCGAAGTCGATGCCCCCTGGCAGGCCGAACACAGCGAGTACATCACCCTCACACTTTGCCCTGATCCCGATGGCCTCGGCGAATTCGCCATCGACGAATCGACCATCAACTGGCCTGATTTTGACCATTCACTCTCTTTTGACGATTGCCAGCGCCAGGTGGATGCCGAACTGGCAGCTTTTACCGCCAAACTGCCAGATGTTCCCGCCCCCTATGCAGAATCCCGTTTCCTGGCCGGGTACACCCTCTGGTCTTGTGCCGTCAACCCATCCGGGCATCTCACCCGCCCCTCCATTTTTGCATCCAAAAACGGCATGATCGGCATCTGGAGCTGGGATCACGCCTTCCACAGCCTGGCCCTCGCAGCAGGCCACCCCGAACTGGCCTGGGCGCAAATCATGGCCATCTTCGACCAGCAAGACGAAAGCGGTGCCCTGCCCGACCTGGTCAACGACCGCCTGCTCTCCTGGAGCTTTTGCAAACCACCCATCCACGGCTGGATTCTCTCGCGGCTGCTGAAAACCGGCCTGCTGACCGACGAGCGCCTGCGCGAAATCTACCCGCGCCTGGCCCGCTGGACAGAATGGTGGTTTACCCACCGTGACAGCGACGCCGACGGCATTCCGCAATGCAACCACGGCAACGATGGCGGCTGGGATAACAGCACCGTTTTCGCCGTCCGTCCGCCGGTAGAATCACCCGAAATCTCGGCCTATCTCACCCTGCAAATGGATTTCCTGGCCGAAGCAGCCTTCCGTTTGAACCTGCCGGGTGAGGCCGCTGCATGGCGCCCCCGCGCCGATGAACTGGTCACTCGTTTGCTGGCGCATTTCTGGCGCAACGATCATTTTGTGGCTGTCCAGGTCAGCGAACACATTGATGTGGAATCGCAGAGCCTGTTGTTGTACCTGCCGCTGCTGCTGGGCGAGCGCCTGCCGCTCGAAGTGCGCCAAACGCTGGTGAATCGGCTCAAAACCCCCGGCCAGTTCCTGACCCCGTTTGGTCTGGCCACCGAGAACCTGAACAGCCCCTTCTACCGTTCGCGCGGCTACTGGCGCGGCCCAATCTGGCCCGCTCCAACCCTGATGCTGATCGACGCCATGGGGCGCTGCGGCGAGCACGATTTCGCCGCCGACCTGCGCCAGCGCTTCTGTGACCTGGTCAACCAAACCGGCATGGCCGAAAACTTTGATGCCCAAACCGGCCAGGGCTACCACGACTTCCACTTTTCCTGGACGGCGGGGATTTTCCTGGTGCTGGCACACGAACTAAAATCATAATGTCATTGCGAGCCGCGTGTTTTTAGCGGCGAAGCAATCTCCTATTGCCTGTGGAAGACCCATTAAACGGGCATTCCTGACCCTTGGCAGATTGCTTCGCTCGCGTGTACGCTCGCTCGCAATGACATCTTAAAAAGGAGCACATTATGACAAAACCCAACAAACCAATTGTCTACCCCTACATCCCCAACTCCGTCCCGGCGGCGAAGGAGGCGATGCTGAAGGCGGTCAACGCCCAGAGCGTGGAGGCTTTCTACGCTGACATCCCCGAGGCCATCCGCTTCAAGGGCAAACTCAACCTGCCCGAGCCGTTCCTGTCGGAGGCCGGGCTGGTGCGGCACATCGAGGGCTTGCTGTCCAAGAATACCAGCGCGCGCGAAATGCTCAGTTTCCTGGGCGCGGGCTGCTACCAGCATCACGTCCCGGCGGTGTGCGATGAAATCAACTCGCGCGGCGAGTTCCTGACGGCCTACGCGGGCGACCCGTACGAGGATCACGGGCGCTTCCAGGCCTTGTTCGAGTACGAGTCGATGATGGGCGAACTGCTCAATATGGATGTGGTCAACGTCCCGAACTATGACGGTTTCCAGGCGGCGGCGACAGCGCTTTTGATGGCGAGCCGCATCACCGGGCGCGGCGAAGCGCTCATCTGCGGGACGATTGGCGCGGACAAACTCTCCAAAATCCGGGATTATGTCCGGCCGCATTTAGATGTTGTTTTGCTGGAATACGCCCCGGAGAGCGGGTTGATGAGCCTGGGCGGCCTGAAAGCCAAAATATCGGAGAAAACCGCGGCGGTGTTCTTTGAAAACCCATCCTATTTGGGATTTTTGGAGACCCAGGCGGCGGAAATCGCCCAGATTGCCCACGAAAACGGGGCGTTGTGCGTCGTCTATGTTGACCCGATTTCGCTGGGGGTGGTCAACCCGCCGGTGGAATACGGCGGCGACATCGCTTGCGGCGACATCCAACCGCTGGGCATGCATATGTGGTATGGCGGCGGGCACGGCGGCTTTATGGCCACCAGGGACGACCCGAAATTCGTGCTGGAATTCCCCTCGCGGCTGTTTGGGGTTTCGTCCACGCGGGTGGAGGGCGAGTATGGCTTTGGCGATGTGGCCTACGAGCGCACGTCGTTTGCGGTGCGCGAGGAAGGCAAGGAGTGGGTCGGCACGGCCTCGGCGCTGTGGGGCATCACCGCGGGGGTGTATCTCGCGCTGATGGGGCCGCAGGGCATGGTCGAGATTGGGCAGGGCATCATGCAAAGGGCAGAATACGCTCTCAGGAAACTGAAGCAGGTGCCAGGGCTGAAAATCCGCTTTGACGGAATCCACTTCAAGGAATTTGTCGTCGACTTTAACGGAACCGGCCAAATGGTCGAGTCCATCCACAAAAAATTACTGGAAAAAGGCATTTTCGGCGGCAAAGACCTGAGCGCGGAATTCCCCGGGCTGGGACAGTGCGCGCTGTACGCCGTGACCGAAATCCACAGCCAGGCCGACATCGACCGGCTGGCCGCGACCCTGCAGGAGGTGTTGAAATGAAAGCCGTAGCCCCGAAACCCATGCCGAGACGGTTCCACCAGGCCAGTTGGGACGAGCCGGTTATCTTTGAGTTGAGTCAGCCCGGCGCGCGCGGCGTGCTGGTGCCGGAAGTGGAAGCTGGGATTGCGGCGGAAGTGGGCGATGTGGCCGCCAAACTGCCCGATTCTTTGCGGCGCAAGGCCGCGCCCGCCCTGCCGGAACTGTCGCAGATTCACGTTTTGCGGCATTATGCGCGGCTGTCGCAGGAAAACCTGGGCGTGGATTTGAACATTGACATCGGCCAGGGTACCTGCACGATGAAATATAGCCCGAAGGTCAACGACCAGCTGGCGCGCTCGCCCAAAATGGCCGATTTGCACCCGCTCCAGGATGAATCGACGGTGCAGGGCATTCTCGAAGTGATGTGGCAACTGGAGCAGTGCCTGAAGGAGATTTCGGGCATGGCGCGGGTCAGCCTGCAGCCGGGGGCCGGGTCGGCGGCGATTTACGCCAACGTGGCGATGGTGCGCGCTTATCACGAAAGCCGGGGCGAGGGTAAACAACGCGACGAGGTGATTACGACCATTTTCTCGCACCCCTCGAACGCAGCCTGCGCCAAGGTGGCGGGCTACAAAGTCATCACGATTTACCCGGACGCGGATGGCTACCCCGACCTGGAGGCCTTCAAGGCGGCAGTCTCCGAGCGAACGGCGGCGCTGTTCATCACCAATCCCGAGGATACCGGCATTTTCAACTATCGCATCCAGGAATTTGTGAACGCTGTCCACGCGGTCGGCGGGCTGGCGGTTTACGACCAGGCCAACGCCAACGGGATTTTGGGCATCACCCGCGCCCGCGATGCCGGTTTCGACCTGTGCCATTTCAACCTGCACAAGACCTTTTCCACGCCGCACGGCTGCGGCGGCCCGGCGGCGGGCGCCAGTGGCGTTTCCCCGGCGCTGGTGCCGTTCCTGCCAAAGCCGACGGTCGAGTTTGATGGCACGCGCTATTCCCTGAAAGGCGACCTGCCACAAAGCGTCGGCAAAATCCGCCCGTGGTATGGGGTGGTGCAGAACATCCTGAAAGCCTACTCGTGGATTATGTCGCTGGGGGCGGACGGGCTGCGCGAAGTGGCCGAAATCGCGGTGCTGAACAACAACTATTTGCTGAAAAAGGTGCTGGAAATCCGCGGGGCGAGCATGCCCTACGCCAAAGGCAAACGGCGCATCGAGCAGGTGCGCTATAGCTGGGAGCAGTTGACCGAAGAGACCGGCATCCACTCGGAAGAGATGGAAATCCGCATGGTGGATTTTGGCATGCACTACTGGACCAGCCACCACCCGTATGTTGTCCCCGAGCCGATGACACTTGAACCAACCGAATCCTACTCCCAGGCCGACCTGGATGAGTACGTTGCCGCGCTCAGGCAGGTGGCGAACGAGGCCTACACCGAACCGGACACCATCCGCACCGCGCCGCACAACAGCACCGTCCACCAGACCAATCACGAGCCGTTTGATAATCCAGACGAGTGGGCGGTAACTTGGAGAGCCTACAAGAAAAAAACCGCTTAAACACGAAGGGCACGAAGGACACAAAGTTTTTTGATTTCTCCCTTCGTGCCCGTTGTGTCCTTTGTGTTTGAAAAATTTCCATGCAAATCGGTCTCATTATCAACCCCATCGCCGGGATTGGCGGCTCCGTCGGGCTGAAGGGCAGCGACGGGGCGGAAATCCAGCAGCAGGCGCTGGCGCTGGGCGCGCAGCCGCAGTCACAGCGGCGGGCGGCGCTGGCGCTGGAGGCCCTGCTGCCCCTGCGCGATTCGTTTGAACTGGTCACGCCGCCGGGAGACATGGGCGAGACGGTGGCGCGGGAATGTGGATTCAGCCCTCACCCCCTGCCCCTCCCCCGCGGGGGGATGGGAGAGTCCCCCGCTCCCTTTGGGAGAGGGGCCAGGGGTGAGGGAGAAACGACCACCGCTGCTGACACCATCTTTTCTGCCCAGTGGATGGCCTCCCGCCCTGTCGATTTGCTCCTGTTTGCTGGCGGGGATGGCACCGCCCGGGATATTTCCAGCGTGGTCGGGACCAAAATTCCCGTGTTGGGCATCCCGGCGGGCGTCAAAATCCACTCGGCCGTTTTTGCCACCCACCCACGCGCGGCGGGAGAGATTGCGGCCGCCTTCATCCGGGGCGAAAAACTGTCCATCCGCGAAGCGGAAGTGATTGACCTGGACGAGGAAACCTACCGCGCCGGGACAGTCATCACGCGGCTGTATGGCTACCTGCGCGTCCCGAACCTGGCGCAGCGGCTCCAGAACAAGAAAGCGCCCACCCCGGCGGGCGAAGCCGTCCGCGCCGAGGCCATTGCCGCGGCTGTGACCGAATCCATGCAGCCCGGCTGGCTCTACATCCTCGGGCCGGGCACCACCACCCGCGCCATTGCCGATAAACTGGGCTTCCCCAAAACCCTGGTCGGCGTGGATGTTTACACCCGCGAGGATGTCGTCGCGCTGGATGTGAGCGCCGCGCGCCTGCTGGAACTGCTCGCAGATCGGCCTGCCAAAATCATCGTCACCCCCATCGGCGGGCAGGGATTTATTTTTGGGCGCGGCAACCAGCAAATCAGCCCGGCAGTCATCCAAAAGGTTGGGCGCGAAAATATTATCGTTGTCAGCCTGTCCGAGAAACTGAACGCCCTGAAGGGCGCGCCGCTGCTGGTTGATACCGGCGACCCATCTGTGGATGAAATGCTGGCCGGATATTTGCCCGTTATTGTCGGATATAAAGATAAAGTTGTTTATCGCATTTTAGCGTAGGGGCGACCCGTCCGGCGTGGAAATGAACTTATTCTGGCCAAGAGAACTTGCGAAGTATCGCCACGTCAGGCCTTGATGGGTCGCCCCTACAAATTCACAAAGAATTAGGAGTCATCATGAACACACTCACCAACAAAGTCGCCCTCGTCACCGGCGGAGCCTCGGGCATTGGGCGCGCCACGGCCATCCTGTTCGCGCAGGAGGGCGCCGCCATCGCCATCGTGGATGTCAACGCCGAGATGGGTCAATCCGCAGTCGCGGAGATTGAATCAGCCGGGGGAAAAGCCATTTTTATCCGCTGCGACGTGACCAGGGCGGACGATTGCCGCGCCGCGGTCGAAGAAACGGCATCCACCTTTGGCGGTCTGCACATCCTGTTCAACAATGCCGGGATCATCCGCCGCGCCGACGTGCTCGGCACCACCGAGGACGAATGGGATCGCGTCATGGCGGTCAACGTCAAATCGATTTTCCTGATGAGCAAATACGCCATCCCGCACATGGAAAAGGCCGGGGGCGGCGCGATTATCAACACCAGCTCCGGTTGGGGACTGAAAGGGGGCGGGAATGCCGTCTCGTACTGCGCCTCGAAAGGGGCGGTCACCAACATGACCCGCGCCATGGCGATTGACCACGGCCCGCAGAAAATCCGCGTCAATGCCGTTTGCCCCGGCGACACCGACACGCCCATGCTGCGCAACGAAGCCAAACAGCTCGGTCAGGCCGAAGACAAATTTATGGCCGAAGCCGCCGACCGTCCGCTGCGCCGCTACGCCCAGCCTGTGGAAATCGCCCAGGCCGTGCTCTACCTGGCCAGCGACGCATCCAGCTATGTCACCGGCGCTGCCCTCGTTGTCGATGGCGGCGGGCTGGCATAAATCCCCAAAAAACACGGAGACACAGAGAAAATTAAAAACTCCGTGTCTCGGTGTCTCCGTGGTGAAATCTATCTCCAACACCCATGCCCATCTTAAACGACTGGGAAAACCCCGCCATCCAGGGCCGCCACCGCCTGCCTGCCCACGCCACGCTGATGCCCTATCCCGACGCGGCCTCGGCCCTGCGCGGCATCCGTTTCGATTCCCCTTTCTGCCACCTGCTCAACGGCGACTGGCAATTTCACCTCGCCCCCAATCCCGCCGCCGCGCCGCCCTTCCACCTGCCCGACTACGACGCATCCGCCTGGCCGACCGTCGCCGTCCCCGGCAACTGGCAGCTCCAGGGCTACGACACCCCCTACTACACCGACGTCCAACTGCCCTTCCCGCCCGATGATGTCCCGCGCGTCCCAGCCGCTGACAACCCCACCGGCTGCTACCGCCGCGCCTTCACCATCCCGCCCGCCTGGCAGGGCCGCCGCATCTTCCTCACCTTCGAGGGCGTCGACTCGGCCTTCCACGTCTGGCTCAACGGCCTCGAAATCGGCTTCAGCAAAGACAGCCGCCTGCCCGCCGGGTTCGACCTAACGCCCCACCTGCGCCCCGGCCAAAACCTGCTCGCCGTGCGCGTCTATCGCTGGGCCGATGGCACCTACCTCGAAAACCAGGACATGTGGCGGCTGAGCGGCATCTTTCGCAACGTCTATCTCTGGTCTGCGCCGCAAAACCACATCCAGGATTTCAAAATTCATGCGGATTGGGATTGGGTCACTGGCGAGGGCCTTCTCGACCTCTCCATCTTTCCCCAATGCCCGGACTTTGACTCCGCCCGGCTCTCCCTCGCCCTGCGCCTGCATTCCGTTGATGGAACTGTCCTCCACGCCCACACATTCCCCCCGCTCTCTGGCGCAGAACCGTTAAAAGCGCATTTTCGCCTCCCAAACATCCTCCCCTGGTCAGATGAATCTCCCCATCTCTACACCCTGCTCCTGACCCTCGGCGATGAAACCGGCCAGCCGATTGAGATTCTCAGTCAGCGGGTTGGCTTCCGCCGCATCGAAATTCGGGCTGGGCAGCTCTGCTTAAACGGCCAGCCGCTGCTCATCAAGGGGGTGAATCGCCACGAACACGATATGGTTACGGGTCACACCATCAGCGAAGCCTCGATGGAACATGACATCCGCCTGATGAAGCAATTTAACATCAACGCGGTGCGGACTTCCCATTATCCCAACTGTCCGCGCTGGTACGAACTGTGTGACCAATACGGCATCCTGCTTTTTGCCGAGGCCAACATCGAATGCGATGGCGCGCTGGCCCGTCTCTCCAAAGATGATGCGTGGCGCGAGGCCTTCCTGGCGCGATTCAGCCGCATGGTGGAGCGTTACCGCAACCACCCATCGGTGATTGTCTGGTCACTCGGCAACGAGTCTGGCTGCGGGTCGAATCACGAGGCGATGGCAGCCTGGGCGCGGGAAAACGACCCCTCGCGGCCCATCCACTATCACCCGGCCGGTGAATCCCCGCTCACCGACATCCTCGCCCCGATGTATCCCAGCGTGGCGCGCATCATCGAAATGGCCGAAAAACCCGACCCGCGCCCGATCATCATGTGCGAATATGCCCACTCGATGGGCAACGCCACCGGCAACCTGCAAGAATACTGGGACGCTGTCGCCGCCTACCCGCGCCTGCAAGGCGGCTTCATCTGGGATTGGGTTGACCAGGCCTACCGCCGCCTCGCGGACGACGGCACGGTTTGGTGGGCCTACGGCGGCGACTTTGGCGACGAACCCAACGACGGCCCCTTCTGCATGGATGGCCTGGTTGCCCCCGACCGGACGCCGCACCCTGCCCTGTGGGAATACAAAAAAATCCTTGAACCTGTTCGTGTCGAGGCCCTTGACCTGCCCGCTGGCCGCTTCCGCATCCACAACCACTACCGCTTCACCAACCTGAAGGCACTCACCGCTGATTGGCGCATCACCTCCAACAGCGAGACCCTCGCCAGCGGCCTTCTCCCGCCGCTCGAT
>CAIJPN010000143.1 GCA_903822545.1 uncultured Anaerolineae bacterium | reverse complement strand
GCCGCACCGGGATCACAAAAATCGTCCCATCCGGCTTCTCCTCGCGGAAATCCAGCGCCTTCTTATACTCACGCTGGACATAACCTTCCTTCTGCACCGACAGCGACGAAAAACACACCAGGATGGCATCACTGGCGCGCAGGGCCTTCTGGATTTCCAGGTTCCAATCCATACCCGGCAGCAGGCGCTCCTCATCCAGCCAGGGGTCAAAGCCATCCCGCCTGAGCAGCTTACACAACAGGCGCACAACCGCTTTATCCTGGCTGGCATGGCTGAGAAAAACCAGCAGCTTCTTCCCGCTCGATGTTTTCGCTGTCGTCATTTCTTTTCCTCCAACTGTAGCATTTTTGACTTCGCACCAACGCTAAATAAATTGTATCAGCTTTACTGATTTCATTCATCGCATGTGAAAAACCATCGGTTGTACCAGCCCAGGCATAAAGAGAAAGGCTTACCCTGGGCGAGGCAAGCCTTTTTTTGATTTATCTCCTGGCGAAAAATCCTACTTCTCATCGTTTTTTGCGTTCGATGCCCATCTGCCCCCGGTTTTGGCCAACAGCCAGGCTCGGGCCTGACTCCGGTTGACAAGTCTGATGACGGGCTAAGGATGCGGTGTTGGCCCGTTTTTAGATTGCAGAAGTTCTGGCTTTTATACCGCCACTGCGTAAACATGCACTTCTTTGTCAAGGCGGTCTTGAAGACGGTCTTTTTCAACTTCAAGGTCATAACGAGTTTGCATATTAATCCAAAATCGCTCTGAAAGACCGAAATACCGAGATAACCTGAGTGCAGTATCTGGAGTGATGGCGCGTAACCCATGAACAATTTCGTTAATACGCCGAGGTGGAACACTAATATCTTTAGCCAACCTATATTGGCTAATGTTCATTGGCTTGAGAAACTCCTCCATGAGGATTGCTCCGGGATGAATAGGGGAAAGCTTTTCGTCCATTTTAATACTCCTACGCAAAACGCATGCCGATATAAAAGAGATTAGTGATAATCGATGATTTCTACATCATAGGCGTTTTCTTGTCGCCAAATAAAGCAAATTCGCCATTGGTCGTTGATGCGGATACTATGTTGACCTTCTCTATCGCCTGATAATCGTTCAAGCCGATTACCTGGTGGAACACGCAAATCTTGTAAAACTTCAGCGGCATCTAAAATTTCCAACTTCATACGAGCAGCAAGTTGAATATTTTGGGGCAGTTTGCGTGAAAACGTGCGATTGAATAGTTTTTCAGTTTCTTTATCTGCGAAAGTCTTTATCATCTTAACTATAATAACGCTATGCGTTAGTAGTGTCAAGCGTCTTTGCTGACGCTTGACCCGGTTTTCAAAACTTTGACCCAAAGAGATATCCATAACGATAGAGCTACCCGTTACCGGGCAGGCCCAAGACAGCATCCAGATGATCTTGCCGGACAAGTCCCGGTGTCCCAAGGGATTGCTACGCTGATGCGGAACTATTGCAGCAAGTTTTTCAGAGATACTCGCGCCTGTAAAATAACTTGAAAAAAGAACACCCGTAAAACTGCTTCAATCATCACCCAACAATACCATTCATTATTGTATCCTGGTCGCTACAAACACCGTGTCAAAACTCACATCTGACTGCACAAATATCACATCCATACCCCAAATCGCCCAGCAATTCCAAATCTAAAAATCATCCAGATAGGTCAGGCGAGATTTCCAGACCTTCTTCCATGAAAGAGAAAAGGTCATCCCAAGTTTCAAAGACCATGTAGCGGGTTAAGGCGCGTAAGTCATCAAAAAAGGTTTTTCG
>CAIJPN010000142.1 GCA_903822545.1 uncultured Anaerolineae bacterium | reverse complement strand
GTTCAAAGAACGCAGTGTGTATGTCGGCAGATCATTTCTCGTCAAGCGGCAAATCGCTATCCAGCTAACCCTGCGCATCTGATCTTGTGTTTTTCTGCCGTTTTTGGCATCTGACGATGTATTTGCACAAAACTTACGATAGTGCGCAGCGAAAAGGAATTTCAGCGAATTTTGTTCTATCTCATAAATAACCCTGTGAAAGCGGGCCTGGCAACCGATTGGCAAGACTGGCCACATACTTTCGTTAACCCTAATTTGCTGTAGGACGGGCTTAAGCCTGTCCCACAAGGAGCGAAAATGAACTTAACCCTGACCATCAATGGCATCGACTACCCCATCCAGTGTTCCCCCTCCGACACCCTGCTCGCCACCCTGCGCCGACTCGGCTTCTACAGCATCAAATTCGGCGACGAACAGGGACTCTCCGGCTCGGACACGGTCATTTTTGACGGAAAACCCGTCAATGCCGGGCTGATGCTGGCGGCACAGGCCGAAGGCCACAAAATCGCCACGCTGGAGGCTTTGGGCGAGCACCCCGAACAGGGCTGGCGCAAAACCGACGGGCTGCACCCGCTGCAACGGGCCTTCGTCGAAACGGGCGCCATCCAGTGCGGATACTGCACCCCGGCCCAAATCCTGGCCGCCAAAGCCCTGCTGGATAAAAATCCCCACCCCACCGAGGCCGAAGTCCGCGAGGCGCTCTCCGGTGTGCTGTGCCGCTGCACGGGGTACGTCAAGCCGGTGGAGGCGGTGATGCGAGTGGCAAATCAGTCATCAGTTATCAGTAACCAGTTATCAATGGACAAATCACTGATAACTGACCCACTAATTACTGATAACTATAAAACCGTAGGCAAGCCCGAAAAGAAAGTAGACGCCGTCAAACTGGCGCAGGGCAAGCCCGCTTTTGCCGCTGATTTTGAGAAACGCGACCTGCTGCACGCCAAGGTGCTGCGCTCGCCGCACGCCCACGCCCTGATCAAGCGCATCGACGCATCCAAGGCTCGCGCCCTGCCGGGTGTGGCCGCCGTCCTGACCTGGCAGGATATTCCGCGTGTGGTCTATTCCACCGCCGGGCAGAGCGACCCCATCCCCGGGCCGCTGGACACCTTCTCGCTCGATTACAAAGTCCGCTTTGTGGGTGACCGGGTGGCCTTTGTCGCCGCGGAAACGCCTGAGATCGCGGAAAAAGCCCTCGGGTTGATCGAGGTCGAGTACGAGGCGCTGCCCGCCATCCTGGATATGCGTCAGGCGCTGGATAACCCGGTTCTCATCCACGATGAACCCGAATACGTCAACTTTGCCGGGTCGCACCCGCAGAAAAACCTGGCAGCCGAGATTCGCATCGATATCGGCGACGTGGAGAAGGGTTTTGCCGAGGCCGATGAAATTTTCGAGGGCGAGTACGAAGTCCCCAAAGTCCAGCAGGCCCACATCGAGCCGCATGTTGTCGTCACCTATTGGGATGAAGATGACCGGCTGGTGATTCGCACCTCCACCCAGGTTCCCTTCCACGTGCGGCGCATGATGGCCCCGGTGCTGGGGTTGCCCGTCAAGCGCATCCGCGTCATCAAGCCGCGCATCGGCGGCGGGTTCGGCGGCAAACAAGAAGTGCTGATGGAAGATGTGGCCGCCCACCTGACGATTGCCACCAAGCGCCCGGTGATTTACGAATATTCCCGCGATGAAGAGTTCATCGCCGCCCGTTCGCGCCACCCAATGCGCGTGCGCATGAAAACCGGCGTCAAACGCGATGGCACCATCACCGCCAACGAGATGGTCGCACTCAGCGATACCGGCGCGTATGGCTGCCACGCCCTGACCGTCACGGGCAATACCGGCCACAAAAGCATGGCGCTGTATGTCGGCGATGGCGAATATCGCAAATCGCCCAACATCCGTTTTTATGCGGATGTGGTTTACACCAACACCCCGCCCGCGGGCGCTTTCCGGGGCTACGGCGTGCCGCAAGGTTACTGGCCGCTCGACCGTCATTTGGAAAAAATCGCTCGCGCGCTGAATCTCGACCCAATCGAATTCCGTTTAAAGAACACCATCCACGCTGGAGAATACCACCCCTTCTCCACCGCCTGGAACGAGGGGCGTGAACCCCGCCCGGAGATTATCCACACCGTCGGCCTGGAGCAGTGCGTGGCGCAAGGACGAGCCGCCATCGGTTGGGACTCGAAGTTTGGCAACCCCGATTGGCACGTAGGGGCGGGGTCATCCCGTCCCTACCGCAAAGGCATCGGCGTTGCCCTCGTCATGCAAGGCACCGCCATCCCCTACCTCGACATGGGTGGCGCATCCATCAAAATGAATGACGATGGCTCGTTCAACCTGCTCGTCGGCGCGACCGACCTGGGGACGGGTTCGGATACCGTCCTGGCGCAGATGGCCGCCGAAGTGCTGGGCGTGCCGGTGGATGACATCATCACCTACTCATCCGACACCGATTTCACCCCATTTGACGTGGGCGCGTATGCGTCATCCACCACGTACATTTCTGGCACGGCAGCGGTCAACGCGGCCAAAATCGTCGCCGAAAAAATCCAGAAACGCGCCGCGCTGATGCTTGGGTCGAACATCGAATATTCGAGTATTCGATTATTCGACAAGGCTGCTCATGCCCCCGATGGCCGCTCCGTTCCCTTCACCGAAATTGCGCTCGACTCGCTCCACCGCCAGAAACAGGAGCAAATCATGGGCGTGGCAAGCTATGTTTCGCCCTCCTCCCCGCCGCCGTTTGCCGCCCAGTTTGCCGAAGTGACCGTCGATACCGAAACCGGCCAGGTGACGGTGGACAAACTGGTTATGGCGGTCGATTCGGGCATCATCATCAACCCGCAAACGGCCTCCGGGCAGATCGAGGGTGGGATGACCCAGGCCCTCGGCTACGCCGTCTGCGAGGAGATGACTTACGATGAGAAAGGCGCGGGGCGCGAACGCGACTTTGAGCGCTATCACATCTTCAGGGCGGACGAAATGCCCGGGCTGGAGACCATTTTCGTGGAAACCTTCGAGCCGAGTCACCCGTTTGGCGTCAAAGCTGTCGCTGAAATCCCGATGGATGGTGTAGCCCCGGCGGTCGGCAATGCCGTGCTGGACGCGCTCGGCGTGAATGTAGATTCCATCCCGCTGACGCCGGAGAAGGTCTGGAAGGCGCTGAAAGGCAGTGGTAAGTGAAAGTGAAAAGTCCCGGCAGGAAACTGCCGGGACTTTTTTTTATGGCAGCGGGTAAAATTACCCCTATGATAACTCATCCTCGCTGGAAATCTTTTGTGCGCATTTTTCGTTTTGCCTTTATCCGCGCCGTAAGTTTGATGTTTGCAGTGACGGTGAGTGTGCTGTTAACCATCCTGGTGGCGGCTAACAGCGGGGTGTTGGAAAGTGAGATTAGTGGCAGCAAGATCGGGGGCTGGTTCTCAGGAATTCTGCAAATGACCATACGGCGTGGGGGCGGTGAATATGATCCGTACCAGGGTACTTTCGCAGAAACGGTGAACTTGCTCATTCGCGGGCTGACGCTTAACCTGGGGCAAACCAATGTGCTTTACTTGTATTCCAGCGATGGTTACCTGAGTGATATCCGCAGCCTGATCACTGATTTCCTTTCGCGCACATTGGTGTTGTTTGGTACCGCCAACTTCTTGATCTTTGTTCTGAGCATTACCCTGGCGTTGCTTTTATATCGCAACTATGGCGGTTTTTGGGATCGGTTGGTGGTGGCGCTCTCGCCGTTGTCATCCATCCCAGCCTGGCTGTATGGGTTGGTTCTGGTGGTGGTTGCGGCCCGGGTGTTTCACTACTTCCCGGCGGGCATTTTCGACGAGTGGCCCACTGAACTCACTTGGGGCAGCGCCGAATTGTTGCTGCGACGGCTTGGGCTGCCCATCCTGGCTATTTTTCTCAGTAAAATTTTCCATTCAATTTACGCCTGGCGCACATTTTTTCTTGTGCATGCCAGCGAAGATTATGTGGAAATGGGTAAAGCCAAGGGTTTATCTAAAAACATCATCGACCGGCAGTATGTGATACGCCCGGCCCTGCCCAGCCTGTTGACCAGTTTCGCCACACTGGTAACGGGTATCTGGCAGGAAGCTATCATCATTGAGTTGTTTTTTGGGGTGGCGGGCATCGGCCACCTGTTTTACAACGCCTTGCGCCGTCCCACCACCGAAATGCCGTTGCTGGTTGGCCTGACGGTAACGTTTGCCTACATCCTGGCGGTTTCGGTCTTCCTGCTGGATATTGTGTACGCCATAGTTGACCCGCGCGTGCATGTCGATGGACAGAAACAATCGTCTCAGCCGCGCAGTAATCTCTCGTGGCGCGAGCGGCTGGGGCGGCTTGTATGGCGGAAAAAAGTTCGGCTGGATTCCCCAACTTTTTTAACAGCAGGCCTGAGTCGTTCCGGGGGTTCTGTTCCCATCAAAAAGAATGTTTTTATTAATAATTTCAAACATTCCCTGGTCGGGATGCGTCCCGTTATAGTGGAATTTTTCCGCTACCCATCTGCTATTTTTGGACTTTTTGTAATTCTCGTTATGATCGGGATTTCTCTTTACGCTGTAAATGTGTACCCGTACCGGCAGACCGTTGGTTTGTGGCGTAACGAGGGCAATGTCTGGCGTGATAATCCAAAGTCTGCTGGCCCGGTCTGGACGAATTGGTTCCGTTTTAAAAAGCTGGCCGAAACACGCATTTTGAATACAACCGATGGCACTGCCACCAAACAAGTGGGCGATACCACAAATGGGATGACGCCTATTAAGATGGAATTTGTCTTTGACTATAACTATGACACTTTCCCAACCGAATTGATTATGCGCCTGACCACGCGCCTTGGGCCGGAAAAGAAGAATATCTTCATTTCGCCAACCTGGGTAATGCCCGATGGGCGCGAAGTGCGTCCGGGAAACTTCTCAACCAATATGGCCACTGAAGACCGTAGTTTTTTGATGGAAGACCCGGTGTTGAAAAAGACGCTGCTTGAGTCGCGCCGGGTGGTTTGGTTTTCGGTGAAGGATTCGGTTCCACCAGAGACCCTGAAAGGGCGCTATGTGCTGCGGCTAGAAGCAGTTACTTTTGAGCCGGGCGCGGATCTTGATGTGCAAATCATGCTGCATGGGCAGCTCTATGGCCTGGCCGGGACGGATGTACAACGCCGTAATTTGCTGCTGCCTTTGCTGTGGGGCACGCCGATTGCGCTGACGTTTGGCCTGGTGGGCGCGCTGCTTGCCAGCCTGACGACGATGACCCTGGCGGCAGTAGGAACCTGGTATGGCGGCTGGGTGGATGGTTTGATTCAGCGTTTGACCGAGATTAATATGGTGCTGCCGGCTTTTCCACTGCTGGTGTTGGTGTATATCGCTGTTAGTAAGAATGTCTGGGCCATTTTGGGCCTGGCAGTGTTGTTGAGCATGATGAACAATGCCATCAAAAATTATCGCGCAGCGTTTATCCAGATCAAAGAGTCAGCTTATATTGAGGCAGCCCAGGCTTATGGCGCAAGCGATTGGCGGATTATTTTCTTGTACCTGATCCCGCGCATCCTGCCGGTGATGGTTCCGCAACTGGTCAGCCTTGCGCCAGGGCTGGTCTTCCTGGAGGCTACGCTGGCATATCTCAACATCTCTGACCCGACGCTGCCTACCTGGGGCAAGCTGATTCAGGAATCAATCTTGGGTGGGGCGCTGAATGGGGATTATTACCAGGTGCTGGAGCCGGTTGGCCTGCTGATGCTAACCGGGCTGGCGCTGTCGATGATCGGGTTTGCCCTGGATCGGATTTTGAACCCGAGGTTGCGGGAAATCTAGGTTTTTATATCGAGTGCACAAAATCAGGAGAATAACTTATGGCCGATAAAATTTACGTTACCGGGCACGTTAACCCCGATACTGATTCCATTGCCTCGGCGATGGGATATGCCTGGCTGCTGCGCCAGCGCGATGGGCTGGATACCGTTGCTTCGCGTGCCGGGGCTACCAATGCCCAAACCAGCTGGGTGCTCAAACGCGTGGGGCTGGATGCGCCCATTTTGATGACCGACGCTTCGCCGCGCTTTGAATCTGTCATGAAACAATTGGATACGCTTCACCCCGATAGTCCGCTCTCCGAAGCCTGGACTCTTGCCAGCCGCACCGGTGGAATCGCCCCGATCGTCACCGAAGATGGCAAACCGTATGGCATCATCGATGGCTTTAGCCTGTTCAAGTTTTTCCGGCAGGTGGTCGGTCCGCGCCTGGATATGAGCGACCAGCGCATTGTGGATATTATGTCGGCCAAATGCAGCGAGGCCGCCGATACCGATGTGCCAAAATTCCCGGCCAATGCCCACATCCGCGATATGCTTAACCGCATTCTGCGCGAGGAACACAACGACTTTTTCGTGGTGGATGATACAGGACACTACCTCGGTGTGTGTCACCAGCGCGATGTGCTCAACCCGCCGCGCTTGAAAATCGTGCTGGTGGATCATAACGAACCGCGCCAGGCCATCGCCGCGCTTGATGAAGCCGAACTGCTCGAAATTCTGGATCATCACCGGTTGGGGAACCCTTACACCCACCAACCCATCCGCTTCACGGTGGATGTGGTCGGCTCGACCAGCACACTGGTTTCAGAGCTGACTGCCGAAGCGGGATATTCGATGCCCGCGCCGTTGGCGGGTGTGCTGCTGGCAGGCCTGCTGGCCGATACGCTGATCCTGACCTCCCCAACTGTCACACCGCGCGATAAACAGGCCGCCGAGCGCCTGGCGCGCTGGGCCTTTGTGGGCAACGGGCCGCTAAAAGGGGAGAGTATCCAGAGTTATGGTCAACAGGTGCTTTCTGCCGGGGCAGGCTTGGCAAACCGCTCTCCAAAGGAAATTGTCAGCACCGATATTAAACCCTACGAAGCGGGCGGTTTCAAATTCGCAGTGGCGCAAGCCGAAGTTACCGATTTGCTGACCATCAACGAGTACCGCGAAACATTGCTTTCCGCGCTGGATGAGCTGCGCCAATCGAAGGGGCTTGATTTTGCCATGCTGCTAATTACCGACGTCGTGCGCAGCACCAGCCGTTTGCTCGTTGCCAACCCGCACCCGGTGTTAGACGATCTACCTTATCCGCTGCTGGCCGATGGTACGCGCGACGCTCCGGGTGTGGTTTCACGCAAAAAACAACTACTTCCAACCGTACTGGGATTGTTGGAAAAATAGTTTGCAACCACATCATAATGTTGGGGTATCCTTCAAAGGTTTAAGATAACTATAAGAGGCCCAACTCAATCATGACAACCGACTCCACTCCCGGACGCTTTCCCGAAGAACGACGACTTGCCACAGTATTATTTGCTGATATCAAGGGTTTCACTGCCCTGGCAGAACAACTGGATTTTGAAACCGTCAGCGATATGATCAAAGACATCTGGAGCCGTCTGGATAAAGTTATCTGCGAGCAGGGCGGCTACATTGACAAACACCTGGGCGATGGCATCATGGCACTGTGGGGCGCACCCTTTGCGGGTGAAAACGACGCCGAACAGGCTGTGGCCGCGGGGCTGAACCTGCAAAGAGCCTTAGATGAATTCTGCAAAGGCACTGAAATCCCCGGCGCAGAGGCACTTAAGCTGCGGGTAGGCATTAACTCCGGGCCGGTATTTGCCGGGTATGTCGGCACACGCAATGAGTACACAGTCATCGGCGATACTGTTAACGTGGCGGCTCGGCTGGAGCAGATCGCCGAGCCGGGCACAGTCGTTATCGGGGAGAGTACCCTGCGGTTGGTGCGAGGCAACTTCCGGGTCAGGCGTTTGGAGCCCACCAAAGTGAAGGGGAAGACCGAGCAAGTTCAGCCGTATACTGTAGAGGGTGTGCTGGCGTCTCCAGGCCGCATCCGTTACCAGAGCGCTGACAGTCTCGTCACTGTGATGGTTGGGCGTGATTCGGAGTTGGAACGGCTTAGACTGCTCTACAGCATGGCTTTTGATGCCGACCGGCCTGTCATGGGTATGCTAAGTGGGGATGTCGGCAGCGGGAAATCTCGACTGATGATGGAGTTTGGCAACAAGCTGGAAGATGCCGGCGAAAATGTGAACATTCTCTCCACCCGTGGGCTGGCCCAGGCCGCCCGGGTACCGTTCTACCTGTGGCGGGTGCTGATCCGCAACCGTTTTGGGGTGCGCGAAGAAGACCCGGCGGCCACCGTCAAAGATAAAATTACCCGCGCAGTGGATTCGGTCTGGGATGCCGGGCTGCCCGGCTCGAAGGTGGAAGTGACCGAAATCCTGGGGCAGATGATCGGCTTGCACGGGGATGCCAATTTCTCTTCGGAAGATACCCTCAATCGGGTGTTTACCATGACTCGCGAGTTGCTGCGCCGTCTGAGCATGCGCCGCCGCCTGATCTTGCTCTTCGACGACATGCAGTGGGCTGACCGCGAGAGCTTGTCGCTGCTCTCATACCTGGTCAACACCCACAAACCGCCCATGCAGATGCTGGTGATTGGCGCGGCGCGGCCAGATTTCTTGAAAAACCAGATTCAGTGGCGCAACATATCGCGGGTGATTGATCTGGCGCCCATCTACTTCAAGGCAGAAATGGTGAAGCTGGCTTATCCAGATTTGAAGGATACCCCGGCTTCGGTTTTGGAAGAGATTGGCTTGCGGGCCGAGGGAAATCCCTATTTCCTCGAGGAAATTGTCAAAAGCCTGGTGAAAAACGGCCTGCTTGACCAGAAATTGAGCGCCCAGGAAATCCAGAATCGGATGCTGTCTCAAATCCCCGAATCGCTGCGCGCTACCCTGCAAGCCCGTCTCGACAGCCTGACCCGCGAGGCGCGCACGGTGGCGCTGCTGGCCTCGGTGGTGGGACGCATCTTCTGGGTGGGGGCGGTGCTGGAGGCGGCGCGTTCGGCCCCGCTGCCGGGCTCGGTGCCGATGTTGAATGTGCCAGAACCGGTGGCAGTGCGGTTTGTGCAAGATGGCCTGCGCCAGCTCGTGCGTGCTGAGATGGCTTTCCCGCGCAGCGGCTCGCAGTTTTCAGATGAGCAGGAATATATCTTTAAGAATACCTACCTGCGCGATGTGGCTTATAGCATGATCCCCAATCGCAACCGGGCCATGTTCCATAAGGCGGTGGCCGATTGGCTGAAACGCAAAAATGACCCGGCCTTCCAGGCGATGGCGTATGAGCACGATCGCAATTCAAAACTTACCACTGGCAGCCTGCCTGCGTTACAATAGCGGAGATGAACACCGAATCTATCTATCAAAAAATAATAGAAATTCAGTCCAAAGGTGAAAGTGCGGCAATTTGCACCATCACCAAAGCCAGCGGTTCAACACCCCGGCACGTGGGCAGCAAGATGCTGGTGTATGCCGATGGAAGTTTTACCGGCAGTGTGGGCGGCGGCGAGTTGGAGCACCGCGTCCTCGACGAAGCCTGGGTTGCCCTGACGGACGGTCAGCCCCGGCTGTTGAGCTATTCCATGATCGACCCCGCACGCGGCGACCCCGGAGTGTGTGGTGGGCAGGTGGAGGTCTTTGTGGAACCAATTTTGCCTCCCGAAAAAATCGTCATCATTGGTGGCGGGCATGTTGGCAAGGCCGTGGCACACCTGGCAAAATGGCTGGGATTCTACGTGGTGATCTCTGACGACCGCGAGGAATTTTGCACGCCTGAGATGAACCCCGACGCCGACGAGTTCCAGCCGGTGCTGATGGAGAAACTCCCCGAGCATCTCGCTATCAACCGCCAAACCTACATCATCATCACCAGCCGCGGTGCGATGGTCGATATACCAGGCCTGCCAGCCTTGTTAAAAACCAAAGCCCGCTATATCGGCGTGATTGGTTCGAAGCGGCGATGGATGACCACCGTCAAAGGCATGAAAGAGCTTGGCATCAGTGATGAAGCTATCGCCCGTATCCACTCACCGATAGGCCTGGAAATCCACGCCGAAACCCCGGAAGAGATTGCAGTCAGCATCATGGCCGAAGTGCTGATGCTGCGCAATGGCGGCAATGGCCAGCAGATGAAAGCGGCAGCCGGGGGGAAATAATGGACGGAATTCGGCAGTTCCACACGCTGGCGGAGGCAATAGCCTTCATCTCTGAGTGCGTGGAACGCGATTCTGCGCTGGAGCTTTTTAACCAGACGACTTTTGCCGAGAAACAAGCCGAAAAGTTCGCCACCACCTCCGATTTTTTCTCCCAATTCATTTTCCCGCCGCTGGTAAAACAATTCCAGGTGATGGACTTTCGCATCCGCTACCAAGACTCCGCCTTCCCCGAAACCGGGGACACCTTCAAACTGGGCGGCCACGATAAAGAACTCGGCCACATGCACCTCGATTTTTCCCGCCGCGGCAAGAATTGGGTAATCGAAGGCGTCTGGCAGTGCAGGTAAAAAACAACCATGCCCATCATTCCTCCCGCCCAACGCATGTTCCACGGAAATATCAGCGCCGCCGGGCTGGCTGACCAGCTTGTCGCGCGTTTCAATGATCGCCAGCGGCGAGTCAACATCACCCATACTGGCACATCCTCGCTGGTGCAGATTGGTAGCAAGCACGGGACTCCGGTCACAGTCCACATAACAGATACCAGCGGTGGCGTCCTGGTGACGATGAGCCGCGATCGTAACTGGCTGGATAAAGCCGGGGATACGAGCGATATGATCGAGCGGGCCGCTTCCAATCCGGCTTCGCTGCTGGGGATGCTGCCCGACATCCTGGGCGAACTCAATCAGGAGAATATCACCCCGCAAATCTGGAATGCCATCAACGACCTGTGTGCGCTGACCCGCTCACTGGCCGGGGAACGCAACGCCCCACAGAATCCAAAAGTCTGCGAATTTTGTGGCGCCGCCAATGACCCGAATCTGGAATCGTGCGCGGCTTGTGGTGCAGCCCTGCCCACCAACCTGCCGCGTAAATGCCCAAAATGCGGGCGCGCACACACATCTGATGCGCTTTTTTGCCAGGCCTGCGGTACCCGCCTGGTGGTTGGCTGAAACTTTTTTTCAAAGTTCCCGTATGTCTTGTATCAAAACTACGCATGTCATATAATGAATTCAACTCATTGACTAAACAAGGAGAGACGCATGGCAAGAATTTTTGATGTCATTGAATATCGCAACGAGATGGTGGACGAGATTGTCCATCGCTTCCCAGATGACAGCAGTATCGGGGACTACCACATAGGTTCCCAACTGATCGTGCGCGATGGGCAGGCGGCGGTCTTCTTCCGCAATGGCCAGGCGCTGGATGTGTTTGGCCCCGGGATGCACACCCTGGTGACCGCCAACATCCCCAAGTTGATCGATTTCATCGGGAAAGCTTTTAACGACCGAACACCTTTCCCCGCGGAAGTATATTTTGTCTCGCTGAAAGAGTTCGCCAACAAGAAGTGGGGCACCCCCCAGCCGATCATCGTCCGCAACCCGGGCATGGGGCTGGGTGTGGCGCTGCTGCAAGGCTTTGGCACTTATTCCTTCCAGGTGAGCGACCCGCAACTTTTTGTCACCAATATCGTTGGCAAACAGGCCATATTCCGCACTACTGAAATTGAAGAACGCCTGCGCACCGTGCTGCTCTCCAAATTCCAGGACCTGCTTGGTGAAACCGGCGCGAAGAAGAGCGTAGTTGAATTGATCGGCCTGACCGAAGAACTCGGCGCTGGCGTGCGCGCCAAAGCCCAGGATGATTTTGCGGCCCTTGGCCTGACCTTGAAAACCTTCTACATCGGCAACCTGAAACCATCTGAGAAGTCGGCCCAAGAACTGCGCGATATGGGCATGCTGGATATGAACGTTTACACCCAGCTCCAGGCAGCAGATGCGATGCGTGATGCCGCCAACAATCCCAGCGGCGGCGCAGGCCTGACAGCTGGCATTGGCGCGGGCATGGGCATTGGCAATATCATGAACCAGGCCCTGGCTGGCGGCATGGCCAACCAGCAGCACCAACCCACGGCGCAGCAAGCGCCCGCGGGTGGCGCTCCTGCTGGCGGTGGCATGCCCGAGGTGATGACCCCCTCCGAAGCGGCTGCTGTGCTGCGGGTTTCGGAAGAAGATGTTATCGCGGCCATCACTGCCGGGGATCTGAAAGCCAAAAAGCTTGGCAATGCTTATCGCATCAGCAAAGCATCATTGGAAGAATTCCTGAAGGGTTAATCCTGGCAACCCCAAGAGTTTTAAAAGCGCAACGACCGCCTGAAGTGGCGGTCGTTGTTTTTTTGTGCTGTGCAGGGGTGAAATAGCATTCCGCCCCATTCATTGTTCTTGATTCTGCTGGAAGTTCAGGCGGTCGGGATTTTAAGCACCTGTCCCACCGAGATGATGTTGGCGTTGGGCAGGCCATTCATCGCCACGATTTTATCCACGGTGGTTTTATAACGGGCAGCGATCACCGAAAGGTTATCTCCCGATTTGACGGTGTAGTTGGTGTAAGGCCCAGTCGTTGTGGGAACGGTCTGTTGCGGGGGCGTGGTGATCGGCGCTGTGACTGGCGTTGTTGCGGGAGGCGTTGTGACAGGCGCAGCCGCCCCGGCCGGGAGTTTCAGGCTCATGCCGGCTTGTAAAAGTTGTGGGTTGGCCTTGAGCAGTTCAGTTACCTCGACCCTATATTGTTTGGCAATCGACTCTACTGTATCACCAGCCTGGACGCTGTGCGCAGTTACAGTGGTTGTTGTGGGTGTGCTGATGACTTCCACCGGGCGGGCACCTGCAAAAGCGTACAGGTCGGCCTCGCTGCCACGGAAATAGTTCATATCGACGCCGCTGTGGATGCCGGGTACGCTGCCCTTATCGCTATACTGCCAGAGAATCCAGTCTTGCCACCCGGCGGGTTGGATGGGCAGGGAATTTTCGGTCATGTTGATCAGGTAGTTGGCAAGCCAGATGGGGTAGGTTTTTGACCACGGTGGCAGTCCGTAGCCGGGGCGCGACATGCGGTCGCGCAGGAAGAATGGCCCAGAGTAGATGATCGGTTTGCGCCCTGTGGCAGCCTCCACTTTTTTGAGCCATATCTCAGCTTTTGCAATCATCTCCTGGTTGGAGATTTTCTCGTTGTTGATATTTTCAATATCCAACACTGGCGGCAGGTCTCCAGGTTCAAAGTGTACGGTTTTCAGGAACAGATCGACCTGCTGGTTGGCGTCAAACTCACCGCGCAGGTAGTGGTATGCTCCGCGCAAGATGCCAACGCTTTTGGTGCCAGCCCAATATTGGGCAAAGGTTTTATCAGTGAAGTAGATGCCTTCTGTGGCTTTGAGGAAGGCAAACTTGATGCCACTGTTGCGCACAGCCTGCCAATCGATATTAGGTTCCCATCCAGATACATCAATGCCGGGTACGTATTTCATGTTTACTCCTTGCGGTTATGATAGGTGATGTAAAAATATACTAACACAAAGCGCGTATAGATACAACGATTAAAAAAGCCTGCCGTTGAAAATTTCTCAACGGCAGGACGTACTTTGCACTTTCGGCGGTCGGGCGATCATGGTTACTTTAATAAATAATAAGTAACTTTAGACCCTTGACTTTGCGTCGCCAGGTTTCCCTGGTTTTGCTTTTCGGCAGCCGGTCGATCTTGAATCTCACTTTCAGATTTTTAGATCCAGGGCATTGTGCCGCCAACTTTCGTTGGTTTTGCTTTTATCGGCAGCCAGGCTATCTTGGTTACGGGGGATAACTTTAGACCCTTTGGCTTTGCGTCACAAACTTTCGTTTGTTTTGCCCTTTATCGAGTGCAAACACATTATTGCACTTTTTTTTGTGCTTTTCAAGTGGTATGGACAATTTTAAGTTATGTTTTAAGGTTTTTAATGAAAGGCAATTATGCCAACGGCAGGGTGAAGTGGAAGGAACTGCCCTGTCCAACGCCGGCCGATTCAGCCCAGATCTGGCCACCATGTGTTTCGATGATGTGCCGGGCAATGGTCAGGCCGATGCCTGAGCCGCCTCCCGCTTGCCGGGAACGGGATTTGTCAACGCGGTAGAAGCGGTCGAAGATGCGCTTCAACTGGTCGGGTGGGATGCCGATGCCGGTATCGGTGATGGTGAAGCAGGCGAACCCATCTGGCGTGGTGATGCTGATGGTCACTTTCCCGCCAGCGGGGGTGTATTGCAGGGCGTTCCCGGCCAGGTTGGTGAGAACCTGGATGATGCGGTCTTCATCAGCCAGGATTTGCAGTGAGTCAGGAGGCAGCTCCAGGGCGAGTTGGGTGTTTTTTGCCTGGAATTGGTGGGCAAGCCGCCGGGCGGCAGTCTGCACCAGGTTGGCAGCATTCACCGGGCGGATTTCCATCTCATAGGCCCGCGATTCAACCCGGCTGAGTTCCTGCAAGTCTTCTACCAGGCGGCCCAGGCGGTCGGCTTCCTGGTAAACCTGTTGGAAGGTTTCAGGTGTGGCTGGCAGGACGCCATCGATCAGGCCTTCCATGTAGCCTTTGATGCCGGTCAGCGGGGTGCGTAGCTCGTGGCTGACATCGCCAAGCAAGCGGCGGCGCAGGTTTTCGGTTTGTTCAAGCTGCCCGGCCATTTGGTTGAAGTGCCCGGCCAGCTGGGCCAGTTCGTCTGAGCCAGAAACCTGAACTCGCTCGTCATAGTGCCCGGCGGAGATGTGCTGGCTGGCCGACATCATGGCGCGCAGCGGGGCTACGATGCGGCGGCTGAGTATGAAGCTGGCAACAACGGCCACGGTGATGGCTGCCAGTGTTGCGTAGGTGACGGCTTCAAAAATCCCGGCCCGAAAGTTGGCCAGGCCCAGGCCCTGCCCGGACTGGGCATTTTGCCCCTGTCCGAGACCCATCCCGCGCCCCATCATGGGCATGGCGGTTCCGGTTTCATCGGTCATCATGTGGCGAGCATAGGAATATGGGGCGATCAGCATGACAGCCAACATTAACGCCAGCGCGCCCGCCATGACAACTGCGAGGTAAGAAAGAAACAGCTTTGCGCCCAGGCGCTGCTGGAAGAATTTCATAGCGGTTCGTCCTCGAAGCGATAGCCCACGCCGCGCACTGTGGCGATCAGGTTGTCATCGCCCAATTTTTGGCGCACATGCCCCAGGTGGACATCCACCACGCGCATTTCGCCGTAATAGCTGCCGCCCCAGACTTTTTCGAGAAGCTGTTCGCGGGTGAGTACGCGCCCGCGGTTCTCGGCCAATGCTTTTAGCAGGTCAAACTCGATGGCGGTCAGTTCGATCGGGCTCCCGTCTACGGTAACGATGCGCGCCCCAGAGTCGATTCGCACCTTTCTAAAGGAAAGAATCTCACCTGCCCCGCCGCCTGTTCCCGTCTGTAAACGTCTCAGGGCTGATTTTATTCTCGCCACCAGTTCGCGCGGGCTGAAAGGTTTGGTAACGTAATCATCTGCACCCACCGATAAGCCAACGATTTTATCGGTTTCCTCGGTGCGGGCCGTGAGCAAAATAACGTAGACATCCGATTCCCGTCGCAGGCGGCTGAGCAGCTCCAGCCCATCCATGCCGGGGAGCATGATGTCGAGCACGATCAGGTCAGGTTTATACGCGCGTGCCGATTTCAGCCCGGCTGGGCCATCTGAAGCGACATAGACTTCGTAGCCTTCGGGTTTGAGATAGGCCGAAACGAGGTTGGTGATGCTGGGTTCGTCGTCAATGATAAGGATTTTCGTCATGGTTGCTCTTTTTTTGCGCAAAGATGCGGGGAAATGGGTTTTGTTGCAGTTTTTTTTGAGAACTGCCGAAATTAATCACTGCTGGAAGTCAGTTTATGCAGTTATTTTAGCAGGGAGTGATAAAAGGATGCACAAGGGTTTATGAAGAATGTGTAAAACAAGTATAATGAAAACATGCCTGAAGAACAAATCTCATCCCTATCAAGACATAAAATTGCCATCCTGATCGATGGCGACAATGCCCAATCGAGCCTGCTGCCACAAATGTTGGTGGAGGCCGGTAAATATGGCATGGTCACCGTCCGGCGCATCTACGGCGACTGGACAACGCCCAATATGAATTCGTGGAAAGACATCTTGAACTTCCATGCCATCCAACCCATCCAGCAATTTCGCTACACGGTTGGGAAAAACGCCACCGACAGCGCGATGATCATTGATGCCATGGATATCATGCACTCAAAAGTGGTCGACGGCTTCTGCCTGGTCTCGTCTGACAGTGACTATACCCGCCTGGCAACCCGCATCCGTGAAACCGGTGTCTTCGTGATGGGCATAGGCGAGAAGAAAACCCCCAAGCCTTTTGTTAATGCTTGCGATGTATTCGTCTATACCGAAAACCTGGTGACTGAGCAAAAACGTCCCAAGCGCACCTCCCGTCCCGTTAAACCCGCCGAAGCTACTTCGGCCACACCAGGCAAAAAGAAAGAAGAAGTGAAAGAAGAAGCCGACCCGATGCCCATCCTGGAAAAAGCCTTTGAAATGGCTGTCCAGGAAGATGGCTGGGCGCGGCTGGACTTGATGGGCAATGCCCTTTACCAGCTAGACCCCGGTTTCGATCCGCGTACTTATGGGCAGCGCCAGCTTTCACGGCTGGTCGGCAATCTCAAAGAATACTTTGAGATGCGAGCCCAAGAAATTGATGGCTCGACCCTGTTCTATGTGCGCATGAAAGACAGTTAACAACCAGCACCAAATTTGTGATGGATCAAGGCCAGCATGAAGATGCCGCGCCAACCAGTCTGGCGAACTACTCCCACTCATCCGGGTTAAAACTGCGGATTTTTTTGATCGCACCCCGGCGCTTCTTCTCAAAAACTCGCGCAGCCTTTGCGCTGACGCTTGGTCGTGTCGCCCGTCGGACTTTGGGCCTTTTGGCTGCTTTCTGGATCAATTCGCCCAGCCGCAGGTAAGCGTCGGCGCGGTTTTGTTCCTGGGTACGGTAACGTTTGGCCTCGATCAGCAAAATACCATCATCTGTGAGATGACTCCCGGCCAGCTTGAGCAGGCGCGTGCGCACATCATCTGGCAGCGAAGGTGAGTGCGCCGCGTCAAAACGCAGCTGCACCGCTGTCGAAACCTTGTTAACATTTTGCCCGCCCGGCCCGCTGGCGCGCACAAACTCCAGCGTAATCTCACGTTCATCCAGGGCAATGTTGGGGGTAATTTGGATCATCTTATGAGATCGATTTCGGCTGGGTCAGGTTTTCGGGGCGTAAAATCTCATCCAGTTGTTCTTTGGTCAACAGCCCGCGCGACAAAACCACCTCGGCCACACTTTTGTTGCCAGCGTAGGCTTCTTTTGCCACCGCGCTGGCATTCTCGTAGCCGATATACGGGTTGAGCGCCGTCACAATCCCAATCGAGTGGGCGATGATGTCTTCCAGCCGCTCACGGTTGGCGGTGATACCGCGCACACACTTTTCAGTCAGCGTCAGGCAGCCTTGGCGCAGGAACGCCAGGCTGTTGAACAGATTATGAGCGATGATCGGCTCGAAAGCATTGAGCTGCAGCTGCCCGGCCTCGGCGGCAAACGAAACTGTCACATCGTTGCCGATGACTTCAAAGGCGATCTGGTTGACCACTTCGGGGATGACCGGATTCACCTTTCCCGGCATGATGCTCGACCCGGCCTGGACCGGCGGCAGGTTGATCTCGCCCAACCCCGCCCTGGGGCCAGATGACAAAAGCCGAAGATCGTTGCAAACTTTGGAGAGTTTCACTGCCACCCGTTTCAGCACCCCCGAGAGCTGCACAAACGCACCCGCATCCTGGGTCGCCTCCACCAGATTCCCGGCGGTGATGAACTGGAAGCCAGTGATCATCGAAAGGTGTTTGCTTGCCAGCGGCGCATACTCAGACGGGGCATTGATGCCCGTCCCGATGGCGGTGGCCCCCAGGTTGATCTCCTGGATGAGCAGCGCCGCCTCGCGCAGGCGCTGCTGGTCTTCCGAGAGCATCACTGCATAAGTGCTGAATTCCTGTCCCAGCGTCATCGGGACGGCGTCTTGTAGCTGGGTGCGGCCCATTTTCAGGATGCCGGCAAATTCGGCGGCTTTTGCCTCGAAAGCCAGTCTCAGCACATCCATGGCATCCACCAGCCGGTCAATCTCGAAGCGCAGCGCCACCTTAACGGCGGTCGGGTAGACATCGTTGGTGCTCTGGCTCATGTTGACATCTTCCAGTGGGTGCATCTTCTTATAATCGCCGCGCTCGCAGCCGAGCAGTTCCAGCGCGCGGTTGGCGATGACTTCGTTGGCGTTCATGTTGGTCGAAGTCCCCGCCCCGCCCTGGATGACATCCACCACGAACTGGTCGTGCAGCTTCCCGGCGCGGATTTCTTCACAAGCGCCTTCGATGGCCTCGTTTTTGAGCGTGTCGAGCAGTCCCAGATCATGGTTGGCGCGGGCGCAGGCCTGTTTAACGCATGCCAGTGCCTTGACCAGTGCCGGGGCTGAGTGAATGGCTGTGCCGGTGATGGGGAAGTTTTCCAGCGCCCGCAGGGTGTGGATGCCATAGTAAACCCCGGCGGGCACATCGCGCTCGCCGAGCAGATCGTGTTCGGTTCGGTATGGTTGAGTAGTCATGCGATGATTTTACACAATATCAGCTGAATTTGGAGCCTGGTATTCCAAAAAAGCAAACCGCCGCCTTCAACAGGCGGCGGTAAGAGTTGCAGGTGCTGTTAGAACATCAGCGAATTGATTTTCGCCATCGTTTCGGGGGCGGGGCGCAAGTCTTTTTCGGTGAGACGGTTGAGGGGCGTATCAACCAGGTTGCTCAGCTCGGTCAGCGCCGGCTTGGATGGGTCGATGTAGATGATGCCGGTCAGCAGCCAGTTGTTTTCCTGGGCTTCTTCCAGCACACGCATGGCTTCCATGCGGTTGGTGGGGTTGTAACCCTTCTCCAGGTTCTTGAGTTGGATGCTAGAACCGTCGTGCAGCTTCACCTCGCGGATCTCACCTTCGATCATATCGGCTTCGAGCATGATCTCGGGCTTGGGCGGGATGTACGAGATCGAGCTGCCTTCCGAACCCTGGTGGAAGGATGGGTCGGCTTGTTGGAAGGATACTTCGTGCATCATTTCTTCGTTGGCCTTGCCGAAATCGTAAGAGTAGTAGGTGTTTTCCTGGTTATTGAAGGTCACGCACGGGCTGATGATGTCGATGACGGCGATGCCGCGATGCGCCATGGCCGCTTTGAGCACTTCCTTCACCTGTTTGGCGTTGCCAGCGAACAGGCGTGCGATGAAAGTGGCGCGGGAGGCCAGCGCTTCCATGCAGATGTCAACCGGCAGGTACATATTCGTACCTTGCTTCTTTAACTCCAGACCCTTATCAGCGGTGGCGGAAAACTGGCCTTTGGTCAACCCGTAAACGCCGTTGTTCTCGACGATGTACACCATGTTGACGTTGCGGCGCATCACATGTTTGAACTGGCCCATGCCGATGCTGGCGCTGTCGCCGTCGCCGGAGACGCCCAGGCCGCGCATGCTGCGGTCACCGAACAGCGCGCCGGTGGCTACGGAGGGCATACGCCCGTGCAGGCCGTTGAAGCCGAAGGTGCGGTTCAGAAAATAGGTGGGGCTTTTGGATGAACAACCGATGCCGGAGAATTTGAGAATGTTCTCTGGCACGATGTTCATCTCATAGCAGACTGAGACAATCTGGTTGGCAATGGAATTGTGGCCGCAACCCACACACAGGGTGCTGGGTGCGCCGCGATAGTCGGCTTTGCTCAAGCCAGCAGCATTAACCTGGACGTTGGCTCCAGCCATGGGGAGAGAGTCACTCATATTATTTTTCCTCCAGTTTCAGGATGGCGTTGGCAACGAATTTGGCGGTCAGCGGCAGCCCATCGTTGTAGGCGATGGAACTCATCTTGGTTGCCAGTTCGGGTTTTTCTACCATCAGGATCTCGCGCAGGTGTCCATCGCGGTTCATTTCGACGATGTAAACCCGCTCGTGGCTACCGATAAACTCAAAGACTTCATCCTGTGATGGCAGCGACCGCAGGCGCATGTAATCGACTTTCAGGCCCTTACCAGCCAGCATTTGCTGGGCTTCAAGGATGGCCGGGTCGGTGGAGCCGAAAGAAATCACGCCGATTTTAGCCCCATCTTGTTTGTGGGTGACCGGGCCGGGCAGGTATTTCTTGGCAGTTTCGTATTTTCGCTTGATGCGATCGAGCACGCGCACCCAGGTTTGGGTGTCTTCGCTGTAACGGGCCATTTCATCGTGGCCGGTGCCGCGGGTGAAATAGGCGCTGTTGGGGTGGCGGTTGCCGGGGATGGTGCGATAGGGGATACCATCCCCATCTTTATCAACATAACGGCCCCAGTCGCCCTTGATTTTTTCCAGGTCGACTTCCCATAGCACTTTGCCGCGATCCATGGGAACATCGGGATATTTGAAAGGTTCGGTCATCCACTGGTTCATGCCAAAATCGAGGTCGCTCATCACCAACACTGGAGCCTGCATCCGTTCGGCTACATCAAACGCGCGCCAGCCAAACTCAAAGCACTCGTTGACAGAACCAGGCATCAGGATGATGTGATTGGTATCGCCGTGGCCCATGTGGGCAGCGAAGCCCAGGTCACCCTGCGAGGTGCGGGTGGGTAGGCCGGTGCTGGGGCCCATGCGCTGCACATCCCAGACCACCACTGGCACTTCGGTGTAGTATGCCAGCCCGTAGAATTCGGTCATCAGGCTCAGGCCGGGGCCGCTGGTGCTGGTCATAGCGCGCAAACCGGCCCATCCGGCGCCGATCGCCATACCAATGGCGGCCAGCTCATCTTCTGATTGCACTACGGCATAAGTTTCTTTGCCATCGACGGTTTTGCGCAGCGTGGGCAGGTAATCGTTGATCGATTCTGCCAGGCTGGTGGCCGGGGTGATCGGGTACCAGCCCACGAATTGCACGCCACCATAAATTGAACCGAGTGCACCGGCCATATTTCCATCGGCCATGATCATGCCATCGGTTTTGTTCATGGATTCAACATAGAACGGGTCTTTCTTTTCAAGGTTGGCGGCGGCCCATTCGGCCCCGGCCTTGACCATGCTCATGTTCAGCGCAATCGGCTTGGCCTTGTGTTTGAAGTGGAAGTCAAGCGCCTGCTCGATTTTGGTCATATCCATGCCGATCATCTGCGCCAGCACGCCCACATATACCATGTTGCTGACCAGGTCGCGCAGGTTGGCGGTGATTTCGGGGTTCGATTTGACCAGCGACTTGATCGGCATGGGGTATACGGCGATGTCGGTGCGGGTCACGGCCAGTTTGATGTCATCTGCATAGAAAAAAGCGCCGCCAGGAGCAACACTATCCAGGTCTTTGGCAAAAGAATTCGGGTTGATGGCGATAACGATCTCACGCTCATCGCGGCGGGCTAAATATCCATCCTTGCTGACGCGGATGGTGTACCAGGTGGGCAGCCCCTGGATATTGCTGGGAAACAGGTTTTTGCCCGAAACCGGGATGCCCATTTTGAACAGGGCGCGCAGGATCGTGGTGTTCGCGGTGGAACTCCCCGAACCGTTCACCGTCCCGACGGTGATGGAAAAATCGTTCACGATACGTTCTGTCATGGTTCTCCTCAATGAAAATGAGAGTAAATTATCTTGCAATACGGTGATCGAGCAAATCGGTGAGCAGGTTGGCATGCTCCACCAATGCCTTATGGCCCAAGTCAAATTCACCCGCGCAGATGCAATCGACCATGCGCTGGTGGTATTCCCAAACGCCTCGCAGGTAGTTGTAATCGGTGAAAACGTTCAACCCGATGCTTTCGTAGGCTTCCCAGTAGGCTTCGAGGATGCCATTCACGAATGGGTTGTCGAGGCGGCTGTAGATGGTGAGATGGAGTTGTTTGTGTTCTTCGTGTGGGATCTGGATCGGGCGGCCATCCAGCTTCCCCCAGGCTTTTTTGATCAACCCTTGGAGCCGGATGTGATCCTCGTTGGTGAGCTTTGCCACTGCTTCGTGCCAGTATGCCGCCTCGATGTGCTTGCGCAAGTCGGCATATTGCTCAAAATTCTTCTCATCCAGTGCCATGGCATACCCCAGGCTGGTGCGGATAGCCGGCAGGAAGCGATATGGCAGCCGCCGGATGCCTGTGCGTGGTTTAACATCCACCAGCCCCAGTGCGCGCGCCACTTCGAGCTGCTCGCGCAGGCTGGCAACACTGACGCCGAGTTCCTCGCCCAGGCTGGTCAATGCCGGCAGGGTGGGTTCACCCTCGGCATGTGCCGCCAGGTAGCGCAGGAATTCGGATAAGGTGTCGAAAGAAAGCTTGTCGCGCAGGATCATAGATTTGCTCTTCAATTAATCAGATGAATACTATTAATCATAATTATAGTATTTTTGAGATATGAGTCAAGAGGTGATTGAATGTTGCCAGGGCTTTCTCGGCGCCGGGGGGTAGCGCCAGGACAACCGGCTTTGCTATGATCGTCGGTTTTAACGATTTCTTGATGTGTAGTTTTTTTTGCATGAGACCCGCAATTTTGGGTTGGCTTTGTCAGCCTGTTCTTTGCCCTGGTAACGGTGGCAAAGGCATGGGGGGGAAAATCCGCAGTGGGGCAGGCTGGGATGTGCAAGTTTCTTTGAGATGTGGGTATTTTTTGGGGGGTAGATCAAGTCATGTTTTCCAAAAAAGTGGTGTTTTTATAATCAGGTTGTATGACAAACCCCATCCTTGTTTGTGCCCGTTCGTACAAAAATGTGCTAGAATCTTTTTGTTGCTTGGCAGTTTGGGGTTTTTCCCAACCTGCTTCCTATATTCACAGAGGAGAAAATATGCGTCACCTAACCAAGTTGTTTTCTGTACTGTTGCTGGCTGCGGTGCTTTTGAGCGCCTGCGGCGCTCCGGCTGCCACCGAAGCCCCGGCCCAGCCCGCCGCGACTGAAGCTCCTGCTCAGCCCGCTGCCACTGAAGCCCCGGCCCAGCCCGCCGAGTTTGTCTTTGGCCTGTTGATGGTTGGCCCGTACAACGATCACGGCTGGAGCCAGGCCCACTATGAAGCCGGTCTGTACGTTGAAAAGAACGTTCCCGGCGCGAAGATGGTGTATGCTGACAAAGTCAACCCTGCTGACCGCCCAGGTACCACCCCGGCCCAGCTCGCTGAAGACCTTGTTTCTAAGGGCGCCAAGCTGGTCATCTTCAACTCGGATGATATGAAAGACAGCGCCACCGAATTCGCCAAGGCTCATTCGGATGTGTACGTTATTATGGCTTCTGGCGACCAGGTTTGGAAAGATGGCAAGGCCTACACTGAAATGGCCAACATGACCAACATCATGGGTAAGATGGAATATGGCAAAATGATGGCTGGCTGCGCCGCGGCTCTCACCACCCAGACCGGCCAAATCGGCTTCCTGGGCCCACTGATCAACGATGAAACCCGCCGTCTGGCCGCTTCGGCCTATCTCGGCGCCAGGTATTGCTGGACGAACTACGCTGGCAAGAATGCCGCTGACCTGAAATTCAAGGTCACCTGGATTGGTTTCTGGTTCAACATCCCCGGCGTGACCTCGGACCCGACCCAGGTTGCCGATGAGTTCTTCAACAGTGGCTATGATGTCGTCATCTCTGGCATCGACACCACCGAAGCTGTGACCGAAGCCAAGAAGTTCGCTGGCGAAGGCAAGAAGGTTTGGGCGTTGCCCTATGACTATATTGGCGCTTGCGAAGAAGGCAAGGAAATTTGTCTCGGCGTGCCGTTCTTCAACTGGGGCCCTGCTTATGTGACCGCCATCAAATCGGCGGCTGATGGCTCCTGGACTTCCCAGTTCTTGTGGAACGACCCCGATTGGGCCAACATCAACAACCCCGATTCGAGCGCTGTTGGTTTCCAGAAGGGCGCAGCCCTCTCTGCCGATGCTGCAGCTAACCTGGATAAGTTCATCGGCGAACTGGCCGGTGGCCTGAACCTGTGGAAGGGCCCGCTGAAACTTCAGGATGGTACTGAATACCTGAAAGACGGCGAAGTTGCCACCGATTTCCAGGTCTGGTACCTGCCCAAGCTGGTCGAAGGCATGGATGGGGCTTCAGAATAACCTTTTGAACAATTGTAGGGGCGCAGCATTGCTGCGCCCCTACGTGATTAACTACGCGCGTAACAAAAAACCATAGATTTGTTTACAGCATCCTACAGGAAGGAGCGGCTATGCAGGTTGAATTACGGCATATCCACAAGCATTTTGGCGCAGTGCACGCCAGTAACGATATCAACCTTACCATCCCGGCGGGCTCTATCCAGGGCATCCTGGGTGAGAACGGGGCCGGGAAAAGTACCCTGATGAAGGCACTTTCGGGTTTCATCTTCGCTGATTCGGGCGAAATCTTGCTGGATGGCAAACCCGTCCACATCGCTTCGCCTGCCGATGCCATCAACCATGGCGTTGGCATGCTGCATCAAGATCCGCTGGATTTCCCGCCGATGAAGGTGATCGATAATTTCATCCTGGGGCGTAATGGTGGGCTTTTCCCCGACCGGCGCACCGCGGCCAAAGAATTTAAAGAACTGGCCGTCCAGTTTGATTTTTCTATCGACCCCGATGCTTATGTGGATATGCTGACCGTGGGCGAACGCCAGCAGCTTGAGATTTTACGCCTGCTCTGGCTGGGCGCCCGCGCCCTGATCCTGGATGAACCCACCACCGGTATCAGCCTCCCACAAAAAGAAAAGCTGTTCGCAACCCTGAAAAAGCTCGCCGCTCAGGGCATGACCATCATCTTCGTCTCGCACAAGCTCGAAGATGTGGAATTCCTGTGTAACCGGGTGGCCGTCCTGCGGCAGGGTCAGCTTGTCGGCGAGATGTTGCCGCCTTTCAACGTGGATAAGCTGGTGGAGATGATGTTTGGCAAGGTGGTATCGTTTGGTGGGCGTTACCCGCTCACGCCGGGCGCATCCACCCTGCACCTGGAGCATATCTCGCTCGAAGATGTCCGTTTGCAAATCCGCGATGTGACGCTGGACGTGCGTGCCGGGGAAGTCATTGGCCTGGCGGGCATGGAAGGCTCGGGGCAGGCCACTTTCTTGCAGGCCTGCGCCGGGTTGGTGCGGCCCGTGGCTGGCAAACTGAGCATCAAAGGCGCAGATGTGACCGGGCAGACTCATCACGTTTTCAAACATAAAGGCGTGGCCTATCTCCCGGCGGCGCGCCTGGAGCAGGGACTTGTGCCCGGCCTGTCGCTGACCGAGCATTTTGTCCTGGCCGAAGAAACGCACGGTATCTTCATCAATCGCGACCAGGCCATTCGGCTGGCGCAAGATCGCATCAAGACCTTCAACATCAAGGGGACACCCGTCAGCACGGTTGAGTCGCTTTCGGGTGGCAACCAGCAGCGCGCGCTTTTGGCCCTGCTGCGGACGCCGCTCAGCCTGATCCTGCTCGAACACCCCACGCGTGGGCTGGATATTGAATCCACCATGTATATCTGGAGCAAGCTAAAGGAACGCTGCGCCCAGGATGGGGCGGCCATCATCTTCATTTCTGCTGACCTTGATGAAGTCCTGCAATACTCCGACCGGGTTCTGGTGTTCTTCACCGGCAAAGTTTCCTCGCCGCTGGATGCTGAAAAAGTAACGGTGGAACAACTCGGTCAGTTGATTGGTGGCAAGGGCTGGGAGGCGATCCATGCGTAATAACAAGTGGTTCAATTTGGGTGTGCAACTCGCTGCGGTTATCCTGGCGTTGTTGTTTGTGACAGTCATCTTGCTGTTGGTCAAAGCCCCACCGCTGGCAGCCTTCCAGAACATCATGATCGGTTCGGTGGGTTCATGGGCTAAATTTTCGGATGTTCTGATTTCATTCGTCCCGCTGCTGCTGGTGACATCCGGCCTGCTGGTGACATTTGCCGCCGGGCTGTGGAATATCGGTATCGAGGGGCAGATCACTCTCGGGGCGATTTTCGCCACCTGGATGATGCGCACCCTGCAAGACAGCACCCTCCCGCCCGCCCTGATCATCATCCTGACCATCCTGGCAGGGATGTTTGGTGGGGCGATTTGGGCCGCGCTGGCGGGCGCCCTCAAAACCTTTGGCGGCGTTAATGAGATTTTTGGCGGCCTGGGCCTGAATTTTGTGGCGACTGCGCTCAACATCTGGCTGATCTTCGGCCCGTGGAAGCGCCCCGGTGTAGCCTCCATGTCTGGAACTGTTCCGTTTGATGTCAAACTCTGGCTACCGATGATCCCCGATACGCGCCTGAGCGCCTGGGCGTTGGGAATTGCCATCGTGGGCATTATTGTCACCTATTTCTTGCTGCAAGGAACGTATTTTGGTTTGCGGCTGAAGGCGGTTGGCAAGAATACGCACGCGGCATACCTGCTAGGCATTCCCACCTGGCAATATATGATGGTTTCTTTTGCGCTGTGCGGTGTTTTTGCCGGCCTGGCTGGCGCGATGCAGGTTACGGCGGTTTATCACCGGCTGATTCCATCCATTTCGAGCGGATACGGCTACCTGGGCCTGATGGTTGCCATGCTGGTCAACTACCAGGCGGCCTGGGCTGCCCCGGTGGCCCTGTTTTTTGCCGCGCTGAATATCGGCTCGATCCAACTGCCGGTGGTACTCAAGCTCGATTCCACCCTGGCGGGCGTGCTGCAAGGCGCGCTGGTGCTCTTCGTCCTGCTCGCCGATGGTGTGCGGCAGCGGTTTGTGAAAAAATAAATATAAGCGAATCGCAAAGAGCGCTCGCGTTCTTCACGGTTCGATAAAACTGGATAACAGGAAAATTCTATGACCCCTGAAACCATCCTCATCGGCCTCGCTGGTGTACTGGCTGCCGCCGCCCCGGTCATGTTTGCGGTGATGGGTGAAACCATCTCGGAACGGGCCGGTATCATCAACCTTTCCATGAACGGGACGATTTTGCTCTCGGCGATGGGCAGTTTTGCAGTAGCGCTGGCTACTGACAGCCTGGCACTCGGCTTTTTAGCAGGAGCAGCGATCGGCGCATTAGTTTCGCTGATTGTGGCCTTCGCCAGCATCACACTGAAAATTTCCCAGGTGGCAACTGGCTTCATCCTGGCCTTGCTGTGCCGCGACCTGTCTTACTTCCTTGGCAATCCCATCATGGGGCAGACCGGCCCACGCCTGCAAAGTGCCCCCATCCCGGGCTTGAGCGATATTCCCGTGTTGGGGAAACTGTTCTTCAGCCAGGACGTGATGACCTATGCCAGCTTCACTATCATTTTATTGGCCTGGGTTTACATCTACAAAACCCGCCCCGGTTTAATGTTGCAAGGCATCGGTGAGCGCCCAGCTGCAGCCTTTGTACGCGGCGCAAGTGTCAACCGCCTGCGCTATCTCTACACCATCATCGGCGGCGCGCTGATTGGCCTGGCCGGGCCGATCTACTCGCTTTCGGTTAAAGCCGGTTGGAAAGGCACCATCTCTGGCCTGGATGGCATCGGCTGGATCGCGCTCTCCATCACCATATTTGGTGGCTGGAACCCGCTGCGTGCTGCCTTTGGCGCGTACCTGTTCGCCATATTGCAATGGCTCGGGCTTGTGCTGCAACCCGTCCTGCCAGGAATTCCGTCCAACGTGCTGCAAGTTGCCCCCTTCCCACTCATGATCCTGACCCTGCTGCTGGTCAACATCGGCAACGCCGAATGGGTTGAGCGCACCCTGGCAGGCATGCCTGAAAATACCCGTCGCGCGGTGGCGAAGATATTACGCGCCATGCGTGCCACCCCGCCGGCCTCGCTGGGTGTGCCGTTTGAGTCAGATTAATCCTTGCAGGACACGCTAATTGCGTAGCTTGATTAAACAAAAAAGGGCGGGTTCTCCCGCCTTTTTTTGTTGTGAATTCAAGATAATGCCCTGCCAGCATCACGCCAGGCATACAAACTGGGAATAGTTTGATACCCGCTCCCACACAGCAATGGGCCAAAGGTTTTACTCGTGCTTCGACTTTGTCCCCAGGAAATACGTCAGCGCAGCGATCACACTGCCTATGCCGCCGCCAAAAAAGAGCAGGTTGGTTTCTTTATTCCAATCCGCCACCTGCTTCAGGAAGGCCACTGCCAGCACCACAATGATGACACTCACCAGCTTGCCTTTAAGATCATCAAGGTGATGAATTTCCAGCCAGGCCGGGGTGGAGATTTTGTCATCGATGAACAACTCATACAGCCCGATGGCGATGATATACATCACCACTGAGAGCAAATACAGGTCGGCCAACTCAATGAATTTAGCCGCCAACGATTTGGAGGCTTCACCAATCACCAGCTTGTAAACTACCAGGCCGGTTTCATAGATACCAAAAACGAGCAGCGCCACAGCCGCCGCAAATGCGCTGATAACGGCCAAAATAACCAGGTAGCGGCTCATCCCAATCAATTTATTCATACTGACTCCCGTTTTTAAATTTTTTTGGCTCTACCGTTTTTGGTGTGAAAATCTGTAGGGGCGACCCTTCAAAGCATAAACAGGGCATGTTTGCAGGGAATTCAAGCACAAAGCCACGATTTTTCGCACGGGGCAGGTCGCCCCTACCCGTTCCCCATTAAGAACGGGAGAGCCATTTTTTTCACACAGATGCAGAGAACATTGCGTTTTGCAAGCTATTTTACCCAATTAAAGCCCAAACCCCGTTTGTGATCGGCCCAGATCGCTACGGGGTTTGTTTGAGGAGAATGCTTGCCCTTTATTGTACGGGGCAGCATAAGAACAAACTGAACAAAAGATAAAGGTTTGATAAGAAAAATCGGAGCGGGTCACTCCATATTTAGCGCAATTAAAACCAACTCAAAACTGATCGGCCCCTCGCGCAGCAGCTTTGGCTCTGCACCCGAACAATCGACCACCGTGGATGGGATACCACCGGGCGTTAACCCGCCATCCAAGATCAGCGGGATACGCCCGCCAAGCTGCACCTCCACCTCGTGCGCGGTCGAAGGGCTGGCCTGCCCCGAAATATTGGCCGAAGTCACCGCCAGTGGCCCGGTCAGGCGCAAAAGCTCGCGCGTCGGCTCAAAATTAGGGATGCGCACACCCACTGTCGGCAGCGCCGAAATCGCCTCGGGCAGTGAAGGCAGCTTGGGCACCACCAGTGTCAGCGGCCCCGGCCAAAAGCGTCGCGCCAGCTTCTCGCTCATGCGATTCACCCCGGCAGCCACCAATGACAACTGCTCAAAATCACCAACCAGCACCGGGATGGCTTTTTCCAGCGAGCGCCCCTTTACCTCGTACAACTGCGCCACCGCCAGGTCATCCAGCGCCACCGCGCCAACCCCATACACCGTATCGGTCGGGAAAGCCACCACCCCGCCACCGGCCAGGATGTCAATTGCCAGAGCCAATGCCTGCGGGTCATAGATTGAAAGGATTTCAGTTTTCATATTAACTTTATACAACAAAACTTACTGCTTTGTCATGGCAAAAGTCTTTCAATCGATAAAATCCGATCCAGCCCGGCCAGGTCTTTCACAATTTCAATTTGGGAAGATGGGAAATGCTGCTGCGCCAGGGCTTTTGCCGCAAGTCCCAGGCTGGATTCAATCTCGATGAGCATTTTCCCGCGCGGATTCAACCGCCCTGTAGCTTGTTCCAGCAACCCCCGGGTGGTTACCAACCCGTCAGCGCCGCCATCCAGCGCCAGGGTTGGCTCTTTTCCGTAGATTTCGAGCGTTTTCATGGTGGCTGTGGGAATATAGGGCGGGTTGGAAAGGATTAGATCGTAGTGGAAAGTAGAAAGTGGACTGATTTGCCACTTTCTACCTTCCACTTTGTCTGGGAACAAATCACACTCCACAAACTCAATTCTCCCATCCACCCCATGCTTTTGCGCGTTCTGGCGGGCGATACGTAGTGCGGCGGGCGATATGTCGGTGGCGGTGATGCGCGCACCTGGCAGGTTGGCCGCTATGGAGACTGCGATGCACCCGGAGCCGGTGCCCACGTCGATGATGTTTACCGTTTCCAGCGCATTTTTGCGGACGAAGGCAATTGCCAGCTCCACCAGCAATTCCGTTTCGGGGCGGGGGATGAGAACATCTGGTGAGACGATGAATTCGAGACCGAAAAACTCCCAGCGGCCTACAACGTATGGGAGCGGCATCCTGGCGGCTCGTTTTTGGAGCAAAGTTTTAGCCGCGTGAAGCTGTTCGGGCGAGAGTTCCAGGTTGGGGTGTGCCAGGATGAAGCTGGCAGGGCGGTCGATTGCGCGCGCAAGCAGCACACGGGCCTCCAATGCTGGGGACTCGGCGACCTGGCTGAGGGTGGATTCGGCTTGTTTTATGAAAGAAAGAAGATTCATATTTGATGTAATGCGAAATTATTTTCGCATTACGAGGCGCCGAAGATCATGCGCTCGAAGATGGTGCGTTGGAACAGGATGAAAACCACCACGACCGGCACGGACATGACGATCATCAGCGAGCCGATCTGGCTCCAGGGTTGGGCGCTGCCAGACATGAGGATGGCGTAGATGGACATGGCCAGGGTGACGGTGTCGGCGCGCTCGACGAATAGCCAGCCGATGGTGAATTCGGAGTAGCCGACCAGGAAGGCGATCAGGGCGGCGACGGCGATGGATGGCAGGGCGATGGGCAGGGTGATGTTGGTGAAGGTGAAGAAATGACCCGCGCCATCGAGCATGGCGGCTTCTTCCAGTTCGCGCGGCACGGATTGGAAGGCGGCGCGCATGTTCCAGATGCAGAAGGGCATGGCGAAGGCTGCGTAGACGATGACCAGCGCGATGAGTTGGGTGCGGATGCCGAGGGCGCTGAGCAGGATGTAGAGCGGCGTGGAGAAGGCCACCGGCGGCAGGACGGCGGTTAGCAGGATGGTGAACAGCCCGGCGCTGCGCCCGTGAAAACGAAAGCGCGCGAAGGCATAGGCCAGGCTCGCGCCCAGGATGGTGGCGGCCAGGGCTGCGCCGATGGAAACGGTCATGCTGTTGGTGAAAAGTGTCAGGAAGTTGACCGACTGGTAGGGGCGGTCGAGGATTTTTAGCAGCGGCAGGATGGAAAATTGTTTGGGAAACAGGTGGAATTCGGTTGGGCGGCCCATTAGCGAGGCGTCGAAGGCCAGGCGCAGGATGCTCCAGATGGGGATGATGACATACAGGCCGATCAGCGCCAGGGCAAACTGGCGGGCAATTTGCTGGAGAAGTGGGATTTTACGCATAATCCACCCCTTTGCTGGCGTTGCTCTGTTGGTTGAAGATGACTACAAAAACGAACAAAATCAGCATGGTGATGATGTTCAGCCCGGCAGAAATGGCAAATTGCCCCGGCGGGGAGCCGAAATTGCCGCTGTTGGGGTTGAAGATGTTGTAAGAAAGGGTGGCCAGTGTGGATAATCCGCGGTTGCCGAACATAAATGAAACCTGGAACAGGTAGAACTGGTTGAAGGCGAAAATCCCGCGCACGATGATGGCTGGCAGCAGCAGTGGGCGCAGCAGCGGCCAGGTGACGTGCCGGAAAGTCTGCCAGGCGCTGGCTCCGTCGATTTGGGCGGCGTCGAACACTTCGATGGGGACGAGTTTCAACCCGGCGCTGGCGGCCAGCATCATAAAGGGAAATCCATACCACAGGCTGATGATGAGCAGCACCAGGAAGGTGGAGCCGGTATTCTCGTGCCAGTTCAGCAGGAAGGCGAAGGGGATGTTGTGCCCAAATTGGGCGGCGGCCAGCGCCAGCCAGCCGCTATCGGGCGCAAGCACGGTGAACCAGATGATCGCGCCGATGGTCTCAGGGATGGCCCAGGGCAGGATAAAGAGCGTCTGCCAGCCCTTGCGCAGGGCGGTGCGCGGATTCCAGAGCAGCAGGGCGGCGGCCAGCCCGAGTGCGGTTTGCAGCCCGACCGAGAACAACGTCCACAGGATGTTAAAGCCGAGGATGCCGTAAGTGGTGATATCGTCCAAAATTGGCAGGTAGGTGACTGTGCCGATGTAGTTGACCTCCCGGCTCTGGTAGGCGTTGCCGGGCATGGTGGGGATGATCTGGCCGAAAATCCCGCCCCAGAACTCGCGCCAGATGCCGCCTTTCATGCCATCCAGGATGGAAAGGGTGCTGAAATCGGTCAGCGACATGGCGAACTGGTAAAAGAGCGGGAAAAGCGTGAAAACGGCGAAGATGACCAGCCCGGGGATGAGCCAGGGCAGGGCGCGGCGCGTATCCCTGGCGGATGGTTTTTCTTCTGCCCTGGAGCTTTTCCACGTTTCGAGCAGGCTGTGTGCGAACGCTGTGACAGCTTCCCCGGCTGCCAGTGTTACCGGGACGATGATGGTGACGATGTACTGCGGCCATTTGGTCGGCCAGACGAGCAGGAATCCCAGGCCGACGATCAGCCACAGCGCATAAACGCGATGCTTCCTCCAGAGTTGCGCCAACCCGAAGCAGGCCACCAGCGAAATCAGCGAGTCGAGCACGAAGGAGAAAACCATCGGGTGCCAGGCTCCCACCGAGAACAGGAAAAGCCAGATGAGCGGCTGGTAGGACGGGTAGTTGGCGTTCTGCACTTCGGCGGCAGTGGTGGAGTAGCCAGCGTGGTAGAAGATGGATTCTTTGAGCCGTCCAAGCGGGTCGGGCCACAGGTATGGGTCGGCGAGGAAGAAGATGGCGAGGGCGAGGAGGCCCCAGATGAGGATAGGGTTGTAACGACGGAGCCCCTTCCCGGCCTCCCCTAAATTCCTAAAACCGGGGAATTTGGGGGAGGAGACAAGCAGCCAATCCACCAGGATGGCGATCCCGGCGACGGCGTAGAGATATTTGGAGGCGGCGGTCAGGCCGAGGAAGATGGCGGAGATGAAGATGTAGGGGCGCAGCATCCCACGGGGGGACGATGTTGCTGCGCCCTTACGGGCACGGGTGTAAGCCATCACTGCCAGGAGACTGGTCAGTGCGGGCAGGGATTCGAGCATGACCTGGGATGTGTATTTGATGGTCAGGGCGTGGATGGCGAGCAGCAGCCCGCCAAAGGGGTTGACCAGCGCCAGCAGGAAGGCGGTCAGCGCGCCAAAATTTGCGCCGAGGCTGCGGGCGGGGGTCAGGATGTCGCGCGGCAGTCCGCTATCGGGGCTGGCGGAGGTGGGGCGGTCGGGGATCAGCGCTTCTTGGGGGGCGGGTAGGATTGCCAGGCCGTAGGCGATTTTGGAGAGCGGTGGATGTTCTTGTCGGTAGTTGACCTGTGTCAGCCCGGCAAGGTTGCCGGAGCGGAAAACGTCTGCATATTGTTGGGCGGCGCGCAGGTAGTCGTCTTCATCATAGTCTGGTGGGAGTTTTTGGACGGCGTTCTGGCGCATATTCCAGGCCAGGAGGCCGATCAGGATGGCGGCGAGCAGGCGCAGGGCGAGTTTAAAACGGGGATGGGAGAGGATAGCCAGGGTTTTCATAAGAATCACCAGTGGCAGTTATATCATCATTCATGGTGCATCGAAATATAAAAAGCCTGCCCCAAAATCAACTTGCGATTTTGGGGCAGGCAGAAGGTACTGATCAGGTCAGGAACTGATGCCTATGGTTCAGGCACGTAGTATTGGATGACCAGTTTGGGTGATGATGTGAGGGCTGCGTTGCCGCTGAAGAACTTGAGGTAATCAGCAACAAGGTCGTTGTTGTCATCAGTGGTGAAGCGCAGGCGGAATTGGGTATACCCGATCAGGTTGAGGTAGGGGTAGGCTGTCGGAGCCAGGGTAGCCGAGTACCAGTTGCCGACCGGCACTTTGTTGAAGACGCCAGCCGCAAGCTTGTCAGGCGCGGCCTGGAAGTCTGTGGTCTGGAGGCCGCTGGATCCAAAGCGCCCTGTGCGCATGTCATAGGTCAGGTTGCCGAGGATGGTGAACGGGTTCTTGCCTACCTGTTCCGATTTTAGGATGGAGAGTGATGCTTTGGTGATAACAGCGCTATCGGGGATATCGGCGGTATTGAAGTCGAGGATGCCGCGATATTGTTTCTTGGTGGCATCATCACCCAATATGAAGGTGCTTGCAAAGGCATCGATTGCGCCGCCTGTGTTGCTGGTTTCAGTAAATTCACGTACGTGACCATCCTGTGAGCCGGTGGAGCGGATTGTGGTGGTATAGATTCTGGGGATGTAGAAGTGTACCTGGCTGGTGTAGTTGCCATTGTCGAGGCCAAGCCCACCGAGCAGGGTGCCAGCTTCATCGCTGATGCTGTCATCATCGGCGAGTTTGAGCCCCAGGGTGCCGCCGTTGTTGGCGCCCACGTAAGCGGTTACGATGTAAGCATCGCCGTAACTTTCCACTTCGACGATATTGGCGTATGGCAGGCTGCCGGTTTTGACCAGTTCAAAGTCGCTAATATCTACGCCTGTTACTGGCGCGGTGAAGGTGACCAGGAAGTCAACATAGTTGGTGGGAGCCAGCACCGGGTTGGCGCTGAAGCGATTCATAGACTTCACCATGGGTGGCATGGCTGTGCGCACAACTTCAGCTGTGTTGATGGCGTTGTGGTGGTGCAGCAGCAGCAGGCCGCGGCTCTGGTTGGCGATCATGTTATCCTGGTTGTAGTTGACTGCAAATCCATTTGCATACAAGCCAGGGATATCGTACCAGTATGGTCTATTGGACCAATATGTTGCGTCTCCAGAGAGGAAAGATGGGTTGGCAATATCGTAATACATCCAATTCGTGCTATCGACCCAACCAGCGCCTTCGCGGTTATATGTTTCAACGTAGTAGTAGAAATCGGTGTTGCTGCCTTCAACCAATCCAATATCGCTTGCGTAAACAACTAATTCCATGACATTGTTGTTGAAGATGTTCGTGTTGATATAACCGGGGTAGTTATTTGTCAATGTCCAATAATCACACGGATCATCACTGGTTAATGGGCAGAAAACCGTGATCATTGTATCGTCGATGCTGTAATTGAAAATTACAAAATCTTCAATGCCATCTTCATTATTGTCAATGTACACATCGAATTCGCTAACATTGGGTGTGTCCCATTTGCCATAGGTGGACATGCCAAAGTAAATTTTGGAACTGGCAAAAGTCTTGGGCCCAAAGTCAGAGATTGTGCCAACATAGCGAAGGTCTGCTGCATCTTGTGGCCCAACGCTCCAGGGATCATTTGGGCTTTCGGTTTTCAACTCAAGAATAGAAACTAATGATCCATCATCAGCCGTAGAAACCGGCGTGCCAGTGGGATGAAGGTAAAATGTGCCGGTCGTGCTCGTTGGAACAAGATTGGTTTCGCTGACCTTCATGGCAGAGGCAGGGTGTGCTGACATGTGAACCGGTACGCGCAGGGATTGCCCGCTGTCAGGGGTCAGGACAACGTAGCCGCCAGCTTCGCTGATGAATTGCCGATATGTATCATTGGGAGATGCGATCGTGGCATCATAGGTTCGAGTCATCAACGCTGGATCAAGGGCAGCGCGTATCTGAATTGTTGTGGATCCAGGCGCTGCATTAATGCTGGTGATTGGGGTTCCACTGATGTCTGTTACAGAGAACTCGATACCTGGATTGGATGGGTAACGCGAATCGAAGTCGGAAGCATAGCTTACCGTTGAGCTGCCTTTGTTCAGTATGGTGATATTCTTAACAAAGGTTTGGCTTTTGACAACTGGCAGATCGCCAAACGAAACACTCACCTGGCCGGGATCGTCGGCATAGTAAGCAACCACTTCGGCATTACTGGCATTGTAAACGCTGACGCGCCCCGCGCCGATACGGGTGGGGGTGTACTTGTAGCCAGTGACTTCTTGATATAAATCGTTGGTGGCGGTATTCATCACCAGGGCTTTGAGTTCCGCCACAGACCAATTGGGGTGCATCTGGCGTAACAGGGCCATCACGCCCGAGATGTGCGGGGCTGCCATGGATGTGCCGCTGTAGCTGGCGCCTTGATTGCCAGTGCCGACCGCGGTGGAGAAGATGGTGTCACCAGGGGCAGAGATATCAGGTTTGAGGCTGGTACCGCCACGCCCGGGGCCACGCGAACTGGATGAGTTAACCAGATCATTCAGGGATTCATCTACGTGCAGTGATTCAGGGTATTTGGATGTCAGCCGTACGGTGACTGACCCGCTAGACATGGCGGTTTTGATGGAATTCCCAACCGCGAGGGTGGTCATTTGTGCCGGGATCGTGATGATTGTTTCAATATCTGAGTCATCTCCCATCATACCCGGCCACGGGCTTACATTATTCGCAAGCAAAACGCCGATTGCGCCACGAGCCTGCGCCTGGGCTACCTTGGATTTGAAACTGCAAGAACCGCGGTCAATCAGGGCGATTTTACCGGTCAGATCTTCAGTGATTGTGTCACAACCATCTGCGGGCGTAGTTGTCATCAAATTGCCGACTACGCCAGTTGCATTCAATGCAGGCCCAAATTCTGCAAATGAAGCCGGGTAGGGGCCGGCTGTCATGCCGGTGGCAGAAACAAGCTCAAAATCTCCCAGCATTGCGCTAGAATCAATACTGTTTGCAACGCTGATGACATACTTCGCCACTGCTGGGGCGCCGGTGACGTAGAACACATCGCCGCTGTTGCCAGCTGAAGCCACAACGATTACGCCCGCCTGCGCTGCATTATTGGCAGCCACAGCCGACGTATCATATTTGGAACCGAAACCGGAGCCAAGCGACATGTTGATGACATCCAGGTGATCATTGATGTTGCCATCGCCATTGGGGTCCATGGCCCATTCGATCGCCATTTCGGTCATATTGGTGCTGCCCTCGCAGCCGAAAACGCGCAGCGCATACAGTTTTGCCTTGGGGGCTACACCCGGGCCGATGCGGAATTTGGCCGCATAGTTGTTGCTGCTCAGGCCGGCCAGGTTCGCGTACGTATCTGTGCCAGATTCTACATAAGTGCTGCCATTGGCACGCACGCCCAGCCCTGCAACCGTACCAGCTACGTGGCTGCCATGTCCGCCGCAGTCCAGCGGGTCAGGATCCGGGGCAATTACAGGGAAATCATCCTGGGCATTATAATCATCGCCCACAAAATCCCAACCACCGACAACTTTGGCGGTGGGGAAAGTGCTGGCAGCCGTGCCGCCCATATTGGCATGTTTATAGTCAATACCAGAGTCGATGATGCCAACACTGATATCCTGGCCCTGATATGCAGCCAGACCAGCCCACACCTGTGGTGCGCCGATCAGCGGAACGCTGGTGGTGTGATCCAATTCCTTGGGGATCATTGGATGGATGGCTGCAACACCGGGCATGGCCGCGATGGCTTTCAGATCCTTGGGATCAACCTGCATCCAGATACCGTTATAAGCTTTTTGGGTGCGGAAAAATTCAGACGCCTGGATGCCTTTGGCGCTCAGGCTGCTCATAAAGTCGGCCTGAGCCGCATCATTTTCAGCGATCTGGTCAGCGGCAGCATTCCACGATCCGCCCGCGCTTTTGTAAGCCACTGCGCCAGATATGCCGCGCATTTCAACTACAATATTTACTGGGCCTTTAATATCGCCCATCCTTCCAAAAAAATCTTCAACTTCACCTAAGTCAACCGTTTTTATAAAATCTTCAGCGTTTGGTGGTTTGACGCCCTGGGCTGCTGCCGGGACGACAAACTGCGCAAAAACCAATCCAAGCAGGGCAATCGCCATAGTTAAGCGAAACAGACCTGATGTAATTTTCTTCTGCATGATCATTCTCCTGATGAAACTTGACATGATTTAATGTTGGAATGTACCAGAAGGCTAATAAACATAGTTATCTTTGTAGGTTTCTTTTGACCTCCGGGAATGAAAGTATTGTCGAGCAGTGAATTACCTGGTCTTGCTTGCGAGAAGGCTCGCTGTCCATATCCCCTTCAATAACTTTTTTTGGTTCGATGAGCACAGGCCTGGTATTTTCAACTTACCGCTTTGCTGATATGGAAAGGTACAGCAGGCAAAGCCTTGGGATCACATAGCCATAATTATAAGATAGTTTTGTGTCTTCTCGCAAAAATGGGTGAATTTTTGCCCTGCAATGAGTGACTTCACTGTAAAAAAGGTTATTTTCACCACGATGACACGGAGTTTTGAGTTTTTCCTGGCGGGAAACTCGCGTTTTTAACAACAAACTGGCGTTTTCTCTCCGTGAACTCTTTGATTCCGCGGTTTTATGCTTTTTGCAGTGGACTCATGATGGTTTCACCACGACGGAGAAAAACCTTAAAAACTCCGTGGATCGGTGGTTTCCTGGGTTTTCCAGACTGGTTTTTTGACCAGGAGTAAATCATTGCGTCTCAGCGACTTTGCGTTAATCAGCGCCCCGAAATTTTGAGAAGATGCATAGTTTTAATAAAATCGTTAATTTGCACCACCGCATACTCATGGCTTTCTCAAAGTCCGAGAAATGTCGCTGTGATGGCGTTAGCCCGAGGCAGTCTCCTGTAAACGGGCAAACTGAACTTTGGGCTTAATTTCTTTAAAATCGTTGCCAGGGCCTTCTTGCAATCAAGATTTTTTCGCCAACCTGCTTCGGTGTAAAAAGCCCTTTGGCTGCATAAGCCGGATTTATCCGACATTCATGCGTTGAGACGGGGTTTTCGTTGAAAAATGCGCATCCCTTTCCACAAATTCCGCGTATTCTGCCGGGATTTCATACCCGAAATGCTGGCAGAGTACCTTTACATCATGATAATCGCCCTCGTCCAGCTTGTACCCGCTGTGGAACTTAACCATCCACTCGGGCGTGATGCATCGTACCGGGAACCCGTCAATCGAACCGTGACCTTGCAGCGAATCAAATGGGTACGCCACGCCGAAAATGATATTTCCAGATTCGTCAAAGGTGAATGAGTGAAAATCGACCAGGTGGCCTGCCTCGTCGCCCAGCACAAAGTTGCAGTCGCGGGTGTCATCGCGCGGTACATCCACGTAGCCTTGCGCTTCAAGCAGCGCTCGCACTTGTTGCACATGCCTGTGTTCCAGCGCGATGTCCAGGTCATTGTGCGGGCGGGTCTGTCGCCCCACCAGCGCATCCACTCCCCAGCCGCCGTCGATGATGATCTCAATGCCGTGTACCTGGCAGAGCTTCACAAACTCCACCACTTCAGGGGCAGTCATTCCAGGTTTGTCTTTGGACATATTTTCCTTTTCACCTTTCATGCCATCCAATCCATCTGACCCATATCATAACCGAAAAAGGGTGGTGACTGTTTGGCTTGAGTCTTCTCTTTCGCTGGCGAATCAAAAAGGGATTGCCCGTATGGACAATCCCTTTTGTGTTACAGGTTGTTGGGATGGTTAAGGAGCAGTCACGCTGACGATAGTGGGGTTGGGCATGCCAGTTGCGCCGCCATAAGCCACAGAGCCGAGGTATTTGACGCCGGGGGTCAGACCGCTGAAGGTCAGGTTGATTGCGCCAAACTGTCCCAGGGTTGCAGAAGCGGGCGCTGAGACGGTCATGTTGCCAGCGGCGGTTGAGCCGAGTATCCAGTAGAAACCGGTGAAGGTGGTCGGGTTGCCGGTGGCGTAACCTTCCACGAGGATGGTGTAATTGCCAGCCGCCGGGTTGACCAGGTTGATCTCTTCAGCCGAGGTACCGGAGCCGCTATAGCCAACCAGAGTACCTGCGCTGTTGTACAGATACATATCGAGGTCGCTGGCCGGGGAAACGTTGGCATCGAAGAGCGAAACACGGGCATAGGTGGTGCCGGACGGGATGGTCATGGGGAAGGACACCAGATCGCCATCATTTGCAACACCTTCAAAGGTGGTGGCCGGAACCAGGCCGCGGGCGGTGGCAGTGAATGGGCCAGTGTAGCCAAAGGTCACATTGTAGTTGCCAGAAACCTGAACCGGGGCAGCCAGTGCCACGGGCTGGACAACCACCGGGATGCGAACATTGTGGGTGCCATCAGACCAGGTCAGGTAGCCGCCAGTGTAGGTATTTAATGTGGCGGAGGTGCGTTCAATCTTGATGGTCAGCGTTTGCTTCTGCCCGGGGTTGATGGTGAAGCTGGCAGGCGTGACGGTTACGTTGAAACCAACCAGGCCTGTCACAGCCACATTGTAAGTACCCTTCGCGCCAACATTCGTCAAGGTGCGGGTCACAGTGCGGGAGCCGCCGAGGGCCGAGATGGCGATCGAGGGGCTGTTGAAATTGCTGGGGGCAATGACCGGAATGTTACGCGAGATGCAGTAGCTGGAGGGCAACTGCGTGCCGCACAGGAAGCCGAGCCAGTCGTTCATGTTCGAGTCGAACACCAGGCCGGGATCCATGGCTTTGTTGGGCTGAACGTGACCAGCGCCCTGGCGGAAGATCACCAACGGGTGGGTGTTGGGGCCGTCAAGAATATCGTAGGTGGTCGTCATCAGCGCCGATTTGATCATCATCGGCGACCAATCGGGGTGGAGCTGTTTGAGGAGGGCGGCCAGACCGGCAACATGCGGGCTGGACATGGATGTGCCGCTGTAGAGGGCATAATCAGCGCCGCCATTGCCTGGAGGAGCCACAGCCGCGAGAATATCCTGTCCGGGGGCGATCAGGTCGGGCTTGAGCAAGTCGGCAGAAGCTTTCTGCGGGCCACGGGATGAGAAGGAAGCGGTAAAGGGTGCGGGAACCGGCGCAAAATAGGATGCACCAATCTGGGCAGTCGCGCCAGCGGTGGCGGCATACGCTTTGATGGCCGGGCGGTAAGTGTGCGACAGGTGAACGGTCGGGACACTGTGGAAATCGCCATTAAGCGAGCTCGAGGAGGTGTTGACCAAAATCATACCAACTGCGCCTGCCTGGAAAACCGCCAGGCTTTTGTTTACGCGGGCAGTTGCGCCACGATCACAAACCACAATCTTGCCTGCCACTTTGGCTGGGTCAAGCACAACTACATCGGCACCAGCTGGAAGACCGGTTGTGCCTGCATCAGCGGCACCAGTACAGAGTGCCAGGTTGGTAGGATTCGCGCCCGGAAGGCCAGCCGCCATCGAATCGATCAACGGGGCAGGGCCAACGGCGGTGGCGGTGACCGAAGCGCCAACATAGGTAGCGCCATTACCGAGGGTCACAACGGCATCGAAGTTGCGGTTGTGGGTACCGGCAGCCACAGTGGTCAGCCAGGGGCTGTTGTGCGCTACGGTCGAGGTAGCCGGGCCGCTGTTGCCAGCCGAAGCGGCGACGAATACACCGGCATTAGCCGCATACATGAAAGCAATTTCAACCGGGTCACGGAAGCTGGTCTGCGAGCCGCTGATGGAGTAGTTGATCACATCCACGCCATCGGCTACAGCCGTGTCAATGGCTTCCACAAGGTCAGATGTGGTGCCGCTGCCGGTGCCATCGGCCTGTTCCCACAATGCTTTGTACATGGCAATGCGGGCATGGGGGGCAATACCGCTGATCGGGCCCCAGCTTGCCATCGGGCCATTCGTAACCACGCCATTATTGCCGCCGGCGGTGGAAGCGGTGTGGCTGCCATGGCCGCCAAAATCACGCGCCGAGGTGAATTCCCACGGCAGGTTGGCATCGACACCGGCATCGCCACCCTGGCCTTCGTTGAACCACTGGGCGCCGATGAGTTTCTGGTTACACATGGATGCATTGAATTCTTCGCCGGGCACGCACTTGCCATGCCAGCCGGGAATCTGCTGGTAATCCAGCTTGCCATCCTGCGTGCCGTTACCATTCAGGCCGGTGCGGTCAGAGAAGCTGGGGTTTTCGGGCCAGATACCGGTATCGATGATACCGATGATCACACCTTCACCAGCGTTTCCAACGCCCCCAAGTTTTTCCCATATGCCGCCAGAAGCAGTCAGGCCAAGGAAGTTGGGGGTGGAAACGGTATCTTCGTAGTGGATTTCATCGGCAGAAACAGCCAGCACGCCGGGCATAGCGGCGAGTTTGTTGGCCTGGGTTTCGCTCAGTTCGGCGGCAAAACCGTTGAACGTATAGTTGTAATCATACAACTTGCGCCCGCCACCAACCTTGCCGAGGGCTTCGTCATGCTTAGAAACGAGATAGCCCACATAGTTCAGAACCTCGGGGCTGTTGGGATCAATTTTCTGATTGCCGTTGGGCTTGGTAGCCTTGAGGCCATCAACGCCGCCAGTGTAAGCGACCACCGGGGCATCAGACATTTCAACCACGTACACGCCGTTGGCGCTTGGTTCTACAGTTTTGTTTCCGTTGCCGGAACCGGCTGATGCCGGGGTTACAACGGAGAAAACCATTGCAATCAGGGCTACTATTGTAAACAAACTAAACAACTTCGATTTCATAAAAATTCTCCTCCTGACAAATTTTGAGCGATCTGTTTTTAGCCGGAATGATGAATGCTAACGTATTGATTACGAACGAACCTCCTCGCAACGCTTTGGCCTGGTATTAAATAAAAACGCCAAAGGAGGGGTTTCCTTCGGCGGTCTGGCGGTCTGCTTGGGTGGGCAGATCCATGACTTTGCGTCCTCACTTTGCAGTGAGTTTGCCTTTTCGATCCTTGCCGACTTTTGGGTTGAAGATTGCTGGAGTGATAAAAAAGCCGACTATACAATTTTTATTCAAGTGCATCCCGCCAAACGAATATAGCCTGGAACTGCTAAATACTAACAAAAACGCAAGGATGATGCAAGGTTTGATGTGTACAAATTGCATACATTTTATCCAACTAGTACTAATGTCTTATCGGTGAGCTTCGTGCGAAAAGGTGTTTGCGTCGCAGGGCGCTATGCCGCAGTACTTTGACCAGTCAGATTAAGACTTACGGCCCTGGGTGGAGCGTTCTCCAGCCTGTTCTGGCGGAAGGCCGAGGCGTAGTCGAAGGATGGTTTTGTGCAAAATGTTTTCGATGGCGCAGCACAAACCCCGCGCGATTCCGCTCAGGACAAAATCTGACCTTGTCAAACAATGCAGCTTCTGACATCGCTTCTTCGTGAGAAACAATTAAAACCACGGAGCGCTTGTGTTACCTGATAAGGGCTCCATGGTTAATTTTTTTTTACGCTTTCACGCTCTCAATCCACGCACCCACCATCCCCTCCAGCACATCCAGCGGGACCGCCCCGCTGGTCAGGATGACATCGTGGAAGGCGCGGATGTCGAACCTTGCGCCAAGCTTTTCCTCGGCCTGCGCCCTCAACTCGCGGATTTTCAGTTCGCCCAGTTTACACGCCAGGGCCTGACCCGGCCAGGCGATATAGCGATCCACCTCGTTGATGATGTTCAGTTCGGTGGATGACGTATTCGCCAGCATAAAGTCGATGGCCTGCTGGCGGCTCCAGCCCAGGGCGTGCATCCCGGTATCCACCACCAGGCGGCAGGCGCGCCACATTTCATACGAAAGCCGCCCAAAGTTGCTATACGGGTCGGCATAAAAGCCCAGTTCCAGCCCCAGGCGCTCGGCGTACAGCGCCCAGCCCTCCACAAACGAGGTGAACCCGCCAAAACGGCGGAAATTCGGCAGGTTAAGCTCCTGCTGCAGGGCCAGTTGCAGGTGATGCCCCGGCACCGCCTCGTGCAGCGAGAGCGCCTCGATCTCATAAAGCGGGCGGCTCGGCAGGTCGTAAGTGTTCACATAATAGAACCCGGCCTTCGTCCCGTCACCTGCGCCGAGCATGTAATAGGCCGCCGTCGCGCCCGGCGCGGCGAAATCGGGCACGGTGCGCAGGCCGTAGGGCAGCCTCGGCAGGGTGCGGAACAGGCGCGGCAGTTCGCCATCCACCCGCTTCATCAGCCAGGCGGTTTTCATCATCAATTCGTCGGCGGTTTGGGCGTAAAAACGCGGGTCGGTGCGCAGGAACTCGATAAAGGCTTTGAAATCGCCCTCGAACCCGGTTTCGGTCATAATCGCTTCCATCTCGGCCCGGATTCGGCGCACTTCATCCTGCCCGGTTGCGTGGATTTCCTCCGGCGTCAGCTCCAGCGACGTGAAATGGCGGATGCACAGCCGGTAATAATCATCCCCGTTGGGCAGGTCTTTCGCGGCGATGGATTCTCTCGAATGCGGCAGGTATTCATTTTTCAGGAAAGATTGGAGCGACTCAAACGCTGGAATTACTGACTGCGCGATGGCTTTTTTCGCCGCCTCGGCCAGTCTCACCCGATCTAACTCCCCGCCAACTTTGATCTCGTTAAACGGGAGGAATACAACGCTGTCAGTTGGATCGCTGGTAATTTGCGCCGCTATGGAGTCCTCTACACCCTCCAGCGTTACCCGCGCCGGAATCTGCCCGTCATCCAGCCCGGCGCGCATCACCTCGATCTGCTCATCCATGTAGCGCTTGACCTGCTCCAGCCGGGCGATGTAATTTTCGTAATCCTGCACCGTTTCCAGCGGCACCAGCACGGCCATATCCGGCAAAAAAGTGTGGATTCCGCCCACTTTGGCGATCGGGAAGCGGTAGGCGCGGAACTCGATCAGCTCGATGGCGTTTTGCAACAGCCGGGAAAAAATTTCATAGTTCAGCTGGTCGGCGGCGGGTAGGGAATTTTTGTCAATATGGCGGAGCCGCGCCCGGAAGTCGGTCAACCCGCTTAACTGGCGGCTCATCCCGGCTTCCGATCCATCCGGTAAAAGATGGTTAAAGCGATGATTCCCGCACATGGTGGCGAAGAGCGGGTCGGTGCGCATGACAAAATCCCAATGATCGTTCAAAAGCTGGTGAAAGGTTTCAACAGTCATTTTTTATCCTTTGATGAGTCCCCTCTCCCAAAGGGCGAGGGCGGAGGTTGAGGGTTATTTCAGCACGATCACATCATATTCGCTGACATCTGCTGCCAGGGTGCTGCTGGGTTTGCCGATTTCGCGCAGGCGCAGCTCGCCGCGGCTGATAAAGATAAAGCGGCGGTCATCCAGCCAGCGCAGGGAGGTGATTTCGGGGGTGTCTACCAGTGGGGCCGGGGGTGAATCGAGGCGGGCCAGCCAGGCCGAGTTGGTTGAGCCGCTAAAATAGGTGAAATCTTTCGCGTTGGGGTTCCATCCGAGCAACCCGAAAGAATCTGCCGGGGCGTTGGCGAAAACCCTGTCTGCGGTGGAAGCATCCACAATGTGCAATTCCAGAGCGTTGCCTGCCGGGCGCATGTAGGCTATTTTGGTGCCATCTGGCGCGAGCTGCGGCATGCTGATCCAGACTGGCGCGGCGACGAATTCGGCCAGTTTGGCGGGGTCGCCTTTGAGTGGGATAAAGTAGAAGCGTGATGGTTCCTGGGGGTTGTCGAGCGCCGCCGAGGCCGGGATGACGGTGTACAGGCCGCTCGCATCGCGCATCCAGATTACCTGGGGGAAGTAGAACCACTCGCTGTAGGTGGATACCAGCTTGAATTTGAACAGCACCTGGTAGTCTGATCCGTCCGGGCGCATCAAACGGATGGTATCGGCGGCTGAGATGGCCAGCCAGTTGCCATCTGGCGAGAAGCTCCACGCACCGCCGCCCTTGTTTTCTGCCAGGATGCGGGACGGGGCGGGCTTGTCGGCATCGACGCGGTGCAGGTCGTAATAAGTGAATGGGTAGCCATCGCCCAGGCCGATGATGTCGAACAGCAGGCTGTGTGTGCCGGGGATGAAGGCGAATTTACGCAGGCTGACGCGGGCGACATCGGCGGTTTTGAAGCTGTCGAGATAGGCCTGGGAGGCCAACTGGCGCTCGTTGGAGCCGTCGGCGTTGACGGCGTATAACTGCCCGTTGCGGGTGAAGGCCACCACCTGTCCATCAGATGAAAGTGTGGGGTTTTCATCCTGCCCGCTGGAGGTGAGTTGTGCAGCCGGGAGATTTTCACGCCGCAGCCACAGATTCCCGCTGCTGGTGTAAACCACGCTGAATGTAGATGTAACCGGCGGCTGCGGCGTTGCCTGTCCAATTGGGTCGGGCGGCAGCGGCGAGGGGGTGCCCGCTGCCACCGCGGCGGTCAGCTTGGTGGCGACGAGCGTTTCCAACAGGCGGTTGTCGGCGGTTGGCTCGGGCTGTGGGGCGCTGGCTGGCAGGCTGCAAGCCAGCGCGAGGATGGAAAGGAAGCAGAAGAACAGGATGATTCGGCGCATGGTTATTTCCGGTTGCTTCAAAATCAGGAGATTTTGGAGTCCGATGTCGGGAGACATCGGCATTTTTCGGCGAAATCATATCATGCCGTAGACGGGCGGTATATAATGATTTTGGGAACTTTGTTTTCCACGCCAGCGTCATCGCTGTGGAAGGAGACTGCTGTTATGTCAGACAATCCGAGACCATCATTTGGTAAAAAACAGACTCTTGCGCTGGGAGCGATCATCTTGTTGATGGTCGCCGGTTTTTTGGGAGTCTTGATTAAGGTGTTTTCAGACCGTCCCGCTATTTTTGGAGGCGGAGGCACTTCCGTTCCGATCCCCATCAATGTTGATTCATCCGGTCAATCGGGTGCAGCCACGCCCACGCCGGGAGGAGATGGACAGATGACGATCCATTTGAGTGAAGGGCAGCAGCCAGTTGAGACGCTCGTGCCGCTGCCGCTGGCAAGCGGGGATGCGCTTTCAGCCGAGCAGGTGGCCGCGATTTTGAACCGCCTGCCCGCCCTGCCAGTGGACCCGAACCAACAAACAGATTTCAAGCTGCCGCCAGATGTGCTGCCCCCGCCCAGGCCGGGCAACACCATTCCAGATGTGTTTCCACCTGTTGAAACGGCAGGCAGCGCCGGGACGGTGGATATGGGCCCGCTCCAGGTGCTGAGATATGCCCCGGAGGGCGAAATCCCCATCGCGCCGTTCGTTTCCGTCACCTTCAACCAGCCGATGGTGCCGCTCGGCACGCTGCAAGACCTGGCCAAGCTGGATGTGCCTGTGACCATCGAGCCGCCGCTGGCTGGAACCTGGCGCTGGCTGGGCACCAAAACCCTGACTTTTGAATATGACTCTGAGCTGATCGACCGCCTGCCCAAGGCCACCGAATACCGCGTGACCGTGCCCGCCGGGGTCAAATCGGCCTCCGGCGCGGTGCTGGCCGAGGCGGTTTCGTGGACTTTCCGCACACCGCCGCCCAAAGTGATCACGACTTACCCGTATGGCGACTTTGTCAAGCTGGAGCCGATCTTTTTTGTGGCATTTGACCAGCGCATCGACCCGGCAGCTGTTTTGGCGACGGTGCATCTCGATGCGGGTGGACGCAGCATCGGCGTGGCGCAGGTCACCGAAACCGAATTGGAAAAAGATGAGGCTGTGGCCCAGATGGCCAAAAACGCCCAGGAAGGCCGCTGGCTGGCCTTCCGCGCGCTCGAAAGCCTGCCCGCCGATACGGCCATTAACCTGACGATTGGCCCCGGCACGCCCTCTGCCGAAGGCCCGTTGAGCACCACCGAGCCGCAATCATACGGTTTTCGCACATACGCACCGCTGCGCATCGAAGATCACGGCTGCTACTGGTACGACAGCCAGTGCCGTCCGTTAACCCCATTTACGATCCGCTTCAACAACCCGCTCAACATGGATGCCTTTAGTGAAGGCTTGTTGAGCGTTACCCCTGAAATCCCGGGTGTATCGGTCAATATCTACGGCACCACCATTGAAATCCGCGGCCAGACCAAGGGGCAAACCACTTACACCGTTACGGTTTCGGGCGAAATCCAGGACATTTTTGGCCAAAAACTCGGCAAAGATGCCCACCTGGACTTCAAAGTGGGCAAAGCCGAGCCATTCCTTTCTGGCCCGGGGCAAAATTTCGTTACGCTCGACCCGGTGGCGGCCAAACCGGTCTTTTCAGTATATGCCATCAACTACAGCCAGGTGCTGGTTAAAATCTACAAAGTTGAGCCTGCCAATTGGCCGGCTTTCAAGCAATATCTTCGCGACTGGCAGCAAACTGACCGGCCCACGCAGATGCCCGGCAAACTGGTTTACGACAAGTCCCTCAATCTCGATATCCCCGCTGATACGCTTACGCAGGTCGATATTCCGCTTGGTGACTATCTCAATGATGGGTACGGGCAGTTCGTGGTCATCATTGAGCCGCCCAAACCGCTCCTGTTTGAAACTGACGAGCAAAAATGGCGGCGCTTCTCGCAAACTGTTATTTCCTGGGCGCAGGTCACCCAAATAGGGCTGGACGCCTTCAGTGATTATGAGCAGATGACAGCCTTCGTTACCAGTCTCAAAGATGGCTCACCGCTGCAAGGCGTCAGCATCGCCCCACAGAGTGGCGGGGAATATGTCACAACTGCAGATGGAACCGCCCGCTTTGACCTGCCCGGTGGATCAAACTACCTGGTTGCCAGCCTGGGCAAGGATTCCGCCCTGCTGCCGCGTTCCACTTACTATTGGGGCGATGACCCGTGGCAGTCCTACCCGCCAAACGATACGCTATCCTGGTACGTCTTCGACGACCGGAAAATGTACCGCCCCGGCGAAGAAGTCCACATCAAAGGCTGGATCCGGCTCATTGGCGGACGCCAGAACGGCGATGTTGGCCCGCTGAGGGGCACAAACCAGGTCAGCTACCAGATCAGTGATGCCACCGGCAACCCGATTGCCAGCGGCTCATCCAGTATCACCACGCTGGGTGGCTTTGACTTTACCTTTACCATTCCCGAACGGATCAATCTTGGCTCAGCCTACATCAACCTGAGCATCTCGGGCGATTCGAGCGGCATCGACGGCTGGCAATCTGGCCACCAGTTCCAGATCCAGGAATTCCGGCGGCCAGAGTTTGAAGTCATCGCCCAGAATGAGACATCCGGCCCGTATTTTGCCGGGACGCACGCCATCGTTTCGGTGGAGGCCAAATACTACGCAGGCGGCCCGCTGCCCAACGCCGATGTCACCTGGAATGTCACCACCGCTCCTGGCAGCTATTCCCCGCCAAACTGGCCTGAATTCAGCTTTGGCGAATGGATTCCCTGGTGGTGGTTCTACGACTTTGGCGGCCCCAACCCTGGCACCGAAACCAGAGTCGAGACTTATACTGGCAAAACCGACGCTGCGGGATTCCACTACCTGCGCCTCGACTTTGAGCAGCAGGGCCAGGCCGAAAAGCCGCGCCCGCTGAGCGTCACTGCCCAGGCCACCGTCATGGATGTCAACCGCCAGGCCTGGGCCAGTTCCACCGCGCTGCTGGTGCACCCTGCCGAGCTTTACATCGGATTGCGCAGCGATCGCTATTTCGTTGAACGCGGCGCGCCGCTGAAAATCGATTTCATCGTCACCGACCTGGATGGCAAACCCATCACCGAAATCCCGGCAGAAATCCGCGCTGCCCGGCTGGAATGGAAGTATAAAAACGGCCAGTGGGCAGAAGAAGAAGTATCCCCGCAGGTCTGCCAGGAAAAATCCAAATCCGAGCCGGTCACCTGCACCTTCACCACCGAAATCGGCGGCAGCTATAAGATTACCGCCACCGTGACCGATTCGCAGGGCCGCAAAAACCAATCGAGTTTCACCCGCTGGGTCAGCGGTGGCCAGCTTGTTCCATCCCGCAAAGTGGAGCAGGAAAAAGTCACGCTTATCCCCGATAAACAAACCTACCAGCCCGGCGACACCGCCCAGATTCTTGTCCAGTCACCCTTCAGCCCCGCCGAAGGCCTGCTGACCGTCAGCCGCAGCGGCACGCTTTACACGGAACGTTTCCGCATCGAGAACGGCACATCCACCCTGAACATTCCCATCGAAGACAAACACATCCCCAACCTGGTCATCCAGGTGGATTTAACCGGCAGCGCCCAGCGTCTGGATGATAACGGCGACCCGCTGGCGGGTGTTCCACCGCGCCCGGCCTACGCCACCGGCACGCTCAATCTGAGCATCCCGCCGCTTTCGCGCACGCTAAAAGTCGAAGTCACCCCGGCGGAGAGCAAGCTGGAGCCTGGCGCGCAAACCAAGGTGGATGTGACCGTCAGGGATGCCAGCGGCCAACCCGTCCAGGGCGCCGAACTGGCGGTGGTGGTGGTCGATGAAGCCATCCTGGCCCTGACCAACTACCAGATGGCCGACCCGTTGGGCATCTTCTATAGCGCGCGGCCGTCCTATTGGAGCGGCGTGTATGCCCGCTCCAGCATCGTGCTGCTCGACCCGCTGGCGCTCTCCCAGCAAGTCAACGAAGCCAGCGCGCAGCGTGATTCGTTGGCCTTTGGGGCCGCGGGCGCGCCGATGGCAACCATGGCCCCGGCCGCCATGGAAGCCCCGGCGATGGATGGCATGAAATCGGAAGAATCCGCCCCTGGCGCGCCCATCCGCATCCGGGCAGATTTCAACCCCCTGGCAACCTTCGCCCCGGCTGTGTCTACCGATATGAATGGCGTGGCACGTGTTCCGGTCACCCTGCCCGATAACCTGACCCGATATCGCATCATGGTCGTGGTTGTGGATGAATCCGGTAAAAAATTCGGCGCGGGCGAATCCAATCTCACCGCCCGCCTGCCGCTGATGGTGCGTCCCTCCGCGCCGCGCTTCTTGAACTTTGGCGACAAATTCGAACTGCCGGTTGTGCTCCAAAACCAGACCGATTTCGATATGACGGTGGAAGTTGTGGCGCGAGCCACGAATCTCGAGTTCAACCCCCCTCTATCCCCCCATTTTGAAGTTCAAAAATGGGGGGACGAAAGGGGGGTGGGGCTGCGTGTCACCGTCCCGGCCAATGACCGCATCGAAGTGCGTTTCCCGGCCAGCACCGTCAAAGCGGGCACCGCCACCATCCAGATTGCGGCCATCTCAGGCGATTACGCCGACGCTGCCACCGTCAGCCTGCCGGTTTATACGCCCGCCACCACCGAAGCCTTCGCAACCTATGGCGTTATCGATGAAGGGGCCACCTCCCAACCTGTGCTGGAGCCAACCGGCGTTTTCCCGCAGTATGGCGGCATGGAAATCACCACATCGTCCACCGCGCTGCAAGCGCTGACAGACGCTGTGTTGTACCTGGTCAAGTATCCGTTTGAGTGTTCCGAGCAGCTCGCTTCGCGCATCCTGGCGGTTTCGGCCCTGCGCGACGTGCTGACCGCCTTCAAAGCTGACGGGTTGCCCACCCCCGCTGAAATGGAATCCAGCGTCGGGGCGGATATTGCAAAACTCCAGAGTATGCAAAACTGGGATGGCGGGTATCCCTACTGGCGGCGCGGGTTCGACTCCGTTCCATTTAACAGCATCCACGTTACCCATGCCCTGATCCTGGCCCAGCAAAAAGGCTTCAGCGTGCCCGATGAAATCCAGCAGTCCTCGCTGAATTACATCCGCCAGATTGAGAATTACTACCCCAACTGGTATGACAAAAACACGCGCTGGACGCTGAGCGCCTATGCCCTGTACGTCCGCAACCTGGCTGGCGAGCGCGATGCCGCCAGGGCCGAAGCGCTGTTCAACGAAGCCGGGTTGGAGAACCTTTCGATGGAAGCCATTGGCTGGCTGTGGTCGGTCATCGACGATCAGACCCAGCTGGATGCCATCCGCCGTTATATTGGCAATCGCGTGGTCGAGACGCCCGGCGCGGCCAATTTCACCACCTATTACAGCGACCAGACCTACCTGCTGCTCAGCTCTGACCGCCGCACCGATGCGATTTTGCTCGATGCGCTGATGGAAGACAACCCGCAGAGTGACCTGATTGTGAAAGTGGTCAACGGGCTGCTGGCGCATCGCACCAAAGGGCGCTGGTACAACACCCAGGAGAACGTTTTCGCCCTGATTGCGCTTGACCGTTATTTCAACACCTACGAAACCCAGACTCCCGACTTCGTGGCGCGCATCTGGCTGGGCAACACCTACGTTGGCAGCAGCGAATTCCGCGGGCGCACCACCGACCTGCATGAAACGCTCATCCCGATGCAGAACCTGTTGGATGAAACCATCGCGGGCGGTGGGCAGCAGGATTTGATCCTGAGCAAAGAAGGCCCCGGACGCCTGTACTACCGCCTGGGCTTGCGCTACGCTCCCACCGACCTGTCCTTGCCTCCGCTGGAGATGGGTTTCGTTGTCCAACGCAGCTACGAAGGCGTGGACGATCCCAAAGATGTCTGGCGCGATGCTGATGGCACCTGGCACATCAAAGCCGGCGCGCGTGTGCGCGTCAAGATCAAGATGGTAGCCGACAACCGCCGTTATCACGTCGCCCTGGTAGATCCGCTGCCTGCTGGTCTGGAAATCGTCAACCCGGCGCTGGCCGTCTCTGGCAGTGTGCCGCAAGACCCCAGCCAGAACACCTTCCGCTATGGATGGTGGTGGTGGGGCACCTGGTACGAGCACCAGAATATGCGCGACGAGCGCGCCGAAGCCTTCACCTCGCTGTTGTGGGATGGCGTTTATGATTACACTTACATCGCCCGCGCCACCACCCCCGGCAAGTTCGTCGTGCCGCCCGCCAAAGCCGAAGAGATGTACTCTCCCGAAGTCTTTGGCCGCAGCGCCAGCGATTGGGTGATTGTGGAGTAGCGAAGTAGATTAAAAGAAAAGGCGAGAGGAAGTATTCCTTCTCGCCTTTTCTTTTTCTTATACTATAGTGCCTACGGGCGAAAATAGCGCTGTTTGCCTTAAGAAAAAAGCGCAAATTTCGCCCTTGATGGGTATAGGAATTTAATCCACCCCAGGATGGTTAACTCACGTTTGCTATCCACCACCAGCAGCGGGATGGCGCCAAATAGGGCCTGGGGGTCCTGGAAAATCATGGCGATTTTGCCGCCGCGCACCGCTTAAAATCCCGACCGTGGTGGAGTTGAGCGGGCAGTTGGGCGTATTTTGCTTTGAGAGAAGCGACACTTTGCAAAAACATAAAATCAGCTGCTCAAAATGTATTACACGATGTTTATATTGACAGTATTGATAGTCTGGATAGTCCAAACAGGCTAGTGGTTGCTGGGGGAATCCATGTATACTTTAAGTAGGATATCGTTGAAATGTTTCTTGTCTGTAAAATGTGAGTTTTCCAAACACTTTTTCGAGCTGTGAATGAAGGCTTCACCGCAGTTCGTGCTAAAAAATGGAGATAATTATGAAAACTATCATGACAAAACCCTTGTACCTGATCATGTTTGCACTTTTGAGCCTGGCCCTGTTGGCGGGCAGCCTTGGTGTTTCGCAAGAGTCCACCCCTGCGGTTGCTGTATCTTCCAAGTCGGATTTGGTGCAGTTTACTGTGGGCGGGCATATCCTGGCCTTTGGCGCTGATGGAATGACTGTGGCTGGTTCTGACCATGCCTTGCGTGTTAGTTTCGCGGGCGCCCAGGCGGTCAAACCGACCACTAGTGGTGGGAAGGATTTCCAGGTAGTGACCTATTCCAACCTGTGGACGGGCATCAGCCTGAACTATTATGCCAGCCAGAATGGTATTCTGGAAAGCGTGTACACCCTGGCGGCTGGCTCTGACCCGGGGCAAATCCGATTGGGATACAACAGCCCGGTGCATGTTAACCCAGACGGCAGCTTGAGCACCCGCTTCGAGCGTGGTGAAATGCGCGAAAGCGCGCCACTGGCCTGGCAGGTGATTGATGGTCAGCGCAAACCTGTGGAAGTTGCTTTCAAACAGTCAGGTGAACGTGAAGTGGCTTTTGCGCTGGGCCAGTATGACCCGGCTTATCCTGTCACCATCGACCCTGAGTTGTCCTGGACCCCAGTAATTTTGCATGGCGGTGATGGCCCAAATGATACGGTTAAGAGCCTGGTAATTGACAGTGCTGGGAATACTTATGTGACAGGCTTGTTTGAGGGTTTACTTGACGGTTCACCAGACTCTGATGCCTTTGTTGCTAAGATAGATGTTGATGGTACGTTGCTAGTTACTCATCGTTTAGGTGGCGCTGGGGTTGATCAGGGTCTTGGTATTGCTATTGATGATACCGGAACCTATGCTTATGTTGCTGGGAAGACTGCTTCATCTGATAGCCCATGGAATGCTGACAGTTCGGGTGATGCTTTTGTTGCAAAAGTTGACTTATCTGGTACCGTAACAGACAACAACGCGGTGATCTGGGTTTGGACGAAGTCTTCAACCTATGGGGAAGACCGTGCTACTGCAATTGTTGAAAATGGAGGTTTTCTGTATGTAGCCGGTTTTATAGCACCAGCTACTGGTAGCAGACAACCTTTTGTTGCCAAATTGAATTTAAATAACGTAGAAAGTTGGATGAAACTCCTGGGCCCTACAGATGCTTATTTCCAGGCTGAGGCTATCGCAACGGATGGAACCAACGTTTATGTGGGGGGAACTGTCTATGATTTGCCCACTGATTGGCCCAGCACAGTTGCAGGTGGTGCATACAAAGGCAATTATGATGGTTTTATCGCCCAGCTTTCATCTGATGGAACCGAGGGTTGGCATCGTTTTGTGGGTAGCCAGGATGGATATGATTCTGTAAAAGGATTGGCCATTGATAGCACTGGTATTTATGTTAGCGGTAGTAGCGATCTGGATTGGACGATGGGCGCAGCGCCGAAAGTCGCATATACAGGTGGGGACGATGCTTATGTTGCTAAATTCGGACTGGATGGAGCTCCATTATGGAATACTTTTATCGGTACAGCATTGAGTAATGAAAGTGAAGGTAGCCTGGCACTGACCAGTGACAACAACAACATTTACCTGGTTGGTACAACAAACAGGGATTGGGGTACATTTGGGGCTGGCGCACCTGGGCGATCTTATGTTGGCGGCTATGATGGTTTTGTTGTGAAAATAGATAATGATAGTGCCAGCCCAAACTATGGAAAGCCGACCTGGCACGCATTCCTGGGTGGCGCGAACAGTGCTCAGGGAGATTATGCCAATGCTGTTGGTGTTTATAATAATTTCCCGGTTGTTGCTGGCAAGATATCATCAGGTTGGGATGACCCTTCTGATACGGATAGCGATGGTTTTGTGGCGAGTTTTGAGGCGGGCATTTCCCCGACAATTGTTGGGATGGTTCGTAGTGATAATACTGGCGACCCTGTAGGCACGGACAGTGTGGTCGAGTATGTGTCTGGTAACACAGTTTATTACACCATTACTTTTTCTGAGCCAGTTACCGGCCTCGACGTAGGTTCCGGTTCGCCGGCTTATGCCAGCAACGATTTCAGCCTTGCCGCCGGAACTGACAAATCTTCAACTGCACAGATTACAGCTGTTTCTTACCTGCCCAATGCATCTGCTCCTTCATACTCCGATTATCTGATTACCGTCACGGTTGGCGCTGTGGATGGTTCCATCTGCCTGGACGCATTTACCAGTGGTGTTAAAGACGCTGATGGAAATCCCCTTAGTGTTACATCAGTGTCAGCATGTGATGATGGACGCAAATACTTTGTAGACCGTACTGTCAACTCGCTTACTCTGACTTCCTACCCTCCTGTTATTAAAAGTGATGCAAGTATACCTCCAGCTATTAATAATGCAATCCATGCAGCAACGTTCACATGGACAGTTGCTGGCGGCGGCAGCCCTGTGAGCGTGACCTGCAAATTGGAAAAGCTGGTGGCTGGTGTGCTGACACCGGTTTATCCCTATGAACCATGTGATGGGTTGACAAAACAATATGGAACTGACCCCGCCACTAATTTGCTCGGTTTTGGTGCCTATACCTTCACTGTCACTTCGAGAGATGCATTGGATAATGTGGATACCAAAACCTACTCCTGGACCATCACGAGGCAGGTAACCTACACCAGCGTAGGCGCCCAAGATGGCTGGATTCTTGAAAAGGGCGAAACTTATAACACCGGTGGCAGCCTGAACTACCTGGGTACGGACTTCTTCCTGGGGGACGCTGTTGGCGACAAGCAATATCGAGCCATCCTGTCTTTTACGACAACCGGTTTTCCTGTTGGAGCCACTATCGTCAATACAAAGTTGCGCCTGCGTTATGAAAAGTTGGTCGGCACCAACCCGTTTATAACCCTTACACCCTTGAAGATCGACATTCGTAAAGGCTATTTTGGAACCGCTGCAACGCTGGCGTTGGCCGACTTTGGATCAGCGGCGAGTGCAAATGGGGCGGGTACAGTCACCAACCAGAATTTGGGTGGCTATTACTACGGCTCCTTCACCAGTCTGGCAACGTTTGCCAATAATATCAACCGGGCCGGGGTCACCCAACTGAGACTGCGTTTCTTCAAGGATGACAATGATAACAACATCAACAATTACATTGCATTCTTTAGCGGAAACCATGCCAACCTAAATTACCGGCCGAAACTCATCATCGATTACATCCCATAACCCAATCCCTATCATGGGGCGGAGGCAACTCCGCCCCTTTTTATTTCCAGATGGCGGGTATAATTTCGCGCATGTTAACCCCAGAACAAATCCAACAAAAACTTGACCGCATTCTCTTAAAGGTAATCAAACCTGGCCGTTATGTCGGCGGGGAATACAACATCACGGTAAAAAACTGGGATACAACCCCCAACCGTGTGGCCTTCGTTTTTCCAGACATTTACGATATCGGTGTATCCAATGTCGGGTTGAAAATCTTATATGATCAGGTTAACCAGCGGGAAGATGCCCTGGCCGAACGCGCTTATGCGCCCTGGACCGACATGGAACTCTTCATGCGCGAGGGCGGGATCCCGTTATATTCACTGGAAACCTTCCACCCGTTGGCAGCATTCGACATTATCGGCATTTCCCTCCCGTATGAGACGCTCTACACCAACGCCCTGAACGTGCTCGACCTGGCTGGGATTCCCGTGCGCGCCTCCGAGCGGACGATGGAACACCCGCTCATCCTGGTTGGCGGGCACTCGACCATGAACCCTGAGCCGATGCACGCCTTCATCGATGCGTTTGTCATTGGCGAAGGCGAAGAAGCGATCCATGATGTCATCAACACCGTGGCCAGGTTTCGCCAAAGCGGGACAACCGGAACACGGGAAAACATGCTTCTAGCGTTGTCAAAGATCCCCGGAATCTACGTTCCCAGCCTGTACACGGTTACCTACCAGGAAGATGGAACTGTCGAAACGGTGGCACCAGTCAGGGCGGATGTGCCAAAGGTGGTGACCAAGCGCATGGTGGCGAAACTGCCTCCGCCGCCGACCAAATTCATCGTGCCGAATACCGAAACGGTTCACAACCGCGCCACCGTTGAAATTATGCGCGGCTGCACGCGTGGCTGCCGCTTTTGTCACGCTGGGATGATCACCCGCCCGGTGCGCGAACGCTCTGTGGCTGAAGTGGTCGCGGCTGCCGAAGAAGCCATTCGCTCGACCGGCTTTGAAGAGCTGGCGCTGCTCTCGTTGTCATCCTCGGATTACACCAATATTTTGGAACTGGTGACCACCATCGGCGAGAAATTTGGTGATAAACACCTGAACATCAGCCTGCCCTCGCTGCGGATTGAGTCGGTTTCGATTGAGCTGATGGAGCGGCTGAAAGACCGGCGCTCGTTTGGCTTTACACTGGCTCCCGAGGCCGCCACCGAGCGGATGCGCCGCATCATCAACAAGTTCATCACCGATGAAGACCTGCTGAACACCACCCGCGAGATTTACGCGCGCGGTTGGACGACGATTAAGCTCTATTTTATGATCGGTCACCCCAGCGAAACGATCGAAGATGTGGAAGCGATTGCCACACTGGCAAAAAAGGTGCTGGCCGAGGGCCGCAAAGTGGCCGGGATGAAGGTGAAGCTCAACCTGGGTGTCAGCACGTTCGTACCCAAGAGTCAGACGCCTTTCCAGTGGGTTCCGTGCGACACCACCGGGCAGATCAAGGAAAAGCAGGATGTGCTGCGGCGCATGCTGAAAGACAAGAATATCAAACTCTCGTGGACACACGCCGAAGACACCTTCCTGGAGGCCTTCCTTTCGCGCGGTGACCGCAAAATCGCCGGGGTGATTTATACCGCCTGGAAAAACGGCGCGAAGTTTGATGCCTGGAACGACCAGTACCGCTACCCCATCTGGCTGGCAGCCTTTGAAGAGCACGGCCTCGACCCCGATTTTTACACTCACCGCCAGCGCCGCCTGGATGAAACTTTCCCCTGGGATCATATCAGCGCCGCCGTGCGCAAAAACTACCTGTTCCAGGATTTCCGCATGTCGCTGGAAGGCGAGATCCGCCCTGATTGCCGCCAGAAATGCTATGCCTGCGGCATCCTGCCGACTTTCAGCAACCAGCGCCGTGAAAACCCCGGCGAGGGCTGGAAATGCCCAGATGTAAAAAGCCCGGCCAAGCAGTTATCAGTAATCAGTGTGCCGTGAGCAGACAGACTCGAAAATCTCCCGGTTTTTCGCGGCTGCAATGCCAGGAATTTAACGCAAGTTCGGCAAATGGGCGAATTGCGCGAAGCCTCCAGGCTTTGAATTCGAGAAATTCGCAAATTCGTGCCATCCGCGTTCAAAAACAATTAACATGAAACTCCGCATTGGCTTTTGGGATATTATCGTAGGCATACCCGCCGGGGTGCTCATCTTTATGAGCACCATGATGTTTGGCGCGCTGCTACGCCGCATCCCCGCTTACCCCTCCTGGATCGACCTGCCCATCCTCGCAGCCGATGCCGCCATCGTTGGAGCCCTGCTCCGGCTTTCGCGACCTTTTTGGGCCATCCCCACCTCCATCGCCGCCGGGATCATCTCAGGCGGCATCCTGCTCTACCTGAGCCTCTCTGCCCAGGCAGGCGACACCTACAGCCCGCTCATTTTCAGCATTCCTGGCATCATCATCTGCCTCGTTATCCCGCCGCTAGCTGCCAGGTCTTTCCCCCTAAATCGAATCCCCAAACCATGAGAATCAGACTAACCTTTGCCAAACAAGGCGCCCTGCGCTACATCGGACACCTCGACCTGCATAAAATGTGGGAACGCGTCACCCGTCGCGCCGGTATCCGGCTGGCCTACAGCCAGGGCTTCCATCCCCAGCCGAAAATCCAGATTGCCGCCGCCCTGCCGCTCGGCTTTTCCAGCCGCTGCGAAATCATCGATATGTGGCTGAGCGAAGAAATCGACCTTAGCGGGTTTGCCGAGGCCATCCAGGCCGCCGTCCCGCCCGGGTTGCACATCCAACAGGTAGATATTGTGGATGATCGCGCCCCGGCGCTCCAGACCCTGGTGGATTCTGCCGCATTTGAAATCACCCTGCTTACCCCGGCAGATGACGAACTGCCCCGCCGCCTTTCTTCCGTTATGGAATCAGAAACCCTGCCCCGAGAGCGGCGCGGCAAATCCTACGACCTGCGGCCGCTCATCGAAAGCCTGAGCTTCATCAGCCCCGACAAAATCACCATGAAGCTGGCTGCCCGCCCCTCGGCCACCGGCCGCCCCGAAGAAGTCCTCGACCAACTTGGCATCCCTTTTGAAGAAACGCGCATAGAACGCACCCAGCTTATTTTGAAGTAACACAAGATTTATCTTGTGCCACGCCCAAAGTCGGGAGATTTTGACCCCCTGGAGGAACCAGCATGGAAATTCTCGCCACCCTTTTCTTTGGCTTCGCGCCGATGTTTCTCTTTGCCGCCATCCTCTACTGGCTTGATCACTACGAAAAAGAACCACTCCTGTTGTTGGGCGCGGTCTTCGGTTGGGGGATGCTGGTGGCCGCAGGAGGCTCCTACATCCTGAACACCGCTTTTGGGATTGGCGTCTATGCCATCACCGGCGACCCAACCCTGACAGACATTACCACCGCATCCATCAGCGCTCCACTGGTGGAAGAAGGCCTTAAAGGGCTGGCCGTTCTGCTGGTTTTCCTGATCTTTCGGCGCGAATTTGACTCGCTGCTAGATGGCATCATCTACGCCGGGATCACAGCCCTGGGTTTTGCCGCCACCGAAAACTGCCTCTACATCTGGCGCGGATACGAAAGCGGCGGCTGGGATGGTTTATTCACGCTGGTATTCATCCGTGTTATCCTGGTGGGTTGGCAGCACCCGTTCTACACAGCTTTTACTGGTATGGGCCTGGCAATCTCCCGCAACAGCCGCTCATGCCTCGTCCAAATCTTTGCCCCGCTGGCTGGCTGGGGAATGGCAATGTTCGCACACGGGCTTCACAACTTCCTGGCCTCCGTGCCCTTCCTTGGCGACCTGACCTGCCTGCTGGGCACCTTCCTCGACTGGACTGGCGTCTTTTTCATGTTCATCATCATCCTATGGGCGGGCTGGGCCGAAGGCAACAACATTGCCCGCCAACTGCGCGAAGAAGCCCAAATGGGGCTTATCAGCCCGGCGCAATACCGCACTGCCAGCTCATCCTTCTACCGCTGGATCGCGAGCCTGGCAGCCCTCTTCAACGGTAACTATTTCGCCACCACCCGCTTTTACCAGGTCTGTGGCGAACTGGCCCACAAAAAACGCCAGCTATTGAATGTCGGCGATGAAGGCGGCAACAGCCTCATCATCCAGCGTTACCGCGACGAGTTGGCCCGCCTGGCCCCAAAAGCCCAATTCTAGACGAATGACCTGTGGTAAAATCTCCCCCGCGCCCTCGTAGCTCAGTGGATAGAGCGTTGGCCTCCGGAGCCAAAAGCAAGAGTTCGAGTCTCTTCGAGGGTAC
>CAIJPN010000141.1 GCA_903822545.1 uncultured Anaerolineae bacterium | reverse complement strand
TCCGGCCCACCGTTGATGTGAAAAATTCCAACGCTGTGGCCGCCGCATCCGATACAATGATCGACATCCGCAGCGTGGTGAAAAACTTCAAAAATGCCGCTGGCGAATTCACCGTACTCAAGAGCATCGACCTGCGCATTCGCAGCGGGCAATTCGTCTCCATCGTTGGCAAATCAGGCAGCGGCAAATCCACCCTGCTGAACATGATCACCGGCATTGACCACCCCACATCGGGGCAAGTCATCGTCAACGGCACCGACTTGTATTCGATGAGCGAATCACAACGTTCGCTCTGGCGCGGGCGCAACATGGGCATCGTTTTCCAGTTTTTCCAGTTACTGCCGATGCTATCCTTGGTAGAAAACGTGATGCTGCCCATGGATTACGTTGATATGTACGATTTCGATGAACGCCCCGAGCGCGCGCTGGAACTGCTCAAGCTGGTGGGGTTGGAAAAACAGGCCCACAAACTGCCGCTGGCGGTTTCCACCGGGCAGCAGCAGCTGGCCGCCATTGCCAGGGCGCTGGCCACCGACCCTCCGCTGATGGTGGCCGACGAACCCACCGGCAACCTCGACTCTCGTTCAGCGGATACCATCATCGGCCTGTTTGAACAGCTTGTCAGCCAGGGAAAAACCGTCGTGATGGTAACGCATGACCCGTCCCTGACCGAACGCACCACCCGCAACATCATCATCTCGGATGGCGAAATCATCGATGAAGCGATTGCGCTGGCCCTGCCGCTGCTCAACCATCGCCAGATGCTGGATGTTACCAAGAAATCTCAACGCCTGTACTTCACTCCCAGTCAAACCATCATCCATCAGGATGAGCATATTGATAATTTCTTCATGATTGCCAGTGGTACCGTAGAAGTGGTATTGCAAGGCAAATCACGCGAGGATGCTACCATTTCACAGCTTGCGCCCGGCCAATTTTTTGGCGAGATCGAGCTGACGCGCGGTGGAAAATCAATAGCCAATGTACGCGCTGCGCCTGAAACACCTGTGGAACTGCTGGCCCTGCCGCGCGAAGAGTTTAAACAACTGCTGAAAGAATCTCCCGTTACCGAAGAAGCCATTGTACGCATGGTTCAACACCGCCTGTCTGAAAACAAAGCCACCGATCGTCGTACCGGTTGGTGGCCCTTCAAATAAACCATGAATCCCAGCGACCCGCGCCTGCTCCCCAAAATCCTTTACATCGAAGACAACGCCGATGCGCGTTCGCTTGTACGCCGCATCCTCTCCCGGAATTTCCTCGTGCTCGAAGCGGATGATCCGCTCGACGGGCTGGAACTGGCCGAGGAGACTCATCCCAACCTGGTGCTGATTGACCAGAACCTGCCGCACATGAGCGGCAGCGAGGCCGCTACCCGGCTGCGCAACATCCTGCCAGACACGCCGCTGGTCATCCTTTCGGCAGAGACCAGCCAGGCTGTGCGTGACCGTGCCCTGGCGGCAGGAGCTTCGGGTTTCATCAACAAGCCCATCGAAATTGACACTTTCGAGGATGAAGTTGAAGCTTTTATGCAGGGTCATCGTGAAAAGCTGGAGAATGTGGAACACCACCTGCGCGTTTACCAACAAGAGTTGGTGGAGCGGTTGGAAGACAACGTCCGGCAGTTGACCACAGCGTTGGAAAAAAACCAGTATTTGCTGGATCAAAATAAAAGTATGATCAAAGTGCTGGAGCGCCGCCAAAAGCTGTTGGAAGCGGCATCGCGCGTCAGCCACGAAATCTCCTCCATCCTTGACCTGGATGAGTTGCTGCGCAGCGCGGTGGATATTATTTGCAGCGAATTCAGCCTGTATTACACCGGCGTTTTCCTGATCTCGGACGACAATCAATGGGCTATTTTGCACGCTGGTTATGGCGAGGCCGGGCAGAAGATGATCGACAACGGCCACAAACTCGCCATTGATACAAAATCGATGGTGGGTTTGACCATCACGGAACAGCGCGCCCAGATTGTGCTGGATACCGAAGAAGATACCACCCGCTTTAAGAACCCTTACCTGCCCCTGACCCGCTCTGAAATGGCCCTGCCGCTGATTGCCAAGGGGCGTGTGCTCGGCGCGCTGACGGTGCAAAGCGAACAAATGTATGGCTTTGGCGAGGAAGACATCACCGCCCTGCAAGGCATGGCCGACCAGGTTGCCATCGCCATCAACAATGCCCAACTGCTGCAAAAACTGGATGCGGCCACATCTGAACTGGTGCGCACGAAAACTTTCGAGGCTATCGCCACGGCTACAGGTGAAGCCATTCACTGGGTTGGCAACAAAGCGGCACCCATCCCTGGCAGTATCAACCGCCTGCGCGAAGACCTGCAATACCTGCTGGCGCTGGTTTCCATCCTCGCAAACATAGATCACCCTGCCAGCCAGCAAATGCGCACAGTGGCAGAATCGGTGCTGGAAGAAGCGGCTGATATGGGCATGAAATTGGATGCGCTCGCGGCTGAAATTGTGACTTACCCGCCTAAGCGCCTGATGGCCCTGCTCAGCGCCGAATCGATGCTGGAAGATTTCCAGATCATTGAGCACAGTGCCAAGGTCATCCTTTCCATCAAAGAAGATATGATCGGCCCTGCCCGCCAGCGTCACCCCGAAGCATTCTCAGTCACTGAGATCATCTCTACCCTGAGTATCGTGATGGGGCTGCCCAAGGGCGCCATGATGGTGGATTTGCAGCCCGAGCTGCCCAGTGCTTTTGGTGATGCCCGCCAGGTGGAACAGGTTTTCAATAATCTCATTAAAAACGCCTGGGAGGCCCTCAAAGGCGCCAATGTAGAAAATCCCAAAATTTGGGTCAGTGCCCGGCGCGATGAAGATCCTGGCTTTGTGCTGGTGACCGTGCGAGACAATGGCCCGGGGATTCCCTTTGAGATTCAGGACAAAATCTGGGTGTCGTTTTTCACCACCAAAGGCGGCAAGGGCGGCACCGGGCTGGGGCTTTCGGCTTGTTTGCAGATCGTCAACCAGAACAACGGCAAAATTTGGCTTCACAGCCTGCCCGGTAAAGGTGCAACATTCTATGTGCGCCTGCCAGTAGCGCCCAGCGCATAAATATCCATACTCCACATTTACAAAAAAAACTATAATGTAAACCAGTCAAACTGAAAATTGAAGGAGAATGCATCATGACAACTGTTTTTCTGGCAGACGATGAAAGATTAGTGCTGCGAAGTCTGGAAAAAACCCTTTTACGCGCCGGGTACGATGTAGTCACTGCCGGAGATTGCCGCTCTGGCAGCGAAGTCTTTGCCCAGAATGAGGGCACGATTGATATTGCCATCCTCGACCTGAACATGCCCGGGTTCGATGGCATGCCCAAACCCGGGGCCGGGCTCGACCTGCTGGCGCATCTTAAAGAGAAAAAGCCAAGTCTCCCCGTAGTCATCCTGACAGCTTATGACGAAATCAACAAGGCCAAAGATGCCGCATCGGGAGGCGCAACAGCCTTCTTTGTCAAAGGCCGCGAACAAGGCCTGGTCGAATTAATCCAAAACATACTGGCGAGCGGCCAGAAATAATTCACATAAAAGGCAAGGGACACCATGTCATCTTCTTATGATGCACTGCATCGGCACGCCACGCTGCTCAAAGCGGCAGCGCGCGCGGCCAAAGCCATCACCACCATTGTTGATCCACACGAACTGCTCCAGCGCACAGTTGATATTATCTGTGACGAGTTCGATTTCTACTATGCTGGTGTATTCCTGATCGACCCAAACGGCCAATGGGCGGTACTCAGCGCCGGACGCGGCGAAGCCGGAAGGGCGATGATCGCCGAAGGACACAAACTCGTCATTGGTGGCAATTCGATGATCGGTACTTCCATCCAAAACCGGCAGGGGCGCATCGCCCTGGATGTGGGCATCGAGGCGGTTTTTTTCAAAAACCCGCACCTGCCCCACACCCGCTCCGAGATGGCGCTGCCACTGGTTATCGGTGACGAAGCCATTGGCGCGCTGACGGTGCAAAGCGAGGAAGAACGCGCCTTCCATGATGAAGATATTTCTGCGCTGCAAACTATGGCCGACCAGCTGGCAATTGCCATCCACAACTCGCAGTTGCACCGCGAAAAGCAGGAATTGCTGCGCCAGGCGGAGCGTCGTGGACGCCTGTTGCAGGCCGCCAACCGCGTTGGCCGCGAAGTGACCTCCATTTTGGAGCTGGATAAACTCCTGCCGTTGACGGTTGACATCATCTGTGAAGCCTATGGTTTTTATTATGCCGGTATTTTCCTGGTCGACGATGCCAATGAGTGGGCTGTGCTGCGTGCCGGTTACGGTGAAGCCGGGAAAACCATGATCGGTCAGGGACATCGCCTGAAAGTTGGCCCCGGTTCAATGATCGGCGCCTGCGTGGCTTTTGGTGAAGCTCGCATTGCGCTGGATGTTGGCGAAGAACGGGTGCATTTCAAAAACCCGCACCTGCCCCACACTCGCTCTGAGATGGCGCTGCCGCTCAAATATGGCAAGGAAGTTCTCGGGGCGGTCACCGTCCAGAGCGTGGAAGAACGCGCCTTCAGCCAGGATGACATCACCACCCTGATGACCATGGCCGAGCACCTGGCAGTGGCCATTAACAACGCCCGCAACATCGACGCGCTCAAGGAAGCCCATGCTGAAGTGCTGCGCTCGAAAGTATTCGAAGCCCTGACCACCGCCACCACCGAAGCCATCCATTGGATCGGCAACAAAACCCTGCCCATTTCACTAACCATTGCCCGCCTGCAAGAAGAGATTGCCGAAGACACCATCGATATCGAATCGCTGCGTGAAGACCTGGATATGATCAATGAAAGCGCCCGCCAGATCGTCCAGGTAAAAGAGCAGTTGATCGGTGCAGTGCGCGAGCAGAAGCCGCGCCCGGTGCTGATGGCTGATGCCATCCGTACCGCAGCCATCCAGCGTGGCCTATCCCCTGACATGGTCGCAGTGGATATTAACCCGGCTGTGGCCTACGCAGTTGCCGATAGCACCCAGCTGGTGCGCGCCATCGGCAACCTGTTCCGCAATGCGTTGGAAGCCGACGCCAGGCAGCTCTCAGTTACCTGCGAACCCGCCGAAACGCGCGGAATGCTCAAGCTGACGATCCAGGATAATGGCACAGGCATGACCCCCGAAGTGATCGAAAAAGCCTGGTCGCCGTTCTTCAGCACCAAAGGCAGCGAACATCACGGGCTGGGGCTGCCTGCTGCGCTGCATGTCGTCTCCCAGCTACAAGGACACATCAGCCTGGTCAGCAACCCTGGCAGTGGGACAACCGTCGAGATCACCTTGCCAGCAGCGCGCGCCATTGGGACTTCGCTGGAATCTGCCAGCAGCGCATCCATCTTCCTGGTGGATGACGATGACGAATGGGCCAGGCAATTCTGCGCTCTGCTTGAAGCTGCCGGGAAGAAAATTACCCGCCAGACCGATCTTTCAGCGATTCCAAAAGCCAGCCTGGTGCTGGTGGAAGAATATTGCGCCTTCATCAGCATTGATGAAGTGCTCAAAAACCTGAAAAATGCCAAACTGCTGGATAAAACCATCGTGCTCACTGCCGCCATCAACGCCGAGCGCACCACCGAATTCCTGCGCGCCGGGGTAAGTGATGTGCTCTTGAAACCTTACACGCCCGAGGAAATTGCAGAATTTTTGAAGTAGTGTCAATGATGAATGCGTCGCACCAGACCGGGATTCCCGGCAACCTGGTGCGACGCACCTTTTCAGGAACTCATTATGCGTCCACGCTGGCGAAAAGTATTTTTAGACCTGCTCGAAAACAAACTGCGAACAGCCCTGGTTGTTTTTTCCATCGCAATAGGCGTTTTCTCCATTGGCGTTATCTCTGGCGCTTATGTCATCATATCGGAAGATATGAGCGCCAGCTATTCTGCCAATAACCCAATGAACATTGAGCTGCGCACCGATGATTTTGACAGCAACCTTGTCACCACCATTAAAGGCATGCATGGTGTGGCTGACGCAGAAGGCCGGCGCATTTTTGCCATGCGTGTGCGTAAACCCGGCAGCCAGAACTGGATCACCTTCGACCTGGTTGCCATCGAAGATTACAAGAAAACCAAAGTCAACCTGTTGCGGCCCATCAGCGGCGCTACCGCGCCAGGAAAAGACCAGGTTTTGCTCGAGAAGAAAGGTCTCAGCGAGCTGGATGTCAAAGTTGGGGATATTTTGGAATTCCAGCTGTCCAATGGGCTGATCAAGGAAATGCCCATTGTGGGCATTGTCCAGGATCAAACCACCGGGGCCGGTGATTTTCTTGCGCCACCCTTTGCTTTTATTCACACAGATACTTTGCCCTTCCTGCGCGAACCAGATAGTTTCAACCGCATGTTTGTGACCATCTCAGAAAACAAAAACGACGAAGAGTACCTGCGCCAGATGGCCGCAAATGTCAAAGATAAGATTGAGAAGACTGAGATTGAAGTCAATCGCACGCGGGTGATGAAGACCAACGAGCACCCTATGGCCTCCACGGTGCAGGCCATTTTGGGGATTTTGCTGGCGCTGGGGGTGCTGATCCTGTTCCTGTCCAGTTCTCTCATCGCCAACACGCTCAGCGCCCTGCTCAACCAGCACCTGCGCCACATTGGGGTGATGAAGCTGGTGGGTGGCCAGCGCAACCAGATTTTTGCGATGTATATCACGCTGATCATGATTTTCGGCCTGATCGCGCTGCTGATCGCGGTTCCCATTGGCGGGCAGGGAGCTTTTTCCCTGGCCGAGTATATCGCCGATAAGCTTAATTTCAGCCTGTTGGGCTATCGCATCGTGCCGATGGCTTTCCTGATCCAGATCGCGGTGGGGCTGGCGGTTCCGCTGCTGGCGGGGCTGGTCCCGGTGTTGAATGGGTCGCGCATTACGGTGCTGAAAGCTATCAGTGGAGATGCGGCCCGCGAAGCGGCAGCAGGCTCGAGCGGCGCAAAACGGGAAACTGCCTTCGACAAGTTCCAGACCCGTGCAACGGCCACCCTGGCCCGGCGCGGAATCCATCTCCCCCGCCCGCTGTTGATTTCTTTGCGCAACACCTTCCGCCGCCGTGGACGATTAATCCTGACCCTGTTTACGCTGACGATGGGCGGGGCGATCTTCATCGCCGTGTTTAACGTGCGCGTGACTTTGTTTGACTATATCGCCGCTGTTGGTAATTATTTTAAGGCGGATGTGACGGTGACGTTCGACCGGCCTTACCGGTTGAAAGAAGTGGAAAATGCGGGCATGGCTTACCCCGGTGTGACCGAGGTGGAAGGCTGGGCCTTTTTGAATGCGGAAGTGCTCTACCCCGATGGTACGGCAGCAGATAATGTGATCATCCTGGCCCCGCCGGTGGATAGCAAGCTGGTGGAGCCGATTTTGCTCTCTGGCCGCTGGTTGCTGCCCGGCGATACCAAAACGCTGACTGTTAGCGAGAGCTTGTTGAATAAATTCCCCCACTTAAAAGCTGGCGATACGGTGCGGCTGAAACTCAATGGGCGCGAAGAAGACTGGCACCTGGCCGGGATTTTTAGCTTCGTGAGCCAGCAAGGAACGATCGGCTATGCTGCTTATGATTATGTTGCGCGGCAGACCAACCTGGCGAATCGTTCGGTCTCTTTCCGCCTGGTGACGGAGAAACATGATGCTGCTTACCAGCAAATGATGGCCGAAAACCTGGATAAATATTTCCGCGATAAGGGTTTTCACGTCACTGAGACTCGCACTGGCAACTCCACGCTGGCAACGGCCTCAGAAAGCCTCGACATCCTGGTGGCCTTTTTGCTGGTAATGGCGCTGCTGACAGCTTCGGTCGGCTCGATGGGCCTGGCCGGGACGATGGGCATGAATGTGCTCGAACGAACACGTGAGATTGGCATCATGCGCTCAATTGGTGCGGTGGATGCGGTTATCATGCGTACTATCATCGTGGAAGGTGTGGTGATTGGTAGCATTTCGTGGTTTCTGGGCGCGCTTTTATCGTTCCCGTTTACATACCTGCTCTCAGGCATTGTCAGCATGGCGATTTTCAACTCGCCGATAGCCGTGCATTTTACTTTCTTGGGTTATGTTATCTGGCTGGCAGTGGTACTGGTACTCTCGGCCCTGGCCAGCATCTTGCCTGCCCAAAACGCCGCCCGGCTGACCATCCGCGAAGTGCTGGCGTACGAATAAAACTTTCCCTCACCCAACCCCTCTCCGGGGGAGATGGACTTTAGTCTCCTCCCCCATCGGGGGATGGTTAAGGTGAGGGCAAATAAAATTTTGAAAAGGTGACTCTTATGAAGAAATTAACTCTCTCAATCTTGATGCTGGCATCCGTATTGCTTTCTGCGTGCAGCGCTGCTCAGGGAACGCCCACCCCGGTGGTGGCATCTGCGCCCGAACCGGTGATCGCGGAAGGCCACATTACACCGAATGAAGATCTGCGGCTGTTCTTCCAGGCGCGCGGGAAAGTCTCTGAAATTCTGGTAGCTGAAGGCCAGCCGGTCAAAAAAGGGGATGTGCTTGTCCGCCTGGGTGACCGGGAACAGGCTGGGGCTGCGTTGACTGCCGCCAGGCTGGAACTGACCCAGTCTCAGCAGGCTTATGATGATTTCACCCGCAACGAGGGCCTTTCGGCTGCCGGAGCCTGGGAATCGTACCAGCAGGCCCAGGTGATTCGCGCGGCTGCCCAGAAAGAATGGGAAGCGGTCAACCCGAATGATATCCAGGATGAGATTGACGATGCTGATGCAGATGCCAAAGACAAAAAGAAGGCGCTGGAAGATGCCCAGGATGAATTTGACAAGTACAAAGACTTGAAAACCGACAATTCCACCCGCCGCAAGGCTGAAGACGACCTGCTGAAAGCCCAGTCTGATTACAATGAAGCCCTGCGCAAAATTGAAGAACTGGAACGTAAAATCAATGGCCCGCGCGCTGCGCTGGATGCCGCCCTGGCCAGTGAAGCCGAGGCCCTGCGCAAATACGAAAACACCAAAGACAGCCTCGATCCTGAGCAAAAAGCGCTGGTCGAAGCTCGCCTGGAGAATGCCAAAGCCCAGGTCTCTGCTGCTGAAACGGCGCTCGCCAACTATGACCTGGTTGCACCCTTCGACGGTGTCGTGACCGATGTTAACGTCACCCGGGGAGAGTTGATTGGCAGTGAAAAATATGCCATCCAGATGGCCGATTTCAGCGCCTGGTACATCGAAACCAGCGACCTGACTGAGTTGGAAGTGGTGGACATCAGCGAAGGCGAGCAAGTGACCATCGTCCCAGATGCGCTGCCGGGTAGCACCCTGAACGGGACAGTGGAAAGCATCAGCCTATCATCCAAAACCCAGGGCGGTGATGTGCTCTACATGGTCAAGATCAAGCTCATAGATACCGATCCCGCCCTGCGATGGGGCATGACCGTGGAAGTCACCTTCCCGCCAAAGTAGAAACGCAGCATTCCCCAACGCAGAACAAAAAAGTGACTGTCACCTTGCAAGGTGACAGTCACTTTTTTTGAAAAAGGGTTATAATAGAACGCCTGTTCCTCCCTGGAGATAAAAACATGACCTTCCAACTGCAAGCCCCCTTCAAGCCCACCGGCGACCAGCCGGAAGCTATCGCCACGCTCGTCAAGGGCGTGCATGATGGCAAGAAAAACCAGGTGCTGCTGGGCGCAACCGGCACCGGCAAAACCTTCACCATGGCCTCCATCATCCAGGAATTGCAGATGCCAGCGCTGATCATGGCCCACAACAAAACCCTGGCCGCGCAACTGTACGCCGAATTCCGCGAGTTCTTCCCCAACAACGCCGTCGAATACTTCGTCTCGTACTACGATTACTACCAACCCGAAGCCTACGTTCCGCGCCACGACCTTTACATCGAAAAAGAAACCCAGATCAACGAAGAGATCGAACGCCTGCGCCTGGCGGCCACCACTTCGCTCGTCTCGCGCAAGGATGTCATCATCGTGGCCTCGGTTTCGTGCATCTACGGCCTGGGCTCGCCCGATGAATTCCTGCGCGGCGCGGTCAAACTCAAAATTGGCGGGCTGTACCGCCGCAACGCGCTCATGCGCCAGCTTGTGGAAGGTCAATACCAGCGCAACGACCTCGAACTGCGCCCCGGCACCTTCCGTGTGCGCGGCGACACGCTCGAAATCATCCCGGCCTACTCCGATAAACGCGGCTACCGCATCACCTTCTTCGGCGACGAAGTCGAGCGCATCATGGATTTCACCCCGCTCACCGGAGAAATCCACGCCGACCTGGACGAAGTGGACATCTACCCGGCGAAACACTACATCGCACCTGATGACAAGCTCAAAGAAGCCATCGCCGATATCGAAACCGAACTGGCCGACCGCGTGAAAATCTTCAACGAGCAGGGCAAACTTATTGAAGCGCAGCGCATCGAACAGCGCGCCAGGTATGATTTGGAAATGCTCAAGGAAGTGGGATACTGCTCTGGGATTGAGAACTACTCCCGGCAGTTGGATCGCCGTGCCCCAGGAACTCCGCCCTGGACGTTAATCGATTTTCTCCCCAGTGACTACCTGCTGATTCTGGATGAGAGCCACATGACCGTGCCGCAAATCCGCGGCATGTACAACGGCGACCGCGCCCGCAAAGAGACACTGGTCGATTACGGTTTCCGTCTGCCCTCTGCCATGGACAACCGCCCGCTCAAGTTCGCCGAATTTGAGCAGCGTATGGGCTACACCATCTACACCTCCGCCACGCCTGGCCCCTACGAACTGGACAAAGCCGACCAGGTGGCCGAGCAGATCATCCGCCCCACCGGGCTGGTGGACCCCGAAGTGGAAGTGCGCCCTACCAAAGGCCAGGTCGATGACCTGGTGGCGGAACTGCGCAAACGGGTTGAAAAAGGGGAGCGGGTGCTCGTCACCACCCTCACCAAACGCATGGCTGAAGATTTATCCGAATACCTGCTGGAACTCGGCATCAAAGTGCATTACCTGCACTCCGAAGTGGAAACGCTGGAACGCATTGGCATCCTGCGCGACCTGCGCCTGGGCGTTTTTGACGTGGTCGTGGGTATCAACCTGCTGCGCGAAGGCCTCGACCTGCCCGAAGTCTCGCTCGTAGCCATCCTGGACGCCGACAAGGAAGGTTTCCTGCGCTCAGGCACAGCCCTCATCCAGACAATTGGCCGCGCCGCCCGTCATCTCAGCGGCAAAGTCATCATGTACGCCGACCGCATGACTGATTCGATGAAATACGCCATCGACGAGACCACCCGCCGCCGCGCCAAACAAGTGAAGTACAACCAGGAACACGGCATCGTGCCGGTCAGCATCCACAAAGCCATCCGCGATATCACCGATTCGCTTTCGGTAGAAGGCCGCGAAAAAGCCATGGCGGTTGGCGAAGAAAAAGGCAAATACAAGACCGGCAAAACCGCATCCACCGATATGCGCGAACTTGAAAAAATGGTCGCTGAAATGGAACGCCAGATGAAGGAAGCCGCCAAAGCGCTCGAATTTGAACGCGCCGCCGCCCTGCGCGATGAACTCTACGAGCTAAAAGCGCTCATGGCCGACGATAACAAACTAAAACCCTGGGAACGCATCAAACTGCTGGCCGGGGAGAAGTAAAAAGTACATCTCCAGGAATGGAATACTGCCGGCGCCCGTTTATTCTGTCACCAATTCATTTTCTCGCCAGACCGTCACTCGGTTGCGGCCGGTATGTTTGGAGTGATAAAGCGCTTTATCAGCCTTAATGATGACAGCTTCAGCGCCCTGACCATGTTCCGGGTAATTCGCCAGCCCTAACGAGATGGTCACCGAAAGGTTTTGCCCGTTGTTTTCAATCACCGTGCTCATCACCCGCTGCCGAATTTCCTCGGCGCGAACTTCCGCCGTATGGATCGACGCGCCAGGCATCACCAGCAAGAATTCCTCGCCACCATAACGGCAGACAAAATCAAAGCCGCGCGTGTGCTGCTTAATCAGGCTGCCGACTTTTACAAGGAACATGTCGCCCACCTGGTGCCCATAAGTATCGTTAACCCGCTTGAAATGGTCAATATCCATTGCAACAATGCTGATGGGCTTTCTCTCGCGGTTAGCGCGCGCTACTTCCCGCATCAGGGCATCATCCAGGTAACGCCGATTGTACAGCCCGGTCAGCGGGTCGCGCAGGGCCTGCTCACGTAACTCATCCTGCAATTTTTCCACCTCCGCCACCCGTAATTGTAGCTGTTCGTTGGCCGTTTTGAGCTCCAATTCGGCCCGTTTGCGCTGGCTGATATCACGCACCACACTCTGGATGTGGAGTGGGCTGCCCTTATAATCGCGCACCAACTCCAGGTTGATCTCCACCGGGAAAACCTCCCCGCTCTTCTTGCGAAACAACCGCTCATAGAGCGGAATCTGTTCCCCAGCGAGAAGGCGTGTCATCACATCCTGGCTTTTTGGCGATTCCGCCGACACTTCTTTGACCGAAAGCTGCAAGATTTCTTCTGCCGAGTAGCCGAGCATATCAGCCGCGCGCTGGTTGACCGCAACGTGGAACCCTTCCAAATTCAAGATGAACACCGCATCGTGCGACTGCTCAAACAGATAGCGGAAGCGCGCTTCGCTGGTGCGCAGGGCATCTTCCACCTGCTTGCGCTCCGTAATATCCTCCTTAACCGCCAGGTAATGAGTCGCATGACCAAGTCCATCGGTAATAGGCGCAATCATGACCGATTCATAGAAAACCGAGCCATCTTTTTTGCGGTTGACAAACTCCCCTTGCCACTCTTTCCCGCTCTTAAGCGTTTCCCATAAATTAAGATGCACATTGGGCGAGGTATATTCGGTCTTAAGCATGCGCGGGTTTTTCCCAATAGCCTCCTCCACACTGTAGCCGGTCACTTCCACAAAACGGGTATTGACATATTCGATATTTCCCGCCAGGTTGGTGATCATAATCGAGGCCGGGCTTTGCTCCACCGCCCGTGAAAGAATGTGCAAACGGTCTTCAACCCGCTTACGGCGGGTGATATCGCTGGCATTCAGACAAACCCCAACCACGTTGTTCTCGGCGTGGGCCGGGGTATATTCAAACGCAAACCAGTAATATTCCCCATCCACCGCCCGCAGCGAGGTCTCAACCGAAATGGCTTTGCCTTCAAGCACCTGATTGAAAGCGCGAGAAAAGCGCACCTGTTCGGCAACCTCAATAAACTTATAAATCGAATCACCCTCGCGCATTTCTTCGCCAGAAATAAAACCCGCCAACTGCGCAGCATTGCGATTAAAAACCAATATCTTCGCGCTGCGATCCATCAGCAAAAAAGCCTGCTGGGTGGCCTCGGTCAGCATTTTCAACTGTGTTTGCGAATTTTTCAGCGCAACTTCCACCTGCTTCCGCTCGCGCAATTCCTGCCCGGCCTGGATGAGCGCCTTTTGGGTACTTTCCATCGAAAAATTGAGCAATATGCTCGAAATACAGATTAAAAAAGTATACGTGAGCCACTGCGTAACAGTCACACTAAAATCAGGCGTGGGCAGCATCCCCGCTTTCTCAGCCAGCACCAGCCCCAAGATCGCCAGCGAACTGGCAACAGAGACAAAAATCGTTCCGCGCAGATCAAAAAAAATCCTTGCGAGAATCACCGCCACAATAAACGCACTGGTTGTCGGCGCGCGAATGGTTCCAATACTGAAACAAACCGCCACAACAAAAACAAAAAAAGAAACCACCATCGCCCAGCTTACAAAATCAACCTGCCCGCGACCCAAAAGGAAGCTCAAAAACAGCATAAAAACGAGCATAACAACATCTAGCCAGATTGTTGCATCTGGGATATTGCGCGCCATCAAATTAGAGACAATCACCAGGGGCAAATAAATAATCGCTCCCAAAAGCATGGTTCGCAGTAGTTTCGCCTGGCGCACTTTGTCAATTTCTACTGGTGAAACACTCCCCGCAAAAAACCATTTACGTAGCAAAGTTTTTATCATGGGCTATTCCTGAACATTTTTAAGGCTACGGCAGTATAGCATAGACACCCATCATGTTCGTAAGAACAACCTGCTCCAACAGTAAAAATTTCATAACAAAACACCCCCAGGCAAAACAACCATCAAACCTTCTTGCTCAACTGGCTGATACGCCTTCCCAACTGAATAATGCCATACGCATACAAAACCAACAACAGGAACATCACAAAAGTCAGGATTTGGCTAAAAGTATCAGCCTGTTTGTTCAAAAGATTAAGCGAATTGACATACAACGGCAGCAATACCACCAACACCAGCAAAACCCGGCGATACTTGGTCGCTTTCGAAGCATTATCACTAAAAATCTCAGGCACCTCACCATCCCGCGCCGTTTTACGGAAATACTGCCAGCTGCCCATCTCGCCCATATACTCCCAGCCCGCATCCATGAATAATTGCAGATAATCCGCCTTAGCCCGGAAGTCAGCCAAAAAATCCAACCGGTAAACATCATTGCGCGGCTCACCATGCTCAAACGTGTAAAACCCCGGCATCGTCACCGACTTAAAGTGCCAGCCCTTCTGCGCCATCTCACCCAACCAGGCCTCTTCTCTCTCATCTTCCCACGCCCAAAACCAGTGGAATTCTTTCATCGTAGTCATAGCATCTCTCCTTCTCTGCAAAAAATACCCGCGAAAACTTTACCCGTTTAATCGTATTACTCTCAACATCCAGTGCAAACCGCTACCAGGCAGATTTAACCGCCCTGTAGCAGCCTCCCGTTATTGACAAAAATTTCCGACCGCCGGATATGTTCAACCAACACAGCCCGGCCCTTATCCGCCAAAGCATACGTTTTACGGCGATCCGCCTCACCAACTTTGACAATTAACCCTTCACCCTCAAGCGTGGTGAAAGCTCCATACAGCGTCCCCGGCCCAATTTTGACTGTACCCTCGCTCATTTGCTCCACCTTCTGCATCACGCCATAACCATGCAGCGGCTCCACCAGCGCCAGCAGTGTATAAGCTGTCGATTCAGTCAGGGGTAGGTATTTCGAAAAATCGTTTGCCAAGTCAGCCTCCTTGCATCGCTATGCGATATATCACCTGACAATATATTATCACGCGATATATCGTCTGTCAATATACCAGCCTGACAAATTAAGGCTCTCCCGTTTTCAATGTGGTGACAGGTAGGGGCAACCCGCCTGGCGCGAAAAATCATGGCTTTATATCGGGATTTTCTGCAAAACTGCATCCGCTTACACTTCGACGGGTCACCCCTACAAGTTTTCATGCAAAACGGCAGAACCCAAATTAATAACAAAACGCGGAGCAAACCGAAACCGGCTGCCCCGCGTAGATAAACCCGTTTACCAACTACTTATTCCCTGCAAAAGCAGCCACTTTTTCCTTCCAGTGCCTAAAAGTGTCCTCAAAAGCATCAGTTTGCAAACTTTCAGGGGTAAGCGTAACCCAGTTTACAAACCAGTCATAACCATCCTCCAGCAGCCCCTCATCACGCAGGTTGGCTTCAACCACCGCCAGCAGTGGGTGACCCAACGAATAGGCCATCCCCGCCTCGATCTGATTCCAAACTGTGGGCAGGGAAACATCCTTCAGGTTGGATGAGCCCGGGCTGCCGGGAAATTCAACCCCCGCAGCAAAGCGAAATCGTTCAAACGCAATAACCAGCGTACCAGAACATTCCTTCATCACGCTTAAAATGGTTTCCAGCGGTTTCCCGCTGGTAAAATCGGTACGGCCAACTGTTCGGGGGCGCAGATCATGCTCAGCCAGCAGTTTTTCAACCGATTGGATAAACGTTTCCTGGTCGGGGGTTTGCACCCGCCCCACACTGAGAAAAATATCAATGGTCACGAAATATTCTCCATTCCTTCTACACTCTGTTTAGACGGGCTTAACCGGGTTTTTTGTATCCGTTTTCGTTTCCGCCAGCGAAGTCATCACCTTCAGCGTGGATGTATTCTCCGCCCCGATAATTTCCTCGATCCGCTCCACAAAATGGCGATATGCTTTGGGAGCATCCATATCCCCATAAACACCGCCATTGGAAGTAAACAGGAAATACTCATTGCGCAAATATTGTTCGGTGGAACGATAATTGGTCCACTGCTCGCGGAAGTGATAAACGCTCTCGAGCGAAACCAGCAAAACCACCATCAAACTGATAAGGGTGGTGATTAATGAAATTACAGGCTCAAACGATGTGATTTTGATATTGACCAGAACAGGCACCAGCGCGCCACCGATCACCGTAGCAGCGCGCATCACCAGGTATGTTTTCTTGGAAGAGTTGGCGCTTTTGTCATACCATGCAATGGCATCGTTTAAGCGTTCAGAGATATATTCTTCAGGAGAAACGGTGGCAAATTTACGGGGCGGAAGCTTAGGGTATGAAATTTTATTGGGGTCAACCGTTTTTTTCTCTTCAATGAACAAGCCTTTGATGCCTCTAAACATTTTTGTGAGCATAGTCGAATACCTTTCCAAGGGAAATAATATGAGAAATGGCCCTGTAAAACTAAAAATAGTATAGCACGAAGTGTTAATCAGGGCGACTCTGCTGCAAAAAGCATTAACCGCAGATGCAATTGGCGAATTGGCAAAACTGTAAATTTCAGCAGAATCTGGAATTTTCGTTTAAGGTTCATCAACCTGAAACTCTATAATAAAATAGTGTATACTCGCGCCCAATCAACCTTAGTTTGTCGATTCATACCAATTTGAGAGTGTAATCAAGCTGACGGGGCGGGGTTTGCTCAGTGTCAGCCTAATTTATTGTCGCAAGGAGAAAAATCCAATGAACCTCGTGAACACTGCCTCGTACCAAGCCAACCCCGATGTTTCCTGCCGTGAAGAAGAGCCCGGCGAAGGGGCGATCCTTTACAATCCCGATGTTGATGCGGTATTGGCCATCAATAACACCAGCCTGCTGTTGTGGCGCGCACTGGCCCAGCCTGCTACGCGTGAAAACCTGGTTGCCTGCCTGCTGGCAAATTATGAAGATGCGCCCGCAGACCAGATTCAGGGGGATGTGGAAGCCTTTTTGGCAGCCCTGCTGCCGGGTGGATTTATCGGCGAAGTGCTGAGCCCTGCCTGAAGCACTGTTGCAGATTCGTCCACACGAATTCTCAAAAGCCTTATTTTATTGGTTAGACCCGAGGATGAAACCCAATGACCACTCCCGAACCTACCCCCACCGTGCTGCCAGTCATCGCCCCGTTTAAATCGGTGGAAATTGCCCTTACCGGTACCTGCAACCTGCGCTGCCAGTATTGTTACTACGCCAATGAAATGGTGGCGCTGGGAAACCTGCCCACCGAAACCTGGCTGACCTTTTTCAACGAGTTGGGCCGCCTGGCTGTCCAGCGGGTAACCCTGACCGGCGGCGAAATCTTCACCCGGCGCGATTTTTTCACCCTGTTGGATGGGGTGATTGCCAACCGGATGCGCTATAGCCTGATCACCAATGGCACCCTGGTGGATGAAAATATCGTTGCCCAGTTTGATGTGGGCAAACGACGCCTGCGCATGGACTCAATCCAGGTATCGATTGATGGCTCCAGCGCTGATGTCCACGATCTCAGCCGTCCACACAGCTTTGAGCGCGCGCTGCGCGGTCTGCGCCTGCTCAAAAAAGCCAACCTGCCTTTGAATGTGCGTGTGACCATCAACCGCCACAATCTGCACGATCTTGAAAATGTGGCCGCGATGCTGCTGGAAGAGGTGGGCCTGCCGTCTATTTCCACCAACAGCGCCATGCCTATGGGGGCCGCCTGCGCCAACCAGGAAGATATCGCCCTGACCCCGGCTGAAAAGCTGGAGGCCATGCACATTCTGGAACGCCTGTCAGCCAAATATCCCGGACGCCTGCAAGCTGCCGCGGGGCCACAGGCCAACCAGAAAATGTATGCAGAGATGGAGCATGCCAGCAAAACTGGTGAAAAAACCAAACGTTGGGAAATGGGCACACTCTCGGCTTGTGGCTGCATCTTTTCCAAATTAGCCATCCTGCATGATGGCACAGTTGTGCCCTGTCATATCCTGCACGGCGTATCGTTGGGGAATATCACCACCGACTCACTCGAAAAAATCTGGCAGGAACACCCCGCCTTGCAATCCTTGCGCGCCCGCCGGGTCATCCCCATGTCGCGGGTGCCGGGCTGCGAAACCTGCAAGTGGAATTCGTATTGCAACGGCAGCTGCCCCGGCATGGCATACGAAGTCACCGGTGACTTCAATCGCGCCAACCCGGAAGATTGCTACCGGCGCTTCCTGGAACAGACTACCAACTTACCAGCTTGAGAGGTACCTGAGATGCTTCCTACTGACCAAAACCAAACTCCTGTAGCCGTTGACCTGCCAGCGGGTGTCCCACCGTTGCGCTCATTGTATATTTACGCTGCCGGGTCCTGTAACCTGGCCTGTCGTCACTGCTGGATTACGCCCAACTTCCAGCCTAATGCAACTACTGCCCGTGAAATCGGAACGTTTGTACAGGTGGAACACATCCGCTCGGCCATCGAGCAAGGCCGACCACTGGGGTTAATCAGTGCAAAACTCACTGGTGGTGAACCTACCCTGCATCCGCGTTTCCGCGAATTGTTGGATTTGTTGGCCCAGGCCGGATTGAGAACAATTATCGAAACAAATGCCACGTTGATGGATGATGATCTGGCAACATACATGCGAGACAACAGCAGTGTCAGTTTTATCTCCGTCAGCCTGGATGGCGCTGATGCCGCTACCCACGATTATATGCGTGCCGTGCCAGGCAGCTTCGATCGCACCATCGCTGGCATTCGCTCATTGCGCCGTGTGGGTTATCGCCCGCAGATTATCTGCTCGCTGTATCGCGGCAACGCCTCGCAGGCCGCCCAGGTGGTGAAACTGGCCGAAGAGTTGGGCTGCGAATCGGTCAAATATAACCTGATCCAGGAAATGGGCCGTGGCGAACATTTTAACGATACCCAGGGACTGAGCATCGATGAAATACTGGAACTCAATCGCAAGGTTGAGAAAGAAATCATCCCCAACACCGATTTGCGGGTGGTTTTTGATATCCCGTTTGCTTTCCGACCTATCTCACGCATCATGCGCGGTTCGCTTGATCGTTGCGGTGTGATGGGTATCCTGGGTATCCTGCCCGGTGGCGACCTGGCCTTGTGTGGCATCGGCACTAACATCCCAGAACTGGTTTATGGCAATATTGGGCGCGATACCTTGCGTGATGTGTGGTGTGCCAGCCCTGGATTGCTCGATCTGCGCGCCAAAGTTCCGGCACAGTTTGAAGGGGTTTGCGCCGAATGCCTGCACCGTGAGTTTTGTTTAGGGAGCTGCCTGGCAAACAATTACCACTCTTCCGGTTCGGTAAATGCTCCCTACCAGTTCTGCGCCCGTGCTTATGAGCGTGGTTTGTTCCCGGCCACACGCCTGGTTAACCCCACAACAACGCATTAAACCAGATATGGAAATTCCTGAATTTCCCCTGCGCAGCCCCCAGGCGTTGCTGTACCATGACCTGGCGGAATATCCCATGCTTTACTTGCCGTTTTTCGACGAGCTGCTGTTGCTTTTACCGGTATCACTGGAAATCTGGCAGGCGCTGGATGGCCATCACAACCTGGAGCAGATCACAGCCATCGTGCGCGCCAAATTTGAAGATGCTCCGCCAACCATGCAGGATGATATTCTTTCTTTTCTTGGAGAATTAAAACGACGCGGTTTTTTGGATGATACCAGCTTGTTCCTGGAAAATGCTCCGGCCCTTCAAGAAATTACCTACCCGCCGGTGCAGCCTGATGCGTTTGCCACTGCCCTTTCCCTGGCAGATGGCTTCTGCTTCTACATTATTGCCTGTGATGTAGAAGCGGTTCAGGTGCTGCGACAATTTGCCCGGGCTGCCCAACTGGAAGAGAACCCACCCCAAAGTGGCTCTGAAACATTGCTGATCCTGGCCACTGAAGGCAACCATGTGCTGGCAACACCCAGTGATGCTCCTCGCCTGGTGTTGCAATCGCAGCAAGCTTATTTGAACGCGCCACCCTCCCGGTTCGAAGTCTTGCGAAAGATTCCCCCATCGCCGCGCACAGAAACAGCCTGGATATGGTCACAGTTGGTGCGTGTTTCAGCCTTCATCGGGCAGCAATGCCAGTCGCGCGGCGGGTTGTTACTGCACAGTGCGCTGGCCGCGTTGGATGGGCAGGGTGTGCTGCTGGCAGGTCGCTCTGGGGTGGGCAAATCCACTGCCAGCGGACGACTCAATTCGCCCTGGCAGTCGCTTTGCGATGACATTACCCTGGTAGTGCGTGATGCTTCCGGTCAGTTTTGGGCGCATCCCTGGCCCACTTGGAGCAATTTTTATGGCGATAAACGCTACGATAATCATCGCCGTCACTGGAATACCAAACAAGCCGTGCCATTGAAGGCTATTTTCCTGTTGGAGCAGGCTACCCAGGATGCCGTCCGGCCATCCAGCCAGGCCGAGGCTTTGCTCTCGCTGCTGGAATTGGCTCGTCAGGCTTCGCGCTACCTGTGGCGGCATGGCTCCACCAACCTGGCCGCGCTGGTGCCTTATCAACAGCAGCGATTCGAGAATACCTGTGGTCTGTTAGGGGCGATTCCCAGCTATCTGTTGGATGTAACCCTGACCGGTCAGTTCTGGCATGAGATGGAAAAAGCACTTTATAACCCCAAAAGCCAGGTTTCGTCACAGGCCCTATCAATTTATTAATTCACCCCTGGAAATGTGTGCAAAACCACTTTTTCTATGGTACATTATATTTATCGCATCATTATTCCGGTTTTACCGGATTTATCTTATTGACCTGGAGGAGGCATTTACCCATGAAATACGAAAAACCGAAAGTAATCAATCTGTCTTCGCGTGCGGCCCTGGGTGGTTCTGCAGTGCCCGATAGCTGTACCACGGGGGTTGAGGCTACAAGCGGGCTTTGTCAACCCGGAGGATCTGCAGCTGATTACTGCCAGGTTGGTTCAAACGCTGGCAGTGGCGGTGGCGTTTGTAGTACAGGTACAACAGGCCTACCTGACATAACTGGTTGTGGGAGTGGTGCATCCTATCAGTAGCCGCCGGGGCCTTAGCTTGTTATTAGGGCCAGTGTAAAAAGTTCTCGTTGCGTATGCGGCGAGAACTTTTTTGTTAAAACGGTGCAACATGGCATCCATTTCCTGGCCCGCGCCATCCTCACCCATTTTTGGATGTGAGCTTGCAAGGTGAATTCTGGCATGAGATCGAGCAGGCGCTTGGCAACCCCAAAACCTGAATTTAGCCTGCCAAAAGCGTTTTTTTACTGTTTTGCGCATCCCAGGAGTAGGTGTTCCAACTGATCGCTCACCCCATGCACGCGCAGTGGAAACTATTGTTAGAAGTGTGTTGTGTGGCACCCAATTTCATCTCCCGCTGACTTGTGGCTTTTACCGGCATGGCGCATGCTCGCCATCTTCCGTTCCGGTGTTACCTGGTAACCAAAAGCTTAAACAACATTCCCGCGCCCCAACACCGCCCGAATACCCCCATTTACCATCCCAACCGAAGTATCCAGCTTCAGCCCCACCTGCCCCAGCAGCGCCCGGTCATTGCACAGCACCGCCAGCGCCCAGCCGGGGCATTTTTGGCGCAGCACGTTGCCAAACTGCGCATACAGGTTGCGCAGGTCGCGCCCCTCGCTCACACGCACGCCATACGGCGGATTGGTGACAAGCCAGCCTTTTTCTTTGGGGGGCTGGATGGCGGATACCGCCTGGCAGTTGAACTCGATTAAATGGCCGACTCCGGCTCTTTCGGCATTTTCCCGCGCCGATTTTACCGCCCCGGCATCTCGATCTGATGCCAGGATGCGTGGCGCCCGGCTGGATCTGGCCCCCGCCGCTTCAGCTTTCACCGTTTCCCAGGCTTCAAGCTCAAACCCCGGCCAATCCATGAACGCAAAACGCCGCTTCAGCCCCGGCGCAATATTTTGCGCCATCAGCGCCGCCTCGATCGGGATCGTCCCTGACCCGCAAAATGGATCGACCAGCGGCGACTCCATATCCCAGCCAGAAAACATCAACATTGCGGCGGCCAGCGTTTCGCGTAGTGGTGCTTTTGCCAGCGCCTGGCGGTATCCGCGCCGGTGCAGCAACTCCCCAGACGAGTCGATGCTCACCGTCACCTGGTCATTGGACAGCCGCACTACCACCAGTTGTGGCGGATTCTCGGCATCCTCTCCGCCGGGCTTTTGCAGGGCTACCGCTTTGCCAAAACGATCCTGCATGGCGGCATGGATGCGCTCTGCCACAGCATCAGAGTGGATCAACTTCGATTTGTGGCACGACACCCGCAGGGCGATGGGTTGCCCGGGGGCCAGGAATCGCTCCCAGGGCAGGCGCGCAGCCTTATCGCGCAGATCTGCAAAAGATGTGGCGTAGAACATCCCGCCGAGCCGCGCTAAAACGCGGCTGGATGTGCGCAGGTGCAGGTTGGCGCGGTAAAGCTCGGCCAGCCCGCCCCGAAAGGTGACCCCGCCAGCTTCTTCCACGCACGGGATGTTGAGCCTGCCCAGTTCACTGGCGGCCAGCGGTTCCAGCCCGGGTGCTGTCACAGCAAAAAAAATGTCCATAATGAGATTATCCAGCCTGCAAGCGAGCTTTAAAAAGTGACAGCCACCCTAAAAGTGGCTGTCACCCCAGAATTATTCGTACCGTAGCGCTTCCACCGGCTCCAGGCTGGCGGCCCGGTTGGCGGGGTAGATGCCAAAGAACAGGCCGATGACGGTGGATGAGATCGTTGCCAGTAAGATTCCATCCAGACCAACTGCCGGTGTGAATGGGTTGCCGGTGGCTGTGGCAACTTGCCCCACAACGTAAGCGATCAGCCAGCCGAACAGGATGCCGATCAGCCCGCCGATCAGGCTGAGCAGTGATGATTCGGTCAGGAATTGGATCAGGATATCGCGTTTGCGCGCGCCCAGGGCTTTGCGCAGGCCGATTTCGCGGGTGCGCTCGGCTACCGAAACCAGCATGATGTTCATGATGCCGATTCCGCCTACCAGCAGCGAGATGGCGGCGATGCCGCCCAGGAAGATGGTGAAGACGCCCAGGATGGTTTGGACGGTTTGCAGGAAGTCTTGCTGTGAAAGGATGGTGAAATCATCTGCGCCGATTTCGGTGCGGTGGCGGGTGCGCAGGATTTGGGCCACTTCTTCAGAGGCCATGGGCACACTCTCAGCGGTCAGCGCCTGCACCAGGATCAGGTCAACCCGGTCGTTGCCGCGCTGGATGATGCGGGTGCGGGCGGTGGACATGGGGATGAGTACCACGTCGTCTTGCGAGCCAAAGGATGAACCGCCTTTTTTCTCCATGATGCCGATCACGCGGAAGGGCTGGCCTTCGATGCGAACGGTTTCACCCACCAGGCCTTCGTGGCGTCCGAAAAGCTTATCGGCCACTTCTACGCCCAGCAGCACCACCGAGGCCCGGCCCAGCACATGATCTTGCGAGATTTCCTCGCCTTCGGCTACTTTAAAATTGCGCACTACAAAATATTCAGGTGTAATCCCTCCCAGGCTGGTGGAGGTTTGTTCACCACCGCCCGCCACCTGGACGTTGTTGCGTTGCAGGAAAGGCGCAACCGAATCGACATTAGGCGCGGCGAAGGGGTCAGAGAGCGCCTGGGCATCCTGCATGGTCAGCGGGCGCGCGTTGCGCACTTCGGCCGCGCGGTTGCCCGAAAAAACGAACAGCAGGTTCGTCCCGATGCCGCTGATTGAACCGGTGATGGAATTTTGCGCGCCCTGCCCAACCCCCAGCATGGCGATGACTGCCGCCACGCCAATCACAATGCCAAGAATGGTCAGCCCGGAACGCATTTTGTTGGAATTCAGGCTTTCCAGCGCTTCAATAAGTGTTTGGGCAAGAGTCATAGCCCCTCCGATTCGACCACGCCATCACGGATGCGGATGATGCGCCCGGCCTGGGCGGCCACTTTGGGATCGTGGGTCACAATGATCAGCGTGGTGCCTTTATCTTTGTTGAGTTTGAGCAGCAGATCCATGATTTCCTGGCCTACTTTTGAATCCAGGTTGCCGGTGGGTTCATCGGCCATGATGATGGCTGGATCATTGACCAGCGCCCTGGCAATCGCCACACGCTGCTGCTGCCCGCCCGAAAGTTCATATGGGCGGTGGGTGATGCGGTCTTCCAGTCCCACGTCGATCAACGCCTGGCGAGCGCGCTGGCGGCGGTTTTCGGTTTTCCCGGAATAACGCAGCGGCAGCTCCACGTTGGAAAGGGCCGTCTGCCTGGAGAGCAGGTTGAAAGACTGGAAGATGAATCCGACTTTGCGGTTGCGGATGGCTGAGAGTTGGTCATCGCGCAAGTGGGCTACCTGCTCGCCATCGAGCTGGTAGCTGCCTGCGCTGGGATGGTCAAGGCAGCCCAAGATGTTCATCAGGGTAGATTTGCCAGAGCCTGATGGCCCCATAATGGCGGCTACTTCACCCCGGTAAATTTTGACCGACAACCCACGCAGGGCGTGAACTTCCACATCGCCCATTTTGTAGACTTTGGTCAGGTTTTCGGCAACGATCACTGGTTCGGCCATTAATTGCCTCCGGGGCCTCCGCCCATGGGGCCGCCGGGGCCCATGGTGGTGGTGGTGGGGTTGAGAATGATCAGGTCGCCCGCTTTGATATCTCCAGAGATGATTTCACTGTTTGCGTCATCAGATGCGCCCAGTTTAATTTTGACTGGAATCTGCTCGCCGTTTTGCAGCAGGTAGACCACCCGCTGACCATCCAGGAAACGCACGGCGCGATTGGGCACGATCAGCACATTTTTGAGCTCACGTGTCAGGATGTTGACTGCGGCTGTCATACCAGCGCGGACATCCTTATCAGGGTTGAGTAATTCAACCGTGACGGTGAATTCAACTGCGCCCTGTACCACCGAGCCCACCTGGCTGACTTCAATCACCTTGCCGTTGTAGGTTTTACCGAGAACGGCATCAAAAGTCAGGGTCACGATCTGGTCAACTGCCACAGAGTTGATGTCGATTTCTGAAACCTGCACATCTACCAGCAGGTGCGAAAGGTCATCGATGCGGAAAGCCAGTTTGCCGAGGGCAGCCTGGTCGCCAGGAAGCAGTTCCACCTGGGTGATGGTTCCGTCAAATGGGGCCGCGATGCGGCTGGATTTGAGCGTAGCCTCGGCTGCGGTGATCTGGGCCTGGATGCGCGCCAGGTCGAGCGGGTCTGGGCCATCCTTCACGCGCTCCAGCCGACGTTGGGCGTCTTCCAGTTGTGCCAGGGCTACTTCGTAATTGGCTTTGCGCTGGGCTACATCGTTGGTATCTGGTTTGCCGGTCATATAATTGAGTTCGGCGGTCAACTGGTCGCGCTGGAGTTCGAGCGAGGTAAGCTGGGCCACGATGGGGGCTTTGCGCGAATCGCCATTTGGCAGGTTGGCAACGGTGTTATACATTTTGCGCACCTGCGTGATCTGCTGGTTGAGTGTGTCGATGTTGGCCTGGGTATTTTCGATTTTGGTATCTGATCCGCGCTGGAAGTGAACGCCGTCATATTTTTCCTGGGCATTTTCCAGGGCTTTTTCGGCCTGGGCCAGGGATAATTCGGCCTGGGCACGCGCCAGGTTGGATGTTTGCAGGTCTTCGAGTGAGCGCTGGGCATTGAGCAGGTCGGCTTCTGCCAGGATCACGTTCTGGGCCAGGGATGTTTTCTCCAGAACGGCCAGCACATCATCCTTCTTGACCGAATCTCCAACTTTTACGCTGACACTCTCTACTGTGCCGGTAGTCTGCCAGTTCAATAGCACCGATTGGTTGGGGCGAACGGTTCCGGTTGCGCCTACAATGGCAGAAATATCACCGTTTTGTGCGGCAACAGTCTGGTAGGTGGCGGCGGTATCTGCCGGTTGGAAATATTGCCAGCCGAAGTATCCGGCTGTGGCTAAAACGGCGATGATAAGGATGATCCAGATGGTTCTATTTTTCATTACTTTGCCTCCGATGGGATGGATGACCTGGGGTTTTACAGGTTACCCTGTTCAAGTTCGCCCAGGATTTTGTGCAGGAGCACTAAAAAGGTTTCACGTTCTTGCGCGGTGAGTTTGCTCATCAGGCGTTCGATACGCTCCATGAAAAACTGGTTGATGGCGATGAAAATATCCTGGCCTGCGCTGGTCAGCGCTACCCGCACCACACGGCGGTCAAGTGTATCGGGTAGTCGCTGCGCATAGTTATTGTTTACCAGCCAGTCCATCATACGGGTGGCGGTGCTGAGGGAAATCCCCAGTTCGCGGCTTAGCTCTCCCATGGTGATGGGGGTTTTGTGACGCGAGAGCACGATCCCGGTGTTATAGAACAGGTCGAAATCATTCACCACCCCCGATTTGCCCACCAACCTGGAATCATGCGCCAGCTGCCCCAGGAAGACCAGGTTTTCGGGAACAGTTCCAGCGTTTAATTTGTTTTTCAGGCGAAAAACCCGCTGGATCATCTCGCTGATTTCAGGACAGTTATCGGTTGGTTCGGGCATATGTTTTTATTTTGAAATATTTACGCGGAAGGATATTTTCATGCTGAAAGGATAATACATGTCTCTCCAGACCCTGTCAAGTGAAGCATTGCGAAATTGATAGATAATGATGGTAAGTGCGGCGCCAGTCCCGGGCAGGGGACTGGCGCCGCACTTGAAATTCCCACTGGTTGCTACATATCAGAACTTTCTGGGCTGGGCCGGGCGAGCGTCAACTGCTGTTAGCCTGCGCTGTCCGGAACACAGCGTGAGAATGGCCGGTCAAACTTTTGAAAAAAGAGCGAATTCGAAGCGAAATGCCGAAAGGTAGCAACTTGGGTTTTTAAAAATTACAGTTCGTCCTGGCGCGAATACCGAAGCCCAAAACCATATTCATATAGCGGATTCTCAGAATCGTGGGGTAGATCGGCTTTTTGCTGGTAGACAGCTTCCATCGAGGCGGGCAGTTCGAAGGGTAGTCTGCCCTCGGGTTGGGCTTTGCCAAAGATGACATTCAAAACAGCGCTGTCGCTGGCTCCAAAATCACCGAGCAGGGCCTTGGCTGCCAGGCTGATTTCGGGAATAACCGCAGGGCGATCCAGGTAGATGACCACGATCGTGGGAACTTTTTGCGCCAGCGATAAAATCTCAGCCCTGGTTTCACCCTTAAAATCCAGGTCGCCATGATGGAATCCGTAAGCGAATCGATTTTTGGTTTCCACCGGTACCCAGGGCGTTTCCAGGCGCAGGATGGCGAAATCGGCCTGTTCGGGAGTATCTACCAGCCGGGCGTACTGTGCAGCAACCGCCGGGTCGATATTCTTGATGTAGATTTTGGGCTGGCCTTTCAGCGGCAGGATCTGCTCATCATTTTTAAGCAGCGTCATGGCACGCTGTTGTGAAATTATCCCGGCGGCGATGGAATTGGGGTCGCCAAAAACCTGTGGGAGCTGGCTTTCATCCACAAAGGGATGATCAAACAACCCCAATTGGAATTTTAAGCGTAGCAGCCTCCGCACCGACTGGTCCACCCGCGCTTCGGAGATTTTGCCAGCCCGAACCAGTTCCACTACATAATGTGGGCAATGTTCGCCGCCGAACTGGTCAACGCCGGCCTCGATGATTTTCAACACACGCTCGCTTTGGCTCAGGTGTTCCACGCCCCAGGCGCGCGCCGGCCAGGTGATATCACCCATCTCTACATCTGTTACCAGTCCCCAATCGGTGCAGACGATACCTTCATACTGGTATTTTTCTCGCAACAGCCCGGTGATAATGGCTTTGTTGTATGCCATGCCCACGTTTTCAGCGGTTTGATCCATTGGCACGCCATAATAAGGCATGATGGCCGCAGTCTGGGCTTCAAACGCTGCCTCGAATGGGATCAGGTGATAGTCAAAGTTGTTGCCGGGGTAAACCTGGCCTTTTTGGAATTCGAAGTGCGCATCCAGCCCCTCGTTCTGCGGCCCGCCGCCGGGGAAGTGTTTGGTCATACAGGCCACGCTCTCGGGGCCGATGGTTTGTCCCTGGAATCCATCGATGTAAGCCTTCACCAGACGGGCAGAAACGTGCGCATCTTCGCCAAATGTGCCGCTGATGCGTGGCCAGCGCGGCTCGGTTGCCAGGTCGATTTGCGGGTGCAGCGCCACACGAATGCCAACCGCCAGGTATTCGCGCCGGGCGATGGCCGCAAACTGGCGCACCAGTTCTGGATCATCGAGCGCACCAAAGCCTGGGGTTTCACACCACTGTGAAAAATCTTGGGCTGCCATTGCGAAGATGTTGCGTGTGAAGTGGTTGCGCGGGTCTGATGCAATTGTGACCGGAATTCCCAGGCGGGTTTCTTCGGCAAAACGCTGGAGCTGGTTGTACCATCTGGCTACCGCGGCAGCCCCCGGGATGTTCCAAAGATTGAAATGATTCATCTTGTGGGTGGAGATTTGCCGTGATGCAATCAGGGCATGCGGATGGGCATCTGCCCTGGCTTCGATTGATCCATCCTCGTTCACTTCTGAGCCATGGATGAACATCGTACCGGCTTTTTCTTCCAGCGTCATTTGCCTGAGCAGGTCTTCGACGCGCGCTTCGATTGGCTGGCGGGGGTCCTCATACACATCCAGCTTGCCATTTTTGTTCAAGTCGCGGAAGGTGAATCCGCCTTCAGTTTTGACTTGACCGGATTTTTGCAAAGTGATTGGGTTTATGCTGGTATCCATGAAAACATTCTCCTGGTAATTTATTTGATGTTGTGCAACAGTTTTCCATTTTTATCACCAAATCGCAATAAAAAGCTTCGTAAAATTCCGCTTTCCGCTTTAGAAAAAGTGCAATTCTCACCCGTGATGGGTATATAATACTGAGTAATGGACGATTTGCACAGTTATGACAAAATTTCCCTGCTAAAACTTGCGTTCAAAGGGCTGGAAGAGACGGAACTGCAAGAAATGGCTTCCTTGACGGAATTGTGTACTTATCCGCCAGAACACATCCTGTGCCAGGAAGGCGCCTACGAAGATGTTTTTTACATCATCGCGGAAGGCAGTGTCGTCATTTCCAAGAAGATGATCGATCATGAAGGGGAGCGCATCTTGCGTTTGGGCGGCAAGGGTGACCTGGTTGGTGAAATGGCGTTGATCCAGAACGCGCCGCGTGCCGCGACCGTGCGCACCACATCTACCTGCACCGTGCTTGAGATGGAAAAACAGGACTTTGAGACTATCCTGAGCCGCAGCCCGCACATGGCGATTGATATTATCCGTATCACACTGGATCGGATACGTTCCAATGACCAGTTGGCCATTACCGAACTGCAAAAGAATAACAAAACCTTGCGCCAGCTTGACCGCAACAAAATGGAATTTATCCAGGTGGCCGCTCACGAATTGCGCACGCCGTTGACCGTGCTGAAAGGATACGTTACCGTGCTGCGCTCTTCGCCGGATATTGCTGCCAACCCCGGCCTGAGCAGTGTGATCGATGGCATTATCAAAGGTGCTGACCGGATGCACGAAGTGGTTAACCTGATGTTGGACGTGACTCGCATTGACTCCGAAGCTGTTAAGATCACGCCCGGTCCGGTGCTGCTCAAGCAGATTATCAATGATGTTGTTCACAGTTTTGATAAAGCCGCTGAAGAGCGAAAACTCCAGGTTTTGGTTGACCAGCCTGATGACACTCCCGACATCTGCGCCAATCCATCTTTGATTCAAAAAGCTCTTCACCAGATTTTAATCAATGCCATCAAATACACGCCCGATGGTGGGAAGATTTTCGTCAGTACTCGCCCGGTAACAATGCCGGACAATGCTCCCGGCGTGGAGATTGCCATCCGCGATACTGGCATTGGTCTTGACCCCGAGCACCACGAACTGGTCTTTGAGAAGTTTTACCAGGTGGGTAGCGTTTCGCTGCACTCTTCCGGCAAGACCAGTTTCAAAGGCGGTGGCCCCGGCCTGGGGCTGGCGATTGTGCGTGGCGTAGCTAAGGCTCACGGTGGCCGGGTCTGGGTGGAAAGCTCCGGCTGCGATGAAGCAAACCTGCCGGGCTGTACGTTTTTCCTGCAACTGCCAGTCACTCCTCCGGGGTTGCTGGCGCGCTAAAAAATAAAAACTTCCGAGCCTTTGCCCGGAAGTTTTTTTTGTAAGACGGACTTAAGCCCGTCTTACAAATTATCATAAATCGTGTCGAGGTCTTCCTCACTGATATCGAAAACCGCGTTGTGTGGCGGGAGCGGCTCGCGGGTCATATACTCGGGCAGGCGGTCGTCTTTTTTGGTGAATCCGGCCTGTTTGTTCCACTCGCGCTCCATTTTGATGGTTTCGCGGCCAAGCTGTTGCAGGTAGTCGGCTGGAACGTCCCAACCGTAGCGCGCCTTCACCAGCGCCGGGACAACCGCCGGGACGATGGCATAGCCAAACGCCGAGAAAATGCACGCGCCCAGCGTATCATAGCCAGCCATATTCAACTGTGCGCCCAGCGAGGCGGCTTTTTGCGGCTTGGGGTCGAGATGGTTGATCTTGGCGCGGATGGTCTGCCCGCAGGTGTGGTCGGCGCCCTGGGGCGAGGTGGCAAACGTCACGCCGATGCCTTTGATGGCGCGCGGCTCGTAGGCGCTCATGGCCTGGCCCTTGGCCACCGGCACGCGCTCGATGCCATAGACTTTGCCCACCATTGCCGCGCCACCGCCCAAGATGCGTCCCAGCGGCGTGCCCTGGCGCATCTCGTGGAGCAGTTCCAGCGCGCGTGCTCCGTCGCCGAACTGCATCAGCCCGGCGTCACAGGCCACGCCCAGCGCCGCGCCCGCTTCGATGGAATCCACTCCCAGGTCGTTGACTTCCCAGTTCATCCGGGCAATCACATCCAGCGAGTCGATGCCCAGGTTGGAACCCATCAGACCAACGGTTTCAAATTCCAGCGGCGAAACGATCGATTTGCCGTCTTCCCCGCCAAAAATATTGGAGCAGCGGATGGTGCAGCCGGCCATGCAGGCGTGCGTGGTGTTCGACTCGCCGCCGCGCCGCAGCAGCAGGTCGCGCATGGCTTCCGCGCCAATCGAATCTACTTGCTCGAACACTCCCGACGAAAAATTGCGCGTGGGCAGGCCGCCAAAGCCCTGGCACATCTGCGCCATTGCCACCGTGCCATAATCGCGGTAAATCGCGGTCTGTGGATGGTTCATCAGCGCTGTGGTGAACTCTTTTTGGGCGGATTTAAAACCTTCCGGGTCATGGATGGGCGGCTTCTGCCCCCCGGCATTGTCGAACACGATCGCTTTTAACCCTTTGGATGCCATTACCGCGCCCAAACCGCCGCGCGCCGCGATCCGGCTGGGGATTTTATCCTTGTCGATGTTCTGGATACCAGCTGAGAGCATTTTCATCTCCCCGCCGGGGCCAATCAGCGAAATGGCAACTTTCTCCCCGTAGCGTTCGACCAGCTTTTGGGCGGTGTCATATACCCCCAGCCCGGTTAACCCCTCGGCTTTTTCCCATTTCGCGCCGCCCAGGCTCAGGTGCAGCACCCACAGCTCGTTGCCAGCCGGGGCATCTTCGATAATCAGCGCCTTGACGCCCATCGTCGCCAGGTGCAGCCCGGTGCGGCCACCGGCGTTGGCTTCCTTAATGCCGCCCGTCAGCGGTGACTTTCCGCCAATCGAAATGCGGTCAGTGGACGAAATCATGTGTCCCACCAACAGGCCGGGGGCAAAAATCAACTTATTGCGCGGCCCCAGTGGATAACAATCGGGCGGCACTTCATCGAGCATAATGCGCGCCAGCAGCCCGCGCCCGCCCAGCTTTTCCCAACTCGGCGGGACGGGTTCTTTGGTAAAAGTTTGGGTTTTTACGTTCACTCGCCAGATTTGCATGGTTTTCTCACCTTTTATCGCGGATTTCGCTGATATTTCGGATTACGCATTGATATTTTTGGGCGAAATTCGCCCAATCAGCGTAATCCGCGTTTTATTTTTTTTGCCAATTCGGGAACAATCCTTTTTCCTCGTGTATTGGCAATCCGGGCATGGGTTACACTTTCGCCGCCGAAGTTAATGACAGGCGCAAGCGGCAAACCAGATGCACGAACATAACCCAGGGCTTGTTGTTTGTGAACCGGCATAATCTCAGAAACGGCCTTCAACTCCAAAATAACTTTGCCATCCACAACCAAATCAAGGAAATATTCGCCAATCACTTCATCTCGATAAGATACCAAAATGCGCTTTTCAACTTCCACTTGATGCTTTCTTGCACGTAATTCAAGAATCATCGCCTTTTTATAAATCACTTCTGGGAAACCAGGTTTAAGGCGATTATGCACTTCAAAAGCGGCATTCAGTATCTCGTGCGAGAGGGCTTCTTCTACAAGTGGCATAAAAGACTCCTGAAAAATTAAAAGCCTAAACGCGGATTTCGCTAATTTTAAGGATTACGCATTTTTTATTTTCGGCGAAATCTGCCAAATCCGCGTAATCCGCGTTAAAAGCTACTTCCCGAACAGGGAACCCACCGCATCCCTGAACACCTTGGTGTGGTAATCCACATCTGCCTGGGTGGTTTCGGGGGAGATGAGCGCCATGTTGTGGAAGGGGGTCATCAGGATGCCGCGATTGAGCATATACAGGTGCATGTAGCGGTCCAGTTCGTGGTCGATGGCTGCCGCAGCCTGGCCGCCGTTCTTGGGCGGATTGGGGCGGAACCAGTATTCGGAACGGTTGCCCAGGCGTTTGACGATCCAGGGCAGGTTGAATTCGGCGATGACGGATTCAACCCCGGCTGTGAATTTTTCCTGCAAGGCGGTGGCTTTTTCGTAGAACTCGGGGGTCAGGACGTTCTCCAGGGTGGCTTTCATCGCCGCGATGGAGAGGGCGTTCCCGGCCAGGGTGCCGCCGATTCCGCCAACATCCGAGTCGTTCACATCCAGCCGGGCGACGAATTCGTCGGCCACTTTTTGGGTGAAACCGTATACCGCGGCGGGGACGCCTCCAGCCAGGGGCTTGCCGATGGTCAGGAAATCTGGCTCCAGCTTGTGCGCAGCGGTGTATCCACCTGGGCCGGTGCAGATGGTGTGGGTTTCATCGATGATGAGATAGGTGCCATATTTGCGGGTCAGTTTCCGCAGTTCGTCGTGGTAGCCTGGATCTGGGTGGATGATGCCGATGTTGGTCATTACAGGTTCAGCCAAAACGGCAGCCACATCCCCCGCTGAAAGTGCTGTTTCCAGCGCGGCGACATCGTTAAACTCGATGACTTTGGTGGTGTGGATCGGGTCCACCTGTGGCCCCATGTTGTTGGGGCGCGAGATGGGTGTGCCTTCCTCGTCGAGCACGATGAAGGTTTCATCCACGGTGCCATGGTAGCAGTAGTTGAAGACCAGCACTTTGGGGCGCCCGGTGATCATGCGCGCCATGCGCAGGACGTGACGATTGGCGTCGGTGGCGGTCAGGGTGAATTGCCAGAGTGGCAGGCCAAAGCGGCGCTGAAGCTCTTCGCCAACGCTGATGGCGTCTTCGAAGGGCAGCATGAGCGTGATGCCTTTGGCCGCCTGTTCGTTGATGGCCGCAAGCGTGGCCGCCGGGCCGTGACCAGTCATCGCGCCAGTATCGCCCAGGCAGAAGTCAATATAATCGCGGCCATCCACGTCGGTGAAGTGCGCGCCGTGGGCTTCTTTCACAAAAACGGGGAAGGAACCCGCCCAGCGGATCATCCACAACATCGGCACGCCGCCCTGCAGGGATTTTTGGGCGCGCTGGTAGAGGGCATGGGATTGGGGGTGGGTCTGGTGGAAGAGGGCTTCTTCAGATTTGAGCAGGGATTCGAGATGGGAGCGGTTCATAGTTTTCTCTTGTCAAAAGTCAAAGGTCGAAAGTCATGTTTTGACTTTCGACCTTTGACCATTATTTTACAGCTTCTTTGAGCGAGTCCGCAAAAATCGCCAGCGCATCATTGATCTGCTCGCTGGTCACATTCAGCGGCGGAATCCAGCGGATGGTGCTGTCAAACGTCCCGCAGGAGAGCAGCAGCAGGTTGCGCTTCTCGGCGGCGTTGATGACATTTTTTACCAGCCCCTTGGATTTCTGGTATTTTCCATCGACTTCGAACTCGGTGCCGACCATCAGGCCCAGGCCGCGCACATCCCCAATTTGGGGATACTCTTCCTGGAGCTTGCGCAGTCCCGTCTGGAGCTGGATACCGCGCGCCGCGGAGTTTTCAATCATCTTCTCTTCCTTCATCGCCCTGACGGTGGCTACCGCTGCCGCCATTGCTACCGCGTTGCCTCCGTAGGTGCCGCCATGCGAGCCGGTCGGCCACTTTTTCATCAGGTCAAGGCGGCTGAACACGCCCGAGAGCGGCATCCCCGAAGCGATGCCTTTGGCGGCGGTCATAATGTCTGGGACGACGCCATAGTGCTCCTGGGCGAACCACTTGCCAGTGCGCCCAAACCCACTCTGGACTTCATCAAAAATCAACAGGATGCCGGTGCGGTCACAGATTTCGCGCAGGCCCTTCATGAAGGCGGCTGGCGGAGGCACGTAACCGCCCTCACCCAGCACCGGTTCGATCAGGATGGCGGCCACATCGTGCGGGGCGATCTGCGAGACGAGCAGTTCTTCCAGCGCATTCAGGGAGTAATCGCTGGCTTCGGCTTCGCTCATTCCCAGCTTGTAGGCATATGGGAAGGGGGCCACATACACGCCCGAGGGCATCAGCTGCGACTGGCCTTTGTAGCCGGTCTTGGAGGTGGTCAGCGCCATCGCCCCGGCAGTTCGCCCGTGGAAACTGCCCGTAAAAACGATCACGGCTGAGCGCCCGGTGGCCGAGCGCGCCAGCTTGAGCGCGCCTTCCACTGCTTCAGCGCCGGAATTGCTGAAGAAAAAGGTATCAATCGATGGGGGCGCAATCGTGCGCAGTTCTTCCACCAATTGCAGCATCGGCTGGTGGACAACGATGTTGATCTGGGCATGCAGGAACAGCCCGGCCTGCTCGCGGATGGCTGCCACCACTTTGGGGTGGCAGTGGCCGGTGTTGGTCACACCGATGCCAGATGTGAAATCGAGATATTTGCGGCCATCGGTGCCGTAAATATAGCTCCCCTCGGCGCGTTCCGCCTCGATCGGGAAAATCCGCGACCAGACGGGAGACAAATGCGGGAAGTTTTGATCATATAACTGTGTCATGTGTCAGGTTCTCCAGTGTCAGGTGAGAAAGTGTCAGGTGCGAGGTGTCAGGTATCAGGGTCAAGGGTTACGTTTTTTCAAGGACTGCTTGAAGCCACCGATGAGGGCTTTGGTTTTGCGGGCTTGCTCGTATTCATCATCGAATGTCTTTTTATCGATGTAACCAACATCCAATGCAACATATAAAAGCGATTGGACTTCAACAGCCGAGCGTCTGGCAATACCTAAAAAGCGAGCAAATTCAACCTGTGAATCGCAGTCAAAGCCCTCAGCGATATTGGTCATCGCAGAAACCGCCGCTCTCTGAAGCTAGTCTTTCAGCCCGAAATCTTTCGCCAAAGAGCCGATATTGGTCAATTTGTAAATCTCCCCAACTAGTTTTCGGGCTTCCTGCCAGGCCAGGATATCTTCAAATCGCTCGACCAGTGCCATAAACCATCCTCCAACAAATCAGGTGTCAGGCATCCAAAACTTGACACCTGACACCCAAAAACCTGACACAGTTTTAAAGCAATTCACCCGCCCAGGCCAAATCGAGCTTCTCCAACTGGGCCTTGGTCGGTTTGCCGTCATTCGTCCAACCAGCGAGTTTATAGTATTCATCCAGCGCCGCTTCCATATCTTCCGGTTTGAGCGCAATTCCGGCGGTTGGGCCTTCGCCTTGCAGCGCCTTGAAGAACTTCTTCGGCATCTTGTCGTTTTTACGGTCGAGACCTTCGCGGGCGTTGAACGTGCGCATCAGGTTCAGGCGGCGCGCGCCAACAGCCATCAACTCATCCAGCGTCACATCCCAGCCGGTGACAGACTGCACCAGCTCGACCGTTTCCTTCGGCCCATACAGAGTCCAGCCCGGCCCCCAGACAAACTGGCAGAGTTCGAGCGAATCCAGCATCGAGTAGAAAACTTCCGTCAGGTAAGCAAATTTGACTTTATCGGGGCCAAGACTCATCGGCTCGAGCTTTTCCGTCATCCCCAACTGCGCCAGGCGGCTCATATACAAGTCAGACGCGATGCCATCTTCGATCATCCAGTCGTGCTCGCTGGATTGGTGATCCGCGCCAAACGGGTTGACCATATAGATCAGGCTCAGGCTGCGCTTGGCCTGCGGCATGTGCGCCGGGGCCTCGCCACCCTTGAAAGTGATCAGGCATTCATCTGCGCCCCTGCCGATAGCTTTGGCGGCACGCTCCGAACCCTGCCCCAACAGGCGGCCAAAGTCCGAAGACCCAGCCACGATCTGGTTGAGCGTTTCCAGCATCGCCTCGGCATTGCCAAACTTCAACTCGATGCCACCGGTGTCGTCTTTGGTGAGAATGCCCTTCTCGTAACACTCCATCGCAAACGCAATCGTCGCGCCGCAGGCAATCGTATCCACGCCGTGCTCGTTGCAGATCTGGTTAGCCAGCGAAACCGCGCCCAAATCCTTGATGCCGCAGTATGAGCCAAACGTGCCGATGGTCTCATATTCCGGGCCGCCGTACTTCTCATCGATCTTATACTGGCCTTCCATCTCCACCACACGCTTGCAGCGCACCACGCACGAATAGCACGTATCGCGGCCCTGCTTATCCTGTTTGCCCTGCGCCACGCCCTTCAAGATGCTGTCATACATCTTTTCGCCGCTCAGGTCTTCGGCGAACTCAAACGAGCCTTCGTTATAGTTGCGGGTTGGCAGCGTACCCATGCTGTGCTGCGGCAGCACCACGCTGGCCGTGCCATACTTGCCCAACCCGGCCATATCGGCGTTCTCAGGCAGCATCTTCGGGCCTTCGCGGTTGAGCGCCGTCAGCGCCTTTGGATGCGCCAGGGTGGGCTTCTTGCTGCCGCGCACCACCACTGCCCTCAGGTTCTTAGATGCCATCACCAGACCCATGCCGGTGCGGCCATTATTGCGGTTCGACATGCTTAATAAGCTGGAGAAAAGCACGCCTTTTTCGGCGGCTGGCCCGTGTTGCAACACCTCGGCTTTTTCCTCGCCCAATTCTTCTTTCAGCGCGGATTCAACCGCCCCGGTCACTTTGCCAGAAAGATGAGCAGCCTCTTTCAACTCTGCCACGCCATCCTTAATCCAGAGATAAACCGGTTTCGGGGCTTTGCCCTTGATGACAATCCCGTCAAACCCCGCGAACTTCAACTCCGCCGGGAAGAATCCGCCGCCCTGCGAATCCCCAATCCCACCGCTGATGGGGGATTTGGCATTGGCGTTGATGCGGCTTTGCCCGCTGATGGCTGCCCCGGTGGTGACACCCGTCATCAGCGTCAGGACATTTTCCGGGCCAAGCGGGTCGGCCCCGGCGGGCACATCTTTCAAAATGTAGTACAGCCCCATCGCGCTGCCGCCCATATAGGTGCGGTAAAACGATTCGGTAGGTTCTTCCACCGTCAGTGAGCCGGTGGTCAAATCGACGTGCAGGATTTTTCCGTTATATCCGTAAGGCATGGGATTCTCCTCCATAATGGGTCAGGCTAAATTAATTTCGCTTTACATTATAAGGTTTCCCTGCCCGAAACGCAAACACAATTTTCCGTTTCGGAAAAAAATAATAAGAAATTCGGCATTTTCTGACAAAAAATATCCCGTTCTTGTCGAGACAGGAATGGGACAGGGGGGTCAGGCCAGGGCTGGAGCCAGCCAGTTTAACGAAGGCGGGTTTCCAGCGTGTGGATGGGATTTTGGTTAATCACCCGTAGCAGGAGTTGTTTCTTCCGGCAAATCGTTCAGGCTGCCCCATCCCAACGCATTTTTCATATTGACAGGATGTCCATTGATGTCGGTGAGCACCTTGGGCGGGTCAATTTTGTTGGTGGCAAGAGATGCCACAATAAATGATACAACAGAGATGACAAAGGCCGGGGTGGAGGCGATGTAAACCGCATCCCACAAAGAGCAGTACAGGTCGCCTTCACAGATGGCGAAAGTGCCAAATTCGGGGGCATAGTAGTAGTACACGGAAAGAATACCCCATGAAATTGTGCCTGCAAAGAACGAAGTGAGCGCGCCAATGTGATTGGCTTTCTTCCAGTACATGCCGATGATGTAGGGCGCTACCATGCCGACCAGGATGCAGGTGTTAGCCAGCACTGCCAGTTCGTAGATGGTTTCGGCCCACAGGGCAATCGAGAGCGAGAGTATGCCACTGACAACCAATGCGGCACGGGTCAGGAAGAGTTGGGATTTGTCACTCAAGTCAGGTTTGAAGACTTTAACGATGTTCTCGGTGAACATGGTTGCCCCAGCCAGCATGGATGAATCGGATGTGGACATGAGCGCAGATGCGAGGGCGGCCACAAACAGGGCAGTAAGGACTGGATGCAGGTATTCCATCGCCATCAGGATGAGCACAAATTGAGTGGAGTCCGCTTCCAGTTCCGAGCCAATCGAGGGGACAGAGTGAGCGGCCATGCCAATAAACGGCGACAAAACGCCAAATGTGATATAGAGAAACGCGGCGATGTAGGTTGACTTAACCGCAACATTTTCATTTTTGGCGGCACAGGTGCGCTGGAGGTAATCCTGGGCCGGGATGGAGCCAAGACCGATGGCCATCCAGGCGGCTGCATAGTAGAACCAGCCCGTGGTACCCTGGTAGCCGAGGTAGCCCTCTTCGGCGGTGGGAGTCATTGCAAAGGGATAATCCGTATATTGCGCACCAGCCATGCCGATGAAGGCCTCCAGTCCGCCAACTGCCCACAGGATGCCGCCAAAGATGATAAGCAGGCCGCCCATGGTCAGGAACATTTGCATAAAGTCAAGGGCAGTATCCGCCCACAGGCCGCCCGCCATGGTGTAGATGGTAACTACGCCCGCAACCAACACCATACCCACGGATAAATCCCAACCCAGCAGGGCTTGCAGGATTGCGCCACCCGCCACGATTTGGGCTGCCGTCCAACCGAAGTAGCCGATGATTTGAGCAATGGAGCCAACCACCGACATGGTGGTTCCGTAACGCTTCTGGAAAAAATCCATGATGGTAACGTACTGCGCACGGCGCGCCAGGCGCACAATCAGCAGGGCTGAAAGCAGCAGGCACATGGTCGCACCAAAGGGATCAAAGATAACGCCTTGCAAGCCATATTTGTAGGCTTCGGAACTGGAACCCATCAGGGTTTCGGCGGCGAACCAGGTTGCCATGATGGACGGCGCGGCCATCCAGATGGGCAGGCGGCGGCCCGCCAGAACGTAATCGGTGGTTGTTTCCACTTTTTTTGAAGCCCAGTACCCGATTGCCAGGCGAACGATGAGGATGGCAACAATTCCTCCGATGATCAAGCCTGAGTATTCATAAGTCTGCATGACAAATATCCTCTTGGGTTTTCAAAATGCAAAAAAGCAACCCTGTGTTGTTACACAGAGTTGCTTTTTTGTGCCTTATGCTTTTGGTGTCATTTCCTTGATGCCGTAGGGGAATTCGTAGTCGGCCATTTTTTCCATGAAAGGATCGGGCGGGAAGGCTTCGGGACCGAGCACGCCAACACCCTTCCATGCGCCATCCTTGAGCAGTTCCATGGCGATGACGGCGCTGAAAGCAGTTTGGGCTACGACGGCCTGGCAGCCCCAGCGCTTCATGCACTGGGCATTGTCGGCCACCTGGTACAGGTAGACTTCGCGTGCTTTGCCATCTTTTTTGCCTTTGACCCAGGTGCCGGCGCAGGTTTTGCCAGACATTTGCTCGCCCAGGTGAGCAGGATCGGGCAGGCAGGCGGCAACCACGTCGCGCGGGGCAACCTGGACGCCTTTGACGTTGATTTTCTCTTTATTGTCGAGGCCGAGCATGTGCAGAGTTTTGAGGACGCCGATGAACTGGTCGCCCAGGCCATATTTGAAGGTGGCGCGTTTGGTCTTGACCCAGCGCGGGACAAGTAAAACTTCTTCGTGCTCGACGTTGACTACTTCTACGGGGCCAATTTCGGGGAAGTCAAATACTTCGGGTTCAGAGAAAGGCGCGGTGGTGAACCAGCCTTTGCCTTCTTCCCAGATAACGGGCGGGTTGAGACATTCTTCGATGGTGGTCCAGATGGAGAAGTTGGGGGCGAATTCGTAGCCATCGATGGTGATATTGGCGCCATCGCGGATACCGACTTCTTCGATTTCGTCAAAAAGGTGATCCTGGGCGTAGCGGGCGAAAACATCGGCCATGCCCGGTTCGACGCCGATGCCGACCAACGCCAGCAGGCCTTTTTTCTCCCAGTCCGCGGCTTTTTCGAACTGGTAATCGCCCAGTTTGATGCCCGGCAGTTCGAAGGGTTTTTCGGCATGCGGCTCAGAGAGCGTCATTGCCATATCCATGTAGGTGACACCGACGTTGTAGGCTGCGTCGAAGATTTGCTTGTTGAAAATCGGGTCGACGGCGTTCATGATCATGTCGACGTTATATTTTTGGGCTAATTCTTCGATCATTTCCTGCTTGCTGGCATCAATGAATTCCACCGGAAAACGCTCCGGCTCGCCCAGCTTGGCCTGGACTTCTGCGCAGCGCCTGGTGTTGTAATCAGCCAGCACCATCAGTTCCATCCATTTGCGCGGTTTGGCAATCGCTGCAATTGCTTCACCAACACCGCCCACACCGACGAGTAGTATTTTCATATCCTTTTCCTTTTTTGTTTTTATAACCTTGCGGTTAGTTTTTGATGTATTTTGGAGTCCGATCTTTAGAAATAAACTTCTTTGCGGATTTTCAGGTGGATGAAAGTCTCTGCTTCGCGCACGCCCTCGATTTTGTGCAATTTCTCGGTAAGGAATTGCAACAGCTCTTCGTGATCACGGCAAAAGACTTCGATCATGATGTCGAAGCGGCCGCTGACCACGATCAGGTAAACGACTTCTTCCAGCGCTGAGACAGCATCGGCCACCTCGAGCATGTGCGTGCCATCGGTGCGGATTCCGATCATGGCCATGGTTTTGAACCCAAGCCGCAGCGGGTTGGTGATGGCGACCACTTTGAGCACGCCCATTTCCACCAGCCGGTTGTATCGCACGCGGATCATGCCGGGCGAAACGTTCAACTGTTGGGCGATCTGCGCAAAGGCAATGCGCCCATCCTGTCGCAGGGCATCGATGATGAATCGGTCAGCCTCGTCCAGGTTTTCAGATGCTTGATTGACGATTATGTTGTTCATTGCTATATTTTATAATTTTTCGTTATTAAAGTCAACTTAATATTGATGTTTTTGCAAAATCTGTGCCATTTTATGCGAAAATAGGCATATATAATTACTTGAACTCAAATTGCTACCTTAAAACCACCGCTTGTCTTTTGCCAGAAATTCCCTCATTTCAGCTCTCTCCCTGGGGAGATGGGAAATTTCCTTTTGCCACCGTGGGAAAGGCTAGGGATGAGGGCAAATTCTCCAAAGGTAGCAACTTGGGTTACTTTATAAAGAAAAACTGTGGACAGCTTGCGCAAGATGATTCAAAAAGCTCCCATTCGCCTTATAATTAATGACAGTTGTCACATTCGCACAAAGGAGAATCCCAGCATGACCAAAGAAACTGAACCTGTCATCCTGTCCGTCGCACGCACGCCCATTGCTAAATTCCAGGGCGCATTGGCCGGAATTCCAGGCCCCAAACTGGGCGCAATTGCCATTAAAGCTGCCGTCCAGCGCGCCGGGATCGCCGACCCCGCTGATATCGATGAAGTTTTCATGGGGAACGTTGTCCAGGCTGGCGGCGGCCAGGCTCCTGCCCGCCAGGCTGCTATTTTTGCTGGTCTGCCGCCTACCGTTAGCGCCACTGCGATCAACAAAGTATGTGGCTCCGGTCTCAAAGCTGCCATGATTGCCGCGCAAGCCATCCGCGCAGGCGATGGACAGCTTTTTGTTGCTGGCGGCTTCGAGTCGATGACCCGTGCGCCTTTTCTCGTCCCAGGCCGTACCGGCGAAATGCGCTACGGCCACGTTGAGATGAAAGATTCGCTGCTGCACGATGGTTTGTGGGATCCCTTCGAAAACTGGGGCATGGGCAACGCCGCTGATTTCATCGCCGAAGAATATAACGTCACGCGCGAGGCCATGGATAAATTCTCAGTGGAGAGCCACCAGAAGGCGGTTGCGGCCATCGATGGTGGGAAATTCAAAGACGAGATCGTGCCGGTTGAATTGAAAGGCCGCAAGGGCGAAGTCACCTATTTTGATACGGATGAAGGCCCACGCCGCGATGCTTCCCTGGAAGGGCTCGCTAAGCTCAAGCCGGCTTTCCGCGCCGATGGCAGGGTCACGGCTGGAAATGCTTCCACGCTCAACGATGGGGCGGCGGCGGTTGTTATCGCCAGCCGCGCCTACGCTGAAGCACACGGGCTCAAACCCCTGGCGCGTGTGGTAGCCTACGGGCAGGCTGCGCTCGAATCCAGGCGCTTGTTTGCTGCCCCGGCTTTCGCCATCCCCAAAGTGCTGGCCAAAGCTGGCTGGACGCTCAGTGACCTTGACCTGATCGAACTTAACGAAGCCTTCGCGGCGCAGGTGCTGGCCGATGGCTATGCCCTGGCCGACCAGGGTTGGGATTGGGCCAAAGTGAACGTTAACGGCGGCGGTATCTCGCTTGGCCATCCCATCGGCGCCAGCGGTGGACGCATCCTGGCCACGCTCATCTACGCACTTAAAGATCGCGGTCTCAAACGCGGCCTGGCCAGCCTGTGCCTGGGCGGCGGCGAAGCTGTAGGCATGGCGATTGAAGTGGAGTAAATTTTGCTCTCACCTTAACCCTCTCCCTTTGGGGGAGGGTTAAGGATTTTTCACCCGCAACACATTCACCGGAAGCGCGTATTTGAACTATCATGATTGATTACGCATCCAAAGCCTCCATCGGACTGCTCAAACGCATCCCGGCAGGAACCTTCCGCATGGGCAGCCGCTTCCACCCGCGTGAAAAACCAGCGCGGGTGATTTCGTTGCCCGGTTTTGAAATTACCCACATCCCGGTGACGGTGCAGCAATTTGATGTCTTCCTGGAGAGCGGTGCGGTTAAAGAGCGGCGTTGGTGGAGCCCCGCAGGCTGGGACTGGCTGAATGGCAATGCCGAGAGCTGGGGCCGCATCGACCGGTTCACTCCCGAGGGATGGAATGCGCAGGTGCGCAACCCGGTGCATCCCGTTACCAATGTGACTGCCTTCGAGGCCGAAGCTTACTGCGCCTGGCTGGGAAATGTTAAAAACAAGGCCATCCGCCTGCCCACCGAAGAAGAATGGGAATACGCCGCGCGCGGCGAGGATGGGCGGCCCTTCCCGTGGGGTGAAGTCTTTGAGCCGCAGTTTGTCAACACGCTTGAATCAGAACAATTGGGTACCGTTGAAGCCGCCAGCATGCCCGCTGACATGAGTCCGTTTGGGGTCATGGATATGTGCGGTAACGTCCAGCAGTGGACAGCCAGCCTGTATACACCGCTGCCGAATGAAATCCTGCCGCCCGGCCCGCTGCGGGTGGCGCGCGGCGGCTCGTTTAACGATACTGCTTTTGGGTCGCGCACTTCGTACCGGCGACCGTATCCGCCGGGATACTTTTATCCGTTTTTAGGGTTTCGCATGGTTGTCGGCGCTGTTTAG
>CAIJPN010000140.1 GCA_903822545.1 uncultured Anaerolineae bacterium | reverse complement strand
TGTGCTCGATGAGATGAAGGCCAAAATCGATAGCCCGCCAACGGTTGCAAATTGTTGAGCCGGTGTTTGCGAACATTTGTGTTCACAAACACATGAACCGATTCACCCTGCGCTCAAAATCCAAGCTGGATGTACAATGGAGATTGTTCGCGGTGGTGCACAATATCGGGAAAATCTGCGTTTTTGGGGCGTTATAGCAACCACAAGGGCGATAGATACCCCAGCAAGATCGCAGTTTGCACCAAAAATGAGCCTAGCGAGTAGTTGCTGCGAAAATGATGTCTCTGGAAATACTTTTTCGACAGTCTCGTTAGGCAGTCCACCGTCAAGTAGACCTCATATAGAGATACTATCTATGATTATCATCATCAACGGCTCGCTCGGCGTGGGCAAGTCTAGTATCGCGGAACAATTACACTATAAGTTCGACAAATCGGTTCATCTCGATGGCGATTACATCGGAGATGTTCACCCGTTTAAAATTTATGATGATGCACGGCTCAACCACCTCTATCGCACAATAGAACTCTTGGTTGGTTTTCACCAGAAAAACGGTTATCATAACTTCGTCATCAATTACGTCTTTGAGTCACCAGAATCTCTTCAAGAGTTACTTGATCTTCTTCGCCCACTCGATTCATCGATCCACTGCTATTGGTTAACGTGTGATGAAGAAGAACAAGCGAAACGTATCCGATATAGGGGGCGTGAAGATCTACATTGGGAACTAACCAGATTTATTGAGCTACGGAGAATTCAGAAGGAGGCATCACAACATGGATTTATTGGACAGGAAGTTGATACTACCGGGCTGAGTTCGGAGGAAACAGCTCAAACAATATGGAAATATCTCTTCAGTTCACAGGCTGCCTAATTATGGTCGGTGGGGCGATTGTTCACCCCACCGCCACTCCCGAACCACCACTCATTACTACACCTCGTGCTCGATGAGATGAAGGCCAAAATCGATAGCCCGCCAACGGTTGCAAATTGTTGAGCCGGTGTTTGCGAACATTTGTGTTCACAACATACGGATCAATTCACTTTGCGCTCAAAATTCAAGCTAGTTGTACAATGGATATTGTTGCAGTGGTGAACAATATCGGGAACGCGCCAGTAGCCACCAGGGCAGCAGATCCGCCCGGCGAAACCACATTTTCTGCCCCTAGCCGAACCGGGTGAGCGGTTTTCTGGCCGCTCGGCCTCCGGCAAATGTTTTTTTTCGACAGTTCCGTTGGGCGGCAAATCGTAACAACAGCGTCTAACCGATGTGAGATTTAGTAGATAAGGATAAAAGGATGACAGATTCAAACTTCTCAATGGAAGAACTTAATAAATTTATCATTCAAGCTAAGGCTGGTACTTATGTGGGTAATGGAAATAATGCTCTATCTTCCAGAATGGGGTCTCACGATTTGAAATTTCAAGAAGGGTCTTTTTCCTATCTCGATAGTTATTTTGGCGGCACAGACTTTATAGGGCAAGAGATTGTATATCATAAAGACGAACCTGTTTGGGCTATGAATTATTACGGAAGAATTATTGAGAAAAACAGCATTACAGGAGCAGAAACAGGGCAGATAATCAAAGCCAGCCTTTCAAAGATGTATAAAGAAGGGCGTTTTTTAGGCGGATTTGAAAATTCAATTAATGACGATATATATATAGACACAAGTGAAGGCAATGTAGTTTCTTTTACAGGTAAAGAATGGATTACCCGAAATGGCGTTAGGGTGTATGAACTCACATATCACGGCGGGCTGGTCATTCCATAAACCGCGCCTAATTATGGTCGGTGGGGCGAGCAATCGCCCCACCGCCACTCCCGAACCACCACTCATTATTACTACACCTTGTGCTCGATGAGATGAAGGCCAAAATCGATAGCCCGCCAACGGCTGCAAATTGTTGAGCCGGTCTTTGCCAACATTTGTGTTCACAACATACGGATCAATTCACTTTGCGCTCAAAATTCAAGCTAGATGTACAATGGATATTGTTGCAGTGGTGAACAATATCGGGAACGCGCCAGTAGCCACCAGGCGGTAGAATCTACTTGGCGAGACCAGGTTTTGATCCCCAGGCAGGTCGGGCGAGCGGTTTTCTGGCCGTTCGGCCTCCGGCAAATGGTTTTTTCGACAGTCTCGTTGGGGGATTAAAATAATTTAGGTATAAACACAAGTGAGGAGAAACTATGCATTTACTAAAAGATACTGGGATTGAAAAGAAAGCATTTTTAGCGGGTTATGAATGCATTGCTCTCTCGCGA
>CAIJPN010000139.1 GCA_903822545.1 uncultured Anaerolineae bacterium | reverse complement strand
TTCGGGAATGCCCATCCGTTTCGCAAATGCCAGCAAGACTGGAATGTCGTCTACTCGTTCTGTGGTTACTATCGGTTTTTCGCTCACTCACATAGCTTATCTCATTTCCAATTTCTCGTCAAAATTTGAGCGAACCATCAGTTATCAATCACCGTATCATCAAAAACCAGAAACCCGTATACGCTTCGGACTACTTGGCTTTTTATGTTTTCCCAAACCAACCGAGGTCGAACTTCATCCTCCGCCAAATAGCGGTTTGCCATATCATGGCTGAATTTCTCGGTATGGTCGGCATAATTCGTAAGCGTATAATTAATTTGGCTCACCAGCAAATATTGGCAATATGCCAAGCGTGTTACTCGCTCTGTTTTGGGTATCATCCACTAACAATAACGGCTTTTTGCTCTCTCGTCAATTTTTCTGTCTTGCGTAAGTCCTAGATAATGATACGCAAAGAGAGCTGACTTAAAGATCAGCTCTCTTCGCATCAATATTCTTTCTACACATATCCCATTTTCTTCTCTCTCATTACCACCAGTGCTTCTATAAAACAATTGCGAGCGGCACTGATATTCGCGGCTTGAATAGACTGTTCTAACAGGAAGTGAACATCTTCGGGCAGTTTCTGATTAGTGGGTTGGATCAAGATTTTGGCTTGTTCAATGGCAGTAGACCAATCTTCAATCTCAATAGCCAAGCCCATTGCTGGGCCACGTACCATGGCGATAGCAGGAAAAGGAATTTTGGCTGCCAAAGCCAGCGATTCGGGGAGATAACTGCGAGCTTCATCGATATTGCCAGTTTTCCATTCGACCCAGGCCATGGAACCCAGGGATGTCATCAGGTAGAGCATGTTGTTTGACCTGCGCGAAAGCTTCATGGTGCGTTCAGCCCACTCACGAGTCATGGCAATATCCCCTTTTTTGCGGCCAACCAAAGCCAGGTAATTCCAGGCGATGAACTGGGTATCGAGATCGCCAACAAATTCCACATCATGCAAGCCATCCATGAACAGGCGCTCAGTTTCATCAATCTCATCACGCCAAAGGTGCATAAAGCCCATCATCACCTTGGCCCGGCCAATCGCCTGGCGATTCCCGGATAACTCTGCTGCCGCAAGCTGCTGGCGTGAAAATTCCACGGTTTCAGCGGGTGGATGATAAAAGCGGTAATTGCGGAAGTTAACCAATACCAGAGATTCAAATAAGCGGGCGCGTTGCAATGGATTGCCCCTGGATTCAATGATCGAACGGGATGCTTGCACCAAGTCAACCAGTTCGGGTCTTTGCCTGAAATACAGGTTTCGCATCCGCTCCAATTGCAAATCCATCCATTCCTGCCACCATGCATCGCTATTTGTCTCAGTGATTTTGCCCAGCGTTGCGCTGGCTTTCTCCAATATTTCAACGGGTTCATTCCAACGACGAAGATTATTGTAAGCGATTGATTCTTCCCGGTAGATGCGTGCCCGCCCAATCCTGTCAATTTCTGGCAGGAAGGTTACTGCGGCTTCATAAGCCCGTACCGCTTCATCCACTCTGCCGGTCAGGCCGAATACATTCCCCAGCTTTTCATATAAATTAGCCAATTCTGGATACAACAAATCGGGTTCAGCCAACTCCAGGCGGGTTCGCTCCAATTGATCGATGGCTGCCCGGTAGAAGGCGATTGCTTCATCGTTGGCATATGTCTGGCGGGCGCGTTCAGCCGCAGCCAGCAGGTAATGGTGAGCCTTTTCGCGTGATTCCGCCGCTTCATAATGGTAGGCAAGCGTCGGGGCGAGCTCGTCGATCTGATCCGGAAACAGCATTTCCAAAGTTTCTGCCGTCAACCGGTGCAGTTCCTTTCGCCGCGCAATCAACAGGCTGTTATAGGTTACATCGCGCGTAATGGCGTGCTTGAAAATGTACTCCAGTTCGCCACGCCAGCGGATAAGTTCGCGCTGCTGCAATTCTTCGAGCGCTAACCCTACCGGCAGATCGGTTTTGGCCTGTTGCAACAGGTAACTGAGCACCATCTCCTGGAAAACGCGCCCAATCACCGAGGCTGTTTGCAGGGTGTACTTATCATCCTGGGGCAGGCGGTCGATCCGCGCAGCGATAACGCCCTGAAGCGTGTCTGGCACTTCGAGCCGGGCAATGTCATAAGTGGCAACAGCCCGGTCGCCATCCAGCAACACCAGGCCGCTGTCAATTAGCGAGCGCAGCAATTCTTCGAGGAAAAACGGGTTGCCATCTGATTTGCTCAGGATCAGCTGGCGGGTGGAATCGGGCAGGTTTTCGATATTCAGGAGATTTTCAACCAGCTTCGCACTTTCGGTCGGATTCAGTGGGGAGAGTTCCATCACGCTATAACGTTGCCCAAGACCGCCCAGGAGCTTTTTATGCCAATCCCAAACACGGCCTTCCTGGGGGCGGAATACCAGCACATGCAAGATCGGCGCACTCTCGCTCAATGGCAAAAGCGATTCAATCAGCCCCATAGAAGATGGGTCAGCCCAGTGCAGGTCTTCCCATACTAACGCAAGCGGTTTCTGGGCAGCAAATGCCAGCAACAGATCAGCAAAGGCAGCACGAATACGGTTTTGTACAGTTTCAGGCAGCAAGTCTTTGAACCTGGTTTCGCTCTCGGCATCCAGTGGGATATCGCGCAGGCGTGCCAGGTATGGGTAAATATCTTCCATGCGGCCTGGCAGGTAAGTTTCGATACTTTGTCGCAAGGCTAGCCCTACACCAACCAGCGCCAGGTCAGGGTTAACGCCAATGAGATGATCAAGCAGGCTGCGCGCTACCCAGTAGCTTACACCTTCGGTGTAGGAAAGCGCGCGACCTTCCACCCAATGGATATTTCCTTCGGTAGCGGCGCGAACTTCTGACACCAGGCGGCTTTTCCCCAACCCGGCATCGGCCACAATGGCGAGAATCCCACCATCCCCGGTTTGCAAACGCCCGGCAGCCTGGCGGATTGTTTCCAACTCAGCCTGGCGGCCCACCAGCGGGGAATGCAGGCCGGCAATCCCGCGCGCCGGGCCGGGGCTGGATTTTACTTCCAGCAGCCGATATACAGCCACCGGTTCAGATTTCCCTTTTACGCGAATCGGCGCGAGCATCTCAAAACGGAAGAGTGGCGCGGTCAGGCGGTGGGTGTTGGGGCCGATCAAAATTTGCCCGGTTTCAGATGCATCTTCCAGCCGGGCGGCCAGGTTGACAGCATCGCCCATCACCGAGTATTGCTGGCGTCCATCTGAGCCGAGACCACCCGCCACCACCAGGCCAGTATTGATGCCAAAGTGCATTCCCAGACTCAAACGCCGGGCATGGTTGAAGCTTTCCAGCGCATCCATCATTTCTAGCGAGGCGCGCAGGGCGCGTTCAGCATCGTTTTCGTGCGCCAATGGCGCCCCAAACAATGCCATGATTTCATCGCCGATGAATTTATCAATAACGCCGCCATATTTTTCAACAATCGGCACCAGCACATTGAAGCAGTCATTCATCAAGCCGCGCACATATTCGGGATCATGCTTTTCAGAGAGCGCAGTAAAACCCGAAAGGTCGGCGAACATGATCGTAACCAGTTTCCGCTCGCTTGAATGGGTTGTCGCTGGCGCATAGAAGGATGCCAGTTTTTCACGCAAGGGCTTGAGTGCAGCATCCACCACGACATCTCCAAGAATGGCCCGTTGGGATTCGAGCGTTTGGATGGTTTTTTCAAATTGTTGCTGTTCATTCATGATTAACCTGCCCGTTTTATCAACTAGCTAGACCGTAAGCCCTAAACGAGGCGCACCCTGATGGCGCGCCTCGTTGTTCTCTGGCTTTCCTTACGAATTGTTGCCCGAGGCCACGTTGTGGACAAAATCTTCCACGCGAGTGAGTGGCATGGGAAATTCTTTCAACATGGCGGTAGTGTCAAATCGTTGATCGCAGGTATCCATCCATACGCTGAACGCCATCAGGCGGCTGAGCACTGGCTGGATGGGGCGCAATATCGGCCCCATCACCTTCATCACGCCGGTTGGAACGTGTGAAACGCTGGCTTTGCGCCCTGTGTATTTCTCATAAAGCTTTACCACATCGTTTTTAGAAAGGTTATCGGGGCCGCCGATGTCAATTGCGCGATTTTTCAGGCGCGGATCGGTCAGCGCAATCACAGCAAAACGCGCTACATCTACGCCCGCTATAAAATTAACAGGGTTATCCCCCTTGCCATAGATGGTAGTTTTGCCGGTGGTTTGGATCGTAGCCCCCAGCAAATTGTGAACGTGATGTTCCATAAACGCTGGCGGGCGCAGGATGGTATAGCTCAATCCGCTGGATTTAAGATAAGTCTCTATCTTGGACTTACAACGGATGAAATCAACAGGGTGATCGGGGCGAACTCCTATCACGGATGTGTAAACAAAATGCTTGACCCCAGCCGCTTTAGCAGCATCGATCAGGGAACGATGCCCGGCATCATCCACCGCTTCGGATGTGTATTTTCCCGTGCCCATCAACTGGTGGGCGGCAGCCAGCACGGCATCCACTCCCTGGCAGGCTTTTTTGAGCGATTCTGGGTCGATCAGGTCGCCCTGAATGACTTCTGCCCCCATAGCGCGCAAGTCGGCGGCTTTTTCCACATCCCGGGCCATGGCACGAACTTTGTGCCCGGCAACCAGTAACTGACGGGCAGCTTCCCGCCCCAAAACACCGGTGGAACCGACAATCAGGATATACATGATTTTGCTCCTTTTTCTCAATTGTGATTGAGCATATCGTAGCAAAACCAGCGTTCCCAAAGCGTTCCTGGCATTAAAGCATCTGCCCCCATTTCCAATTTGCGAAATGGGGGCAGATTGGGGTGATGGACAAACCAGGCTACAGATATCCATCATCCTGTGCTGCGGCGATGGCCTGTTGCCAGCATTCCAGCGTGGTGGGGCCTGTCGAAGTGAGGGCAGTTTGCAGGGCAGATTCAAAGCCAGGGGTCAGCTGTTGTTGATTGGGATTGAGCAACGCCTGGGCGTGTTCCGCTGCCTGGGCAAGATTCCCATCCCCAACACGTAGCGCCAGTAAAACCACCCGCCCAACCCATTGCAACGGATAAGGAGCAGGTTCTTCGCCCCAGGTTTGAAAAGCCTGCACTGATAAATCTTGGGCCAACGACACTTCACCAGACCGGTAGGCCAGCCAGGCCTGCTGGGCGCTGATCATGGGCAGGTAGGCGTGCAAAGTGGTTTTTGCTGAAATCGACGACAACTTTTCAACCATGTCAGCCACCAATGCTGGATTTTTCTCGCGGCGATAGGAGATGGCGAGATAAGCATAACAGCGCTCGAGGATGTTGAGAAAATTGTGTTCTTCGGCAATAGCGACAGCTTCTGTGTAGGCGCGCTGGCTTTCGCTGAAATTTCCTGCCAGCAGTGCAACAAACCCCAATGAGCTGAGCAATTCAGCCTGTTGGAATGGCGATTGGAGTTCACGGGCAGCGAAGATATTTTGCTGCGCCATTTCCACCTGGGTTGGCGTGGCTGTGAAACGGTGGGTTGTCATGTAGTAGAGCACAATGCTGTGACGATACTGGATGCGTTGGAGTGGGGTGCCCAGCCGGGCGAGCGGGTCATCCAGCAAATCAATCACGCGTGCGATTTCTTGCTCATTCCGTACCCAATAATTGGCCCTGAGCCAGGTGAGCTGTAACTCCAGCCACTCAAACCAGTAATTTTGGTCTTTCAGAGGGGCTTTGAGCAGGTTAGCGGAACCCTGCTGGTAGGCGTTTCGGGCGCTGTCATAGTCGATGCGGCTGATGCAGTTCAATATACTGCGGTGCAGGCGGGCTTGTGATTGCCAATCTGAAACGTGGCAGGCCACCAGGGCTTTCCCGTAGGCTTCGCTGGCCTGGCGAGGCATTCCAATCAGGTTGAGCGTATCGCCATACTGCTCATATAGTGCAAAAGACGGGCGCGAATCGAGCGCCAAGGCGCGCTCTAAAAGTTTGCGGGCATCTTCCAGGGCATACAGGCTGATCTCACGCGCAGCAGCTCGGCCCAGCGCTTCGGCAGCGTAGGCGGGTTCATCGGCGGCAGCGTAGTGCAAAGCGACTGCGGAGAAATCATCGTTGGTTTGCTCCAGTGCCCGGGCTGATTGCATGTGCAGCCAGCGCAAACGCACCGGACTTAAGTCGATCAATACCACATCCCGTAGGCGAGCATGGATGAAACTGTATGTTCCGCCGCCAGCCTCGCGGAGAATGCGCTTTTGCCAGAGTTCATCGAGTGCCAGCATCGTTTCCAGTTCTGTCATGCCCGAGATGGCTGAAATTAGCCGAAGATTGAATTCACGCCCCAAGACAGCTGCCGCCTGGGCCAGGGCACGCGCGGAAAAGCTCAAACTTTCCAGCCGCCCAAGGAGCGTAGCCTGCAAGATGGGCGAGAAGCGGGCCGGGGCAGATGTATCTTGGGCGGACGCCAGGCGATGGCGCGCCATTTCAACAATAAACAGCGGTACCCCTTCAGTTTCAGCGAAAAAAGCCGGATCAGTGATAGCATTACCAGAGATACAGGATGCCAGGTCAGCAGTTTGGGCAGCATCCAGCCTGGGAAGATGTGTCTCGCTCAGGCAGGATTGCTGGCGCAGGTGGGTAATACAGCGAGTCAACGGCAAATCTGTCGGAGCGATTTCGCCTTCGCGCAAGGTGGCAATGATCAGCAGCTTGGCTGCCGGGTAGGACTGGATGAAATGTTCGAGCCACTCCAGGGTATCGCGGTCGCACCACTGGATATCATCGAGCAGGAGTAGCAGGGGCGTTCCATCACCTACCAGGGCTTGAGAGAGAACATCAAGAAAGGCTTTGCGCTGCCAGCCTTCGGTGATGGCAGCTGGAGCAGGGTCTTGAGCGGTCAACACCTCGGGCAGGATACGCGCGATTTCTCGGCGGCGGTGCGGTTCCAGCCAATCGGGCGGGCGCGCCCGCAGCCAGGTGGCAAGCGGATTGAAAGAGTTATCCTGCCCGCTTTCGTAACAGACAGCGCTGCCGGTAAGTATGCCCTGCCGCCCACTCCAACGCAAAAAATCTTCTGCCAGGCGGGTTTTGCCAATCCCGGCTTCACCGTGCAAGATGTGAACGCGCATATTTCCTGCGACAGCCAGTTGCCACGATGTTTCGAGTGTGCTCCACTCGACATCGCGACCCACCAGCGGATATGTAACCGGCAAGATGGGCAACGGGGATGTATCCGTTTTTTCGCGCAGGCTCTCATAGAGCTGACGGGTGGCGGCATCAGGCTCTACACCCAACTGGGTAGAGAGCATTCCAGCACAATTATGATACAGGCTCAAAGCGGCAGCCCGGTCGCCTTTCAGGGTGTGCAGGCGAATCAACTGACGGTAGGTCTCTTCGCGCAGCGGGTCGATTTGCAGCAGGCGGTTAGCGCACAGGATTGCATCGCGGTAGTGTTTGCGTTGCTCAAGCAGGAATACCAGCCGGTCGCTAGCGTGGATGAATTTTTGACGAAGATTTTCTCGTTCGGGGATGATCCACTCATCGTAACTGCCCGGGAGCAGGTCACCGTTATAGAGAGTGATAGCACACTGGAGGGCGGCTTGCTCAGCTTCGGGTTGGTTCCCGTTTCGATGGCGAGATGCCAACTCCAGGGCAGAGTAAAAATCCAATACGTCAACATTTCCCCGTAGCTGGAGTGTGCGCGAATCTTCGACAATGATATCCGGCAAATTGACACGGATTTGATGGAGCAATTTGCGAAGATTGGTCTGGGCCTGCTCCTCGGATGAATCGGGCCACAGCACAAAAGCCGCCTGAGCACGCGGCACAGGAGCATGATGGTGTAACGCAAGGTAAGCCAGTAAAACCTGTAAGCGTGCTGTATTTCCCAAGCTGAACGCCTGGTGAGTTTGTTTAATCGATAGCCCGCCGAACAACTGGATTTGAATTCCCACAAGAATACCTTTTGCGCCCAACTTTAACTATGCTATTTCTATATATCATAGCGAGACCAGGTGCAAAAAACAAGATAGTAGAGTATGTAATAGTACATCTAACTTGGCGCGGGACAAACGGTTAATTGGCTGTTCCCCCAAAATATCAGTAAAAACTTCTGCCGCGCCAGGGAATGTCGCCCTGGCGCGGGATTTTGTTTTGGGAATGGCTTATTACTTCTTCACGCCTCCTGCCCTGCGGAGGATGGCGATAATAATCTCCAGCATGCGAATTTCCTTGGTGGTTGTTTTAGGGGACATTGAGAACTCCTGTGAGTGGAGTTCCAAACCGGTTTGAAACATGGGTTTTGTGCTTCGCGAGGCGCGGCGACCGGGTGGGATTTGGCCGCCAACACCTATAAGGATAAGACTGACTATTTGACAGGCATACCCCAAAAATTGACAGACTTTTGCCTGCCTTCCGCAAAAATCACGAGCAGTTGCTGTAACCCAAGAATACCGGCTACCACTTAACATCCCTATGCCAAAAATTAACACATTTTGGCATCCCATCTGGAATCAAAAACGCGCCGGGCAGGCGCGCTGTCGAGCAGGCCGCCCCGTTCACCAATCAACAGGTTTGGCAGTTGGGGCAGATCATCGAAGAGCGGTTTCAGGGTGATCAATTTTCCTGATTCTGCTGGAATTTGTGGTTAACGGCTGATGCCGGACATAGAAGTGGAGATCATCAAATTGTGAAGCCAGTTGGAGTGGTAGACAAAGCCATTGAGCTTATGTGCTGGTGAAGAATAAGCGTGTTTGGCAGCGAT
>CAIJPN010000138.1 GCA_903822545.1 uncultured Anaerolineae bacterium | reverse complement strand
GGCATTTTCACAGATGGCTCCGAACGCCAGGTGTCCATCAGCACCGCGCCCACCGGCAGCATGGTGGCCGCCAGTCCCACCCTGGTGGTGGTGACCGAAGCCCCCAGGCAGATGACCCTGTTCGGGGAGATGGTGGTTGTGGAAGGAGGAAAGAAGAAGCGAAGGTAAACAAAAAATCCCCATCAGAACAGTGGCTCTCCCGAGCTACTGTTCTGATGGGGATTATGATTCTTGTTGCGATTTACGCCGAAAACCGATAAAAAAAGCGATAAAGATTATCCGGTTGATTGAATTGCATCATCGAAAATGCTACACTCTTCCTAAGCCAATGGACAGGAGGAGACTATGGAGGACATTTCGTTCGGAAGTTCTGTTCGCCAGCGCCGCCGTGAACTGGATTTGACACAGGAGGAACTGGCCCGCCGGGTAGGCTGTGCAGCCATCACCATTCGCAAAATTGAAGCGGATGATGCCCGCCCATCGTTGCAAATTGCCGAGCGGCTGGCAATGGCGCTCGCCATCCCGCTCGACCAGCGTGCGGAGTTTATCCGCCGGGCCAGGACAGTGCGCATCGAACCGGAAGAAACACCCACGCCTGCTCCGCGATTGGAAGAAATCGGGAGCGAGGATCTGACCGGGCGGGCCATTCGCGGGTATGCATTATCAGAGAAGATCGGGGCCGGGGGAATGGGAGCCGTTTACAGGGCGGTTCAGCCGTTGGTTGAGCGTGAAGTCGCCATCAAGATCATCCTGCCCAGTTTTGCCAACCATCCCGATTTCATCCGCCGCTTCGAGGCAGAGGCCCAGCTGGTGGCGCGGCTGGAACATCCGCATATTGTTCCGCTCTATGATTATTGGCGCGAACCGGGGGTGGCGTATCTTGTGATGCGCCTGCTGCGCGGCGGCAGCCTGCAAGGGTTGCTGAGTGACGGGCCGCTGCCCATCCCAACCGTTTCAAAGATTGTGGAACAGGTTTGCCAGGCTTTGCACGCGGCACACCGCATTGGGATCGTTCACCGCGACCTGAAACCGGGCAACATCCTGCTGGACGAAGACCAGAATGCCTACCTGGCAGATTTTGGCATTGCCAAAAACCTGGGCAATCCGGATGTGAGCAACGAAACTGAGTTGGGTATGATGATCGGCTCTCCGAATTACATGTCGCCGGAACAGATCCAGGCGCGACAGGTGCAACCGCAAACCGATATCTACTGCCTGGGGGTAATGCTGTACGAGATGTTGACCGGCAAATTGCCTTTTAACGGGCCAACCCCCTTTGACCTGATTCAGCAGCATATGACCAGACCCATGCCGTCGCTGGCCGAGCATATCAGCGGGCTGCCAACCGGGCTGGACAGGGTGCTGGAACGTGCCACAGCCAAGAGCGCTGACGAGCGCTATGATACGTCGATGGCACTATGGAGTGATTTCCAGCAAGCGATTGGTGGGATGACGGGCGGGGTGGTATTTTTTGCAGAGAATGAAACACCCAGTGGCGAGTTGTTTAACCCGTACAAAGGCCTGCGGGCTTTCAGCGAGGCCGATGCGGATGATTTCTTTGGGCGTGAGACGCTGGTGCAGCAATTGCTGGCACGCCTGGGCGAGGGAAGTGAGCCTGCGAGCGGTTCAGTGCGCGAATTGGCGCGCTTCCTGGCGGTGATCGGGCCGAGCGGCAGCGGCAAGTCTTCGGTGGTCAAGGCAGGGTTGATCCCGGCCTTGCGGCGCGGTGGATTGGTGGGTTCGGAAAACTGGTTTTATGTGGATATGCTGCCGGGGCCGCATCCGTTCGAAGAGTTGGAAGCCGCCCTGCTGCGGGTGGCGGTCAACCCGCCCCCCAGCCTGCTCGAACAACTCAAAAGTGGGGATCGAGGCCTGGGCCGGGCGGTTAATCGCATCCTGCCGGGTGACCCGCAGGTGCAACTCATCCTGGTGGTTGACCAGTTTGAAGAGTTATTCACACTGGTGGAGAGCGAGGAAGAACGGGCGCTGTTCCTGAACAGCCTGGTAACTGCGGTACTCGATGAACGCAGCCGGGTACGCATTATCATCACCCTGCGAGCCGATTTCATCGACCGCCCGCTGCGCTATGTGGATTTCGGTGAATTGCTCCAGCGCCGAAACGAACTTGTTTTGCCGCTGACACCTGACGAGTTGGAATACGCCATCCTTGGCCCGGCCCGGCGGGTGGGTTTGAAACTGGAAAGCGGGCTGGTTTCTGCCATGATCCGCGAGGTGGGCGACCAGCCGGGGTCACTGCCGCTGCTGCAATACGCCCTGACCGAGCTTTTTGAACTGCGCAAGGGAAACCTGGTTACAAAAGAAGCCTACCAATCCATCGGCGGGGTGCTGGGGGCGCTGGGCCGCCGCGCCGAAGATGTGTTCACCCACCTGAACACGGACGAGCAATCCCTGGCGCGCCAGATGTTCCTGCGGCTGGTGACTCTCGGTGAAGGCACGGAAGATACCCGGCGACGGGTGCTGCGCGCTGAGTTGGAGAACATCACAGTGGTAAGTGATAAGGGGCAAGTGGAAAGTAATCCACCATCTGCGCTTACCACTTTCCACTTACCCCTTACCACTGTCCTTGATGCTTTTGGCAAATCACGCCTCCTATCCTTCGACCGCGACCCGTTGACACGCAGCGCAACAGTAGAAGTGGCACACGAGGCGCTGTTACGCGAGTGGAAGCGCTTCCGTGAGTGGCTGGATGAGAGCCGCTCAGATGTGCGCATGCAGCGCCAATTGGCCCTGTCCACGCGCGAATGGATGGAAGCACGTGAAGATGCCAGTTTCCTGCTGGTGGGATCGCACCTGGAGCAGTTCGAGGGTTGGGCAATGGGGACGACGGTGGCGCTGACCCAACAGGAACGCAGCTTTTTGGGTGCGAGTATTGCTGAACGTGACCGCAGGGAAGTAGAAGAACAATCCCGCCAGCGGCGAGAGCTGGAAACTGTTCAAAGGTTGGCCGAGACAGAACGATTATCATCGCTTCGCATGCGAAACCGTAATCGAGTGATCACTGTAATCGGCGCATTTGCATTCATTGCAGCAATCGTTGCTGTTTTTTACGCTTTTCGCGCCCAGGCACAGCAAAGGGTTGCAGAAAATGAACGTCTGGCAGCCGAAGCATATCGTATTGCGAGCGACCCAGCTGGAGGATCAGAACTGGCAGCGCTTTTGAGCATTCGCGCCCAGAAAACTAATTACTACCCTGAGGCGGATATTGCGCTTATTCAGGCCATGCCAAACCTGTTGACCCGTTTCATCATTCACCCTGATCCGGTGGCCACGGGGGCAATTGCCTACTCTCCAGATGGCTCAATCTTTGCAACAGGGCAAATAAATAACACAGTTCAGCTTTGGGATGCAAACACAGGAAAATTGATTCGTACGCTGGTCGAAGGCGCTTCAGGATTAGCATCACAAATTACTACCATCTCTTTTTCTCCAAGTGGGGATGCCGTACTGGTTGGTAATAAAGGCGGCGCAATTCGTTTGATAGATTTGTCAACAGGAGAATATATTCAAACTTATTCTATTAATGGAGCTAACGATGTTACCTTTGCAGGGTTTTCCGGTGATGGAAGACTGATTTTTGGCGCATCCAGAAGCTTTACAGGCATTTATATATGGGAAATGCTTTCTGGAAAGCGGCTTTCCATTATTTCGACACCAGCCAATATCAGAAGCGCAACTATTTCGCAAGATGGGAGATTTATTCTTGTAAGTTGCTCTGATATGAATACATACTTATGGGATATTTCAACCAATCTACCGATTCAAGTATATAAAAATCAAAACACAGGTATTTCAAGTAATATTTCACCAGATGGCAAATTTGTTGTGATCGGAGATTCCAATGGTGTTGCGAAGTTGTACGAAACTCACACCGGCAAATTAGTTCGTGAGTTTGAAGGCCATCTCGATTACATACTTCATATCTCTTTTTCACCAGATGGGAAATTTATCCTAACAAGCAGTTGGGATGGAACGGCCAGATTGTGGAGCCTGGATACCGGTGAGCAACTGCATGTGTTTGCGCATCGAACTGGCGATGCAGTCATCGATTCTGTTTTTTCCTCCGATGGCAAGTCGGTGCTCACCGGGACATCGAGCGGCGAGATACGTATGTGGCGTATTCCTTGGCCAAAATTAGCAACGGGTGATCCTACCGCTCGATATGCACCAGACAACACGTTAGTTTATTCATTTGATGGTCAAAACTTTTTTTCCTTCAACAGCCAAAACCTTTTTTCTTTTGGAGATGCACCGAACTCTTTATCGACTTTGAGCGTATTGGATGCAAATACAGGTGTTGAAATTAATTCTTTCCAGTTACCCAAGAACTTAATAGGCTTCGAACAATCCCGCGACGGTCAATACATTGCCTTGATTTATATACCTGCGCCTGATAGTCGGAAACTGGAAATTCGCGAATCTCAAACTGGGAAACTAATTCATGAATTAGAAGACGGATATGTTGCATATAGTGCAGCTTTTTCCCCAGACAGCTCTACAGTATTGATACAAACCGTTCAGGGAACTCGATTATGGGATGTAAAAACGGGAGCTTCGCAAGGTGTTCCAGGTTTTAGTATTTCTGTATATCAAACCAGTTTGGCTTGGTCACCTAATGGAAAGTTAGCAGTCATTTCGTCAGGGGAAAATAATGGCATTGCTCAGTTGTTGGATATGACAACCAAGTCTGCCGTAAAGATTCTTGGAACCTATAGTAACAATGAAAATATAATTACAGCAACCGCTTTTTCACCCGATAGCAATTACGTATTAACAGGTAATGCCAATGGAACAGCTCAATTATGGGATGTTGAAACAGAACAACTGATTCGGGAGTTCAAAGGATATACAGCTGAAATCTGGTTTGTAGCTTTTTCACCCGATGGTAAGTATATTGCTACTGCCAGCAATGATAAAACTGTACGGTTATGGGATGTTAATACAGGAAGCGTGATGCGGGTTTTGTATCATGAACAGTCTTACGTATTTAGCGTTGAATTTTCAAACGATGGTAAATATATTCTCAGCAACGGTGGTGATGGCGCGCGCCTGTGGGATACCGACTACCGTGATACTATGCGCGCAGCTTGTTCCTTGCTGGTACGCGACCTGACCCCCGAAGAACGCACCCAATACGGCATCACTGATTCCGCGCCAACCTGCCCATAAAATTAACATCCGCCTTTGAGATTGATGGTCACAGATGAAATCCATCCGTGACCATTTTTATTAATTCGATGAGCGCGCCCCAAATTGTCCCGGCTGCGCTTTCTGAGAGTCTTATATATCTCCCCACATCCACCGTTCTCTCATCCAGCTCCCCAACCCCCGCCGCCCACACGCCTGGTTTTCCGCGCGTGAACACAAAGCGCATCACCTGCCCCGGTGCAACGGATTTGCCCGCATCGATCCACTGCCGGGCCGCCCGCGCTGCCGGGGATGGGAATTTGTAGGCATTCACATCCCGGCTCAGGCGTTGGGTGATCACCAAATCTTCGAGCGGAACACGCCCGGCACGCAACTCACGATTGGAGTGCTCCACGATTTCGCGCGCTTTTGGGATGTAGTCCTGCACCTGCGCCAGCGTTTTAGCCCCGGCCAGGCATTGCAACACCGCCAACTGGACTTTCGCCACAAACGGCGGTGTGTCGTGACGGCGCAACTCGATGCCCCGGTACTTGATCTCCCCATCCAGGAACACGCCAAAATAACGGTTCGGCACCGGGATGCGCTTGTCGCGCTTTGAAGGCAGGAAAGCCACCCAGCGGTAGACCCCTTCCAGGGCAATCGGGATGCCGGTCTGCTGCTCGATGGCTGCCAGCAGCGGGGAAAAATCGGCGGCCTGCTCGCAGCCCGGTTTCTGGACAAACAGGCAGTCGATATACATGTGCAGGACGGTGAACCCCAATTCCTCGGCGGTTTCTTTGGCTTGCAGCAGCAGTTCCCGGCTGATGGATGTTACCGCTTCGTGGCTCTCGATCTTGCCAAAGCGGGCGTTTTTGTATCCCAGGTAGCCAAAACACACCACCAGCAGCCATTTCAGCGCAGCAGCGCGCGCTTTGAGTGACTTCGCCCGGCAGTCACGGGGGTCGAGTTCGGCCAGCCTGCGCTTGAGCGCCAGGCGTTTTTCCAGCAGCGGGCGCAGGGTTTGGGGAATTAGCCCTTCGACTTCGCTCCCTATGGTTGCTCCGCTCAGGGCAGGGCCCTTCTTTTCCGGCGAAATGTTGAAATTCACCATGATGGACGGGTACATCGAAGCGAAATCAATCTGCGCCACGTGCTCATGCACACCGATCAGCGGCTGGTAGATCATCCCGCCCTTATCGGCCCGGATCAGCTCGTCCAGCGTTTTGGCACTCTCGGCCTGCTGCTTCACCACCGGCACCAGAACACCAGTTCGCAGGGCCGTCAGCATCTGCATGGCGGTGATGCCCGCCCCCGGCGACTTGCGCGCCATCTCCTGCACGCCCAGCCCGGTCACCCGCGCCTGCTCCAGCACCCCCTCCAGCCCATACTCGCCAAACAGCATGGCATTTTTGCGGTCGATGTGCCAGCGCCCGAACAAATACACCTGCGATCCACGATAAACCACCTGCCCGTAGGCGAAATAACTCTCGGCCTTGCGGCTCAGCACATCTTTTGCCGGGTCACGGTTGGGGTTGAAGGTCAGCCTGGGCAGCAGCCAGGTGTCGCCGTAATCGCTCAGGATCAAATCCGGGTCGAATTGGTGGATGGTGGCATGCAAGGCGATCTCGAACGATTGGAACGGTTCCAGGCTGATGGTGTAATCCACCCGGCCATACTTCACCCGCAGCCTGCCCGGCGGACGAAGAGCCGGGTCCACATCCGGGCTGAGTTCCAGCACCCGCAGCGGGATCGGCTGTGGGTCAAGTTCCCAGGGGGAGTCCAATGCTTCGATAGCGGCGACACGGTTCCCGGTGGCATCAATCCGGCAACGACCCAATAGCCCGCCCCCCGTTCGAGCGGCGAAACGCAGTGGGAGCGGCACATCCGCATCGTAGTAATCCAGCGCTGGGAACGCCGCCGAAAGCTCCGCAAAAAGCTCCGGCAGGCTGGCTGGCCGGGGAACTGTAGCCGCCAGAACCGTCCGCTCGCCGGTGAAAAGATCGCGGCGCGTTTCGCGGGCCAGGATCACGCCCTTGTCTCGCAGGAAACGCCAGGCCTGCCGCAGGGCAGAGAAATCCCCGGCAGCATAAAAGGTTATAGGGAAATCCATGCGCAGGAGCAGGCGCTCGCCGCTATCGGCCAGCAGCCAGAGCGCCAGATCGGTCTCATTGGGATACAGGTCAATCAGCCAGCCGGTGAGTGGAGCCATCGAGCGTTTCCAACTTTTGGCGCAAGATGGCGATTTCCTTCGCCTGTTCGAGCAGGATGGCCAGCAGGGCGGCTTCAAAGGGCAGCAGCGCATCCATCTGGCTGATGGCGGCGGTGTGGCAACGGGCCGCGGCGAACAGGCCATCGAAAATGTACTGGTCGCTCTTGCGCAAGGTGCGGCGGAAGCGTACCAGGGCAGCTTCTGTGTCGCTGAGTTGTTGGGTGATGGTGGGAAGGGTGCGGCCCATATTAGTGGCAAGTGGAAAGTGATAAGCTGGAAGTGAAAAGGGGAAGTTGGGTTTCGGCCTGCGCAGGAATTTCAGGCAGGAGAATCTGACTTGCGCGGGCGCAAACTGTATCCACTAGAAATCCACGCTCGGGAGTGATGGGCGGGGCCAGGGTGATCAGCACTGGGGCGGACTGGCTCAAACGCTCCACCTGCATCAGGCACAACTCCAGCAATCGGCGGGCTTCGTGGGCTGGAACATGATCATCATAGAAGGTGGCCAACAAATCCAGAATGATGTAGGGCTGCCGGAGCGCTGGTGTGTTCTCGAGCAGGGCCAGCATCTGGTAGCAAGTGAAGGCACGCTGGATGAAAATCCGTTTGGCGGCAGCGTTCACATCCACCGTTTTCTGGCGCAGCAGGTGCGCCACGCGGTAGGGCTGGAAGCGGTTGCCGCCATCCAGGATGGTGAGCGGGCCTCGTAAGGCGAGTGCGGCTGCCAACTGGGAAACCGGCTCGCGGGCAGCGTGTGGAGCACAGGCAACGGTCAGGGAAGTGCTGCGGAAGGCAGGGAGAATGTCCATATCCACAGGATAGCTGTCTGCCTGGAAAAACAAAATCCCCTGACGGGGGATTTTGTGGGGGATTATCGTTTAACCCGATGGGTGAGGCAGGTTTGGGGGCTGTGGAAAACTTGCCGCCACTGCTGGGCTCAGCGTTCTTTCAAGATTTTTGCCAGCGTATTCTTGAAAACTTCGTAAGGCTGTGCGCCCACCAGCGCATACTTGTGGTTAATCACATACGTGGGCACCCCGGTAACGCCGATCTGGTAAGCCGTCTGCACCTGCTCGGCTACTTCGCGGGTGTACAGCCCGCTTTCCACACTTTGCTGCATGGCCTGACCGTCCAGCCCGACTTCATCGGCAGCAGCCCGCAGCACCACCCAATCACTGATATCCTGGCCCTCGCCATACACTTTGCGAAAAACAACCCGGTGGAATTCCTTGCCATACCCCAGTCTCCTGGCATGTTCAGTAGCTTCATGTGCCAGGCGGGTATTGAACAGACGCTCCACCGATGCAAATTTCATCCCGTAACCCGCCGCCATGCGTTCCAAACGCTGCTCCGAGCCATTCAAGCGCGCTTGTTTTACATACTCCGGCAGTTCCATGCCTTCAGGTGGGGTATCGGGGCGCAGGTAAAAGGGCCGCCAATCCACCTCAACATCATATTCTTTCTCCAACATAGTGACCACACCCTGGCCAACATAACACCAGGGTCAGATGTAATCTGAATAAATCGTCAATGAGAATTTTTCCATTTGCTAATCTCCACAGGTAAGATGCGGCATTGTACCGGTTTCAAACCCCGCCTGTCAAATGGAATTTATCTTGAGTTGTTCAAGGGCTTCCAGGCCGAAAAATCCCACTCCTGTAGCAACAGACGCAATTCGGAGCGACTGTGCAGGTTGAATTTCACCAGCGCATTGCGGAGATGGGTCTTCACCGTTTCGGGCGAAATACTCAAGATGACCGCGATCTGGCGGTTGGTGTATCCCAGGCAGGCCAGGGCCGAAACATCCTGTTCCCTGGATGACAAGGACTGCCAGCGGCTAACCAGATATTCATCTGCCTGGCGACGTGAAAGGGCTTCACTCACCAGGCTGGATATCATTTCATCCGGCGAGCTTTGCTGCTGCTCGGCCAGCGAATCCAGCACTGGCTGGAGCGCATCATCCAGGGCATAACGGCGCACATCCGGTGCGCGAACCCATCCCAACCTTTTGAGCAGGTGTTCCAGGAAGATCATGCACACAACAATAACAGAACATTTATTCTAATATCATTGCGAATGCACAACAAAATCGATACAAAATAGGATGGGATGTGCAGACTGCGAGGTGTTTACCCAAGTCGGGGATATGGCGGTTTTGTAAAGATCGAAGAATAAGCGAATACTCACGAAAAGAGAGACTTGCCTCTCGTTTTTAGCGATTATTTCGAGAGTCTAAAACCAGTTTGAAGAACCACTTGCCCTGAAGGTAACACCAAGTGATACACTATTTGAAGTACATGGCTTTGGTTCAACACATTCAGCATCGGGTCATCAGCCATCCATAAACAGTTTCTCATTCATTCCATTTACATTTTGAAAGGAATTCAACAATGTCTGTAACAAACAAACGATTAGGAAAGCATGGTGTACTGGTCAGCAACCTGTGCCTGGGCACCATGAACTTCGGCTGGCAGACCAGTGAAGAAGAGAGCTTCAAGATCATGGATCGGGCGTTGGAGTTGGGCATCAACTTCTTCGACACTGCCGATGTCTATGGCTGGAGCGTGGAACACGGTCACACCGAAGAGATCATTGGGCGCTGGTTTGCCCAGGGCGGCGGGCGGCGCGAAGCCACCGTTCTGGCAACCAAGGTATTCAATCCTGTTTCCCGCAAAGCCAACCTGAAAGAAGTCAACAGCGATGGACGCAGCCTTTCGGCCTACAAAATTCGCAAACATTGTGAGGGCAGCCTGAAACGCCTGCAAACCGACTGGATCGATCTGTACCAGATGCACCACATCGACCGGGACTGTCCCTGGGATGAAATCTGGCAGGCATTTGGCAGCCTGGTTGAGCAAGGCAAGGTAGTCTATGTCGGTTCCAGCAATTTTGCCGGGTGGGATATTGCCACCGCTTGCCAGGAAGCGTCCAGGCGTGGCATGATGGGGTTGGCCAGCGAACAGAGTATTTATCACCTGAATAACCGCATGGTCGAGTTGGAAGTGATCCCGGCCTGTCGCCACTATGGTCTGGGGTTAATTCCCTGGAGCCCGTTGGGTGGCGGTTTGCTGGGTGGCGCGTTGGAAAAAATGCAGACCGGGCGGCGCATGGGTGATGGTTTTGAGAGAGAAGTTGCCGAAAACCGTGACAAGCTAGAGAAATATGAGGCGCTCTGTCATGAACTGGGCCACGCTCCTGGTGAGATCGCCCTGGCCTGGCTGCTCCACAACCCGATTGTCACTGCCCCGATAATCGGGCCGCGCACTATCGAACAGCTTGAAAGCGCAGTGCGAGCCAGCGAGATCGAGTTGGATGAAGATGTATTGAAAAAGTTGGATGAGATTTTCCCCGGCCCGGGTGGCGAAGCGCCCAAGGCATATGCCTGGTAGGCTACCCAGGAGCGTTCGCAGAAACCCAGAACCCCAAAAGACCGCCGGTGATTTTGCACAGGCGGCCTTTTTGTTGACATTTACCCCTGCAGCAACCCCGTCAGGAAATCCATGAAGAGAAGATAGCATAACATCCCCTGCCTGTTTCGCAATGGCGGGGATGTTATTTTTCTCTCCGGAGCATTTCCCTGGCTCTGTCGGTATAGGGCAGCCCGGACTGCTCCATCGCATCCTGGAACTTTTCCTCGTGCTCCTGCAAGGCGGCCAGCTTTTCAAGGGCTTTTTCCTGCCCGTGTAGCGCCAGGTGAACCTGGAAATCCCACCAGCGCGCCTCCAGTCCGGCCCGCCAGGGGATGGAGAGCGAAAACGGCAGGCCCTTCTGCACCAGGGAGTGCGCATCGTCATAGCGTTGCTGCTCCCAGGCCGAGCGATACAACTCCTCCATGCCAGATTGTGCCCACAAGTAGGGCACGATTGGCGGCTCGGCCAGCCTGTCTGCCGGGAAAGTCAGGATGTCATCGAGATTTCCCATGACCACGATCTTTTCCAACTCGCGTAACCCCGGGTGGATCAACTCATTTACCGCTTGGCCGGTGGATGCACGTTTATGCTCTTGTCCCAGGGTGAACCACACACCGGCCCACAGCTCACGTGTCAGGGGCTGGATGATATTCTTGCCCAGGTTTTGGGAAATGAAGGGGATCTGCAAGAGCATTTCCAGCCAATCCGCGGCAGCCTGGGGGCCGTAGATCATCCAGAGCAGGCAGACGCTGATGCGAACACTGGTGTTCAGGGGCGGCACCAACTCCGCGGCAAGCTCGAATTCCCCGCTCATTTCATCACGCAGCTGGATCCAGAATTCATGCGCCAGGTTGAACATTTTTCGCTGGGCATATACCTGGTAGAAGATGTCGTGGGCCGCGACCGGCCCACCTGGCAGCGCGCGTGCCATGAAGTGGGTGAACTCGGTCATGCGCACCAGTAACTGCTGCCTGCTTACCGGTGTGCTTTGCCTGGCATGCAAGGCTACCAGCCGGTGCAACCGCAAGACGGTGGTGCGCCAGCGCGGATTATCGAAACGGTTCACCAACCCCTTTTCCACCAGGCTGAAAACGACATCCTGGTAATCACGATCGGGTGTGATAAAAAGCTCCTGATTCTGCTGGAATTTGTGGTTAACGGCTGATGCCGGACATAGAAGTGGAGATCATCAAATTGTGAAGCCAGTTGGAGTGGTAGACAAAGCCATTGAGCTTATGTGCTGGTGAAGAATAAGCGTGTTTGGCAGCGAT
>CAIJPN010000137.1 GCA_903822545.1 uncultured Anaerolineae bacterium | reverse complement strand
GTGACCAAACTTACCGCATTATTTCGCCACTATCCACGTTACAGCAGAAAATTCTCAACCTGCTTGACCTGCCAGACAGCATTTACAACAATCTATCCCTCGATTCTGCAAATCCAACATAAATTTGAGCGAACCATCAGTGATAAGAACTTTTCACGCCGCATTGAACTGGTGAGGAAGCAGTATAGCGGCAATGCACACGGAATTATCAAGGGCATCGGTGTTGTCACTTGTGTCTACGTCAATCCGCAAATCGACCAGTTTTGGATCATCGACTATCGAATTTATGATCCAGATGGCGATGGTAAGACGAAACTGGATCACATGCAAGACATGCTTTTGAACTGCGTTTATCAAAAGAACCTGGATTTTTGGTCCGTATTGATGGATACCTGGTATGCGACCAAAGAAATCATGCTCCAGATTGAGAAAATTGGCAAAATCTACTACTGTCCGCTCAAAGATAACCGTCAGGTGGATGATTCTGGTGGTTCAAACCCGTATCAACGGGTTGACAGCTTGAAATGGGCAAAAGAAGAAGAACAGCAAGGCAAGGTGATCAAAATCAAAGGTTTTCCTGCCGAGCACAAGGTGAAAGTTTTCCGAGTAGTGCTGTCTACCCAGCGCACGGACTATGTCGTGACAAACGAGATGGAGCAAGACAACACGGATGTCGTACATGATTTGTGCGGCTTTCGATGGAAGATTGAGCAATTTCACCGAGAAACCAAGCAGTTGACCGGCATCGAAGGAAATCAGTGTCGCAAAGCAAGAATTGTCAGAAATCATATTGGTTGTGCTATTCTCGTTTGGGTTCGGCTCAAACAAGTGGCTGTTGAAACCAAGCGTACCATTTACCGTGTCAAGCATGATCTTTTGGATGATTATTTACGCCAACAAATCAAGTCGCCCGGCATTCAAATGCGTCTTGCGTAAGTCCTATTATCATCTCTTATGCAAACTTTCTGCGATAATGGTTGGGATTTGTAGGGATATTGATTACACTGCTTCTAATCAATCTACACGGGTGGTTCAAGTGGTCTTGTGCGACGCTATCCCCCGAAAAAATACCCTTTTGCGACGGTATTCCGGGCAATAAGGGCGAAAAAAAGCTTCGTTAAATGTTTCTTCCTACGTTTGTTTACAGAAAGCGGGTTTTTCTTCTATAATTAACATCGTAATAAATCAGCATTGAAGCAATGAGGGTACGATTGATACGGGTCATTGATTGGGTGGATTTTGCTCCATTGGCAGAGGATACTGCCCCGCTTAAATTGGGCGCGGGGCAGTCTATTCATATACGCCTGTTGGTAAGGCGGATGGTGCTGAATTGCTTGAAGGCTTATCCCTGGCCGGGAAGGAAAGATTTAATCCCGGTGTTTCATCCTGCGGCAACTTACCAGATTGGACAGGCAGTGGCCTGGCCAATTGTAGATGTGCAGGGCATTCGCCCAGATACGTGGCGCAGCGGACGAGTGAAGTCAGTGAAGGTAGGGGAAAACCCAATACAGGGTAAATTCCAGGTTGTGCAGTTGGTTGTAGACGGAAAAGAGTATTGGTTGGCGGCGGCGCTGGAAGGCGCGAAGCCGCTTGTTTGGCGTTTCCCGTCAGATGATGATGAACTGGATTTCCTGGCCGATGAATTTGTGAATGCTTACTTGCCACAGTTGGGCAAGATCATCGATGACTTGATTGCCAGCGGAAAAATGAACGCGATCCGGCAGGGAGACCTGGTGGTGTTTGGCAGAGCCACCCAAATTCATGCTGATTTTGCGCCCTGGTTTGCGATGCAGCCAGCCGAGTACCCATTTTTGACTATGGATGATTTGATTGTGTACTTATGGGACGTTGGGGAACTTGCCGATACGCCTGAAGCCCTGGCGCGTGTTCTTGTGGAGAAAACCCTTCGCGAACGCGGTTATGTAGATGCAGGTGGTGGACGCTGGATAGCCCCTGAAACACTGGCAGCTTTTGACCGTCAAGTTTCGCGGCGATTGGTTGTGCCGCGAAACCAGTCAAAGATCAAGGCCCAGATGGGCGAAGATGAAGAACTTGACGCGGATGATTTTGTGGAATTGCCGGAACCGGCCCAGGCGTTTTTGCAAAAGCTGAAGGTGGAAGATGAACATGATGAGTCTCCTGCCCAGCCTCGGGCGTGGACCCCACCAAATGCGCCGCTGAAAATGCCTGCGCTTTCATATTTAAATATCATGCAGGGCTATTTCCCACTGGCTGGTGGCTTGGAACGGGCTTTTGTGCCACGCGAAACTCCCGGATTGGTCGATGTGACCCTGGTAGAAGGCGATGCGCTGCCGTTTGTGGTGAATTTGCAAGAGCAGACGCTCAAAAGCGTGGCACCGCAGGCGGTATATGGAAAATTCGTGCGCGAGTTGGGCATTCCGGCAGGGACATTTTTATGGCTGGAGTATCGCGGCGAGAATAAGTACCGGATTTTGGCGCGCCCATTGGCCCCGCCCAGGTTGGTGCATTGCAAACAAGCCTGGTTGGATGAAGATGGCGAGTTAAAGGTGGAAGAAGCCGAAATCCCGATGATGTATGATGGTGATGAGCATCTTTTTCGGGCAGAATTGCGCTTTGAAAACATGGATGCGCTGTTCCGCGAGGCTGATGAACGCGATTTTTCGATTTTCGATGCAATTTATGATGTACTGCCCAAGCTGGCCGCTTTGCGCCCGGATGGGTTGGCACATGTAAACGATATTTTCAATGCGGTATTTTTTGAGTACCGCATGTGTTCGTACCGCACAGTTATCCATGAATTGTATGATCATGCCTGTTTTGCTGAAGCCGGGGATGGGTTTTACCGGTTTATACCCAGTTTGGGCGTCAAGCGCCGCAGGCCGACCCGCCGACAGGCATCCAAGGCTTTTTGGCGCGAACAGAAAGCGGATGATGTCGGTAAGAGTCTTTTGACAGGTGCAGAGCCGGAGTTCTGGCGAAGAATTGCCTTTGAAATCCCTCGTAAGTTACATACATTGGATGAGGAAAAACCGTTTGAAATCACAAGCGTAACGCATGAAACGATTGAATTGACGGTCAGCACAGGCCAGCCGCGCAGTATCCCACGTGGAGAAGTGGAGCAGGCCTGGAATGAGCTTACACAAACGGGTCGTATTGACCGGGAACGGGTGACGAAGTTTGCTAACTTTAATGTGGCCTATGTGTTGGCAATTTTGGCGCGGTTGCCAGGGGTAAGCTACCTGCTCAAACCGTTGCGGTTGATGATGGGAGGAGGTGCCACCGCAAGGAACACGGAGAGCGCGGATTGGGAAGAAGAAAGAGATAAAGAGAGTGAAGATGATGAGAAGCTGGTGCGGGCGGAGAAGATGCGTAATGGGCAGATGATTGCCCCGGATTTGCTGCCGCCGGAGCCGTTGTTTGTGTCAACACCAGGAGATGTTGGGGTCCAAACACCAGGCGAAGTTCAAAATCTCCCGATTTTGGATGCGCGCATGCGTAATCCCCTTCGTAATGCCCGTGAAAGGGCTGCAACAGCGAAAGGTCGTGAGCTGCAAATTCGCGCACAACGGCGCAAGGATGCCCGTCTGTACGGGACAACGCTTTACAAGCCGTCATCTGATGCAAATGATTCCCTCGAATATAGGGCTGGGGATGCCGAATCTTTCGCGCCAGGGTATCCTTTTTCAGATGCGGAATTGCTCGAATACCTGAATCACCTGAAGGGGCGGGAGATTCTCCTGCAAACGTTTGGTGATTCGGTTTATATCGAACATATTGGGGATGGGGTCTTAAGGTTGAGGTATGGGATTTTCAAATTCAAGTATGGAAGTGGCAAACAGGCTTCAATTCTATTGGAGCAGATTTCCTTGGCCTGGAACGATTTGAAATCAGGAAAGAACTTGAGCCTGGCCGAGCTTGCTTCTTATGCTCCCAGAAAGCGGTCTTATTTGTATGCCATCCTGGCGCATTTTCCGTATGTAGCAGCAAAAGGGGTGGCGACCAGCAGTCACGATACCTACTACCTGGCATACCGGCCACCAGTGAGTATCACGCCGGTAAAACGGGATTCAGGCACCGGGGCAGATGAAAATGTGATTCGGGTGGAAACGGCGCAAGAGCAGGATACAATTCCAGCGGCGGCAAAAGCCCCGGTTTTATCCCATAAAAAACCAGCCCGCCCCACAAAAGGTGATGAGATGCAGGCAAAAACGCTGTTTTCCAATAATTTCCTGAATACCCGCCTGGCCGGGATGCCGGAATGGCAGGATGACCCCTTGGCGGCGCTGGCGCAGGTGCGCGGGTTGTGGCAGAAGGCCACGCGCTATGGCGAGAATTGGAACGAGGCCCAGACCGAGGATGAGTTTATCAAGCCGCTTTTGGGGATTTTAGGCTGGAGTTTTATTGTGCAGGCCAAGGCCGGGCGCGGCGGACAGGTGACCCGCCCCGATTATGCCCTGTTTGGCGATGAAGCCTCGAAGCAGGCCGCTTACCCGCACCAGGGCAATGATGCTGCTTTTTATAACCGCGCGCTGGCGATTGCGGAAGCCAAGCACTGGGGCCGCCCGCTCAGCCAGAAGGATGCCAGCGGGCGCGCCACCTGGAAGGCGGAGAGCAACCCCAGCCACCAGATGGTCAGCTACTTAAACGGGACGCGTGCCGAGTGGGGCATTTTGACCAATGGCCGCGCCTGGCGTCTGTATAGCCGCGAAGTGAGCAGCACGGCCAGCGAGTTTTATGAAGTGGATTTGGGCGATTTGTTCGACTTCCTGCCCGATGAAGCCCAGCCGAGCGCGGAGCAGGTGGAAGCCTTCAAGCGCTGGTGGTTGTTCTTTCGGCGGGCGGCTTTTGTGCGCGAGACCCAGGGCAAGACCTTTGTGCAGCGCGCGCACGAGGGTTCGGCGCTTTATGCCCGCGAGATCAGCGACAAGCTCAAGGAACTCTGTCGGTTCGGTCATTTTAAACTGAGTATTAAAGATTTGACGGGTTTTGACACCCCTAATCAGGCGTTCCAAGCCACTTTTGTGCCAAAATTTTCATGCAGACAAAAATGCCTTAAAAACAACGTCAAAATCGTTAAAG
>CAIJPN010000136.1 GCA_903822545.1 uncultured Anaerolineae bacterium | reverse complement strand
TTTGTAACTGGCGCGTAACTCATTCATGATAGAAAGTGGAGAGTAGAAAGCATCTACTTTCCACTTTCTATTTTTCATCCCGAATACCAACTCGAAGGAGTGATTATCATGCGCATGAAAGAAAAAATCGTCCTCGTCACCGGCGGGGCGGCAGGGATTGGCAAAGCCACGGCCCTGCGTTTCGCCGAAGAGGGCGCAACCGTTGTCATTTGCGACTTGAACGAAGCCGCCGGGCAGGAAACCGTCAAACTGCTGGGCGAAAAAGCCGCTTTTTACAAGGTCAATGTTGCCAGCCGCGAAGATGCCCAGAAATGGGTGGATGATGTTGTCGCCAAATATGGCCGCATCGATGTGCTCGTCAACAACGCCGGGATTTTGCGCGACGGCCAACTCATCAAGTTCAAAGAAGGCCAGCTGGTCGGGCAAATGTCCGAGGCTGATTTCGACCTGGTGATTTCGGTCAACCTGAAGGGCGTGTTCAACTGCACCCAGGCTGTCGCCCCGGTCATGGCTGCACAAAAAGGCGGCGTCATTCTCAATGCCACCTCCATCGTTGGGCTGGATGGCAACTTTGGCCAGACCAACTATGTCGCCACCAAATCGGGCGTGATCGGCATGACCAAAGTCTGGTCGCGCGAACTTGGTAAGTTCGGCATCCGCGTCAATGCTGTGGCCCCTGGCTTCACCGCCACCGAGATGGTCACATCCATGCCCGAAAAAGTGCTGGATGGTATGAAATCTCGCACCCCGCTGGGCCGCCTGGGCGAACCGCGCGACATCGCCAACGCTTACCTGTTCCTGGCCTCCGACGAAGCCTCGTTCATCACCGGCGAGACCCTGCGCGTCGATGGCGGGATTGTGGTTGGAACGTAATCATTTCGTAGGGGCGAGCCAACGGCTCGCCCCTACTACCCACACAACCATGTCTGATATTCTCTCCCGCCGCGCCCGGCTGACCCCGAACCGCGAAGCCCTCTACGAAGTCCACACCGGCACCCGCTACACCTACGCGGAGCTGGATGTGCGCGCCAACCGCGCCGCCAACCTGCTGCGCGAGCAGTTCGGCGTGCAAAAGGGCGACCGGGTTTCGATTTTGGCGCACAATTCTGTCGTTTATATCGATTTGCTGTTCGGGCTGGCCAAAATTGGGGCGATTTTTGCCCCGCTGAACTGGCGACTCACCGCCCGGGAATTGACCTACATCGTCAATGATTGCCAACCCAAAGTGATTCTGGTCGGACCGGAATTTGCTCCCGTTTACGAGCAGATGCGCGGCGAGATCAACGCCCCGATAGCGGTTTCCGTTGAAGGGGCGGAACTCCCCGGAGCAAAGAAATACGAGGAGTTGCTGGAATCCGCATCCGGGGCGGAACCACCCTCCACGCCCATCGACGAGGATGATGCCTACTGCATCCTCTACACATCCGGCACCACCGGCAAGCCCAAAGGGGCCGTCCTGCCGCACCGCCAGGTTTTGTGGAACGCCATCAACACGGTGATTTCGTGGGGACTGAGCGAAAAGGATGTTTCGCCGATCCTGACGCCGATGTTCCACTCGGGTGGGTTGTTTGTGTTCCTGACGCCGCTCTTTTACGCGGGCGGGCGCATCGTTTTGGGACGAAATTTTGAACCCGAAGCCTCGCTTAAACTCATCCGCGAGGAAAAATGCACCGTGATTTTGGGCGTCCCGACCCTGTTCCAGGTCTGGATGAACTCTGCGGCGTTCGCGGAGGCCGATTTCAGCCACGTGCATTTCTTTATCAGTGGCGGCGCGCCCTGCCCGCCCTCGCTGATCGATGCCTGGCACAAGTCGAAGGGTGTGACGCTGCGCCAGGGCTACGGCCTGACCGAAGTGGGCGTGAACTGCTTCTCGATGACTGACCAGGAAGCGCTGACCAAGGTTGGCTCGGTCGGCAAGCCGATTTTCCATAGCGATATGCGCCTGGTCAACAGCCTGTGGAAGAATGTGCCCGAAGGCGACACCGGCGAACTGGCGATTTTCGGCAAACACGTCTGCACCGGCTACTGGAATCGCCCCGACGCGACGGCTGATGCCCTTAAAGATGGCTGGTTCCGCACTGGAGATATGGCGCGGCGCGACCCTGAAGGCTATTACTACATCGCCGGGCGGCTGAAGGATATGATCATCAGCGGCGGCGAGAATGTCTATGCCGCCGAGGTCGAGGCCGTTTTCCGCGAGCATGACGCGGTGCAAGATGCCGCCCTGATTGGCGTCCCCGATGAAAAATGGGGCGAGGTGGGGCTGATGTTCGTCTCGCTCAAGCCCTGGGCCAACGCCACCGCCGAAGAGCTGCTGGCCTTCTGCGCCGGGCGGCTGGCAAAATACAAAATTCCCAAGCGGGTGCAGTTTATCGAGATGCTGCCGTATTCGCCGTACGGGAAGGTGATGAAATCTGAGTTGAAGCAGTGGAAAATGGAAAATGGAAAGTAGGGACGACCCGCCCTGCCATGAAAATCACGCTTTCTGGCAAATAAGCCTGGCCTGACAAGGCGCTGGATGGCCTTGAAGGGTCGCCCTTATGTTCGGAGGTTGTTATATGCCCAAAATTCAAACCAACGGCATCGAAATTTACTACGAAACCCATGGCTCCGGCGCGCCGCTCGTGCTGATTTCGGGGCTGGGATATCCGCTGTGGCAGTGGCACAAGATGGTGCCCTTGCTGGCGGAGAAGTTCCAGGTGATCACCTTCGATAATCGCGGCGTGGGGCAGAGTGATAAGCCCGCCGGGCCGTACACGGCCTCGATGCTGGCGGCGGATGTGGCCGGGCTGCTGGATGCGCTGGGTATCGAAAAAGCGGTCATCATGGGCCACTCGATGGGCGGGTTCGTCGCCCAGGCCTTTGCGCTGGAATATCCGGGGCGGGTGGAGAAGCTGATTCTGTGCTCCACCAACTTTGGCGGACCGCACCATGTCCCGATCACTGCTGAAGCGATGGCGGTGCTCTCAGACATCAAAAGCGACCCGGTAACGAGATTCAAAAACGGGTTGGGTGTCAGCACTGCGCCAGGATTTGCCGAGAAAAACCCGGAGATGATCCAGCAGTGGCTGGAATGGCGTCTCGCCAACCCGATCGATGTGGCGGGTTACCAGTCGCAGATGGCGATTGGGCTGGGGCTGCTGGCCGAGGCCGCATCGTTTGAGCATAAGCTGGAGAAAATTTCTGCGCCCACGCTGATTATGTTCGGGGCGCACGATAAAGTTGTCCCGCCCGGGAATGCCGATTTAATGGCGAGCAAGCTCCAGGGCGCGAAAGTGGAGATACTCCCAGACTCCGGGCACTTTTTCCCGATTGAAGTCCCCGAAGCGGCGGCGAAAGCCGTCATCCAATTTGTGTAATTCCCTCATCCCCAACCCTTCCCCCGCTAGGGGAAGGGTTGGGGATGAGGGTGAAATTGTGTTGTAGGGCAGGCTTCGGCCTGTCCATAAACTACGACAGGCTCAAGCCTGTCCTACAAAATTCTCTTGGAGGAGAACCAAATGAAAATGTTACGAACGCTTGCTTTTTTGGTTGTTGCCGCTTCGCTGGTGCTGGCCGCCTGCGCCCCGGCTGCGACCCCCACCCCGGCCCCGGAGCCGACCCAGGCCCCCGAGCCGACCGCCGTTCCCCCAACGGAAGTTCCCCCCACCGAAGCTCCCACTGCTGAGCCCGCTCCCACTGGCCTGACTTGCGCCGAACCAATCAAGGTTGGCCTGATCACTGATGCCTCTGGCGCGCTTGCCATCTATGGCGCGCATATCCTGCCCTCCTTCATGCTGGGCATGGAATATGTAGCTGGCGCCGCTGGCTCGGCTGGCGAAACCTTTGATTTCAAGGCTGCCCAGGAAAACACCTTTAAGGTGGATGATTGCGAAATCATCGTATATGTGCGCGATGATGGCAGCAACCCCGAAAATACCGCCACTGTGGCCCGTGAGCTGATCGATGTGCAGAAAGTCAACATCCTGGTTGGGACCGTTTCATCGGGCGCGACTGCCACCCTGCAAGGGATTGCCAACGAGAGCAAAATCCCGCTGATTGTGGCTCCCGCCGCTGCCAATGACATTACCGGTGCGAATTTCAACGAGTACACTTTCCGCGTCAGCCGCAACAACTACCAGGATGCGATGAATGAATGTGCTTACCTGACCAAACAGTACAAGACCTTCATCCAGATTGCTCCTGATTACGCTTTTGGGCGTGGCTCGGCCGCGGCTTTCCGCGATGCCTGCACCCTGGATGGCGGCACCTTCGTGGCGGATGATATCTTCGCCCCGCTCGACACCACCGATTTCACCACCTATATGGAACAGATCGCCAACTCCGGCGCTGAATCCTACATCGTCAGCTGGGCTGGCGGCGGGTTCGTCCCGCTGATGCAGGCTGCCAAAGATCAGGGTGTCACCGACAGTATGGCTCTCGGCGCGACCTTCATCGACAACACCCTCATGCCCGTCTGGTACGGCAATGCGGTTGGCAGCACCAGTGGTATCTTGTATCACTACAGCGCCCCCAAGAATGCCGCCAACGACTTCCTGGTTGCCCAGTCCAAAGCCCGCTATGGCAAGAACCCCGACCTGTTCGCTGCTGACGGTATGAATGCCGCCATCATGCTGGTCGAAGCCCTGAAGCTGAGCGGTGGCGACGCCACTGGCGAAGCCCTCGTCAAGGTCATGGAAGGCATGAGCTTTGAAGGCCCCAAGGGCACCATCCAGATTCGCCCCGAAGACCATGTTGCCATCCAGGATATGTATATCCTGAAACTGCTCAACGTGACCGACCCCGACGCCAACTTCTACGAATACATCGACACCACCCGCCCCGAACCGCCCTGCTTGCTCCCCGAAGCGCTGAAAGGTCGCTGCGGAAGCCTGCCCTACGGCAATTTGAGCGGCAAGTAGTCTGATTTCGCTCCCTCATCCCTAACCCTTCCCCCATTGGGGGAAGGGAATTTCTCCCCTCTCCCAACGGGGCGTGTGCTCGTAAGGGTAGAGGGGCCGGGGGTGAGGGAGCGTTCCGCAGACCGTGGACGGTGGATAATGCGTTATCATTGTCCATCGTCCACGGTCAACGGTCAAATTTAGGAAGGCACCCCGCATGGAATCAGAAACCATTCTCGAAGCTGTCAACTTGCGAAAACAATTCGGCGCACTTGTGGCTGTGGAAGATGTCAGCCTGAAAGTGCGCAAAAACTCGCTGCACGCCATCATCGGGCCGAATGGCGCGGGGAAAACCACGTTTTTCAACCTGCTTTCGGGGAATATCGAACCCACCAGCGGACAGGTCATCTTCAAAGGGCGCGACATTACCCACCAGCCTGTTCACCGCACCATCCATTTCGGGATCGGGCGCTCGTTCCAGATCACCAACATTTTCCCCAACCTGACGGTTTTCGAGAACATCCGCCTGGCGGCGCAAGCCCTCGGCGCGGATAACTTCAAGTTCTGGCAGCCCGCCTCGGCCTTCAAAAAGTACGAATCCCGCACCTGGGAAGTCATCGAAAAGGTTGGGCTAAAAGACCGGGCGCTGACCCCCGCCAAAACCCTCCCTCATGGCGACCAGCGCAAACTGGAACTGGGCATGATCCTGGCCCCCGACCCAGAAGTGCTGCTGCTCGACGAACCCACCGCCGGGATGGCCTCCGAGCAAGTCCCCGAACTGATTGCTCTCATCCAGGAAATTCAAAAAGCCGGGAACAAAACCGTCATGCTCGTCGAGCACAACATGAACGTGGTCATGAGCGTCTCCGATGCCATCACCGTCATGCACCAGGGCAAAGTCCTGGCCGAAGGTACCCCCGCCGAAATCACCGCCAATAAAGAAGTGCAAACGGCGTATTTGGGCGGGCTGTATGAGCTGAATGTTTAAAACCTTTCGTACACGGATGGGACGGATTACGCAAATTCCACGGATTATTTTTACAAAAAATCCGTGTCCATCCGTGAAATCCGTTTAATCCGTGTACAAAAAGAGAATTTCATGGACTATATCCTCGACGTACAATCCATCCACACCTTCATCGGCCAGTACCACATCCTCCAGGGCGTAGATGTGCAGGTGCCGCGCGGCAGCATCACCGCCCTGCTTGGACGCAACGGCGCGGGCAAAACCACCACGCTCAAATCCATCCTAGGGCTGACCCCGCCACGCGAGGGCAAAGTCACCTTCGATGGCCGCGAACTGAATGGCATGCGCTCCTTCGACATCGCCGCCCTCGGCATCGGCTTCGTCCCCGAACACCGCGCCATTTTCCGCGACCTGAGCGTGGAGGAGAACCTGAAAATCGCCGAGCGCCGCAAAGGCGACCTCGACCGCAAACGCGAGATGATTTTCAGCCTGTTCCCTGATCTCAAACGCCTCATCGGCCTGCCCGGCACCAGCCTGAGCGGCGGCCAGCAGCAAATGCTCGCCATCGCCCGCGCCCTCGTCCCCGACAACCGCCTGCTGCTCATCGACGAACCATCCGAAGGCCTGGCCCCGGTCATCATCGAACACATGATGGACGCCATCCGCCAGCTCTCCAAAGAATCCACCGTCGTGCTGGTCGAGCAAAACTTCCTCGTCGCCAGCCAGCTTGCCGAAACCTACGTCATCATCGAAGAAGGCCGCTCCGTCACCAGCGGCAAAATGTCTGACCTGAAACAAGACAAAGCCACGATTCATCGTTATTTAGGTGCAGCGTAACGCGAGATTAATCTCGCGCCACCCGGAAAAAGCCCATGACCCAATTCCTCCGCAAAAACCTGATACTCATCCTCACCCTGGCCGCCTTCCTGGCCGTCTTCATTGCCGCCGGGCAGGGCATGGAGCGCAAAGACTTCGTCATCACCCTGCTGCGCGGCCTGTCGGTTGGCTCGCTCACCTTCCTCGTCGCCTCCGGTTTCTCGCTCATCTTCGGCCTGCTCGACGTGCTCAACCTGGCCCACGGCACGCTCTTCATGATTGGCGCCTACCTCGGCTGGACGGTCTACGTCCGCCCCGACACCTTTGTGGATGTGCTAACCCCGCTGGCCCTGTTGATTGGTGGATTCACACTTTCAGCTTTGTGGACGAAACTATCCGCCCTGCTGCCTGCTTCCGCTCGAACGAACAAGATTTTCCCCTGGGCATTGCTCCTCGTCGCTGCCCTTTTGGCATTTACCGTCATCACGCGCTACCCCATCTCCAGCTGGGACACCGAAAACTTCTCCCAGGCCCCCGGCTCCTACTCGCTGATGCTCGACCAGGGCGCACCGCTCGCCCCGCCTGCCGTCAGCTTCGATAAAATCAACCCCGCCCTGGCCCTGCTCGGATTACTCCTTGCCAGTTCGCTCGGCGCGTTTGGCCTGTCGCTCTTTGGGCAGCAAACCCAATCCCCAAAACTCACCGTCAAAGAATTTATCCCCTTCGGCCTGCTCGCCCTGATTGGATTCGGCGCATTCGCCGCCAACGACGCCCTGACCGCCTTCCTGACCGGCCTGAGCAACAACTGGCTCTTCCTCATCGCCCTGCTGGTCGCCACCCTGAGCGGGATTGGCCTCGGCGCACTGATGGAATCGACCCTCATCCGCCCGCTCTACAGCCGCCCCATCTACCAGTTGATGCTGACCCTCGGCATGAGCGCCATCGGCATCGAAGTCGTCCGCGCCATCTGGGGCCGCCCCGAATTTGTCATGCCCAAGCCCGATATTTTCAGTGGCTCCGGCCAGGGCTGCCCGGCTACCACGCTCGCCGCCTGGTGGGACAAAAACTGCTCGATTGTGCTCCTGTTCGAGGGCCGGGTACGCGTCTATAACGAGATATTCATCCCACTGGTCGGCATCCTCGTCCTGATCGCCGTCTGGATTTTGCTCCAGCGTACCCGCCTGGGCATGGTCATCCGCGCCGGGGTGCAGGATCGTGAAATGGTCGAAGCTCTCGGCATCAACGTTCGCCGCGTTTTCACGCTGGTCTTTGCCCTGGGGGTTGGTCTCGCCGCCCTGGGCGGGATTTTAGCCGCCCCCTCGATGGGCCTCTCCAACGCGATGGGCGAAAGCCTGCTCCTGAACGCCCTGATCGCCCTGGCCATCGGCGGCCTGACGAGTTACCCCGGCGCGGCGCTCGGCTCGCTGCTGGTCGGCCTGCTGCAACAATTTATGATCAAGTACGGCCAGATCGGCATCGCCATCCCTTTCACCGAGATTATCTTCAAGCCCACCCCGCCCATCGTCCCCGCCTCGACGGTTCTGCTGATGGTCATCATCCTGCTGCTCATGCCGAATGGGCTGCTGGGCAAAAAAGAGTAAGGGCGACCCTACCGCCGCCAAACCATTCGTGAAATCCGCGTCAAAAAAGGTCTTTATGAATTCTCTCGCCGCCATTTTCCGCCAAAACCGCGCCAGCCTGCTGACCCTGCTCGGGCTGGTACTGCTCCCCTTTATCGCTGGGATGTTCGAGGGCGCGTCGCCTGCCGCAGTGTGGGTCAATGCCGCGGGGACGAGTAAATTCATCCAGGGGCTGGCGATTGAAATCTTCATCCTGGCGCTCTACGCCCTGAGTTTTGACCTGATCTTCGGCATCACCGGCCTGTTATCTTTTGGCCACAGCATGTTTTTTTCGGTTGGCGCATACCTGACCGGCATCCTGCTCAAAAGTTTCGGCCTGAACTTGTGGCAGACGATTGGCGTGGTGTTCCTGGCCGCAATTGCCCAGGCGGTTTTGTTTGGCATCGTGCTCCCGCGCGTTAAAGGCATCACTTTTGCGCTGGTGACGCTCGGCATGGCTTCGGTTTTCCACATCCTGGTCATGTCGCGCGAACTGGGCGACTACACCGGCGCGGATGTCGGCCTGCAAGGCGTAATCGTCCCTGATTTCATCAGCCCGGCCAATGAGCGCCTGCGCTTTTACTTTGTGGCGCTGGCCGTGATGGTGCTGGCCTACCTGCTTTACCAGCGCTTTGTTGCATCTCCCACCGGAAGGGTGTGCGTCGCCATTCGCGAGAACGAAGGCCGCGCCAGGATGCTCGGTTACAACACCTTCTCCTTCAAATTCGCCGCCTTGCTGCTCTCATCCATCACCGCCGCCTTCGCTGGGACGCTGCACTGCCTGTACCAGCCCATCGTCAGCCCAAACACCGCCAGCATGGGATTCACCGTCACCGCCCTGCTGATCGTGCTGCTTGGCGGCGTCGGCACATTAAACGGCGCGCTGGTCGGGGCGTTGGTCTACCGCCTGCTCGATTTTGGCCTGCGCCGATATATCGGCGAAAGCGCCAGCTTCATCAATGGCGCGATTTATGTCGCGTTCGTGCTTTTCATCCCCTATGGCATCGTCGGAACGTGGATGCTGAAGTCGTTTGAGATAAAAAAAGGCTGGGAACGGCTGGTTGGAATGGTGAAAAAATAAGGCATCGGGCTGATGCCAAAAATAAGTAAAAAACCGAAATTCATCTTCAGGCCCAGCGTTGGCACAATTCCCGATTGCGCCACGGGTCATAATCCTGACAATCAGCATCACCTGTTGCCTGAGTGTGATCGGTGGTTTACTGAAAGAACCCAGGCCTTCCGGCAAATTCGCCGGAAGGTTTTTGTATTTTGAATACCCAGGTGGCCCAAGATGTTATATACTCATGAGATTGGAGTAACTATGTCAGAAATTGATCTCACCCCACTGCGAGAAATCCTTCCAATCTACGCCCTGCAAGGCCGTTCCGGCCTGCTTCCCGCCCTGCACGCCGCCCAAAAACACTACGGCTGGCTGCCACAGCCAGTCGCTGCCGAAGTGGCCCAGGCCCTGCAAGTCCCGCTGGCTGATGTGCATGGCGTCATCGAATTCTACAGCCTGTTTTACAATCAACCGGTTGGCAAACGCATCATCCGGATATGTACGGATGCAGCCTGTGCGCTGAAAGGTGCTGATCACATCTTGAGCGGACTCTGCGCCCGGCACGGAATCCAGCCGAACCAAACCGCCCTGGATGGTGCCACCACTATCGAATCTTCTCCCTGCCTCGGGCTGTGTGACCACGCTCCTGCCGCGCTCGTCAACAACGAGGCCGAAACCAACTTCGACCCCTCCCAAAATTCCTGGGAACCAGGCCGCCCGGCCTCGAAAATCTATCGCCTTTCATCCTTCCTAACCTCGAACTGTGGCAAAGGCCGCGCTGCCACCCTGGCTGAATACGGTGACTACCCCGCTTACCACCGCACCCTGACGATGACCCCCGAATCTGTTATCGCCGAGGTCAAAGCGGCTGGCCTGGTTGGGCGTGGCGGGGCAGCTTTTCCCACCGGTATCAAATGGGAAGGGGCAGCTAAAGCTGATCGTTTCCCGAAATACCTTGTTTGCAATGCCGACGAATCCGAACCGGGAACGTTCAAAGACCGCGTGTTGCTGCTCGATGATCCGCATTGTGTCATCGAAGGAATGTGCATCGCGGCCCATGCCATTGGCGCGCAAAAAGGATACATCTACCTGCGTGGTGAGTACCCCTACATCCTGCCTGGCTTGGAAAATGCCCTCGCAGAAGCGCGCGAGGCGGGTTATCTCGGCGAAAAGTTCGATATTGAAATCCGCTTGGGCGCAGGGGCTTACATCTGCGGCGAAGAAACGGCCCTGTTTGAGTCCATCGAGGGCAAACGGGGTTATCCGCGCATCAAACCACCATTCCCCACCACCAATGGCCTGTTCAACCAGCCCACGGTCATCAACAACGTTGAGACGCTCTGCAACGTCCCACTTATCATCGCAAAAGGCCCGTCGGCTTATCGCCAAATTGGCACAGAGAAATCCCCCGGCCCCAAGCTCTTCTGCGTTTCTGGCGATGTTGCCAGGCCGGGTGTTTACGAAGTACCCTTTGGGGTGACCCTGCGCGAACTGTTGCGCATGGCAAATGGCGATCCCACTGACCCACTGGCTGATTCTTCGCTGGAAAACCATATCCAGGCAATTCTTTTCGGCGGTGCCGCCGGGGCTTTTGCCACATCTGCTCATCTCGATGTGAAACTGACCTTTGAAGACCTGCGCGCTGCTGGTCTGCCGCTTGGATCAGGCGTGGTGATGGTTTTTAACCAATCGCGGGATTTGCGTCAAACCCTTGCTGTGCTTGGCAAATTTTTCGCCCACGAATCTTGTGGAAAATGCTATCCCTGCCAGATGGGAACGCAGCGGCAGGCAGAAATCTTGGAAAGAATCGCAGAAGGTAAGCGAAAAGCCGGCGATTTGGATCGTTTACAAGATATTGGCTGGACGATGACGGATGCCAGCCTGTGCGGGCTGGGCCAAACAGCTGCAAGTGCAGTTCTTTCTGCCCTGAAACTCGGGTTGATCAAAATCTAAAATTTCAACCACGGATGCAATGTGAACACGGAGTTTTCGCTGGTTCCCTCCGTATTCCAGGGCTCTGTGGCGAATTTCCTTTCGGGAGTTCTCATGCCCAAATTGATAATCGATGCTCAAGAAATTACGGTTGAAGATGGCCTAACCATTCTGGAAGCTGCTCGCCAGTTTGCGATTGATATCCCCACCATTTGCTGGCACCCGGCGACAACAGCCAACGGGCTGTGCCGTATGTGCGTTGTTGAAATCGATGGAATGCGCCTGCTCCAGCCGAGTTGTGTTGTCAAGGCGGCCGATGGGATGAAGGTTCAGACGAAATCGGAACGCGTCAACCGGGCAAGAAAAACCATCCTTGAGATGCTTGCATCCAGCGTAGACCTGGCCGATTCCCCCGAAATCCAGGGGCTGATGAGTGAATACAGCGCATCCCCAGACCGTTTCCCCGCTGCCCACCGCCGCGAAGTGGAAGTCAAAGATGACAACCCGATGTATATCCGCGATTATGCCAAGTGTGTGCTGTGCTGGCGTTGTGTACAGGTCTGCGCAGACGACGCCCAGTATACTTACGCCATTAACTTTAGCGGGCGCGGCTTTGAGACGCAGATTGGCACGTTTTTTGACATTCCAATGCCTGCCACAAGCTGCGTTTTCTGTGGCCAGTGTGTAGGAGTCTGCCCGACTGGCGCGCTCAAGCCCAAGCGTGAGTTTTTGCTGGAACAGGGTGTGGCGCCGGAGCAAATCGTTGTGATGAATTCTGGCCGGAAGTCGAAGGCCAAATCTCAAAAATCATAGATTCTGCGTGTTTTGATTTTTCGCTGATGGAGTTTCGATGAACTTTGGATGGATGCCGGTGCTTTTTGGCCTCGCCGCTGCCCTGACATGGGGCGCAGGCGATTTTAGCGGCGGGGTTGCCACCAAGCGCACCAGTGCCTATGCTGTGGTTATCTTTGCGCATGTTTTCAGTATGATCCTGCTACTCGCTGCTGCCTTTGCGATTCGCGAACCTTTCCCGCCGCTCTCATCCTGGCTGTGGGGCGGGGCTGCCGGCCTGGGTGGCGCGATTGGGCTGTTGCTGCTTTATACCGCCCTGGCAAATGGGCGGATGAGCGTTGCTGCGCCGGTTTCGGCGCTTGTGGCGGCTGGCATCCCGGTGATTTTTGCCGCTTTGACCGAAAAACTACCTCCACTCCTCGTGGTTATCGGGTTCCTGCTGGCGCTGGCTGCCATTTGGCTGGTTTCTGGGGGCGGTGGCCTGGGTTTCAATCTCGCAGATTTGCGCCTGCCTGTGATTGCGGGTCTGGCATTTGGCTTTTTCTTTACCACCTTACACTTCGCCAGCACAGATGCGGTGGTTTACCCGCTTATTGCTGTGCGCATCATCTCAATTTTCAGCCTGCTCTTATACTCGCTCTTTACACAGCAAAAAATCATCCCAAACCGCGAGAGTATTTTGCCCATCCTGATGAGTGGACTGCTCGACACGCTTGGTAATGCCTTCTATGCGCTTGCTGCCCAACGTGGCCGCGTGGATGTTGCCGCGGTGCTCGGCTCACTTTACCCTGGCGCAACAGTGCTTCTGGCGTGGATTCTGCTCAAGGAACGCATTAACAAACAGCAGGCGCTTGGTATCGTGATCGCGCTGGTGGCGATTGTATTGATAACCATCTGACCAGGGCAATTTGGGAGCGATCGGTTTTGCTGATCATTACACGGGGTGGCAATCCAATCTGATCGCCTGCGCTTCAGCTATGCTAACCAACCGTGATAATGATTTTTGCCCGGGCGTGTCCCGCGCCGAGATAGCGCAGCGCCTCGGGAACTTGATTCAGCGGGTAAAGTTTGTCAATCGCCGGGATGATTTTCCCAGTTTCGAGCATTTCTTTGAGTGTCAGCAGATCCTTCTGGTCAATATGAGTAGAGACACCGCCCAGTGTGCGACCATCTTTTTCTGAAAACCACTTTCCCATCAGCATCGCTTCGAAAATTTGCCTGGTTTTGCCCCCGGCCATTACGTAAATGCCCCTGGGAGCGAGAGCCCGTTTGTAATCGGCCAACGAATGGTAGCCATTTGCGGCAAAGATCAGATCATACTGCTTGCCGTTTTGGGTAAAATTTTCCTTCGTATAATCGATGACGTGATCTGCGCCAAGTTGACGGGCTTGTTCCATGTTACGGGAACTGCAAACGGCGGTGACTTCTGCCCCGAAAATTTTAGCCATCTGTACAGCGAACGTTCCCACCCCGCCAGCGGCTCCGTTGACGAGAACTTTTTGCCCCGGCTGGATTTTCCCGCTATCGCGCAAGCCTTGCAGGGCCGTCAGGCCTGCTACCGGGACGGCGGCTGCCTGCTCAAACGACAGGTTGGTGGGTTTCAAGACCAACTGTTTTTCCCTGCCGAGGGCATATTCGGCGAAACCGCCGTGACCAATATCCCCAAAAACATTGTCACCCGGCTTGAACTGGCTGATATTTTTGCCCACGGCTTCCACCACCCCGGCGACATCTGCGCCAAGAATGGTGTTTTTGGGCCGGAATGGCCCGGAACCCATCAGCCGCACCAGGAAAATATCGGCAGTCAGCATGTGCCAGTCCAGTGCATTGACGGAGGCCGCGACTACCTTGATCAGCACCTGGTCACCATCTGGGGTAGGTTTTTCCACATCCTCGAGATGCAGGACATCGGGCGTTCCATATTTGTTATAAGTGATTGCTTTCATTGTGAAAATCCCAGCGGGCTCCCATTTTTATGTTCCAAGCTTTCCGCCTTGTTTCAAGAAATCCTGTTCAAAGGCCGTTTTCATCAGCCTTGAGATTGGAAACAGTACCAGCCATGCCCAAATCCCCTTGGGATAAAAAGCCATCATCCGGGTGGCACGTGTGCCATTGTCTGATGGCTGGAAACTCCACGTTTCGATAAAATGCGACGCCAGGTTCTTAACGACTCCGTTGAAATCCTGGAATTTCATTGCTACTTGATGGGGCGCATCCCACTCAATGATTTCTTCAATGTGGGATGAACCATCTTTGTTCTTCACACTGATTCTTGAGCCCACAATGCCCTGGGTTTTGGTTTCAAAATGGGCGCTTTCAATTCCTGGCAGGATGGAGTAGCCGGTAAATTCTGTCCAGCGATTTGTATCGAGTATTGCGGAGCATATTTCCTGCGGAGATTTTTGAATATCGCCAGAGATTTTGATTTCAATCGGTTTCATAGTTGTCATCATTTTTGTTCAAGAACCCAATTTGGGGGGGGATGTAACGACTCGTTTTTATGAGTGGGTGCAATCGTATGTGTTTACTATACGAGGAAAAAACTCCTTTGGCAATCTCCCAAACGGGATCTTCGCCCATAAAAAAACGCCCGTTTGCTAACGGGCGTTTTTTTATGGCGGAGAGGGAGGGTTCTAGGAAAGCTACCCAGACAAATACCTAATATTCTGCCTGCCTAAAAATGACCGAGGACAATCTCGGTCATTTTTTATTACTCTTTGGAGGTCTGATGCTCAAAAATCTGTCTGAACACTATCTGACTACTGATGATGCTGCAAAACGGCTTGGCGTCTCAGAACGCACCGTGATGCGGTGGGTGCGGGTCGGGTTGCTCCGAGCTTTTCGGCTAGGGAGTGTCACACGCATAGCAACTGATGATTTTGAGAAGTTTATCTTTCAGAACACTCGTCAACAGGAGAATGAAACCGATGGTCAATCTTTTAACTGAATGGGAGAAAGCCCGGCGAGTTTTTCCGGTAATTTACCAGGAATCAATGCTCAATACTGATGCTCGTACCCGGCCTGCTAAATTTGCCATTCGCCTGGCCCGTAGGCTTCGTTTTGCTGGGTTTCCATCTCATGCTGAACAGAACATGGTTGTTGTTGAACATCTGACCATTATCTGGATTACGCAGAAAAATGTAGCAGAAGAAAAAAGCCGACTCGATACTCTTTTGCAACAGCAGGGCTTGTTTGTAGGCTATGTTGTAAAGGTTGCCGAATCTCCTGTCTGGGACATGGTTTTGTCACAAGCAGTGAATCAGGAACATCAGGAATTGCGATCAGATGTGAAGTTGACTTAAAACTTGAACGAGCGCCCCGCGTGGCTGTGGACTGCGCTCGTTCAATCAAAGAGACAGCAGTTTCCTGCTGTCTCCCATTTTACCCGAATTGGAGACGTATGCGATATTCAATTTTGATTGCGCTTGTAATGACTGGGCTGGCTTGCAGTCTTTCTGCCATTCCCGAGTCAGCAAATACTGCTGTTCAGATTGCGGTTTTACCAACCAAATTGCCTGACAGTACGCCGGAAACTCCACAGGGGGTGACAAGTGGGCCGGCATTATCTCCATTTCCTACTACAACTCCCGTCAACCCGCAGCATGACTGCCGGGTTACGGCGGAACACCTGCACCTGCGGGCTTCGGCCAGTGAGACATCGCCGGTGACGGGCTATCTGGCGGCTGGCGATACGCTCACCCTGGGTACTGCCGCCCCGGTTGGCAACTGGATCGCTGTGATCGCCGCAACCAAAAACGGCTGGGTGAACAGCCGGTACACCAACTGCCAGAAACTGGGCAACCAGTAACAACTTATTTTTCGCACACATTGAAATGTGTGCGAAAACGGAGACCCTTCATGGATGCAGTGATTGAACAAGACCACCGAGATTTCAGCAAGCTGTACCTGATTTGCCGCGAACTGGGCATTGGATACCGTGATCCGGCTGCAATTGGCGGCGAACGATTTTGCGCTGCTATGGAGCAACTACAGTCCCTGGAGTGCAAGACTGGTTTCGGCGATTTTCGCCTGATCAAACGTGAGAATGGCCGTTGGGTCGCAGAAAAGCGACGTGGCGAAAAAGTTTTTCACATTTCTGTTGGGAAAGCTCAAAACATGACTAGCGCGGCGCTGGATGATGCCGCTGTGTATCTGTACGGCCCCAACAATGCCTAACTGAATTCCGCACACATTTCAATGTGTGCGAAAGGAAAAAATGAAAGGAGACCTTATGCCACTCGATCCGTCATCCACTCGCCCCGCCTTCTGCTACTCGCGCCTGCAAGCGAATGGCGAAGTTATTGTCGTCCGCTACGGCAAAGATGGTTATTACAAAACTGACGCCGGTAAGCAGTCCCAGGAGTTCGTAGACACCCTGAACGCAGAACTGGGCATCAGTAAGCCGATGGCAGACGCGATGATCATTTGCTCGATGAGCAACAACTGGGCCAAGCTGGACGAGATTTGCACCTCGCTCACAGAGAAGGCGCAAGCGTAAACCCACCGGCCAAATTTCGCACTCATTTCGATGAGTGCGAAATCCCCAACCAGGAAAGGAACACCTAAAATGGCTACCCGTCAAATCCAATTTCCCCCCAACAGGCTCGGCCCTACCGGCTTCAATTCTGCCAGCGCCAAACTGGCTGCCCGCGCAATCTTGGACAAGGCCCTTGACCCTACCTTCCCCGGCCCATCCGGGGCCGAGATCATGGCCCGCGCCGAAGCATACCAGTCAACCAGCCACGCTGCCCGTCCGCGCACCTTCGGTGAATTCAGGAATGCCACCTTCTACATCCGGCTGAAAATCGCCCTGCTCCTGGGCGAAGCGTCCATCGCGGCCTTCATCGTAGCCGGGATTTTGTACGCGCTGTATTTCTTTCGGCACGCCGACACGCTGGCTACGGCTGGCTACCTGGTCTACTCCATTTTCGGCCTGCAATTTCTTGGCGTTTGCGTATTTGGGGAAGTATTTGTTTTTATCAACGAAATGATGAACTTCAACCACCATCTCGCAAACGGCAAAAAGAAAGGGGGCGATTCACCCCGCCATGAATGAATTTTCCCCCGCTCCTGACGAAACCGCCGCCCGCTTGCAAGCTGACATCCGGGCAAGGCTGGCCGCCTTGTGGAAGTTCATCACCATCCTGTTCCTGGCGCTGGTCGCGGCCCTGCTGCTGGCGCTGCCCTGGCTCTTGCGAGTGGCAAGCGTGATGGTCTGGCTGGCGGGCGCGTACACGCTGATGGTTGCCATCGACAACCTGTACTCCCCCTTCTCCCGCCCCTTCCCTGTCCTTACCCTGCAATTCGTCGTCATCCTGACGATGGTGGGATGGGTGGGCTTCCTGCTCCAGCGGCGCGGGAAACAGGACATCTGGGGCGGCCTGGCAATCGGCGGGGTTCTCTCCCTGCTCGCAACCAGACTGGGCCTCCCATCCCTGACGCAGTGGCAATACGCGGACTTGTTCCTTGCGGTACTGCCCCCTGCCACAGCCGCGCTGCTGTTGTTCTACATCGCCATCCGCTTGCGCCTGCTGCGTGAGCGGAAAACCTTCCACCTGGATGGCCCGGCCTTTACCTGGCTGCCAGGAACCATCTCGAAAATCACAAGGAGAAACACATGACTACCAAAACCCTGATTGACTCCCTGCGGGGCGAAGACATCAAAACCGACCACGGTGGCCTGAACGCAGGCGACATCATGGTGCTTATCCTGGATATTGTCCTGCTGGTCTACACCGGCTGGCGCAGCTACGACTTCCTCACCACTTCCGTCCCGTCCGGCATGGAACTGATCGCAATGGTTGGCTTGTGGGGCCTGGACATCGGCGCTGTGCTTTGGTCGGTGGTCTGGATGTTCGGCTCCAGCACCAAATACCAGGACGCCGTAGCAATGGGCTTTTTCATCTTTGACCTGCTCGGCGTGATCCTGACTTCCACCGCGGACGCCCTGATGTACGGCGGCGCATCCCACAACGAAGTGTTGAGCAAGACCATCGGCAGCATCGCGGTTGTGGCTGTCCCGCTGGTGGTGGTGCTGAACGTGGTGGCCGGTTTTATCTACCACATGACCAGCCCGCAGACTGCTGAACGCCGGGCGCGCCGCAAGGCAGACCACGCCCACAATGTCGAGATGGCCGAGTCGGATGAACTGAGCCGCCAGGTCTTGCGTCTGGAAGCTGAAACCCTGGCCCGCGCTGACATCCTGGAAAAGGCCAAACTGCTGGCTGCCATCCGCATGGAGCAGGAAGGGCTGGAAAACGAGCTGAATACCGTCTTGAAGAATCGTGTGCTGAAAACTGGTGTGCGCGCGCTCGAACAGCCCGCCGCCCCTGCTGCTCCCACCGCTTCGCCTGACCAAATGCGCGCCCGTATCGCGGCCCTGAAAACTGCGCACACCCCCGCTGGCGTCATGACGGTGCGCATCCCCCACGTTTACGCCCTGGCCGACCTTCTGGCCTACATGAACGTTACTGCCGATGAACTGGTGACGCTGTTTTCCCAGATCAACGCTACCCCAGACGTGACCTACCAGAAGTTCATGCAGGTCAGTCTGCTGCCCGCCGACATGACGGTGGAAAACTTCCGCACCGTGTACGCCGAAGTGATGGAGCCGCCTGTTCCGGTGGGCGTCACGGTTTCGCTGACCCCGCCCGCCCCTGTTGGTTTCGGCGGAAACGGCCACAAGCCAAATTTTCCCTAAGCCAGCCCCCTGCCCCATCGAACAACCTGCACCTGGATGATGCGCTTCCGCTCATCGCGGAGCCTCTCCAGGTGCGGGTTCCGGGCCGCAAGGGTGGCGGGACACGCGAAAGTCACGCTGCCGAAGCGTTCACCTTCGTCCTGTCTGCCCTTGCTGCGGTCAACCGGTGGGCTGGCGTCCGCGTCAAAAACGCCCGCGATGCTGACGGAAACATCGTTGCCATCGCTGTCATCCCCGGCGCTCGGTTCGATGAGCGCAGCGGCAAAACCGAACTGAATCTGATCGACACTTTGCAGGAGTAGATAAATGCCTCACATCATCACTGTCACCAACCAAAAAGGGGGTGTTGCCAAAACAACCACCTGCGCCACCCTGGCGCACGGCCTGGCGCTGGCCGGGAAGCGCGTTTTAATCGTTGACCTTGATCCGCAAGGCCAGGTTGCAACCGTGTTGGGAGTTGAATCCGAACCGTGCATCTATAACCTGCTGGTGGGCATCGGCGTGCGCGCAGACTCGCTTGTGCGCCATGCGCGCGAAAACCTTGACATCATTCCTGGGGACGCGCACACATCGTCCGCGCAAACCTTAATGAACGCCGAGTCTCGCCCGGTAGGTGCCATTCAACGGGCAATCAGCCCGCTGCTCCCCAAATACGATTACATCATCATCGACACCAGCCCTTCACTTGGCGGCCTGCAAGAGCGAGCTGCCTGGGCCGCCACGCATGTTTTGATCCCGGTTGCAACCGACTTCCTGGCAGTGGAATCGCTGGGCAAGACGATGATGTTCCTCAACGGGCTGGCAGATAGGTACAAGTGGGATGGCTTGCTGGTTGGCATCCTGCCGACGCTTTACGACACAGTGACGAAGGAAAGCGCGACGTGCCTGGAAGCGTTGCGTGCGGACAAGAAGCATACGCTGGCCCCCATTCGTCGGGCAACGGTCATGCGCGAGTGTGCGGCTGTGGCGCGCACAATTTGGGAATATGACCCAGGCTGCGGTGTAGCCCAGGATTACCGGGGCTTGGTTGATGCTATTCGGAGGTTATAGGAAATGACAAAGCCAGCGTTTGATCGTCGAAACCCGTTTGCCACTGTTCCTGAAATGAACAGCATCGTGGAAAGGTTCATGCCGCCGCCTGATAGCGTTGCGCGCAAACGCACCTGGGGCAGCCGCACTTATTCGTATCACATCCCTGTCAGCTTACACGAGCGCAGCCAGCGACTGCAAAAAGCCATGCTGAGTATTGTGCAGTTTGATGAAAAAGGGAATGCTCGGGCCGATGCTACAACGGTAGACAACATCGCAAAGGCCATGATGAGCTGGGCATTTTCTCGCGTTGATGAAAATCCCAAATTGATTACGCCTCGCACCAACCCGCGAGGGCGTGGGCACATGACCATCATGAATTGGGAAAAGTCAGAAGAACGCCCCTGGGAGAAAGAAAAGCTGGAACTGCGCGACCCGATCAAGAAAAAGAAACCGGCAGAAAAGGTTCGCGCAAAATCGCTGACCTTTCGCTGGCCTGCGGAAATCGATAGTCGCATCCGGGCAATTGCTGGCACTCAGGATGGCGCAACGGCGCAGAGTCCGATGAAGCACATCATCCCGATAGGGGAGGTAGTTATTCGCTTGTTGGAGATTGCGCTGGACGACTATATCGCCTGCGAGTTTCGGCTGAAACCAGAGGCCGAAGCAAGCATAAAAGTCACCACCTGGGAGAAGGTCAAAAAACCAGAATCGGAGTTTCCGCCGAAAAACGTGTGATTTTTTATGTGCCCAAAATGACCTAAGCAATGCTGCTTAGATACCAGTTAGGTTTTGCTTGGTTTCTGCTTGGATACTCGCTTAGGTTGCTGCTTAGGTTGCGCCCCCAGGAAGCCCGTAGGGGCGCGGAAATACACCTGTCCTTATGTTTTCCCGTCTGCTAAAAACCCGCCAACACAGGGCTTCCTGGCGCGTTTTCACACTTATCCCGAAAAAAGAAAAAGGAGCTACTTTCGTCATGGAAACATCAAAAAATAACCCCGATCCTATTTTTGTACCAGCTTATTTCCTGCGTTTCTTGCCTGTAATTGGCCCGGAACTGGCCTGGTATTACCTTGCGTTCCGCCAGGCTATGTACGCAAATGGCGTGTACGAAGGTCGAAGTTCGGCTAATTTGCATACCCCATATATCGCTGATCTGCTTGGCATATCAGTTGATTCTCTTTTGGATTTTATTTATTCGGAAGAACCCTGGTGCAAATTGGAAGGCTTGGTATGGCGCATAGAAAACGGGCAAGGAATAGTAACACTTCACTTTTTGGTACAGGTATCGCTGCCGCTTGTCAGCCCAGATGCTTTTGCAATGGGTTACCGTTTATCTGGGGGCCATGCGACAACTGCCTCATCAGTAGCGGCTGCTTGTAGTCGCGCTCCAATTGATGATTTACTAGCTGACGCCGATGACTTGGCCGATCCCGATGCGATGGTGTATCACTCTCATGAGACTATCGGTGACGTATTGCGCGGTTTTGGAGAATTTACAGAAGCGCAAATCTCAAAGCTCGATGCACTCCTGACCGCTCGTATCATGCCCGAAAACGAATTTTTGTGCTTGCCGCTAGAATATTTAGGGAACCTGCGAAATACACTTGGGGATGGACAGGTATGGCTACTTGCCATCTTGGATTACACAAGCCAGGATAATCGTGTCACTGTGGAAGGTGGTTATGAAGAAATGGCGCGATGGTTGGGCTTGTCGAATCCTGAATTGATTTATCAGTGGCTGAATAGCCCGGCGATGCAATCCTATGTTCAGGTGGTTGACAGCGAAAACGTTGGACAGTGGGATTCGCCACGCACTTTCACTATTCTTCGAGCGACAATCCAATAGGATGTTCCATGAAACAACTTGATACTACTCTCCCCGAAACCGACCTTGCGCTAGAGGCAGACTGGGGCGATATGCTCTACGAGAAAGCTGTTCGCCCCGGCCAGGTCGTTGTTGTAAATGCTTACTTTTTGCGCTTTCTGCCGTTGATTGGCCCTGAACTGGCCTGGCTGTATATCGCTTTTCGCCAGTCTGCCTACAATCTGGGCGCACGAAACGGCCAGCGAACCGGGCGCTTTTCTGGTGCGTCTATCGCGGCCCTGAGCGGAGCATCTCGCCGTACTTTTTGGCGTCGGATTGCGACCCCGGAGACTTGGGAAAAGTTGTCCGGGTTAGTGCGATGGGTGGAAGAAAAACCACAATGGCAGAACACATCCGATGCCCCACGTCGCGCAGCCAATCGATACGTGGTTTCAATGTCGTTGCCGCTGACTGGCCCCGATACTTTCGCTCTGCGTCGTTGGTTGATTGACAACCTGGAAGCGTGCGGTGGCCCCACCGAAGTGGTGTCCGCTGCCTGCACCATATTGCTGGACAAACTACTAGCCGAGCCTGGCGCGTCTGAAAGCGAAACCCCCATGATGGTATCCGCCTTGTTGCGTGAAATTTTCAACGATTTGCCGGATGCGGAAATCCGGGGGCTGGCCGAAAAACTCACCAGCCACATTATGCCTGTAAGCGATACGCTGCACTTGCATCTGTCATTTATTCGAAATCTGCTGCCGCTTTTGGGAACCGGGCAAGGATGGTTGCTCTCGATCCTGCGGGACAAATGTTGGAACAGTCGCGGGAAAGACCGAGGCCAGGTAGTTGTAAGTGGCGGCTACGCGGAAATGTCTAACTGGCTGGGCCTGTCGCGGCCCAAGACGATTTGGGAGTGGCTGCGCGATCCGGTCTTGCAGATTTACATCCACCTGAACGAGAGCGGGCTGATTGAAAATGGCAAATGGGACGCTCCGCGTACCCTCGACGTACTAACCGATGAAATTCCGGTTGAACTGCGTGTGATAGCACAGTCGATTAACGCTGACGATGGGGACGCTTTTGACAGACTCGTTGACAAAGTGGCGCAAGTGGCACACATCAGTGGCGCAAATGGCACAATCGGAGTGGCGCAAGTGGCACACATCAGTGGCGCAAATGGCACAATCGGAGTGGCGCAAGTGGCACACATCAGTGGCGCAAATGGCACATCCGAGTGGCGCGAATGGCACATCCGGGTGGCGCAAGTGGCACAGGCTTTTAAGCTATTAAGCATTAAAGCTATTAAAAACTACCGTGCGCCTAAATCGCTCGAATCTAAAACTGGCGTCTCTGGCGCTGACGCGCCTGTGTGTGTTGGAAATTCAAAACCAAAAAACCCGGATGCTTTTGCTCCGACCAGCGAGACTCCAAAACCGGAACCCCCCAAACGCGCTGCGGAATCCCCGAAACCCGCCAACGAACCCAAGCCTGCTCTCCAACCTGCCGAAACATCCAAATCGGCTGGCCTGACCCCCGAAGAGATTGCCGCCCGCATTGCAGCCTTTGGCAAGGTTTACTCCCCCGAAGTGGGCGAAGTCGTTGGGGTTTTCTGTTCGCAATTCGGGATCATTCCCCCGGCGATGCCGCGCGGCAAAAATTACAAATCGAAAAAATGGTTCGATGACGTGAATGAGCTTAAAGCTACCGCTGGCGAGTATGGCGTGACACCCGCCGAAGCGATCAACGCTGTTCATGACATCTGGAAAAATCACTATTTCAACGTTGTATCCCCTCGCTCACTCGTGAATGTCGTCGCAGCGGCCATGTCTGTCCGGCGACAGAGCGACAGGAAAGTGGCCGAAACAAAGGCAGCCCTGGCCGCCGATGTGCCCGCCACGCCTGTCAAAACGTTTACGCCCGAAGAAAAAGCCGCCCTCGAAGCAAAGGGAGCGGCCTGGAAAGAACGAAACCTGGCACAAAAGGCCCAGAAGCGTACCGAGCGCCTGGGACTTGCTCAATAAACCCACATCACCCGGAGGAAAAATGACCACCCCTGCACCCGAACTGCCGCACAGCCGCGAGGCCGAAGAAGCCTTGATCGGCTCGGTCTTGATCAACTCGCTGGTTTTCAGCGCAGTGGCCTTATCTGCGGAAGCCTTTTACATCCACCGGCACCGCTTTATCTGGGAAGCCTACGCCCGCCTGGATAAGCGCGGCGCGGGAATTGATATTCTCACCGTCTCCGAAGAACTGGACGACATGGGGCGGTTGGACGATATTGGCGGCCCGGCTTACCTCACGGCCATGCTCAACCAAGTGCCGACGACCTTACACGCTACCGAATATGCCGAAGTTGTGCGCGGTGATCATGCCCGCCGTCTACTGCTCCAGGCTGCCAACAAAATTGCTACGCTGGCTTTTGACTCACGCGACCTGAACGCGGCGGACGTAATGACCGGTGCCGAAAAAACCTTGCACGAAGTGGCAAAGCAGGTGGACATGCCGGACGTGCTGGTGGATTTCGTGGATGGCGTCGGTGAGCTGTACGACGACATTATGCAACGCAGGCAACTGGCCGCCGAAGGCAAACCTGTCACAAGCCAGCGTATTTCCTCCGGGCTGGCTGATGTGGACAAGGTGCTCAAAGGTGGCCTGCCGAAAGGCACCCTGAATATAATCGCTGGCCGCCCTGGGCAGGGCAAATCGGCCTGGATGCAAACGTTGGTGCTGGATGCCATCAAGAACGGGAAGAAAGTTGCGATGTTCTCCCTGGAGATGTCTCGCCGGGAACTGATTGGGCGCATGATGGCCTCGCGCACCGGCATAGAAGCTGCCAGCCTCACCGAAAAGGCACTGGAGGACGATCAGGTAGATGTTTTTATTGCATCGCTGGACGACATTCAGCGTGACCAGCTTTTCCTGAGCGATGCTGCCGCGATTACCCCGGCCAAGCTGCGGGCACTTGCCAGCCAGATGCAGGCGCGCTACGGGCTGGATTTGCTGGTGGTGGATTATCTCCAGTTGATGCAGGCTGGAAGTGGGAACAATTTCAGGGAACGCGAGCAGGAAGTTGCCTATTGCTCACGCTCGCTGAAACTGCTGGCGATGGAACTGGGCATCCCGGTGCTGGCTGCGGCCCAACTCAACCGGGCATCGGAAGTCCGGGCGGACAAGGAGCCGGAACTTTCCGACCTGCGCGAGTCGGGGGCCATCGAGAACGATGCCGACATGGTGGCCTTTATCTGGCGTCCAGACACAAAAGACAACGTGTCGCGGTTCAAAATCGGCAAACATCGCGGTGGCCCAACCGGGATCGTTGACCTGTTCTTCGATACCCGCCTGACCCGCTTTGCCGACCTGGCGAAAAAGAACGAAACCATGCCATTCTAGGAGATAACCCATGACCCAGCTTACTGATTTTTCCGAACACCTGCACGCCCTTGATCGCTCTCCCGCCACCGTGCGCGGATATGTCAACGACCTGAATGTCCTTTCGCGCTGGCTGGAAAAAGACCTGGCCGCCCTGACCGCCGCCGATGTGCGCGAATATCGCTCCTCCTTGCTGGAAAGCGGCACCGCCGCCCATACCATCAACCGCAAACTGGCCGCCATCGCCGCCTTTGGCAACTGGGCTGCGCAAACCGGCCTGATGCCCAACAACCCGGCCATCAGCATCAAAAGCGTGGAAACCGTCTCGCTCGCCCCCAAATGGCTGGACAAAAAGCAGCGCCGCGACTTGATCCAAACCGTGACCACCGACCTGCAAACTGCCCGGCTGCGCTACCCGCGCCTGTGGCTGTTGCGCCTGCGCGACGCCGTCTCGGTGATTTTGCTCCTGAATACCGGGTTGCGAGTTTCCGAACTCTGCAACCTGAGAGTGGGCGACCTGGTTCTCACCGAGCGGAAGTCTTCGCTCACGGTGAGGGCCGGGAAGGGCCTGAAACAAAGAGTTGTCCCGCTCAACAAAGACGCCCGCGCCATGCTGGAGCAATGGCTGGAAGTCCGCCCGCAAATTGTCAGTGAGGCCCTCTTCATCGGCCAGCGCGGCGAGCCGATGCAGCCCCGCTCCGTCCAAAATGCTGTGACCCGTTATGCCGAACAGGCTGGCCTGCCGGATGTCACCTGCCATGTATGTCGTCACACCTTCGCCAAGTCGCTGATCGATAGCGGCGTAACGCTGGAGAAAGTGGCCGCACTGCTGGGCCATGAAAGCCTGAACACCACCCGGCTTTACATCACGCCCGGCGAAACCGACCTGGAACTGGCCGTGACAACCCTATCGGAATGAACAAATCAAACCGGCTCAAACCGCATCGAGCCGTCTCAACCGTTTTTGAAAAGTAAAAAGGAGTAATTCCAGCATGAAAAAGAATTTCACCCCCCTCGGCATTGATGCCGGAAACGGCGCTTTCAAGCTATATGGCGCGCCTGGCGGCCTGGAAGTTGTATCCCAGGTGCTACCAATGGTACTGGATGGCGGAGCTATCCTGCTGAAAGACAGCCTGCCACACCGCTTCAATGGCCGCGCTTTCATGCCCAATGAACCTGTCCAGGCGATTGCGCGCGGTTTGTACCGCCTGACCCTGCTCCAGCAGGCGCGTAAGGGCAAGTGATGACTCGCGGACGCCCGGTATCCACAGGCAAAGCCTGGGAATTCCATGTTCACCTGCGTCTGCGGGTGGGCGAGGATGATGACCTGATCGAGTTCCTGGGCGGTTTGCCACCTCGCAAGCGGGCTGTTGCCCTGAAAACTGCCTTGCGAACCGGCGCAATGAACATTTCCCATGCCGATGAACTTGTTTCGGATGACGAATTGTTCTTTGCAGCTGATGATTTCCTCAAATAACTGGGAACCAAAAAATGAGCCTATTTTCTGGTTCCCAAAAATCCCACGTTCTGAATGGAGAATGATTATGACATCGCAGTACTTGTACGAAGATTTGACCGGGTTGATTTGGAAAGCCTACTCCCCACTCTTTGAAGAAATGAAAGCACGCCCCGGCCTTACCCAATTTCAACTGGCAAACGCAGTTTTTGATCGCTTTCGAGACTTTGACATTTGCGCATCGAGAGATGTGCCCGTGATTGTGCGCCATGACAGCGCCATCGGATACGGCAGGTTCGACATAGTCGTAGACTGCCGGGTGGCGGTTGCTGTAACCCAGGATTGCCCAACACCTCACAATTATGTGGAGCGATTTAAGCGACACATGGAAGGCATGGGCCTACCGGTGGGGGCTATTTTGAATTTCGCAGCAGAAAACGCCAGGGATGGCTATAAGCGCATTTACCTCCCCGAATGCGATTACACAAAGCTCCAGCGAAAGAATCGCTAACAGAATGACCTACCTTATCTTGGGAGACAATGAGCAAGCGCAACGCGCATTGTTGAACGAATTGTTACTTATGCTAGGCCACGAAGTTCCGGGAGTGCGTGTTGCTTTGGTAGAGATTAAACAAGGCGCACCCCTGGATTCGGTTGTCGCTGCATTCAAATCGGGCCTGTTTGACAAGCTGAACCAGCATTTCGATGAAGTTAAAGAGCTGCACAAAAACTCTGCGAGGGCGCTGGAGAACGAAAAGCGACAATCCCAGGCAGAACTCTATAGTCAGGGTCAGAAATTTAACACCTGGCACGAATTGATCATCAACGAAAATGCCCGGCTCCGTGAAGAAAATGCGAAAGCTGCGCGCGAAATAAGTGCCATGCGCGAAGAACAAACCGCACCCATAAACGACATGTTGGATGAGATTGACGATTTGAAAGTGCAGATGACAAATCTTCTCATCGCCATCAATGAGCAAAAAGAGTACATCGCCCAACAGAACAACATCATCGCTACCCAACAAAAGCGGTTGAAGGCATTGACTGGAGAGACTTGAGAGGGTGTTAAAACCCCCCTGTTAAAACTGAGAGTGAACTACACATAAGAGGTTATTTATTTATGAACAGACAAACTCAACAAACCCGTCTCCCCGCAACACAACCACCAGCTCGCCTGGATGAAGCGCAAGCTGCTGAACTCCTGGCTTGCATGAAAACAGGATTTCCAGATTGCCAGTGGCAGACAGCTCTGGATGTGGTCAGGCATACAGGCGTTGTCAACGCGACACAGTTGCAGAAAATCACCAACCTGGAATTCGTGCCGCTCAAGCGCCTGGTAGAGCGTTGGAACAAAAGATGTTCCGGCTTCCCGCCAATCTTGCGCAAACTGGATCGTTCTATTTCGCGCCCCGGCTATGCTGGACGCCCTTCGGCGATTTATATGCTGGACGAAGGGGGAGCCGGACTGCTCCGTGCCCTGGGGCATGATGATGCCGATGCGTCCAGCCTGAGCACCGACCTGACCATCCTGCACGCCCTGGCGATGAGCGACGTTCACCTGGTCGCCCAGGCATGTGGCGTGGACATCACGACTGATGCAACCCTGGCTTTTGATGGAAAACGTGTGTTGCGACCCGATCATGTGGTTTCCATCTCCGGTGGTAAAAAGCTCATCTTCGAGGTCGAACAGGCCGCCAGCGGGCACACGATGCCACGCATCGTAGAAAGCCTGGGAAACCGCCAGGATTTTTTCAGCAGGCCAGAGTCGCAATCCTACGTGCGGGAAGTCCGAATGCTGGTACACCTGTCGCGCGGCAAGGAATTCGACAAGACACTTGGGATTTGGCGAAAAGCCCGGATGTCCCTTCGTGACCAACAACTCAAATTTTCTCTCCTGGCTGTGCCCTTGTTGGAATTCCTGGATCAACCTGATTGGGATGGCACAGGCCAGCTTGAGTGGGTTGATGTGTTTGGGCAAACCAGTCTGGGCGATTCCAGCGAACCCCAGCAGGACGAAAACATCGAAACGCCAGAGAAATTGCTGGCCTATGGCACATCCAGCCAGGATAAGGCGGTGCTACAAGCCTTGTGGCAGCAGTTCAAGTTGACTGCCAAAGAGGACGAATCGCGCGATCCCGAACCTGGTTTCTTTGAACTCATCGGCCTGATCTATGCCGCATCCTTTCACTCATCGCAAACAGTGTTCAGACAGTCTGCCTACCCCAAAACTTCGATTTACTTGCTCAGACAGTACCTGGAAATGCACCCCAAATTGTACGATGAGTTGCGGAAGGCCATGCACTACGGGAAAGGCACCATGCGCTGGAACCAGGTCACTATTATTCACAGGATGCAGGCGGTCATCAATACATTCCTGCGCTATCACGGTTGGCGCTCAGATGGATGGCTGAAAGTTGTGGCGCACACTCGTCGCTGGGAAGACGGCTTAGGGGCAATGTTTGATATTCGCGTGGTTATCGAGACCGGCAGGCTGCTCATGGAGGATGACAACGATGAGACCCCAACGAATGATGACACCGCGTACTACGAAACGGCCCTGCACTGGGTCTTCTTCGGCCTGTTTGAATATTCAGCCGAACTTGGGCTGGGAAAACCTGAATACTGGTAGGAGGAACTCATGACAACAGTTTTCCTGGTAGCTTTCGTAAAAAAGCACTTTTCCCAGGAGCAAATCAGCGCAATGATGACTGAGTTAAGCTATCAGCAAATCGCCTGTCTGTCTCCCAAAGGAAAGCGGCAGATGGCGCGCCCATTTCCCGCTGCGTAGCCTGTTTTACGCAGGCTACAAACAAACCGGGATGCTGGCAGGCAACCAGGATATTTCCAGGCAACGAGCAACCCTGCCAACCAAAAGACTTGCCGACTAATTTATGTCGGCAAGTCTTTTGGTTTCTGCGGTCAGGGGCTTGTGATACAACTCCAAAGTGATGGGGCATAAGCATTCATCTTGCAGAGACGAAGGACAACATAAGTGCGAGCCACCCAGGTCTTGTCGATTTCTTTACTATCACTGCTCAGTCTAAACCAGTCTCCTTTTGGAGTTTGTGCATCGAAGTAGTACCCACAACCTTGCGTGAGCGGGCTGACAACATTGCCTTCCGGTACATTCTTAGCTACAGCACCGTTTTTGATGCACCCTTCTACTGTGGGAAAGTATTGCTGCTGGATAGCGTAGTACCCCACCGTTCCCAGGGCTACGATGACAACCGCCCAGGTTGCCCACCGGTTGGCCGTTTTCAGGAAACGTTGCCAGCGCAGTTGTCCTTCGGTCAGTTCTACACCGGGGCTTGCGGGTTTTGGCTGGAACAGCCTTCCAATTGCCTTGATCGACAGGTCGCCCAGGATTACCACGAGAACAGGCAAAAGAATATCTTTCATGATCATAGTTGTATCTCCACTCCTTATTTCACTTTGGTTGGGAGCGATGTAGCAAAAACTTTCCACTCCCCATCTTCTTCCAGCAAGGCAACCATGATAGGTTGCGCTTTCTTGCTCCCTGCAAACACTACTTTGTAGGCGACAGCGGTGCCTTCCCCTGCGGGCGTTTCCATAGGGATTTCAATCCAGGCTGGCTCAAAACGCTCGATTTTCATGCCGGTCATCCCCAGCATTTCCGGCAATTTGTCTGGCTCGCCGATTTTCTCCACCGAAAACCGGGCCATCATGTCAAACGCCTTCGGGTAATCTTCGGCTTGCAGGGCCGTCATGAACTGGTAGGCTGTCCAGTGCATCCGAATGCGTGGTAACTGGGGCGGCAGGAAGTATGCGGCAGCTGCCAGGAGCAGGATCACGATGACAGCTATCACGCTGTTCACGAAAAAACCGATCACGTTGAAAAAGGCTTTGATGAGTTTCATGGGCGAAATCCTTTTGCGTTGACGCCGGTGAATGACGAAGTCATCACCAGGCAGTGGGGATGATGGATGGTTTATAATGGTTCTTTATTACCTGTAATGCTTTTGTGAAGGAACATATGCCGCGTCAAAAGCTCTACCCCGATAAAAACCGATTGGCGCTCAGTGTTCGCTTTCCCGATGATCTGTATGAGTTGGTGCAGGCCCGCGCCCAGGAAAATCGCCGTTCAATGAACCAGGAGATTGTTTGGCTGGTGCAGAAGGCGCTGGAGATGCTTGCCCAAGCGCAACGGTCAGGAGAGCGATGAGCGCCTGTTCTTCGTCCAGGCCGGTTTCCTGGGCGTAGGCAGAAATTTGTTGGATGATTTCTGGGGGAAGGTGAAGGTCGATAAGCCGCATGATGAGATTGACGCCTTGAAAGTGGTTCAATAAGAACCATTATAAAACGAAAATTTGACAACTTTGTGGAAATACGCATTTTTGTAAGCCAGTCGGCGGGTACAATTGCCAGATGAATACTTTGCCCCTTCTTTACGCCACACCCCCAATCGAACGAACAGCCCAAAATATCAGGATCATCAACATCCTGCTGCAAAACTCGTTGGCAGTTACCAACAGGCCGCGCGCATTTGTAACCGGGAACTATAGCGGCCTGGTCATTTTCTGGGGAACCATCGCCGAAACGGATTCGCATTCCCTGCGCGAGTTGAAAAATCTTGGCAGCAAATCCTGCGAAGTTTTGATGGCATGGCTGGAAATTGTAAAGCGCGAGCACCCTGAGCTACTGGAACTCCACGCCCCGGAGAAAATGGAACTATTCCAGTTGCCAGAATGTCCAATCTGCCGGAGATTTCATGAACACGGCCATATTGAGCAGCCCAGCCTGGATGGCGCGACGATCACGATTCACGGCAAAACCTATCGCCTGGTGCTCGAAGCATCGTGACCTATTAGCAACATGCCGCGACACGGAATATTGGCATTCTTGACATCCAGTTGTTTGATTGCAGTTCACTAGCGCCTGGCGAAATGTCACGATTTCCGCCGAAATAGGGGCGTGAAAAAAACACCTGCCCTTATGTTTTCATGCCTGCGAAAAAACTGCCAACATGGGGCTTCCTGGCGCGTTTTAGCACTTTTCTTGACAGGGGAAAATCGGATGGAGAGTGGCGGAGATTGGAGATACTTCGCTAATTTTTAATGCCATCCCGGCAGTCGTCATCCATCCGGGGGCGTGGAGTGGCCCTTTTTCCAACAAAAAAATGTTAAAAAAAGATGCCGTCCTTCATCCGGGGGATTGGATTGAAACCTCCACCACTAAATCTATATTTGGTTACAGCCAGTTACCTGTAATCTTCCCCGATTTTGTTGCGTCATCAGCCCGGCTGTTGCATAATAGTATCAACACCCCGCGCGGAGGGATACGCTATGCCTGATCGTGAAGAACGCCAGAAAATTGAAGAAACCATCCAGCAACTAGAATCAGCCAAAGCCAGCGGCGCATTGAACGCCAGTTTTGTCGATACCAGCATTGCGGCGCTGAAAAAGGAACTGGCAACCTACACTGCCAGCGCAACCAGCGGCGCATCAGCCCAGGGGCCGAATGCCAAAGCGGTAGGCGAAAAAGGGGTCATGGTCGGTGGCAATGTTGGGGGCAGCATCAACACCGGGACGGTCACTTACTTTTTCAACCGCTACGAAGCCCCGGCGGGGAAATCCCAATTGGACAAAGATCAATTTGAGCGCATCCTGCGCGAGTACCTGGCCTGGGTGGTGAAAGCCTATGGCCGGGCAAAGCTCTACGGGTTGGAAAATGCTCCAGCCACCCGCGAACAGCCGCGCCGCGCCCTGTCTGATGTCTTTGTGCCGCTGACCCTGCGCCGATTTTCCCCGCCGCGCCGCGATGAAATTGAAGAACTGGCCGGGGAGTTCAAAGGCGACCCGTTGGCTCACCAGCGCGCCTACCTGCGGGCGGTGGAGAACCGTCGCACCGATGGCGATGCAATTGACCTGGTGAAATTGCTGACGGTCAATGACCGCCTGGCCGTTATCGGCGGCGCGGGCAGCGGGAAAAGCACCCTGGCAGCTTTCCTGGCGGCCAGCCTGGCCCAGGCCGCGCTGGATGGCAGCCCGTCCGCCATGAGTCTGCCTAAAAAACGGGAAAACCTGCTGCCGCTGGTCATCCCCCTGCGCTACCTGCGCGAGTACCAGCGTATTTGCGCCGAAAACTCGCGTGAGAAGCTCAAAAACCCGCGCACCGGCAAGCTAGCCGGGTTCATCCCCTGGTATTTGATGCGCCGCAGCCCGGCGCTGGAGCTTTCAGAAGATTTCTTTGACCGCCTGCTGCTGGGCGGCGGCTGCCTGCTGGTGCTGGATGGCCTGGATGAAGTCGTCAACCGCACCGAGCGCGGGCAGGTGCGCGCCCAGGTGGAGAGCCTGGCGAATGACATCTACCCCGGCAACCTGGTGATGGTCACGGCGCGCGAGTCGGGCTACCGCGAAGACGCCGTTTTTGGCGACGACTTTGTGCGATTGGATGTCCAGCCGCTGGATGATGGGCAAATCGAGCAACTGGTGGGCAACTGGTGCGCCCAGCTCTACCCCGAAGCGGTGCAGGCCCAAACCCGCGAGATGATGAGCAACATCGCCGACATCAACCAGCGTTACGAGCAGCAAAGGCTGCCGCGCCTGGTCAGCACCCCGCTGATGACCACGATGGTGGTGAGCGTCAAATGGGGCGAGAATGAGCTGCCGCGTGAGCGCGCCCAACTCTACGAGGCCGCCGTCAAGGTGATTTTGCAGGCCCAATACATCGAAAAAGATGAGGCCCAGGAAGAACTGGTCAACTGGGGCGGGGCCTGGCACGAGCAGCGTGACTGGCTCTCCTTCCTGGCGCTGGAAATGCACCGGGGCGGGCGCGATGGCGCGGCCATCCCCGAAGAGCGGGTGCGCGCCATCCTTTCGCACTACCCCGGCATGGATGCGGCCCGGCTGGACACCTTCATCCAGGCGGTGCGGCTGCGCGGCGGGCTGTTGGATGAGCGCGCCGAGTTGTTCCAATTTGCCCACCTGACCATCCAGGAATTCCTGGCGGCGCGCTACCTGGCAAAAGAGCGCGAAAAGGCGTTCACGGCGCTGGCCGGGCATGTGAATGATTCGTGGTGGCGCGAGACTTTCCTGCTGATTTACGGCTTCGCCAAGATGGATTACTCCCGTTTCGCGGCGGAGTACCTGCACTGGCTCTCGAACCTGCATCACAGCGAAAACGCGGCCCTGGCCGGGCTGGAACTGGCGGGCGCAGCCCTGCTCGAAATTGAGCGCCCTGACCCGGCAGCCTACCAGACCCAGGCGGCCCTGCTGTGCAAAGCCTTTGAAAAACCGGAGCAGGATACCAGCGCCGCGCTGCGCGTGTTGGCCGGCAACACACTCTCCGCCCTGGGCGACCCGCGCTTCGACCCGGAACGCTGGTACCTGCCCAAAGACCCCAACCTGGGTTTTATCCGCATCCCGGCGGGGAAGTTCATCATGGGCAGTAAACAAGACGAAGGTTACGATGACGAGCGCCCCCAGCATGAACTCGACCTGCCAGACTATTGGATGTCGAAATACCCGGTAACGGTGGCGCAATATCGCGCCTTTGTGGAGGCCAGTGGTTACAAAACAACTGACCAAAACAGCCTGGGCGGGACGCTCAATCATCCGGTGGCTTATGTAACCTGGTACGATGCGCTGGAATACTGCAAGTGGCTGAATAAGCAGTTATCAGCGATCAGTCATCAGTTATCAGTAAACGGCAACACGTTTTGGGAAGGAATTGCCAGCGGCAGCCTGACCGTCAGCCTGCCGAGCGAAGCTGAATGGGAGAAAGCGGCGCGTAGCCCTTCCCCCTTCGGGGACGATGCGACAAGCTCAGGGGATGGCCGGGTTTATCCCTGGGGCGACAAAGCTGACCCCAACAAAGCGAACTACGATGAAACCGGTATTGGCGGCACATCGCCGGTGGGCGCGTTCCCGGCAGGGCAAAGCCCTTACGGATTGCTGGATATGAGCGGCAACGTCTGGGAGTGGACGCGCTCTTTTGGCTATAATGTATCCAAATATCCATATAACCCGACTGATGGGCGCGAAGATATTAGCCGGAAAGATGTCAGACGTGCTGTGCGTGGCGGCTCTTTTGCTCTCACTGATGGCCTCGTCCGCTGTGCCCTCCGTAACTGGTACGACCCTGACTTCTGGGATGTCAACCTCGGTTTTCGTGTGGTTGTTTTTTTCTCCCCGCGCTTCGCGTGATTACTCTGTACTCTGGTTTGCGCAAGTCAAGTTCATCTGGAAAAAGTCAGGTTTTTCCCGCCGTAGGCGGGCCGCGTTAAAAATTTGAGTAGGGGCGACCGCCTGGTTTGAACAATTACGCTGGCGAGCAAAGAAATCTTGCAAACAAACCCGCCAGATGGCTTGAATGGGTCGCCCTTACAATTTACGGAGGTCAGTTTGCCCGATTACACCCCCATATTCACTCGCACCTTCGATTTTCTCACCTGGCTGCTGCCCATCACGCGCCAAAGCTGAAAGATGAATTCGGAAAGATGAATCGGCTGCCGAACAGGTATACTACCAGCAGGCTCCACATTCCACGCCGCGAGGGATGAGTTATGGCTTTTGACATTGAGCAATGGAAAACACAGGCTGCCATCCGCTATGAGAAGCTAAAAGATGGGCTGAACCGCGAAAGCGCGGGCCAGTTGTATGCGTTTCTCTCCATCACGGCGTTGTGGCCGGTGCTGGATGCTGCCCAACGTGGCAATTGGGGCGCAGTAGGTACGCTGGCAGGACTGACCGCTGCCAGCCTGGGAACCAACCTGCTCGCCAACCAAATCCAGGGTTGGAAGGATGAAGCCAGCGCGGTAAAGCAGGTCAGCGAGGCCGCCCAGCATGATCCGGCCCTGCGCGCCGAGTTGGACTTGGTGCTGCAAAAGCTGGATGCAATCGCAGCGATGGAGAAGAATCTTTCCGATGCGGACAAAGCCTGGTTCGCCAAAACGCTGAAAGACGAGTTGGAAAAGCTCCAGAGTGGCATCACCTACACGGCCAGCGTCACCGGCGGCGGGGCGATTGCCCAGGGAAGCGGGACGGCTGTTGGGGCGGGCGCGGTTTTGATCAAGGGCGATGTTAAAGGGGATGTCATCATTCACCAGCCCACCGGCGGCCCAGCACCCCTGCCGCTGGATGAAGCCCTGCAAAGCTATCTCGACAACCTGATTGCCACCCATCGCCACCTGCGCTTGCAGGGCATTCGCGCCGGGAGCCAGCCGTTGAGCGTGGCGCTGGAGAAGGTTTACGTTTCGCTAACCGCTGACGACAAGCATGCCGGTGGTGGACAGGCACACAAAACTGGGAACGAAGATTTCCAGCTTGAGCGCGGCTCCCTGACCATCGCGGACGCGCTCAGGCGTTATCGCAGGCTGGTCATCATCGGCGACCCTGGCTGCGGCAAGACCACCCTGCTCTCGTACCTGACCCTGACTTATGCCCGCTCTGTGCGCCAGGACGACAAAACGGTGCAGGAGCGGTTGAAACTGGAAGAAGGCGACCACCTGCCCATCTTCCTGCCGCTGCGCGACCTGGGGCAGCATCTCAAGGCCGAAAACCCCAACCCCGGCAAGGATGGCCCGGCGCTGCTGCTCTCGTACCTGCGCGAATATTACCTGGCCCAAAACATCTGCCTGCCCGAAGACTTTTTCAACGCCGCGTTGGAAAGCGGCAAGGCCGTCATCCTGCTGGATGGCATGGATGAGCTGGCCGACATCGCCCTGCGCCAGCGCACCGCCCGCCTGATCGAGAAATTTGCCGGGCGCTACCCCAAATGCCGGTTTGTCGTCACCAGCCGGGTGGTGGGGTATGAGGGCGCGGCGCGCGTGGGAGCCGAATTCGGGCTGGCAAAGGTGCGCGATTTCAGCCCGGCGGAAGTGCGCCAGTTTGTTCGTGACTGGACGCGGGTGGTGGAAGTCACCCTGGCGGGCAGTGAAAGCCAGGATGTGCTGCGCCTGGCGGATGAACAATCTGGCAGGCTGACCCAGGCCATTGAGACCAACCCGCGCGTGGCAGAGCTGGCGGTCAATCCGCTGCTGCTGACCGTTATCGCGCTGGTGCATCGCTACCGCGCCCAATTGCCGGAGCGCCGCTCGGAGTTGTACGAAGAAGCGGTGGAAGTGCTGCTTGGGCATTGGGATGAAGCGAAACCTGGCATGGAGAGTAGCGTTCAGGTGGTTGGTATCACCCAAAAGCTGGATGGCGGCGACAGGCGCAGCATCCTGGAGCCGGTGGCTTTCTGGTTGCACGAACACAAACTCCGCGAAATTGAGCGCGACGATTTGCGTCCGCTGCTAATGCCGACCTTCCAAAACATGGCTACTACACCCGCCCTGGCTGCCAAAGCTCTGGATGACTTCCTGCGCGTCATCAATGAGCGCAGCGGGCTGTTGATTGAACGCGGAGCCGGTGTGTATGGGTTTGCTCACCTGACCTTCCAGGAGTACCTGGCAGCCCGCGCCCTGGCTGACCGCGCTGATGCGCTGGATTTCACCCTGAAGGTGCTCTCCGATCCCTGGTGGCGCGAAGTGATTTTGTTGCAAGCGGGCTACCTGAGCGACGGGGGCAAGCGCCGCGTGAGTGAATTAATCGCTGCCATCATGAACGCCGACCCCAAAACCGAGCCGGAGCCGCACCATCACCTGCTGCTGGCCGCCGAATGCCTGTTCGACGTGGGCAGCGCCCGCGTGGAGGGCGACCTGCTCGGCCAGGCGCGCGGCAGGCTGCAAAAACAGGCCGATGTGCCGCTACAAAAGGGCAACAAACCGGCCTTGTTGGGCAAACTGGCGGCCATGAACGCCCTGGCGCGCATCGACAGCGGCAAAATCGTCTCGCAGTTCTGGAAACAGCCCTGGGGCGAACCGGAATGGATCACCATCCCAGAAGGTGAGTTCTGGATGGGGGACGACAAAAGTAAATACGATGATGAGCGCCCCGCACATAAACTGTTCCTGCCCGAATACCGGATTGCGCGTGTGCCGGTGACGAATGCCCAATACGCCATTTACGTGCGTGACAGCGGCGCGCAGCCGCCATCACACTGGCGCGGCGGGCAGGTTCCGCAGGGCAAGGAAAACCATCCGATTGTAAACGTTACCTGGTTTGATGTGCTGGCCTACTGCAAATGGCTGGGAGAAAAAACCAACCAGAAAATCAGCTTGCCCAGCGAAGCCGAGTGGGAAAAGGCCGCCAAAGGTTCACTCGAAAACCGAAAGTACCCCTGGGGCAACGAGTGGAAGGAACTGCATTGCAACTCGTCTGAACTTGGCCTGGGCGATACCACCCCGGTTGGGCTGTTCCTGAACGGCGCTTCGCCTTATGGCGTGTTGGACATGAGCGGTAATGTCTGGGAGTGGACACGCAGCATAGTCCGCGAGTGGGATGAAAAACGAGAGAAGGTGATCAAAGAATTTGGATACCCCTACAATCCTGTGGATGGCCGAGAAGAAATTAACAACTCGAATAGATTTTCGCGTGGAGTGCGTGGCGGCTCTTTTGCTCCCACTGTTGTCGGCGTCCGCTGTGCCCTCCGTAACTGGTACGTCCCTGACTACTGGGATGTCAACTACGGTTTTCGTGTGGTTGTTTTTTTCTCCCCGCGCTTCGCGTGATTACTCTGTACTCTGGCTTGCGCCAGTCAAGTTAATCTGGAAAAAGTCAAACCAAACCCGCGTAGCGGGTCGCGTTAAAAATTTCGCCATAATATCCAGGGCCAGCCTTCTGTTTTACAAGGCTGGCCCTGGGGTTGCCTGGGGGCGGCTATGCGGGCAGGCCGCCGGGTGACGGGATGGCTGGGAAATCAAGCTGTACATTGTACAGCTTGATTTTTGAAAAACGCATCAGTTAACCTGGCCGATGCGTTTTTTAGATTGGGCGCGCGGATATTCGATGCAGCTTATCACTTCACCGGATTAAAGAACCGCCACCAGCCCGCGAACCAGGCGGATCGCTGGTTGGCGGTGGTGTAAACGAGCAAAACCAAAGCCAGTGATGTTCTCGGTGGGTTGCGCAGGATAATTTCATGGACAATCGTTTTGCGGAATGTTACCTGCCAGCCAAACGGTCGCTGGGCCAGCCTGGGGAACGGATTCTCCTACGCCATACTTGCTTTGTGAGTTGTCAATCGCGGTGAATGGATATTGAACTACTGTGTTTGCAGGCAAAGAGTTTATTTTTGCAGCATAGGGGTAGCTGGAAAGGCATCGCCAGTTCCCTTTTCCAAAAAGAGAATCCATTCTGGCACCATCAAAAGATGATTGATCAGCGGTATCTGCCGCTGCCCAAGCCTTTAGTTCTTCGGTCTGATAAGAAGGACATTCAGATTGGGATACCCATCTATCGAGCCATACAGTTGCAGTTATGCCAGAAGGGGATTTTCCGCTTGTATATGAGCCTGTGAATGTGTCTATTTTGACCAATGGAGATTGAATAGTCACGGCTTTAAGTCTTTTGACAGCTACGGCATCACCCCGGTCTGGGAAACAAAACCAGTTTCCGCTTCCGAATAACTCATCAAGCTGAGATGCGATTTGTGATACTTGTTGCGATGATTGCGGTGAACTCGGTGGGGGTGTGGTTTCAACTGGTAGGGGACTCGCTGCCGATTGCTCAGATGTCTCAGATGGTTGGATCACGCTATTTTCATCGCAGGGTAATTCATCGCTCTTTCGGTCATATAGTGCCACGGTTGCAATCTTATTAAAGGCTACTTGTGCTGTCCCGTTATCATATAGAACATCTATAATGCCTTTGACGCGTGTAATTTGCCATGTGATGGTGTGCTGGACTTTTTTCCCGTTGGGGATGACCAGGGGAAGTTCATGTCCTCGTTCTACATTGATTCCGAATTGTTTAGAAAGGGATGCTGTGATTTTGGCTTCAAGCTGGATTTGCAACACATCCGGGATGGGGGTGCCGGTAACTAAGCCGCCTGCCCCAACTACAACCTCGAAGGCCGCATTCTGTAATTCAGCGGTGTTGTAACTGACCGTAACTGCTCAGGCCGGTAAAGGCTGAACAAAATTGGGCAAAAAAGGCTTATTCGCAAAAGCCAAGCGCAAAGCCTGCAACACGTTTTGCTTGTTTTTCCTGGCAGTGGAGATGTAAGCGCGGACAAGAGCAAATGCTTTT
>CAIJPN010000135.1 GCA_903822545.1 uncultured Anaerolineae bacterium | reverse complement strand
TGGCGCGGAAGGAAATTCCGGCTCGCTCCACGCGGAACGCGCCAACGTTATCCGCACATTTTCCGCCTTTGGGCATCGTCACACCGCTGAAGTGATACAAGAACTCGGCGTGACCAATGTCTCCCTGACCATGACCGCCGTCGATTTGGTGCGCGGCGTGCTGGCGACAGCCCATGCCAGGGTCAAACCGGGTGTGGCGAACAAAGATTTGTGGAAGGCCTATCGCGCCATCGCCAACGAAAATCCGTTTGTGCGCGTGGTCAAGGAACAGCGCGGCATTTACCGCGTGCCGGAACCCAAAATCCTGGCTGGCTCGAACTATGCGGATATTGGCTTCGAACTGGATGAATCCACGGACCACATCGTCTCGATGTGCGCCATCGACAACCTGATGAAAGGCGCATCAGGCACAGCGGTGCAATGTCTCAACCTGATGATGGGGTGGGAGGAGACGCTGGGGTTGGAGTTTATGGGGTTGCATCCGATTTAGGTATTCGATATTCGAGTATTCGGGTGTCGAATTATCGAATATCGAATTTCCGAATACCGATGAATAGGGATCAATGATGACACAACAAATAATCGTAGTCAAACTCGGCGGCACAGAAGGCGTGGATTTTTCGGCGATATGCCAGGATGCGGCGGAACTGCTCAAGAGTGGGCAGCGGCTCGTCTTTGTGCATGGCGGCTCGGCGGAGGCGAATGCGTTGGGTGAGGCGCTGGGCACGCCGCCCAAGTTCATCACATCGCCATCGGGATACACATCACGTTACACCGACCGCAAAACGCTGGAAGTGTTCCTGATGGCGGTCAACGGCAAGGTCAACTCGCTGTTGACCGAGCAACTGCACGGGCTGGGCATCAACGCCTTTGGCCTGTCCGGCATGGACGGGAAACTTATGGTCGCCACGCGCAAGGATGCCATCCAGAGTGTGGAAAATGGCAAACGCAAGATGATCCGCGATGATTACACCGGCAAAATCGAGACGGTGAATAGTGAATTGTTGCTGGCGCTGCTGAATATGGGCTTCCTGCCGGTCATCGCGCCGGTGGCGGTCAGCCAGAATGGCGAGGCGCTGAATGTGGACGCCGACCGGGCGGCAGCCATGGTGGCCGCCGCGCTGAAGGCGGAGACCCTGCTGCTGCTCACCGCCGTGCCCGGGCTGATGGAAAAATTCCCGGACGAGTCCACGCTGATTCGGCAGATTCCGCAGTCGAAGCTGGTATCCGCCCTCGAAATGGCGCAAGGCCGGATGAAGAAAAAAGTCCTCGGCGCGGAAGAAGCGCTCCAGGGCGGAGTCGGTCGGGTCATCATCGCCGACGGGCGGGTGGAAAAGCCCATTTCCAATGCCATGTCAGGCAACGGTACCATCATTCAATAAAATAAACCACGGAGACACAGAGAACACGGAGATTTTTAGGTTTTCTCCGTGCACTCTGTGTCTCCGTGGTGAAATGGAAAACCATGAACTACTACGAAATCGAAACCAAATACGGCGCGGGCGTGTACGCCAAACAACAGCTTTCCATTGTCCGCGGACAGGGCGCGACGCTCTGGGATGCCGACGGCAACGCCTATATCGACTGCTCCTCCGGGCATGGGGTCGCCAACCTGGGGCACGCCCACCCGAAAGTCGCGGCGGCGGTGGCCGAACAGGCCAACACGCTGATCACGCTCTTTGAGAGCTTCCCCAACGACAAACGCTCAGCGCTGATGGAGAAAATGGCCGCGCTGGTGCCCGGGCTGGAGCGCGTTTTCTTCTGCAACTCGGGCACCGAGGCGGTGGAGGCCTCCATCAAGTTTGCGCGGCTCTCCACGGGACGTCCCAACATCATCGCCGCCATGCGCGCCTTCCACGGGCGGACGTATGGCTCGCTTTCGGCCACCTTCAATAAGAAATATCGCGAGGGATTCGAGCCGCTCCTGCCGGGCTTCAGCCACGTCTCGTACAACAATATCGATGCGCTGGAAAAAGCCGTCACCGCTGAAACCGCCGCCGTGCTGCTGGAAGTTGTCCAGGGCGAGGGCGGCGTCTACCCGGCCAGCGCGGAATACATCCAGGCGGCGCGGCGCATCTGCGACGAGCGCGGGGCGCTGCTGATTGTGGATGAAATCCAGAGCGGTTTCGGGCGCACCGGCAGGATGTTCGCCATCCTGCATTACGGCGTCACCCCCGATATGTTGACCTGCGCAAAATCACTGGCGGGCGGGGTGCCGATGGGCGCGGTATTGATCGGGGAAAAGGTGCGGAATCTCGCCCCGGGCGTGCACGGCTCGACCTTTGGCGGGAATCCGCTCTCGTGCGCCGCCGCCCTGGCAGCGCTTTCCGTTATGGAGGAAGAGAATCTCCCCGGACAGGCCGCCGAAAAAGGCGCGTACCTGATGGAAAAACTCAAGCAAATCCAGTCGCCCAACATCCGCGAGGTGCGCGGGCTGGGGCTGATGATCGGGATTGAGCTAAAAGTCAAGGTCGCGCCGTATCTCAAGGCCCTGCAAGAGCGTAAAATCATCGCCCTGAATGCCGGGATGGCCGTGATTCGGCTCCTGCCGCCTCTGGTGATTTCGCATGAACAGCTCGATGCGGTTGCTGCGGCCCTGGCGGAAGTGCTGGCGATGGATTTTTCTAGCGAGAAAGAATAAATTCACCACGGAGAAAAGCATTAATAAAACTCCGTGCTCTCAGTGTCTCCGTGGTTTAAGGGTTTGATATGAGTGAAACTTTAATCGGTCTTGTCTCCAACTACAGCCCTTCCGGGCAGGAGCGCGGCGCGGTGGAATGGCTGGTGGCGCGGATGAAGGCACTCGGCTATGATGATGCGCTCATCGATGGCGCGGGGAATGCGGTGGGTGTGATGGGTTCCGGGCCGCGGCAGGTGGTTTTGCTCGGGCATATTGATACGGTGCCGGGGGAAATCCCGGTTCGGGTAGAACGAGATAATATCTCGCTTTACGGGCGCGGTTCGGTAGATGCAAAAGGCCCTCTGGCCTGTTTCACCGATACCGTGGCGCAGGTTGGAGCTGTGGAGGGCTGGCAGTTTGTGGTGATTGGGGCTGTGGAGGAGGAGCGCGATTCTGATGGCGCGCGCTTTATCGTCGATAAATACCGCCCGGATTTCCTGATCGTCGGCGAGCCAAACCGCTGGGATCGGGTTGCGCTGGGCTATAAAGGCTCAGCCTGGGCTGAGATAACGGTCAAACGCGAGCAGACGCACACGGCCAGCGGTGAGCAGACCGCCGCCGAAGCGGCGGTCGAGGCCTGGTTGGCGGTCAAAGCCTTCGCGGAGGCCTTCAACGCTGACAAAACCCGCGCTTTTGACAAAATCCTGCCAACGCTGCGGGGCATGGAATCGGGGCAGGATGGGTTCGAGCAGTGGGCGCGGCTGAAGGTGGGTGTCCGCCTGCCGGTGGAGATGAATCCGGGGCAGTGGTATCTGGAGATGGAAAAGACCTTGCAGGTTTTGGAAACCTGCAAGGTCTCGGTAGAACGGGTCGGGTACCCGGTTCCAGCGTGGAGTTGCGAGAAAAATTCCCAGCTGGTGCGGGCAATGTTAAGCGGAATCCGCAGCCAGGGCGGGACGCCGTCTTTTGTTTATAAAACGGGAACTGCCGATTTGAACATTGTCGCCCCGATCTGGCAGTGTCCCGCAGTCGTATATGGGCCGGGCGATTCGGCGCTCGATCATACGCCCAACGAGCATATTTCGCTGGACGAATACGCCAAAGCGGTAGACGCGCTGGCGGCGGTGCTCAGGAAGCTGGTGACTCCATCAGCGTAAACAAAATCCGCATGTGTTTGGCAGCCAGTTGGATGGGCATCAACGGTTGGGCTTTGCCTTCGAGACAATCGAGGAAATGCCCGATGACCGGAATGGCGTCATCCTCGGGGTGGGCGGACATATCGACCGTCAGCGTTTCATGGCGCGGGTCGCCGTCGATTTCGTAGTAAAACTCGATTTCGTTGCTATACCAGGTCGGGAATTCCAGCCGCAGGCCGCCTTGGGTGCCGTAAATGCGCGTCTCGCAGGCGCTCTCACCGTGCACGCCCGCGCCGCGCTCGTAGTAGTAGGTCAGGCCGGTATCGAACTCCATCCAGGCCGCGCCGTGTTGTTCCACATCGGCAACCGGGGCCAGGCGGCTGATGTCGTGCAGGCCGCTGCGCATAAATCCGCGCGTCGACTTTAGCTTGGGCCGGTCGCCTAGCAGCCCCAGGTGAAACGACAGGTCGTACACGCCCCAATCGGCAAACGGCCCGCCGCCCGCCAGCGCCTTGTTCGCGCCCCAGGTTCCGGCGTTGTTGTATTCCACAAACGTGGTGCGGCCCAGGTGGATGTGGTCGATGTGGTAAACCTGCCCGAGTTTGCCGCTATCGATCAACTCTTTTACAAAACGGAACTTGGGCTGAAAGCGGGTATGGCGGCAGGATGCTTCCAGCACGGTCAGTTCCGGGTGCGCTTCGGCGGCGTCCACCATCGCGTCCACATCGGCGCGGCTGGCGGCCATCGGCTTTTCGAGAAAAACGTGTTTCCCGGCGGCCAGCGCATCCAGCAGCATCTCCTTGTGGAGATAGGGGGGAGCGGCGATGACCACGGCCTGGATGCCGCGATCCGAAAGGATGTCGTGGTAATCGGCTGTGTACCGCGCGACGCCCATCTCACCCGCAGCCTGTTTCGCCGTTTCGATGGAGCGATTGCACATCCAGGCCACTTCCGCGCGCGGGTCCGCCTGGAACCAGCGGGTGAGCACATTCTTGCCATACATCCCGCCGCCAATGATACCGATGTTGAATTTTGGGGTCATAGGTTTCTCCTGTTTGGGGCTATGATAGCATCAACCCACGCGAACTTGATATATGGTTTCCGATTTCGACATTTGCCCCCTTGACTTATTTCCGAAAGAGCCTATAATCGGGCGAAATCTGAGACCAGTCATGCAAACCAATTCCCACACCTTCATCCTTATCGTCATTCTTTCGGTCCTTGTACTTAAGGACCTGTTTCCGGTTGGGATGGCAAAGGTGAGCACGAAGTAAGACACACCTACTCAAAAAGTACGCGAGAGCCGCCCCAACCACGGGCGGCTCTTTTTATACACATTGCCCTGACCCCACCCCCAGCCCCTCCCCGAATGCAACGAACGCATTCGGAGAGGGGAGCGAAAGGAAATTATGCGTTCAGATACCGTCAAAAAAGGCTACGACAAGGCCCCGCACCGCGCCCTGTTGCGCGCGACCGGGCTGAAGGATGAAGACTTCGGCAAGCCGTTTGTTGCGATTGTCAATTCTTATGTTGATGTTGTGCCGGGGCACGTTCATTTGCAGGAGTTCGGCAAGATTGTGAAAGAAGCTGTCCGGGCGGCGGGCGCGGTGCCGTTCGAGTTCAACACCATCGGCGTGGATGATGGTATCGCGATGGGTCACATGGGGATGAAATATTCCCTGCCCTCGCGCGAACTGATCGCGGATTGTGTCGAAACGATGATCGAAGCCCACCGTTTCGACGCCATGGTCTGCATCCCGAACTGCGACAAAATCGTCCCGGGCATGTTACTCGCCGCGATGCGCGTCAACATCCCGACGATTTTCGTCAGCGGTGGCGCGATGGCGGCGGGCAAAACCCCCGAGGGGGAAACACTCGACCTGATTTCCGTGTTCGAGGGCGTTGGCGCGTTTTCGGCGGGGAAAATCGATGAAAAGCGATTGTCCACGCTGGAACGCTTCGCCTGCCCCTCGTGTGGCTCCTGCTCCGGGATGTTTACCGCCAACTCGATGAACTGCCTGATGGAAGTCATCGGCCTGGCGCTGCCCTTCAACGGCTCGGCGCTGGCCAAAACCCCCGAGCGCGAAGCCCTGGCGCGCAAAGCCGCCGGGCAGATCATGACGCTGATCGAACGCGACATCAAACCGCGCGACATTGTGACCGCTGAAGCAATTGACGATGCCTTTGCGCTGGATATGGCGATGGGCGGTTCATCGAACACGGTGCTGCACACGCTGGCGCTGGCAAACGAAGCCGAGGTGGATTATCCGCTGGCGAGAATTAACTCCGTAGCTGATAAAGTGCCGCACATCTGCAAGGTGTCGCCAGCTGGAAAATGGCACATGGAGGATGTCCATCGCGCGGGCGGCATCCCGGCGATTTTGAACGAAGTCCAGCGCGGGACGGGGATGCTGCATTTTGACCGGGTAACGGTATCAGGCACAACGTTGGGGGAATCGATCCAGGGTTGTGAAATCAAAGATGACGAGGTCATTCGTCGCTACGAAAATGCGCATTCCAAACGCGGCGGGCTGGCGATTTTGTTCGGCAACCTGGCCCCCAAAGGCGCGGTGGTCAAAGTCGGCGGCGTCAGCGCCCCGATGATGAAGTTCAGCGGCCCGGCGCGGATTTACGAGAGCCAGGATGCGGCCATCGCTGGCATCCTGGCGCGCGAAGTGCAGGCGGGCGAGGTGGTGGTTGTCCGTTACGAGGGGCCGAAGGGCGGGCCGGGGATGCAGGAAATGCTCTCGCCGACCTCCGCGATTATGGGACAGGGGTTGGGCGACAAAGTGGCGCTGATCACCGACGGGCGTTTTAGCGGTGGGACGCGCGGGGCTTGTATCGGGCACGTATCCCCGGAGGCAGCTGCGGGTGGGCCGATTGGCGCCCTGTTAAACGGAGACATCATCGAGATTGATTTGGAAGCCCGGAAACTGGATGTCCGCCTGAGCGAGGCAGAAATCCAAAAAAGATTGGCCGCCCTGCCGCCTTTCAAGAGCAATGTGACCAGCAAGTGGCTGAGGCGGTATTCGCATTTTGTGACGAGCGCGGATACTGGGGCCGTTTTGCAATCGTAAACCCGTAGGGGCGACCCGGCGGGTCGCCCCTACATAACGAGGAGAGAAATCATGAAATTAACAGGTGCAGAAATTCTTTGGGAATGTCTGGTGCGTGAGGGGGTGGAAGTGGTCTTTGGCTACCCCGGCGGGGCGAATATGCCGCTTTATGATGCCATGCTCAATTACCCGATCCATCACGTGCTGGTGCGGCATGAGCAGGGCGGGGCGCACATGGCGGATGGCTATGCCCGCGCGAGCGGCAAGGTTGGCGTGGCGATGGGAACCTCCGGCCCCGGCGCGACCAACCTGGTGACCGGGATCGCCACCGCGATGATGGACTCGTCGCCGGTGGTCTTTATCACCGGGCAGGTGGCGGCGCACCTGATTGGCGGCGACGCATTCCAGGAAGTGGATGTGACCGGCATTACGCTGCCGATCACCAAGCATAACTACCTGGTGACTCGCCCCGACGAGATTGCCGAGGTGGTGCGCGAGGCTTTTTATATTGCCCGCAGCGGCCGGCCCGGCCCGGTGCTGATTGACATCTGCAAAAATGCGCAGATTGAAAAGGCGGAATTTGAGTATCCGGATGAAGTGAAGCTGCCGGGCTACAAGCCGCCTGTCCACGCGCCCAAAGCCTCCCTGGAGCAGGCTGTCCGTTTGCTGGAGAAGGCCAAACGCCCGGTCATCCTGCTCGGACACGGCGCGCTGATTTCGGGCGCGGAAGAAGTTATCCAGCATTTTGCGGTCAAGACTCAGACCCCAGTGGCGATGACCCTGCTTGGGCTGGGCGCTTTCCCGGCCTCGCATCCGCTTTCGCTGGGGATGATGGGCATGCACGGTGAAGCGCACACCAACCTCGCCATCCAGAACGCGGATTTGCTATTGGGTTTTGGGATGCGTTTCGATGATCGCGTGACCGGCACGCTTAAGACTTACGCGCCGAACGCCAAGAAAATCCATGTGGAAATCGACCCGTCGGAAGTCCACAAAAACGTCAAGGTGGATGTGCCGCTGGTTGGCGATTTGAAAGCTGTAGTGACGGATTTGGTTCCGATGGTGGATGAGTATGAACACGAAGAATGGATGCAGCAAATCGCCGAGTGGAAATCCGAAGGGGATGCCCGTTCGATTATGTCCTGGCCGGAGGATGGCAAACTGTACGTAGCCCATATGGTTCACGATCTTTGGGAAGCAACTGGCGGCGGAGCCATCATCACTACGGACGTGGGCCAGCATCAGATGTGGTCGGCGCAGTATTATTTCCTCGAAAAACCCAATCGCTGGATCACTTCTGGCGGCGCGGGAACGATGGGCTTTGGCCTGCCCTCCGCGATTGGGGCGTGGTTCGCGCACAAGGACCAGGAAATCTGGGCAGTGGCGGGTGACGGCGGTTTCCAGATGACAGCCGCCGAGCTTTCTACCGCCGTGCAGGAAGGCGCGAACGTCAAAGTTGCCATCATGAATAACGGGTTCCTGGGCATGGTGCGCCAGTGGCAGGAATTTTTCTTTGAGAAACGCTACTCCGGTGTCCACATGAAAGCCCCGGATTTTGTGAAGCTGGCCGACGCGCACGGCGTCCCGGCCCGGCGGGTGACCAAACCCGAGGAAGTGAAAGAAGCCATCGAGTGGGCGCGCAAAACTGAAGGCCCGGTGGTTCTGGAATTCGTCGTTGTGCAGGAAGACGCGGTGTACCCAATGGTTCCAGCTGGCGCGGCGCTGGATCAGATGTTGAGACGGCCGACCAGGCAGAAATAATTCATGCCCTCATTCCCGGCCCTTCCCCCGAGGGGGGAAGGGAGTTCCCATCTCCCACCGGGAGAGGGGTTAGGGGTGAGGGAGAATAGGAGAAAAAACATGCAGTACACATTCATCACTCTCGTAGAAAACAAACCCGGCGTGTTAAACCGGGTGGCATCGCTGTTTCGCCGCCGCAATTTCAATATTGAGTCGCTGGCAGTTGGGCGGACGGAAAGGCCCGATGTTTCGCGCATGACTATCGTGGTGGGCTGCAACGACGATATGGATGCCCACAAAATCGAGGCGAATCTCTATAAACTGGTCAATGTCATCGATGTGCAGGATGTCACCAAACAGCCCTCTGTGACCCGTGACCTGGCGCTGATTAAGGTGAAGGCTGGCCCTGAACGCCGGGCAGAAGTTAACAACCTGGCAGAGATTTTCCGCGCCCGCATCGTGGATGTGGCCCCGGATTCGCTCATCGTCGAGGTGACCGGCACCGAGGAAAAAATCGAAGGCATGATGGAACTGCTGCGGCCGATTGGCATCATGGAAATGGTGCGCACCGGCCAAATCGCCATGACCCGCGGCGCCTACGAAGGCGAACGCCATACCCCCGGCGCGAATGGCAACGGCTGGCACGATGAAGATGAGAGCGGGCTGGCGGAGTACTAGCCCCCTCCGCCCTTCGGGCACCTTCGCAAAAAACATGCGAAGCACGTCCCCCATTTTCCGCGAACTTCAGCGGAAAATGGGGGAGGCCGGGTGGGGGTGCGGTCAACGGTCTGTGGTCTGAAAATTACGCAATATTCGAAAATCATTCACAAAAAAATTACGCAAGATACCTAAGGAGAGCGAAATTATGGCAAAAATTAATTTTGGTGGCACTGTGGAAGATGTGGTGACCCGCGAGGAATTCCCGCTGGAGAAGGCTCGCGAGGTTTTAAAGAATGAAGTTGTAGCAGTCATTGGTTACGGCGTGCAAGGCCCGGCCCAGGCGATGAATATGCGCGATAACGGCATCAAGGTCATCGTTGGGCAGCGCCAGGGCACCAAAAACTGGGACAGGGCCGTCGCGGATGGCTGGGTTCCGGGCGAGACGCTCTTTTCGGTGGAAGAAGCCGCAGAAAAGGGAACCGTCATCCAGTACCTGCTTTCGGATGCCGGGCAGCGTTCGCAGTGGCCGAAAATTGTCGAGTGCCTGAACGAAGGCGATATGCTGTATTTCTCACACGGCTTTTCGGTGACTTTCAAAGATGACACCGGCGTCGTGCCGCCCCCGCATGTGGATGTGGCGCTGGTGGCCCCCAAAGGCTCTGGGACGAGCGTGCGGCGTAATTTCCTGTCTGGGAGCGGTATCAATGCCAGTTTTGCTGTTCACCAGGATCATACCGGCAAGGCCTGGGAACGCACGGTTGCGCTGGGGATTGCCATCGGTGCGGGCTATCTGTTCCCGACCACCTTCAAGAATGAAGTTTACAGCGATCTGACCGGTGAACGCGGCGTGCTGATTGGCGCGCTCTCGGGTGTGATGGAAGCCCAGTACAATGTGTTGCGCAAGCATGGTCACAGCCCCAGCGAAGCTTTCAACGAGACGGTGGAAGAACTGACCCAGTCGCTCATCCGTTTGGTGGGCGAAAACGGCATGGATTTCATGTACGCTAACTGCTCCACCACCGCCCAGCGCGGCGCGCTCGACTGGCATCCGCGTTTCCGCGATGCGGTTGCGCCGGTGTTTGACGAACTGTATGAAAGTGTGCTCTCTGGCAACGAAGCGCGGATTACGCTGGAAGCCAACTCCCGCCCCGATTATCGTGAACAATTGGAAAAGGAACTGGATGGTTTTCGGAATTCGGAAATGTGGCAGGCTGGGGCAGCAGTGCGCTCGCTGAGGCCGGAGAATTGGAAGAAATAAGGCAGATAAGGAGAAAAAGAGACAAGGAGAAGCTTTATCTCCCTATCTCTTTTTCCCCTCATCTCCTCACGGAGAACTTATGAATAACTACGTCAAAATTTTCGACACCACCCTGCGAGACGGTGAACAATCCCCTGGCGCATCGATGACTTCGGCGGAGAAGCTGGAAGTGGCGCGCAACCTGGCCCGCCTGGGCGTGGATATTATCGAGGCCGGGTTTCCGGCTGCATCGCCCGATGACCTGGAAGCGGTGCGGCGCATTGCACTTGAAGTTGGCAATCCGCCCAGGGGTCAGGAGCAGGCTAAAGTCCCGGTGATTGCCGGGTTGGCCCGCGCCAATAAAGCGGATGTGGATAAGGTGTGGGAAGCGATCAAAGGCGCGGCCCATCCCCGCATCCACACTTTTTTGGCGACTTCCGAAATCCACATGAAGCACAAGCTCAAAATGGATCGTGAGCAGGTGGTGGAACGGGTGAAGGAAGTGGTGGCTTACGCTGCGGGCAAGTGCCCGGATGTGGAATTCAGCCCCGAGGATGCGGGCCGCTCCGACCCGGAGTTCCTGTACCTGGTGCTGGGTGAGGCCATCAAGGCGGGCGCGACCACGCTGAATATCCCCGATACGGTGGGCTACACCACGCCGGACGAGTTCGGCGCGCTGATTGCGGGCATCATCAAAAATACGCCCGGGATGCACGACGGCATCACGATTAGCGTCCATACGCACGATGACCTGGGGCTGGCGACGGCCAACGCGCTGGCAGGCATCAAAGCCGGGGCGCGGCAGGCCGAAGTGACCATCAACGGCATCGGCGAGCGGGCGGGGAACACCTCGCTGGAAGAAATCGTGATGACGCTCAAAACCCGTCACCCGGTTTTTGGCCTGGAAACGGGCATCGACACCACCCAAATCAGCCGCATCAGCAAACTGGTCAGCAATTACACCGGCATGGCCGTCCAGCCGAACAAGGCGATTGTCGGCGCGAATGCTTTCGCCCACGAGGCGGGCATCCACCAGGATGGGATGCTGAAGCACAACCAGACCTATGAAATCATGCGCCCCGAGGATGTCGGCGTCAGCCAGTCACGGCTGGTGCTGGGAAAACATTCTGGCCGCCACGCCCTGCGCGCCCGCCTGGCCGAAATGGGCCACTCGCTCGACGAGGCCGAGCTGGACAAGGCTTTTGCGCGTTTCAAAGACCTGGCCGACCGTAAAAAGGTTATCACCGACCTTGACCTGGAAGCGCTCATCGCCGACGAGTTCTACCGTCCGCGCGATATTTACGCGCTGGATGGCCTGCAAGTGGCCTGTGGCACGATGGGCCTGCCCACTGCCACCATCCGCTTGCGCGGCCCCGATGGCAAAATCCACACCCACGCCAGCATCGGCACCGGCCCGATTGATGCCACCTACAAGGCCATCGACTCGATTGTCAAACAAGCCGTCACCCTGCTGGAGTTCAACGTCCACGCCATCACCGAAGGCATCGACGCGCTTGGTGAAGTGACCGTGCGCATCCAGCCGCGCGATCCGCTGAGCAAAATCGACGCCCAGCGCGAAATCGCCTATGGGCGCGTTTTCGGCGGTCACGGCGCGGATAGTGACATCATCGTCGCCAGCGCCAAAGCCTACCTGGCTGCCCTGAACAAACTCATCACCGCCCAAACCGAAGCCGATGCAGCGGCGAAGCAGGATTATGGCGTGATGTTGGGTTAATTTTGCGTAGGGGCGACCCGCCGGGTCGCCCCTACAGAACACGAGGAGAAATCACATGAATACCCCTTCCAATACGGATAATCCAGGCACTTCCGACCGCCCCATCTTTGACCCGTTCCCCGAACCTCGCGCCTACCCCTCGGGCTGGGACCTGAGCGGATTCGAACCGCCCTCGGGCCTGTCTTCTGCTGAACAGGCGGGGGATGCGGCTGAAAGTTAATCCCGTTAACAGTAATCAGTGGTCAGTTATCAGTTTTCTGGTTATTGATAACTGATAACTGGTTACTACTCACTGATTACTGGAATTTCTATGCCAAAAACCCTATTTGAAAAAGTCTGGGAATCGCACGTTGTGACCGAGCAACCCGACTCCCCGGCTATCCTGTACATTGACCTGCACCTCGTCCACGAGGTCACCTCGCCGCAGGCTTTTACCGGCCTGCGCCAGCGTGGATTGAAAGTCCGCCGCCCCGAGAAAACCGTCGCGACGATGGATCATTCCATCCCCACCACCCCCATCGACGTGCCGATTACCGACCCCCTCGCCGCTGCCCAAATCAAGCAGATGGAAACCAACGCCGCTGAATTTGGCCTGACCCTGCACGGCATGACCAGCCCGCACCGTGGCATTGTCCATGTCATCGGCCCGGAACTGGGCCTGACGCAGCCCGGCATGACCATCGTCTGCGGCGACAGTCACACCGCCACGCACGGCGCGTTTGGCGCGCTGGCCTTCGGCATCGGCACCAGCGAAGTGGAACACGTCTTGGCAACCCAATGCCTGCTCCAGCGCAAGCCCAAAACCTGCGAAGTCCGCGTCGATGGCACGCTCGTGGCGGGCGTCTCGGCCAAAGACATCATCCTGGCGTTGATCGCCAAAATCGGCATCGGCGGCGGGACGGGGCATGTGTTTGAATACACCGGCTCCGCCATCCGCGCCCTGACGATGGAGCAGCGCATGACCGTCTGCAACATGTCCATCGAAGGCGGCGCGCGCGCCGGGATGGTTGCTCCCGATGAATTCACCTTCGAGTACCTGGCCGGGCGCGAATTCGCCCCCAAAGGCGCGGGCTGGGACAAAGCCCTGGCCCGCTGGAAAGCCCTGCCCACCGACGAAGGCGCGAGCTACGATAAATCCATTACGCTGGATGCTGCCGAAATGGAACCGATGATCACTTACGGGACCAATCCCGGCATGGGCATGAAAATCACCGACCGCGTGCCTGACCCCGCCAAAATTGGCGACGCCAACCAGAAACTGGCCCTCGAAAAAGCCCTGGGCTACATGGGCCTCCAGCCCGGTCAAACCCTGCTCGGCAAAAAAGTGGATGTGGTCTTCATCGGCTCGTGCACCAACTCGCGCATCTCCGACCTGCGCCTGGCCGCCTCGCTGCTCAAAGGCCGCAAAGTGGACTCCAGCACCCGCGTGATGGTCGTCCCCGGCTCGCAGGATGTCAAAAAACAGGCCGAATCCGAGGGCCTGGACAAAATCTTCAAAGAAGCCGGCGCGGAATGGCGTGAAGCGGGCTGCTCGATGTGCATCGCCATGAACGGCGACCAGCTCCAGCCGGGGCAGTACGCCGTCAGCACCAGCAACCGCAACTTTGAAGGCCGCCAGGGCAAAGGCGGGCGCACATTTTTGGCCTCCCCGCTTACGGCTGCGGCATCCGCTCTTTCGGGGACGGTTGCCGACCCACGCACAATGATATCGTAGGGGCGCGGTCTCCGCGCCCTATGCTGGCGCGGTCTCCGCGCCCTATGCCGGGCGGGGAAACCCCGCCCCTACGGAGAAATATGGCTCAATTTACACAACTCACCTCCCGCGCCGTGCTGGTGCCGATTAATGACATCGACACCGACCAGATTATCCCGGCGCAGTATCTCAAGGTCACCGATAAAAACGGGCTGGCGGGCGCGCTGTTTTCCAACTGGCGCTACCTGCCAGATGGCTCGCCCAACCCCGATTTTGTGCTCAACAAACCCGAATCAGCCGGGGCACAAATCCTTTTGGCGGGAGACAACTTCGGGTGCGGTTCCAGCCGCGAGCACGCCCCCTGGGCGCTGACCGGATTCGGCTTCCGCGCCGTGATCAGCACCTCGTTTGCCGATATTTTCCGCAACAACGCCCTCAAAAACGGCCTGCTGCCCATCATCGTGGATGAAAAGACTCACCAGACGCTTTTCGAACTGGCTGAAGAAGCCCCCCGCGCCGAGCTGACGGTTGACCTGGCATCCCAGACCCTTTCCTACCCTGGCGGTTCTGTCAATTTCCCCATCGACCCGTTCAACAAAACCTGCCTGCTCAACGGCGTGGATGAACTCGGGTACATCATGGGGTTTGAGAAGGAAATCGCGGCATTTGAAAGTAATGCAGAATAATGAACGAAGAATGCAGGATATTCATCATTCTGCATTCTTCGTTCATCCATGAAAGATACAGCTATGAACTTTATCCAAATCTACGACACTACCCTGCGCGACGGGACCCAGTCCGAAGGCTTTAACCTTTCAGCCAGCGACAAAGTCCGTATCGCGCAAAAACTGGACGAGTTGGGTGTGGCGTTCATCGAAGGTGGCTGGCCCGGCTCGAACCCCAAGGATGTGGAGTTTTTCGAGCGGGCGCGCGATATGGAGTGGAAAAACGCCAAAATCACGGCTTTTGGCGCCACCTGTCGCGTCAAAGGCGGCCCGGAAGATGATGCCAACATCAAGGCGCTGCTCGATTCTCAGGCCCCGGTCTGCACCATTTTTGGGAAAACCTGGACGCTGCACGTCACCGAAGTGCTGCAAACCACCTTCGATGATAATCTGCGGATTATCGAGCAGTCTGTCGCTTACCTGCGTTCGCAGAACCGGCGTGTGATTTACGATGCCGAGCACTTTTTTGATGGCTACAAGGCCGATCCGGCTTACGCGCTGGAGACGCTCAAGGCGGCCATCCGTGGCGGGGCGGAAACGCTCGTTTTGTGCGAAACCAACGGCGGGGCGATGCCCTGGGAAGTGGAAAAAATTGTCCGCGAGGTAAAAGCTGCGGTGCAGCATCCACTTGGCATCCACGTCCACAATGATGGAGATGCGGGTGTGGTCAACTCGCTGGTGGCGATCCGCGAGGGCGCGATCCAGGTGCAGGGAACCATCAACGGCGTGGGTGAGCGCTGCGGCAACGCCAATCTCGTTTCGATTATGGCGAACCTTGAGCTGAAAATGGGCCTGCGCTGCCTGCCAGATGGCGGGCTGCCCAAATTGACCGAGCTTTCGCACTTTGTGGACGAGGTCGCCAACATCACGCCCAATGACCACCAGCCGTATGTCGGCAAGAGCGCGTTTGCCCATAAGGGCGGCGTGCATGTGGCCGCCATGCGACGCTCGGCGCAGAGTTACCAGCACGTGGCGCCCGAAGTGGTCGGCAACAAGAGCCGGGTGGTGGTTTCGGACCTTTCGGGGCGCGGAAACCTGCTCAGCAAGGCCGAGGAGCACGGGGTCGAGGTCGAAGGCGAGGAAGTGGTGCCGGTGCTGAATGAGATCAAAGAACTTGAAGCGCGCGGATTCTCGTTCGAGGCCGCCGAGGCCTCGGTGGCGATGATGCTCAAGCGCCAGGAAATGTATTACAAGCCGCCCTTCGAGCTGATTGACTTTTTCGTGAATGTTGAGCACCGCTCAGGGCGCGGGATTTTTGCCGAGGCGATGGTTAAGGTGCGTGTCAACGGCGAGGTGCTGCACACCGCCGCCGAGGGCAACGGCCCCGTCAACGCGCTCGACCTGGCCCTGCGCAAGGCGCTCGTCCCGACCTATCCGCAGCTGGCACTTTTCCACCTGGCCGATTACAAAGTCCGCATTTTGGATTCGGACAACGGCACCGAAGCCACTACCCGCGTCTTAATCGACACCCAAAATGGCACCAAACGCTGGAGCACCGTCGGCGCGAGCGCCAACATCATCGAAGCAAGCTGGCAGGCGCTGGTGGATTCGGTGGAGTATGGGCTGTTGATGGCGCATTAATTAATCATTGTAGGGGCAGGGTCTCCCTGCCCAGGGCGAGGAAACCCCTGCCCTGGGCGAGGAAACCCTGCCCTGGGCGGGGTTTCCCCGCCCCTACAGGAATGGAATTATGAACTTCAAAATCACCCTGCTCCCTGGCGACGGCATTGGCCCCGAAATCGTGACCGAAGCCGTGCGCGTGCTGGATGTGGTCGCCAGCAAATTCGGCCACAGTTTTGCCTACACCGAGCGCCTGATGGGCGGCTGCTCCATCGACAAGTTCGGCTCCTCGCTCACTGATGAGACCCTGGCCGACTGCCAGGCCTGCGATGCGGTGCTGCTGGGCGCGGTCGGCGGCCCCAAATGGGACGACCCCAACGCCAAAGACCGCCCCGAGCGCGGACTGCTCGCGCTGCGCAAGGGCCTGGGCGTGTTCGCCAACCTGCGCCCGGTCAAAGTCCACCCGGCGCTGATTGATTCGTCGCCGCTCAAGCCCGAAAAACTCCAGGGTGTCGATATCCTCGTCATCCGCGAACTGACCGGCGGGCTGTATTTTGGCTGGCCGAAGGGCCGCGATGTCAAGGATGGCCGCGAACGCGCCGTCGATACACTGGAATATTACGATTACGAAATCCGCCGAGTGATGGAACTGGCTTTCAGCCTGGCCGCCGGGCGTAAGAAAAAGGTCACTTCGGTGGATAAAGCCAACGTGCTGGAATCCTCCCGTTTGTGGAGGCAAATCGCCACGAAAATCGGTTCCCAGCACCCCGATATCGCCCTGGAGCATGTCCTCGTTGATACGGCCTCCATGCGGCTGATAACGGGTCCCGCCTGGATGGATGTGGTCGTGACCGAGAACATGTTTGGCGACATCCTGACCGACGAGGCCTCCGTCCTGGCCGGGTCGATGGGGATGCTGCCATCTGCCAGTCTCGGCGACAAAGGCCCCGGCTTGTATGAACCGATCCACGGTTCCGCGCCGGATATTGCCGGGAAAGGCATCGCCAACCCGATTGGGACAATCCTATCCACTGCCATGCTGCTGCGCCACTCGCTCAAACTCGAAGCCGAAGCCGTCAGCATCGAAAATGCCGTCGATCAGACTATCACCGACGGCTGCCGCACCGGCGATATCGGTGGGAAACTGTCCACGAAACAGATGGCGGATGAAATTATTTCACGTTTATAACCCGTAGGGGCGGGGTTACTCCGCCCCTACTCAACGAAAAAGGAGAAATCATTATGGGAATGGAATCAAAATTCGTCTGGATGAATGGTGAAATGGTACCGTTTGAAAAGGCGACTATCCACTTTTTGACCCCCGCCCTGCACTACGGCGCCGCCGTGTTCGAGGGCATCCGCGCTTACAAGACCGACAAAGGCCCGGCGGTTTTCCGCCTGCGTGACCACGCCGAGCGCCTGATCGAATCGGCGGAGATTTTCGGCTTCCGCAACCTGCAATTCACCCCCAATGATGTGGTGAAGGCCGTGAAAGATGTTGTCCGTGCCAACGGATTTGGCGATTGCTACGTTCGCCCGCTGTTGTACCTCGATGGTGGTGGCTGGAACCTGAACGTGGATAATGGCAAAGCCAGCCTGGCGATCGCTGCCTGGGAATGGGGCAATTATCTCGGCGAAGATGCGCTGGCCAAGGGTATCCGCGCCAATATTTCATCGTTTACGCGCCATCACCCCAACATCATGCTGACCAAATCCAAAGTGGCGGGAAACTACGTCAGCTCGTTCCTGGCCAAGACTGAGTCGGTGCGCCTGGGCTTTGAAGAGGCCATCATGCTCGACCCGCAGGGCTACGTGGCCGAATGCACCGGCGAGAACATTTTCGCCGTCCGCCGCGGCAAAATCTACACCCCCGCCACCGCCCCGATCCTGGAAGGCATCACCCGTCATTCGCTTTTCAGCATCGCATCGGATCTCGGCTACCGCGTCAAGGAACAGCCCATCAGCCGCGACCACCTGTACGCTGCCGATGAAGTTTTTGTCTGTGGCACAGCCGCCGAAGTGATTGGTTTGTCCGAAATCGATTTTCGCAAGATTGGCGACGGCAAAACCGGCCCGGTCACCCGCTCGATCCAGAAAGTGTTCCACGATGCCATCCGAGGGCGTGTGGAAAAGTTCGAGCACTGGTGCGAATACGTGGATTAAAACTCCCTACCCAGCCTCCTCCAAAATCTGATGAATTTCTGTCGGAATTGGGGGAGGCGCCTGGCAGGGCGGATGGGTTTTCCACCCTTGACGCATCCCCTCCGCTGACATAGAATAGCGCCCAACATGAAACTTACCCACCGCTTTTATTTTGCGTACTATTTTTACGGCTTCCCAAATACGGATGCCGTTGGCGGCGCTTAAGCGGACAGGTTCAATACCCTGACTGAATTCACAAGAGCGAGCCCAACGGGCTCGCTCTAATTTTTCCTGGAGGAATTTATGGCAATCCGTGGCGTGCGTGGAGCAACATCCATTGAAGCCGACCAGCCCGAACTGGTCTACGAAGCGACCCGGGAACTGTTGGTCGCCATGCTGGAAGCGAATGATTCAATGCGTTCGGAAGACATCGCCAGCGTCATTTTTACCGTCACTGCGGATATTTCTTCCGCTTTCCCGGCACAGGCAGCCCGTCAATTTGGCTGGGGACTCGTCCCGATGATTTGCGCCCGCGAAATCCCCGTACCCGGCAGCCTGCCCCTCGCCATCCGGGTTTTACTCCACTGGAACACAGATATCCCCCAGAGCGGCATCCGCCACACCTACCTGCGCAAAGCGGTTCGCCTGCGGCCTGATCTGGTAGCAGCCCAATAACGAAAAACGAAACACGATATTCGGCACGCTAAATTCGAAAATCGAATAACAAATTATCGAATGAGGAGACTTATCTAATGATGATCATCATGAAACCCAACGCCACCCCCCAGCAGGTGGATCATGTTATTGAGCATATCAAAGCCGCCGGGCTGGCAGTTCACCTTTCACAGGGCGTCGAAGCCACCATCATCGGCGCGATTGGCGAAACGCACAACGTCCCGGCTGAGTTGTTTGAGACCCTCGATGGCGTGGACGAAGTCCAGCGCATCACCAAACCCTATAAATTGGCATCCCGCCAGTTCCACCCGGAAAATTCCGTCTTCCCGCTCGATGGATTCACCGTCGGGGGAGAAGAAATCGCCGTGATTGCCGGGCCATGTTCGGTGGAGAGCCGCTCCCAGATCACCGAAACGGCGCACGCTGTCAAAGAAGCGGGAGCAGCCGCCCTGCGCGGTGGTGTCTTCAAGCCGCGCACATCCCCCTACGCTTTCCAGGGACTGGGCGAGGAAGGCCTCGAATACCTGGCTGAAGCCCGCGCCCAAACCGGACTGCCGATTGTGGTTGAGATCATGTCGCAGGTGCAGCTCGACCTGATGGTGAAATATGTCGACGTGCTCCAGGTCGGCGCGCGTAACATGCAGAATTTCAACCTGCTGCGCGCCATCGGTGAGACGCGGACGAGTGTCCTGATCAAACGCGGACTTTCAGCCACCATCGAAGAACTGCTCATGTCTGCTGAGTATATTTTGTCTGGGGGAAACAAACAGGTGATGCTGTGCGAGCGCGGAATCCGCACTTTTGAGACATCCACCCGTAACACCACCGATATCAACGCCATCCCCGTCTTGAAAAACCTGACTCACCTGCCTGTCATTCTCGACCCCTCGCACGCCACCGGCCACTCGGACTTTGTCGCCGCCATAGCCCGCGCCGGGATCGCCGCCGGGGCCGACGGCCTGATCGTCGAAGTCCACCCTGACCCGGCCCACGCCGCCTCCGATGGAAAACAATCGCTCAAGCCCGAAGCCTTCGCCAAAATGGTCAAGCAGGTCGGCCAGATCGCGCAGATTATGGACAGGCGGCTGGCGTCTGTTCGGCTTCCAGTGAAACAGTAATCAGTTACCAGTGATCATTTACCAGTGATCAGTGATCAGTAATCAGTCGCCACTGTTCACTGATCACTGATCACTTCCCCCTTACCACTAAAGGACTTACCACTTATGATGATCATCATGCACCCCGGCGCGACCAAACAACAGGTTGCGCATGTTATCGAGCACATCGAAGCCCACAACCTTTCCGCCCACGTCATCGAAGGCGTCGAACAAACCGTCATCGGCGCAGTTGGCGAGAGCCACACCGTTTCTACTGATGTTTTCGAGACCCTGCCCGGCGTCCAGACCGTCCAGCGCATCTCCCAGCCCTACAAACTCGCCTCGCGCCAGTTCCACCCGCACGACAGCGTTTTCCCCATCGACGGATTCTCCGTCGGCGGTGAAGAGATCGCCATCATCGCCGGGCCGTGCTCGGTCGAAGGCCGCACCCAACTGCTCGAAATCGCCCAGGCCGTCCGCGAAGCCGGGGCCAACGCCCTGCGCGGCGGCGCATTCAAACCGCGCACCTCGCCCTACGCCTTCCAGGGCCTCGGCGAAGAAGGCCTCGAATACCTGGCCGAAGCCCGCGAACTGACGGGCATGCCCGTCGTCGCCGAAATCATGGCTGTCTCGCAGGTTGAAATCATGGTCAAATACGTCGACGTGATGCAAATCGGCGCGCGCAACATGCAAAACTTCAACCTGCTGCGCGCCGTCGGCGAAACCCGCACCCCCGTCCTGCTCAAACGCGGCCTCTCCGCCACCGTCGAAGAACTGCTCATGGCCGCCGAATACATCCTGAGCGGCGGCAACACCCGCGTCATGCTCTGCGAGCGCGGCATCCGCACCTTCGAGACCGCCACCCGCAACACCACCGACATCAACGCCATCCCCGTTCTCAAAAGCCTCACCCACCTGCCCGTCATCCTCGACCCCAGCCACTCCACCGGCCACGCCGCCTACGTCAGCGCCATCGCCAAAGCCGCCATCGCCGCCGGGGCCGACGGTCTCATCGTCGAGGCCCACCAGGACCCCGCCCACGCCATGTCCGACGGCAAACAATCCCTCACCCCCGAAGCCTTCGCCAAAATGGTGTCCCAGGTTAAATCCGTCGCCGAGGCCGTAGGCCGACGAGTAGCCGTCCCCCTCGCCCACCGGGAGAGGGGCTAGGGGTGAGGGCGTATGTTTAATCTCAAAGAGTCAAAAATTGCGATTATAGGATTGGGGCTGATGGGCGGCTCGATGGCCCTCGCGTTAAAGGGACATTGTTCAAGCCTGGTCGGAATCGACCCGGATTCCGCCGCCCTGTCGCTGGCCCTCCGTCAAAACATCGTTGACCTGGCCGACAGCGACCCCGCCAAACTCCTCCCTTTAGCCGATCTCGTTATACTGGCCGCCCCCGTCCCGGCAATTTTGACCCTGCTGGAGCATTTACCCGCTTATACGCCGAATCCACTCCTCGTGCTCGACCTTGGCTCGACCAAACGCGCCATCGTCGAGAAAATGGAGCAATTGCCCGAGCGTTTTGACCCGATTGGCGGTCACCCCATCTGCGGCAAAGAAAAACTGACCATCGCCAACGCCGAGCGGACGCTCTACTACGCCGCCCCCTTCATCCTGACCCCGCTCGCCCGCACCACCCCCCGCGCCCAATCCGCCGCCGACCAGATTCTGGCGGTTTTGGGCGCCAATCGCATCCTCATCGACCCCGCCGACCACGACCGGATTCTCGCCAGCACCAGCCACCTGCCCTTCCTGCTCTCCTCCGCCCTATGCCTTGCCACGCCTGGCGAAGCCACCCCCCTCATCGGCCCCGGCTTCCGCTCCACCAGCCGCCTGGCCGGGACGCCCTCCTCCATGATGATGGGCGTTCTCCAGACCAACCGCCAAAACATCCTCGCCGCCATCCACTGCCTGCAAGCCGAACTCACCACCCTCGAAACCGCCCTCACTGCTGAAGACTTTCCTATCATCCAATCCACGCTCGATACCGCTCGTGAAAAGTACACCCGAATTACCAGTAATCAGTGACCAGTAAGTACTAATCTCCAACTACTAATTACCAATCGCTGACCACTGATAACTGCTCACTGATTACTCTTATGCTCATAACCCCTCTCTCCTCTCCCCTCTCCGCCACCGTTCGCGTCCCCGGCTCCAAATCCCTCACCAACCGCGCCCTGCCCATCGCCGCCCTCGCGGATGGAAAAACCCGTTTAACCAACGCCCTCTTCAGCGACGACTCCCGCTACTTTGCCCGCGCCCTCCAGGCCCTTGGTTTTGACCTGACCCTCGACGAATCCGCCCACGAGATGCTGGTAACCGGCCTCGGTGGCAAAATCCCCGCATCCAAAGCCGAACTCTTCATCGGCAACGCCGGCACCGCCGCCCGCTTCCTGAGCGCCTTCCTGACCCTCGGCCATGGCGAATACATCCTCGATGGCGAACCCCGGATGCGCGAACGCCCCATTGGTGATTTGGTAGATGCCCTCACCCAACTGGGAGCCAGGGTTAGCCCCCTCTCCCACCGGGAGAGGGCGGGGGGCGAGGGAAAACTCATCGCTCCTCCTCTCCTTATCTCGTCATCCGGCCTGCCCGGCGGCAAAACCACTCTTGCCGGAGACATCTCCAGCCAGTTTTTGTCAGCCTTGCTAATGGTTGCCCCCTACGCCCAAAACCCGATAGAAATCGAACTTTCAACCGACCTGAACTCCAAACCCTACGTTGACATGACCCTCGCCATCATGCAAGATTTCGGCGTTACCGTCGAACGCGATGGGTACCAGTATTTCAAAATTACCCCTTCCTTCTTCTTTCCTATTTCCTCTTACGCCATCGAATCCGACGCCTCCGCCGCATCCTACTTCTTCGCCGCCCCTGCCCTCTGCGGCGGGACGGTTCGCGTCGAAAACATCTCCCGCCGCTCCGTCCAGGGCGACATCGCCTTTTTAGATGTCCTCGAAAAAATGGGCTGCACAATTCAAGAGACTGATAACTGTTTACTGGTCACTGGTCACTCGCCCCTGAATGGACTGGATGTTGACATGCGCGACATCCCCGACACCGCCCAGACCCTCGCCGCCATCGCCCCCTTCGCCGACAGCCCCATCCGCATTCGCGGAATCGCCTCGGCGCGCGTCAAAGAAACCGACCGGGTCGCCGCCACCTGTACCGAACTGGCCCGCCTCGGTGTTAAAGTCGAGGAACACCCCGATGGCATGACCATCTATCCATGCAGCGAATTTCGCCCGGCCACCATCCAAACCTACAACGATCACCGCATGGCCATGGCCTTCTCGCTCATCGGCCTGCGCGTTCCCGGCGTGGACATCGAAAACCCCGGCTGCGTCTCCAAAACTTTTCCAAATTTCTTCGATGTTTTAGAAACTTTGCGATGATCTGATGTTCGATATTCGAGTATTATCTCCTGGGCCTCGAATACTAAAGGTCGAAAATCGAATTACCAAATGCCCATGACATCTAACTTGCGCCTCGGCCTCACCGGCCACCCCCTCGGCCACTCGCTCTCGCCCAAAATCCATGCTGCCGCCCTGGCCGCCTGTGGCTTGACCGGCAACTATTCACTATTTCCTATTCACCCCGACGATAAACCCGGCCTGGCCGATTTGCTTGCCCGTGTCCGCAGTGGCGAAATTCATGGATTGAATGTCACCATCCCGCACAAGCAGAACGTGATTCCGCTGCTGGATGGGCTGACCGAAACGGCCAAAGCCATCGGCGCGGTGAACACGATTTCGATGAGAAGCGGCCAGTTAATCGGAGACAACACCGATGCGCCGGGGTTTTTGGCCGATTTGCATAACTTTCTTGCCCTCACCCCAACCCATCTCCCGGGGGGAGAGGGGCAAGAGACGAGCGATTCCGCTCTCCCCCCGGGAGATGGGCAGGAGACGAGCGATTCCCCTCTCCCCCCGGGAGAGGGGCCAGGGGTGAGGGAAGCCCTCATCCTCGGCGCAGGCGGCTCTGCCCGCGCCGTAGTTTACGCCCTGCTCCATGATAGCTGGAACGTAACCCTCGCCGCACGCCGCCTCGAACAGGCCGAACAACTTGCCCAAACCTTCTCGCACCCCGCACTCCGCACCATCGATTTTTTTCATCTTTCATCTTTCATCCTTCATCCCTCCAAATTCATCCTTATCGTCAACACCACCCCCCTCGGCATGACCCCCAACCTCGACACTACCCCCTGGGAACTACCCTTTCCCGAAAATGCCGCCATCTACGACCTGGTCTATAACCCCCGTGAAACGCGCCTCGTTCGCGAAGCCCGCGCAGCGGGACTGCCCGCCACCACCGGCCTGGGGATGCTCATCGAGCAGGCTGCCCTGGCTTTTGAGATTTGGACAGGCTGCCAGCCGCCGCGTGATGTGCTCTGGCAGGCTGTTGAAAACTGATTACTGGAGATAACATGCCTATCCGCTTCCTCACCGCCGGAGAATCTCACGGCCCCTCGCTGACTACCATCCTCGACGGGATTCCCGCCGGGCTGACGTTAACCCCCGATATCATCAACCGCGAATTGGCGCGCCGCCAGCAGGGCTACGGCTCGGGCGGACGCATGAAAATCGAGAAAGACACCGTCCAGATTTTGGGCGGGGTGATGGGCGGCGAGACGACCGGCGCGCCGATTGCGCTCCTGGTCGAAAACGCCGATCATGTCAAGTGGCAGGGCAAAGCCATCGCGCCGCTGACCACTCCACGCCCCGGTCACGCCGATTTAACGGGAGCGGTCAAATACGGCTACCGCGATCTGCGTCCGACGCTGGAACGTTCCTCGGCGCGCGAAACCACGATGCGGGTGGCAGCAGGAGCCGTCTGCAAGCACCTGCTCGGGCAGTTTGGGATCGTCGTCGGCGGGTATGTGAAAAGCATCGGCGAGATTGAAGGTGATTTTAACGGGATGCCGTATGCAGGGCGGTTTGAATCGGCAGAAAATTCTGACGTGCGCTGCCCCGATTCTATAGCGGCGGAAAAGATGCGGGAGCGCATCCGCCAGATTATCCAAAATAAAGATACCCTGGGCGGTGTGCTCGAAATTGTGGCGTTGAATGTGCCGGTTGGCCTGGGAAGTTACGCTCAATGGGACAAGCGCCTGGAAGCCCGCCTTGCGCTGGCCGTGATGAGTGTGCAGGCCATGAAGGGTGTCGAAATAGGCGATGCGTTTGAAAATACGCGCCTGCCGGGAACAAAAGCGCACGATGCAATCACCCTCACCCCTAACCCCTCCCCCGGAGGGAGAAGGGCCGGGGATGAGGGCTTGTTCCGCCCCACCAACCGCGCCGGGGGCATCGAAGGCGGAATCTCCAACGGCCAGCCGATTATCATCCGCGCTGCGATGAAACCGATTGCAACGACGCTCACCCCGCAAATGACGGTGGATTTGGCGACCGGCACCGAAGGTCCGACGACTTACGAACGCTCCGATTTTTGCCCCGTGCCGCGCGCCGTGCCGATCCTGGAAGCTATGGTGGCCTTTGTGCTGGCCGATGCGCTGCTCGAAAAGCTCGGCGGCGACTCTCTGGCGGAGATGCTGCCGCGTTTTGAGAGCCTGAGAAAAGCCCGATTGGATGATTTGCCAGTGGATAATACCGGTCACTTTTTTTGGGAATAACACCGCAGCAAAATGTGTGATAAATTTAGCCAAAATTCCAGGGAACGCAAAATGACAAAAAATATGGATCATATTTATCTTTATGGCCCGCCCGGTTCGGGAAAATCCAGCGTAGGCAGGATTTTGGCCGAAAATTTGAACCTTGAGTTTGTCGATCTCGATGCAAAAATCGAAGAAACCGCCGATGCGCCCATCCCGCAAATTATGGAAGAGTGGGGCGAGAGCGGTTTCCGCGATATGGAGACGGCTGCGCTCAAGCGTGTTAGCCGTGGCTACAACAAAGTGATCTCCCTGGGTGGCGGCGCGCTGCTGCGTGACCAAAATCGCGCCTACGCTGAGAGCAAAGGCCGGGTAATCTGTTTTGATGCTGACCTGAAAACCCTGCAAGAACGCCTGCGCGGCGACCCTACCATCCGCCCACTGCTGGCTGGCAAGCTCGAAGCGCAGCTTTTCCGCCTGATAGACGAGCGGCGCGCTCATTACGAGTCGTTTTCATTGCGTCAGCCTGTCGCCAACAAAACCCCCGTCGAGATTGCCCGCGAAATCCAGCTTATGCTGGGCCGCTATTACATCAGCGGTATGGGGCAGGGCTACAATGTCATGATCCAGGAGTCCAGCTTCGATCATCTGCCAGAGATGTTGCGCATGTCTGGGCTGGGGCCGCCGGTCGTGGTGATTTGCGATGAAACCGTCGCCCCGCTGTATGGCGACGTGCTCATCACAGCCCTGCGCCGCGCCGGGTATGGGTACAACCACCCGCACATGATCACCATCCCCGCGGGCGAAGCGCACAAAAACCTCGAATCGGTCATGAAATTTTGGCGGCGTTTCCTCGAAGCCGGGCTGGATCGCAAAAGCACCGTCATCGCCCTGGGCGGCGGTGTCATTGGCGACCTGGCAGGCTTTGCTGCCTCCACCTTCATGCGCGGCGTCTCTTGGGTCAACATCCCCACCACCCTTTTGTCGATGGTGGATGCTTCCATCGGCGGGAAAACCGGATTCGACCTGCCCCAGGGCAAAAACTTAATTGGAACTTTTTTCCCGCCCCGGCTGGTGCTCGCTAACCCCTATCTTTTAGCCACGCTGCCAGTGCGTGAATTGCGCAGCGGCATGGCCGAAGTAGTCAAACATGGGCTAATCGCCGATCCCAAACTTTTTGAGCTATGCGGCACCGGCGGCTTGCTCGAAGCCAAAACCAATATCACCGAAATCGTGCGGCGTGGCATGGCGGTCAAAATCCAGATCGTGGAAGCTGACCCTTACGAACGTGGATTGCGCGCCGCGCTCAATCTTGGGCACACGCTCGGGCACGCCGTTGAAAGCGCCTCCAACTTCCGCCTGCGGCACGGTGAAGCGGTGGCGATCGGCCTGGTTGCTGAAGCGCGTCTCTCAGAGCAGATGGGGATCGCCAAAAAAGGCCTGGCCGACCAGATTGCCGAAACACTCCAGGCATTGACCCTGCCGGTAGAAATCCCGCAAAACCTGTCGCGTGAAGCGATTGTCCGCTTTATGCGCATGGACAAAAAACGCGAAAAAGGCACTGTCAAGTTTGCCCTGCCTGTGCAGGTTGGCAAAGTCCAGGTTGGTGTCGCAGTGGATGATTTGAACCTGATCTTCCCGGAGAATTCATGAAAATCCTGGTATTGCACGGCCCCAACCTGAACCTGCTCGGCACCCGCGAACCCGAAATCTACGGAAAAATGACCCTTGACGACATCAACGCCCGTATAACCGGGCGTGGCGCGCAGCTTGGCGCTGAAATCCGCTGCCAGCAATCGAACCACGAAGGGGTTTTGATTGACGCCCTGCAAGATGCCCGAGCCTGGGCCGATGGCGTCATCTTCAACCCCGGCGGCTACACTCATACCTCCGTGGCGCTGCGCGATGCCATTGCCGCCATCGGCATCCCGGTGGTGGAAGTCCATCTCTCGAATGTGTATGCCCGTGAAGAATTTCGTCACAAATCGCTCGTATCCGCCGTCTGCAAGGGGAAAATCTCCGGCTTCGGCTGGAAATCCTATCTCCTGGCGCTGGAAGCGCTGGCTGGAGAGTAATCGCAACCCTCACCCTCCGCCCTCCCCCACCGGGGAGGGGACTAGAACCCTTCTCCCCCCGGGAGAAGGGCAGCGATGAGGGAAAAGCGCGCAAAACTTCGCCAGCCTGGGTTATAACAAAAAAACTCCCCGATTTTGCAACCGGGGAGTTTTTCGTTATTCAGGATACGCTATTCTTCCAGCGTGCTCAGGTCGCCTTCAGGCAGGCCCTGGGCGCGGGCTTTGAGAACGCGCCGCATAATCTTACCGGAGCGCGTCTTGGGCAGTTTGTCAATGAATTTGACTTCCTCGGGGCGGGCGATCGGGCCAAGGTGCTTGGAAACATGCTGGCGCAGTTCCTCGCTCAAATCCATGCTTGCGGCGAAGCCGGGTTTTAACTGCACGTAGCAGAAAATCGCCTGGCCCTTGACTTCATGCGGCAGGCCAATCGCAGCCGATTCTGCCACAGCCGGGTGCGTGATCATCGCTGATTCAATCTCTGCTGTGCCCAGGCGGTGCCCAGAAACTTTAATCACATCATCTACGCGGCCAATGATCCAGAAATAGCCATCTTTATCGCGTTTGGCTGAGTCGCCAGTCATATATTTGCCGGGGTACTTGCTCCAGTACTGCTTCACATAGCGATCCGGGTCACCGTAGATGGTGCGAAGCATCGCCGGCCAGGGATTCTTCAGCACCAGGTAGCCTTCTTCGCCATCGCCTACCACCTGACCTTCTTCGTTCAAGATTTCTGCTTCTTGCCCGAAGAATGGCCGGGTTCCAGATCCGGGTTTGAGCGGCACGCTCGGGGTGGGTGTGATCATGAACATGCCGGTTTCCGTTTGCCACCAGGTATCCATAATTGGGCAGCGCTCTTTGCCGATAACGCGATAGTACCACTTCCACGCTTCGGGGTTGATCGGTTCGCCGACTGAGCCGAGCAGTCGCAAGGAGGATAGATCGTGCTTATTGGGCCAGGCTTCGCCGAAGCGCATCAATCCACGGATGGCGGTGGGAGCGGTGTAGAGGATGGTGATGCCGTAGCGTTCAACGCACTGCCACCAGCGGTTGGGGTAGGGCCAGGTTGGGCCGCCTTCAAACATAAACGAGGTTGCGCCGTTAATCAGTGGGCCGTAAACGATATATGAGTGACCTGTGACCCAACCGGGGTCAGCTGCGCACCAGTAGCGATCATCATCTTTGATGTCGAAAACATATTTAAGGGTGGTGTAAGTCCCAACCATGTAGCCGCCATGCGTGTGCAGGATGGCTTTGGGTTTGCCAGTGGAGCCGGAAGTATAGAGGATATACAGGGGGTCTTCTGCGTCCATGACCTCGGTGGGGCATTTGCCATTGGCGATGGGCAGTGCGCACAGATCGTGATACCAATGATCGCGGCCTGCTTCCATAGAAACATCGTTGGCAACGCGACGCACAACGATCACATTTTCAACCGATGGACAGCGCTTGAGGGCTTCATCTACTGTGCGTTTGAGTTCAACGACTTTGCCATTGTTGTAGCTGCCATCCATGGTGATAACCAGCTTCGACTGGCTGTCCTCGATGCGGCCCTGAAGCGCATCCACGCTGAATCCACCGAAAACGACGGAGTGGATTGCGCCAATTTTGGCGCAGGCCAGCATGGCAAAAGCAATTTCTGGAACACGGCCCATATAAATGGTAACGCGATCACCCTTTGTGATGCCCATGGCTTTGATGATGTTTGCCATGCGCGTGACTTCCCGGTTGAGCGAATAATATGAGAAGGTGCGATCTACTTTGCCATCCTCACTCTCCCAAATGAGAGCCAGTTTGTTTTTGCGGTAAGTTTTTAGATGTCGATCAATGGCGTTGTGGACGATGTTGACTTTTGCACCCACGAACCACTTGTAGAACGGCTTATTTGAGTCGTCAAGAACTTTATCCCATTTCTGGTACCATTCCAACTCCTCAGCTTGTTTACCCCAAAAACCAGCCAAATCTTTCCTGGCGCTTTCGGCGAGCTCATCCCAGTCTTTCACATAAGCCTGGGCAACAACCTCGTCCGATGGGAAGTAGACTTCCCCTTCCATTTGTGGCTTATTATTCGGCATATCATTCTCCTAAGAAAATATGAGAAACCAGGTTGGCGAGACCTGGCCCCTTATTGACCAAACGGATTAAATATACAATTTTCTAGCGCATGATTCAAGACTCGATTCAATAAGCATTTTAATGCGAAAACATATCTTGCTGGTTTTCGCAGTGTAATTTTTTTATAATTCCTTTATGCTTACCGGGTGTTTTTATCTAGAATGCTATTATGACTTCACTGCAAAAAGGTTATTTTCACCATGGAGAACACGCAGTTTTTGAGTTTTTCCCGGCAGAAAATTCGCGTTTTTGACAACAAACGGGCGTTTTTCTCTCCGCGACTCGGTGACTCTGTGGTTTTATGCTTTTTGCAATTCACCACGGAGAAAAACCTTAAAAACTCCGTGTATCGGAAGTTTCCTGGGTTTTCCAGATCGGTTTTTTGACCAGTAAATCTTTGCGTTAAACGCCTTGCCCCGAAATTTTGAGAAGATGCCAAATGGGCACCTGCGATCGTCTGGCGCGCGACATTCTTCCTGGCAGGGCTCGCGTTGTGACTGGTGTTTACGCTGTCGTTTGGCCGCATCCACCCGGCCAACAAAAAACTGGCAGGCCAGGCCCGCCAGTTTCAAATCCAGAAAATATCCGGTCACTTATATGTAATACGTAATGCGCTGCAAACCAATCGCCGGGTCAATGTGCTGCACTTTTACCGATTCCGGCACGCTCAGGCTGACCGGCGCATAATTCAAAATACCCCTTACCCCGGATTCCACCAATTTATCGGTTACTTCCTGGGCAAAACGGGCTGGCACACACAACATCGCCACCTTCACACCTGCTTCGCGCACATCCTTCGCCAGGTCTTTCACATCGCGGATTGTGAAATTGCCCACCTGCTGCCCAATCTTGTCTGGATCACTGTCAAAGCACATCGCAACCTGGAAACCCCGGTTCGAGAAACCCTGGTAGCGCACAATCGCATGGCCCATATCGCCCATACCGATCACCACTACATCCCAAATGCGGTCGACCTTCAAAATTGCCCGCAGTTTATCGATCAAAAATGGGATGTAATAGCCCGTACCCTGTTTGCCAAATTCACCAAATTGCGAAAGGTCCTTACGGATTTGCGCCGCCGAAATCCCTACCTTTTCGCCCAACTCCTGCGACGAAGTAGTTGTAATGCCATTATCCGACATACGCTGGAGTGCGCGCAAATAAACTGGCAGCCTACTGACAATAATATCGGGTACAGATTCAGTCATAAATGGACCTCCGCAAATTAATTTACCTACTCTACCATATTTTAATATTTTGTGCAATTCGACACAAAGGCAAAAAATCAGGGCACCAGGGTAATTTCCAGTGTCAGATCAGCGGCAGGGAATGAGACAATGGGCAGCGCAAACGGCAGGTATATGCCAGGTGGATTTTCTGCGTTGGGATTTTCGGGCGACTGGATGAGCGGGATCGCATCAAACGGCGAATCCAGCGCGGAAACATTCCGCCCTGTCGCCTGGATGCTGACCATGGGGCCATTCTCCCACCCCAACCGCCAGCCGCCCGGCAGTTTTCCCTGAACAAATCGCGCGGACCAACCCGATTCGAATCGCCGCCACGGGTCAATTGCCAGCGGGATTTCGACATTTTCCCCGTCCCCGGCTTGTACCGTCACACTGATACCGTTTCCCAAAAGCTGGTAACTTTTCCCGGCAGCGAGAAAGTGGAATTCCGATGACCATACCGGCGCAAGTGACAAATCGGCATTGGGGGTGTTGAAAGCGCCATTCCCACGCACCGGGTCAGCATCCAGCCCGGCAGTGGGGTTCCAGCGGCTTGAATCGCTCAGGCCGATGAAAAATTGGGCGGTTGGGCCAATCAACTGATGTATAGCCCCATTTGCATCACGCACAAAGAGAAACACCAGTCGCCCATCTAACTGGAAGAAGGCCAATACAGTCTCTGATGCGAGAACACAGGTTGGGGATGCGCAACCCCCCAGTTTTTGGGGAGAATCAGCCCAGCGAGCGGCCTGAGCCAGCATTAACGGCAAATTGGCGTAACTTGGGCGCAATTGAACTGGCGCGGCCTGGTTCGAAAAAAAAGCATCCAGCGCGGCAGATGCCAGGGGGTTTTGGGGCAGGTTTTGCAGTTCGGGGGGCAGAATTACAGCCGGGGCCGGGGTTGCTGCTTCAGCGGTGGAGATACTCCCCAGCGTTTGTGCGGTGATGGGAATAAGATAGGGCCGGGCGGCGAGGTAGGCAAAGGCCGGGGCCAGATAATCTGGCGCGCCCCAGGTGGTTCCCTGGAAATCGCCGCCCAGGAATATCATGTCTGGTTCGGGGGAGAGTACGGCGTTTTGCAGGGTAGCGCGGGTTTGGAGGCTTAATCCGGTTTCGTCGAGGCCGACTGGGATGGTGGTTTCGGTGTTGAGAAGGAATCGGTAACGGCAGGCAGGCTGCGGGGCGGTTTGTTCCGCGCAGAGTGAGGCTGGGGGTAGGTTAAATGCCTGGGCAGCGGTGAGGTTTCGGGCATAGGAAATGTCTGTGTCATCCAAAGGCAGCACCAGCAGACCATGTTGGGCCATGCGGCGCATTTGGGGCAGCGCGCCGAGCGCATCGAGGGCGGATAGGGACTCGGGTGTGGCAAGACCGGGCAGGGTGAGCGGAATTTGATATTTTTCGGCGCTGGCGAGCAGGTAGCGCAAGCCGTGACGTTCGCCGCGTGGGCCGGTGTGCGCGCCATCCCAGCGGCGCAGGGCCTGGATGGGCGTGGCGGCGGGGCTGAAGGTGTTGTAAAAAGCCAGCAGGTAGGCGGCGCGCAGGTTGGGTGGGGCTGCGTTGAAAGCGAGGCTGGATGTCTGGTCGAGAAGCTGGCCGTTTGGGGTTAGCAGGGTGGCCTGGAGGCTGTCTTGCGCACGCGGGGAGCAGTTTTTGAGGCTGGCGATGAGTGTGGCGGCGGGGAAATCCCATGTGAGTGTTGGGGAATCTGGCGGGAGGATGAAAACCTGGTTTTCCAGGGAGATTTGGAGGCTGAAAGTGGGCGTTTCGGGCAGGTTGAGCAGGTCGAGGCGCACCTGGCAATCAAAACCGTGGCGGCGGGCGTAGAGGGCGGTGATGTCGGTGTCTGGGGATGAATCGAGTGGGTCGATGGCGCGCAGGTCGGCGAGCGTCCAGGTGTCTGTAGATGGAACAAGCCGCCCTAGCGCGTATCCGGCGGCAAGGGCGGCGAGGAAGCTGATGAAAAGGATGAGAAGGCGCAGGCGGGGCATACTTATTTGGGTGGCTGGACAATTTTACAGTAGGATGGCTGCTCGGCGATGATGTAGCACAGCGCCCAGCTGGTTTTGAAGTCGATCAGGATGCGGACTTCATCGGCGGTTTCGGAGTAGTAGAAGATGAACAGGCGGCGCGGCTGGCTGATCTGGTCGGCGATGCTGCCGAGTGCGCCCAGGTGTTTGCTGCGCGCCAGGGCGGGGTCGATCTGTTTGCCCTGGTTATCCACTGCGAATTGGAGCAAATTATCCAGGGCTGTTACCGCACCCCGGTAGGGTGAATTGAGCATAAAGTCTGCGCCCAGGCTGGCAACGGCCAGGAAAACGGCTACGAAAAATATGGGGATAACGATCGCGCCGGCGGCAGGGGAGTAAAAAGCTTGTTCGACGAGGTTGTTTTCTAGCGCGCCCAGGATCAGCGCCGGAATTCCCAGGATGATTATGATGATGCCCAGGATGGCGTTCTCGTTTTCGTAAACCGGGTAAACCAGCCAGCCTTTTAGGGCCGGTTCGAGCGATGTGATCAGTTGGGGGGTGAATTTGAGCGGCAGCCAGATGCCCAGCCAGGCGACCAGCAGGCCCATCCCGAGCCAGGAAATGGCTCCGATGAAGACATTTTCGGTGCGAATGGTGATCCAGCCGACAAACCCGCCTACCAGCAGGGCAATGACCAGGCCGGGGCCAAACGCGGCCCACGGATAGGCAATATGGGCCTGGTATAACTGGTAGGCATCGAGGCCCCAGAAAACGATGGCAAACGTTAGCCCGGCGGTCAGGCCGTAAAGTATTCCGAACGATTGTTTGCTGGTCATGGTTTTAGCGGGTTACCTGAATTGTCAAAGTAGGGCAGGGTGCGGATGTCACTCATCAGCTTGATGTAATCGTAGGCGACCCAGGCACGCCCGGTGGGCGATGCGGCATATTCAATCTGGAGCCAGACGCCGTTAATGGTTTGGCCGGTGAGGATAACCTGCTGGTTGTTCTCAATCAGGCCGTAAGAGTCAAAGGAGGATGCCGGGCCGCTGCGGGCGTTGATCTGTCCGAGAGTCAGGCCGTAGGGTTTGATTTCAGTCGGGGTAGCAGGGATGGGGGTCTCGGTGGGGGTGATGTTGGGATTCGCGGTAGCAGGAATCGCGGTCGGTTGTTTTTTGTTCAGTTCTGGATCTGTGATGGGGGTTGCCAATAAGTTGTAGAAGGGCAGCCCGGCAAAGGGGGCATCATATTTCACCAGGGATGCTTGTACCCAGCCACGTCCATCGGGGCCGGATGGAAATTCGATTTGCAGCCAGCCATTGCCTTCGAGACGCCCGGTGATGGAAAGCACCTGTCCAGAATTGAGGATGCCAATTACCATGTGGCCGGTGGTTGGGCCAACGCGAACATTGGCTTGCTGGAGCACAGTAGCCTTACGGGCATCTGGGCCGGGTGTGTTGATCGGCAGGGGTGTGCCGGGGAAGGTCCAGATAAATGGCGGAACCATGATGGGGGTTTTGGAATTGGGCTGGTAGTAAGCAATGGGCAGTTGGGTGATATTGCCATCCAGGGTAAACCCGCGCGCCAGTACCCAGGCTGTGCCGTTGGGGGCATCTGGGGCGATGATGTAGAACCAGGTGGCATCGATGTTGCGCGCGATCACCTGGGCTTTCTGGTTGGTGAAAAGGCCGCCAACATTGGTGGAGCCTTTGCGTGGTTCAGATCGCAGGGTGATATTGGTGTTGGCCGAAGCGATCATCGGCTGGATGGTGGGCATGATGGTGGGAGTGAAGGTGAGCGTAGGGGGCAAGGTCGCGGTGGGAAGCGGGGTGGCCGTTTCGGTGGGGATTGGGGTGGCAGTGGCGGTGGGTGGCACTGCTGTGGGTGTGGGTGTTGCCGCCGGGGCGCAGGCTGAAAGCAGGAAAACGGTTAAAAGTGCGAGGATAAGGGTTGGTTTCATGGGGAAATCTCCAATACCCAGAAGCAGTGCTTCTGGACTCCGATCGGAATGTTTAAGGGGTCGTTTCGATTTTGATGGTGTATCTTACGTAGCGCAGATCGGTGGCGGTGCCATCGGCGTGCAGGCCAAGCTGGTAGGTTTTGCCACCCAGAACCCGCACAGCGACATCGTATTGGAAGCAGACCAGCCCCTGGAAATCGGGCACGGGCGCGCCATCGGTGCGCAGTTCGACTGTGATGTTGCCGTTGCCGGAACAGTCGAGGCGCATGTAAACGTAGGTGGCCTGGCCGGGAACCGGCGAGTAGGGCGTGAAGGCAACCCAATCTTCGCTATCACCATTGGGGGAGGAAAGATCGCTGGAATAGACGAATGCGCTAATTTGGTCAGGGGAGAAGGTCACGCTGGCGGCAGGCGCCTCGCGCGAGTCGCCATCCACGGCGGCGGGAGAAATGATGGTGGCAGTGGGCGATGGGCCGATGGTGGCTTCGGGTGTGGCCAGCGATTTGAGTTTGCCCTGGTTGTCGAAGACGGGCAGCCCATCCAGGCCATTATTAAGCTGGATGTAGAGTGCCGCCACCCATCCGCGTGAATCGGGGCTGGAGGCGTATTCGATCTGGATCCAGGAGTTGGTCTCGTTGCGTCCGGTGATGGTGAGGCTGGTGTTTTTCTCCAGCAGGCCGAGTGAGTCATAGGTGGATGCCGGGCCGGCGCGGACGTTGATCTGCTGGGTGGTAACCCCGGTTTTGGCTGCGGCGGCGGGATTGCCCGGGATGGAGGATGCTGCCGGGGCTACGGGGGCACCTGGTGGGGAGGTGGCTGCTATTACATCGGTGACAGGCAGCAGGGCGGGATCACCGTTGATGGTGACATAGGCAACTGTCACCCAGCCAGTCCCACTTGGTGAAGATGGGTAGATAATCATCCACCAGGCGCTATTGGCGCTTTTGCCTATCACCTGGACTTTTTGCTGCGGATTGAGCAGTCCCAGGGATGCGGCATCTTGCCCCGGTGTGGCGCGGACGTTAACCTGGGCCGTGATTGTCCCTTCCACTGGGGTGGCGGTGGGAACTTCGGTTGGCGGAAGGGGCGTGACGGTGGGGCGCGGGGTGAGGGTGGGCGCGAGGGTGGCGGTGTAGAACGGCGGCGGGGTGGCTGTGACGGTGGCCACGGGTGTGGGGGCCGCGCAGGCGGCAATTAATAGGAAAAAAACAGGCCATACGTTTCGCATGGCCTGATTGTACCTAAATTTTGATGGATTTTTAGGCGGGGTTGGCTTTTTTAGCGGCCTGGCGTGGCTTGCGCGGCATGGCCAGCCCGAATAATCCATAAAGGATGCCGGCAAAGATGAACAGGAATTTGATGGATGCAGCGATCCCGGCCAGCAAGGGGAAGGGCATGGTGTTGCCTTTGAACATGATGACGAGCAGAAACAGGTTTTCGAGGGCATCCAGCAGGCCAGCGAGGCAGACGCCCCAGCCAATCCATACGCCAAAGGTCAGGAAGCGTTTTTCGAGGCGTTGGGATGCCAGCAGCGTGCCCAGGCCAATGGCGAAGGAGTAGCACAGGATGAAGAGATAGTCGAATCCGAGACCGAAGGTGGCGTATTTTGTGGCGGTGTCGCCCCATGAGCCGAGGATGGCGCGTGCGGTTTCAACGCTGAAGGCCAGCTCAAATGAGACGATTCCCAGCGGGGCGAGGGTGGTTTTGATGGGCGCGGAGAGCACAAGCTGGAAGATGGCGAAGCAGATTAAAGAGAGAATCAGGAAAAAGTAGAATGTTCCTTTGCGTGTGGCGGGCGGAACAAAATCGAAGGGGTGCGGGATGTTCATAGGGGTTTTCCTTTGGCTGGTGTAGGGTGAGATGCTATCTTGCCCTACGGTTGGGTTTGAAACGAGAGGTTATCTCGCTCTACGAAACCTGGTGGGGCGAAATAGCATTTCGCCCTACGAGTGCCTTTGGCGGGGTAAGCTGTTTTCTTGCCCTGTGAGCGGGCTCGAGCGCGATTTAACTCGCTTTACAGGTGTTTGCGATAGACACGGTGATTTTTGTATTCCACGCCGTTCAGGTTTTTCAAGTCGGCGCGCATTTGTTCGGTGGTTTCGGCCACCTGGGTCATCTCAACATGCGCAAACTGCCCGAAGGTGAGCAGGGTCTGGCCCATTTCGTAGTACAGGATGGCATTGCCGCCATGTCCCTGGTGCTCGGGCAGGATGCCCATGCCGTTGACAGAAACTATCTGGGTGCGTTTCATGTCAATCAGCAGGTCAAGCATCGAAAGCGGGTGTAGCTTGCCGCGGGCGCGCTGGAGGGCAGCAGAGACATCGGGGAAGGCAAACAGGAAGCCGACCACATCTTGTCCGTGGGTGATAATTTTGATCAGGCGATGATCTGCCACCATCATGATGTTATCTACCACAAAGCTGATCTCACGCTGGGTGAGCGGGTAATACTCCCAGTTTTTGACAAATGCCTGGTTGTAGGCGATACCGATGCGTGGGGCCCACTCGAGCAGTTCTTTTTTGCTTGAAAAGCGTTTAACCTGCAACCCGCCGCGTTCTAGCGCACGCCTGGCGATGCGTTCTACCCGTTCGGGGATCTGGAATTTGTCGGCGGGCAGGTAACAGGAGACAAAGTCGACTTCTTTTTCAAATCCCTGGGCTTCGATCAACTGCTGGTAATAGGCGAAGTTGTAGTTGAGCATGCTCATGGTTTGGCGGTGTTCCTGTCCAAAAACGAGTACGCCGTAACCATCGAGCGGCCCCATGCCTTTTGGCCCAATAATACGATCCAGTCCGCGTTGTTTTGCCCAGGCGAAGGCTGTATTAAATAAAGCAGAAGCCACTTCCGGGTCGTTCTCACAATCAAAAAAGTAAAATTCCGCATCTCGTGTATGGTGATACTGGTTAAACGGTTTGTTTTCCAGCGCAGCAATCCGCCCTACATCGCGCCCATCGCGCACGGCCAGGAAAAATTCAATATCTGAGTGTTCGTAATAGGGATGTTTTTTGGGGTTGAGTTGGGCGTAAGAGTCAATATCCAGCGGGGGAACCCATTGGGGGCAATTTTTGTATAGCCGGTGCGGGAGCTGGATAAAACGCTTGAGCTGGGGTTTGTTGTCCAAGTCAACTTTTTCGATGACAAGCATGGTGCGCTCCTGTGGGAAGATAGTTTAAAGTATATAACACCCGGCCTGTAAAAGAGTGCTTTTGAAGTATCGGGTAGTGTATTGCTGTTGCGCTCTTCTTTTGGATGTGAGTGGCGTCATGTGTCACCTTGCCTAAATTTTACACAAAAAACAAAAACAGGGTTGCCAACTAAGGATAATACCTTTATAATCCCTCCCAATCTCTTTGCAATGGAGTCAATTTAGTCATGATGGAACAAAACGAAGCCCTGATGGGCCATGGGGGCAGTGAGAACGGCACTGAGTCCATGGAAAATCTAATGAAAGAGCACGACGCCGGGCTGGAATTTCCCAGCCAGGGTGAAATCCGTCAGGGAGTGATTGCCAGCATTTCCGCCAATCAGATCCTGGTGAGCGTTGGTGCGAAATCTGAAGGCGTTATCATGGGTCGGGAACTTGAACAGATTCCGGCTTCTGAAAAGGACTCGTTCACCGTAGGTCAGCAGATCCCGGTGTACGTTGTCAACGCTGAAGATTCCAACGGCAACATGGTTCTTTCCTATGTTCGCGCCCGCGAATCGATGGGATGGGAAACCGTGGAAAAGATGCAGACCGAAAACGCAACCTTCGAAGGTATGATCGAAGGTTATAACAAGGGCGGCCTGATTGTCCTTGTGCACGGGCTGCGCGGCTTTATCCCGGCCTCCCAAATTTCCATGTCTCGCCGCAACGCTGTTTCGGGGGATACGCCCGACCGGTGGGCCAAGCAGATCGGGGAACCGATCAGCGTCCGCATCATTGAGGTTGATCGCGAACGCCGCCGCTTGATTCTCTCGGAACGCGCCGCCAACCCCGAAACTCGCCAGTCGATCAAAGAACGTGTCATCGACGAACTGCAAGAAGGTCAGACCTACTCTGGCCGCGTCACCAGCATCGCCGAGTTTGGCGCTTTCGTTAACATCAATGGCGCCGACGGCCTCGTTCACCTTTCTGAAATTTCCTGGGAACACATCGATCACCCCAACCAGGTGCTCACTGTTGGGCAGGAAGTCAAGGTCAAGGTTATCAGCGTGGATAAAGAGAAGAAGCGTATTGGTCTTTCCATACGCGCCCTTCAGAGCGATCCCTGGCAGGCCAAGGTTTCCAAGTTCAAGGTTGGCCAGCTGGTGGAAGGCGCTATCACGCGTTTGACCAAGTTTGGTGCTTTTGCCCGCATCGAAGGTGATATCGAAGGTTTGATTCACATCTCTGAACTGAGCGAAAACCGCATCAACCACCCCAAAGAAGCCAACATCCACGAAGGCGATGTGTTGACCCTGCGTGTCATTCGCATCGACCCGGACCAACGCCGTATCGGTTTGAGCCTCCGCAAGGTTGACTCTGGTCAGTTTGCTGAACAGGATATGAAAGCCCTGGCAGCCGAACTCAAAGACGACGACCAGGAATAAACCCGGCCACTAAAGAGCGCACCTCGCCGGTGCGCTCTTTTTTCGTTATAGCACACGGTAAGTATTCAGGAATTATTATGTATTTTATTATTGATGCACATCAAGATCTGGCCTGGAATATGCTCACTTTCGGGCGTGACTATACCCAGTCGGCGCACACAACTCGTCAGCGGGAAGCTGGTGGCATGCCGGTACAGATGAACGGGGAGAGCATTTTGGGATGGTCAGAGTTCCAAAAGGGGAGTGTGGGCATCATTTTCAGCACACTGTTTGTCTCTCCCGTGCGCCGGGCCCTGGCCGGGGAGTGGGATAACCAAATTTACAGGGATTTTGACGAGGCCTACAGGCTCTACAAAACCCAGGCGGAAGCCTATCACCGCCTGGCTGACCAGCACCCCGATAAATTCCGGCTGTTGTTCACCCAAAAAGATGTGGAATCTCACCTGGAGCTTTGGAAGCTTCCCGCACCCGAAACCGGCCATCCGGTGGGACTGATTATCTTGATGGAAGGCGCAGAAGGTGTGCGTTCCCCCTCTGAACTGAAGGAATGGTGGGAATTGGGCGTGCGCTTTATCGGCCCGGCCTGGGCTGGAACCCGCTTTTGCGGGGGTACTCGTGAACCTGGCCCGTTGACTGTGGATGGGGTTGCGTTGCTGCGGGGCATGGCCGAAATCGGTTTCACGCTCGATATCAGCCACATGGATCAACAGGCGGTTTACCAGGCGCTGGATATTTACCCGGGCAATATTATTGCCTCGCACGCCAATCCGCTGGCAATGCTCAAGGGTTCCACCAGCAACCGCTTTTTGAGCGATGATGTCATTGCCCGGCTGATCGAGCGCGATGGCGTCATCGGCATCATTCCCACCAACCAATTCCTGAAATATGGCTGGACAACTGACACTCCGCGCAATTTCTGCTCGTTGGAAACCATTGCAGATCACATTGACCACGTCTGCCAGATTGCCGGGAATGCCCGGCATGTGGCCTGGGGTACCGATTTTGACGGCGGCTTTGGGCTGCATCATATCCCGCTTGAAATGGACACGATTTCCGATTTGCAGAAGGTCGCCCCGGTACTTGCCGCGCGTGGATACAGCGCTGAAGATATTACCGCAATTTTTGGCGGCAACTGGCTGGATGTGCTGCGCCGGGGGATGCCAGCATGACTGAAACACCCGTCCCGGCTCCATCGGTAAACTTCCCGGTGCGTGAACGCACCCGCGTAGGGTTATTTTTTGCGGTGTTGGGTTTTGTGATCTTCATCATCGGCGCAAAACCTGAGTTTTTCAATCTTGATCGCAGCCCGGTGGTTGGGTTTGTGCAGATTATCGTTTTTGAATTTGGCCTGGGCTTGATGTGTCTGGGTGGATATATTGGCCTGGGATCGCTCTGGAATGGGCAGGAACGCACCATTGCCGGGGATATTGGCTTGCGGCTGTTGAGCACAGGCTATGTGATTGCCATCTTCACGGGCATGGCCGATATTTTTGGCATGGGCACGCAATCTTTTCCCGAAGTGCCGTTTTTTGGCCCATGGCAGGCTGTGGGTGTGGAGATTGGTCAGATTGTCATGCTGGTGGGGATGCTGATGCTGATACCCTATCATCACTTCCAGAAAGCGCACAAAGCCTGAGCGCGGAGAAAATAAAAGCGGAGAGCGGCATCCATCACGGGAGCGCTCTCCGCTTTTGTTTAACGGAAAGATGCTTACGCGTTTTCGGGCTTTAGGGGTGATCCATCTGGAGGAATGACCTTCCCCTGTTTTCGAAAGAACCGGATCAATTTCTCCAGCTGACGTTTTGTAAATCGAATCAATGGGCCAAGGAGCGAGGATTTTGGCAGGTGGGTAATGATAGCAAAGGCAATAAAAATGATTCCCATGGAAAGAATAGAAAAGAGGGATAAAACGATCATCCAGAAAAACTGTACCACCACCTTAAGAACATACCAACACAGCACAAAGGGGGCTGCCAATGGAGAAACAACCACTCCAAATAAGGCTATGGAGTGATCCCTCGTATCTTTGTTCTCTGCTTTAATTTGATAAAACGCCAAGAAACTGATAATCCAGACAAAACCCCAATAAAACAAAATCAATAGCAACAAACCGGTTATGGGATCCATATTTTTACTCTCCTGCACCCAAGCAAAAATAGATATGGAATTATTATACGCCCCAACCACGCTGCATATACTGACAAATTTCACAAATTCACCTGAGTTTTGCCATTCCCCAAACTTTACACAATCTTTACATACATTTTGCCGAAAATGTACAAATAAAATTTACACTGTGACATCAAATTACTACAGGAGCTTTTCCCATGGTTACATTATTCGGCAAACGCATTCGGATTTTCCGCCCGCGCAGCATCTGGCTGCGGAAGGTGGTGCAGGCTTTCTTCTTCGTCCTGGTGCTGGCGATCACCATCAACCACACCCTGGCAGAGAGCGGAGGCGGTATCCCGCTGCTTTCGAGCGCGTCGGTGCACGCCATCTGCCCGTTTGGTGGCGTGGAAACGCTCTACCAGTTCCTGACGGTTGGCACGCTTGTCCAGAAAGTCCATCAATCCGCTTTCACGCTCATGGCGATCGGCTTCGCGCTGGCCATCCTGGTCGGCCCGGCTTTCTGCGGATGGGCCTGCCCGCTTGGCACGGTGCAGGAATGGGTCAGCGAGATTGGACGCAAAATCTTCCGCCGCCGCTTCAACCACTTCGTTCCCGAAAAACTGGATAATGTACTGCGCTATCTGCGCTACGGCGTATTGGCCTGGGTGCTGTACATGACCGCCACCACCGGCACACTCTTTTTCGATGCCTACGATCCCTACTCTGCCATGTTCCACCTGTGGAGCAGCGAAGTCGCCATCGGCGGGCTGGTCGTGCTCGGAATCACCCTGCTGCTCTCGCTCTTCGTCGAACGCCCGTGGTGCAAATATGCCTGCCCCTACGGCGCGTTGCTCGGCCTGAGCAACCTTTTCCGCATCTTTGGCATCCACCGCAACGAAAGCACCTGCAAAGCCGACGGCGCCTGCTCGATCATGTGCCCGATGAACATCAAAGTGGATACCAAAACCGTCGTACGCGACCATCAGTGCATCAGCTGCATGGAATGCACATCCGAAGCCATCTGCCCGGTCGCGAAAACCGTCATGCTCTCCACCAGCAGGAAAACCCCCGCCACCAGCGCAAAATAAACGAGGACACCATGAACATCACATCCAAAACCCTGGCCGCGCTCGTCATCGTCATGATATTCGGTGGCATCATGGTCTCATCGGCGCTGGGACTGTGGCAGACCACCACCACCAAAGAACCGGCCAAATTCACCGAAGGCGAATTTGCCGGACAGGCCAACCCCGCCGATATCCGTGGCAGCTACACCTTTGGCGACATCGAAAAGAACTTCGGTATCAGTGGCATGCTCCTGGCCAAAGCCTTCGGCGTCAGCGAGGGCGAGCCCGATGCATTCCAGGTCAAAGGTCTTGAAGAACTCTATGCCAGTTCCGAATTCGAAATCGGCACCAACTCAGTGCGGTTGTTCGTCGCCTTCTATAACGGACAGCCCTACGATCTTTCCACCGATATCTACATGCCAGAATCTGCGGCGGAACTGCTGCTGGAGCGGAATCTTGACCCTGAGCGCCTGGCCTACCTGCAAGCGCACACCGTACCCAATCTCGCCGCCGGATCAGAATCCGCCCTGCCGCCTGCCACCGCGCCGGAGGCCACTCCCACCCCGCAAACTGCCCCCGCCGCAGAAACCCCGGTCACTGCCAGCACAAATATGGTTAAAGGCAAAACCACCTTTGGCGAGCTGCTCTCTTGGGGCGTGCCACAAGCTGCCATCGAACAAATCATCGGCGGCCCGCTCCCGGAACCCAGCATCACCGCCAAAGACTACTGCACCGCAAAAGGCCTGAGCTTCGAAACCATTAAAACCCAGCTCCAGGCAGAAGTGGATAAGGTTAAAAAGTAACTACGTTTCCCTCACCCTCCGCCCTCCCCCGAGGGGGGAGGGGACGCATCAATATCATCAGATGGGAACCCTTCTCCCGCCCGGGAGAAGGGCAGGGATGAGGGAAACGAGAGCAAAAATCAGCTCGTAGCGCGGGATATTATCCCGCGCTACGGTTTAACTGATAAAATCTCCCGCGTGAGCCGCATCCCCCTCTCCAAACGCATCTTCGACCTGACAGCAGCCGTCTTTGGGCTGGTCATCGTTTCACCGCTTTTGCTGGCGATGGCAGTTTTGGTGCGGATTTTCCTCGGCAGCCCAATACTCTTCAGCCAAAAGCGCCCCGGTTACAAGGGCAAACCCTTCCACATCCACAAATTCCGCACCATGACGGATGCCCGCGACCAGGCTGGGAACCTGCTGCCCGATTCGCAGCGCCTCACCAGCTTTGGGCGTTTCCTGCGCGCTTCCAGCCTGGATGAATTGCCCGAGCTGTTCAACATCCTGCGCGGCGAGATGTCACTGGTTGGCCCGCGCCCGCTGCTGATGCAGTATCTCGAGCGCTACAGCCCGGAGCAGGCCCGCCGCCATGATGTGCTGCCCGGCCTGACTGGTTGGGCCCAGGTCAATGGGCGCAACGCTCTCACCTGGCAAGATAAATTCCGGCTGGATGTGTGGTATGTGGACAACTGGTCGTTTTGGCTCGATATTAAAATCCTGTTTCTCACCGCAGGGAAAGTGTTCAAACGTGAGGGCATCAGCCAGCCTGGTCACGCCACGGCCGAAGAATTCATGGGCAACGAAATAAAATCTTAGAAAATTCTGATAAATATTATCCAAATTTGATGCTAAAATCGGGGCAATCATCCGAAAATTACCAAGAGAAAGAGAGATAAACAATGACAACCCGTACTTCCTCCGCCGAATGGAAAGGCACGCTTAAAGATGGCGCCGGTACGATGAAACTGGCCAGCGGTGCGTATGAAGGCCCGTTCACTTTTGCTTCGCGCTTTGAATCTGGCAAAGGCACCAACCCCGAAGAACTGATTGGCGCGGCGCAGGCCGGTTGTTTTTCCATGTTCCTATCGGCCCTGCTGACCAAGGAAGGTTTTACCGCCACCAGCATCCGCACCACCGCCACTGTCCACCTGACGGATGGCCCCACCATCAGCCTGATCGAACTCAATTGCGAGGCGGAAGTGCCGGGGCTTTCGGAAGAGCTTTTCCAGGAAAAAGCCGCAGCGGCCAAGCAAAATTGTCCGGTTTCTAAAGCACTGGCCGGGCCGGAAATCAAATTATCGGCCAAACTGCTCTAAAAATGCCAAAGCCCGCTCTGCCAAACAGACGCGGGCTTTTTTATCCAGGATTTATCGCGCTGCTTCTTGACATTCGCCTTTCTGCGCGTATAATCTAGCCATCAAAGACAGCCCGGAGATAAGTACCCGCGTCGCTTTCCAGAGAGTTGCCGGTTGGTGCGAGGCAGCAGGCCAAGCAGGGAAATCCCCTCCGGTTGTAAAACGAAATTTATTTCGTTTTACGGTTGCTCTCGCAGGTGTTTGTGGCACAAGATTAATCCTGTGCTACGCAGTAAGAGAGCCGGGGATGCCCGTTATAGCGCAGACCGAGGCGCCCTCACCCCGGCCCTCTTCCAAAGGGAGAGGGGGAAAGCGGCGCGAACGCAGGTGGTACCACGAGCCGCCCCTCGTCCTGCACAGGAGGGGCGGTTTTTCATTCTCATTACCCCAGGAGGTACTTATGATTGATGTCAATTTAATCCGCGAGAACCCGGAACTTGTCCGCAAGGCGATGCGCGACCGGCAGGATAATCCCGCGCCAGTGGATAAAATTTTGGAACTCGATGCCAAACGTCGCGAAATCATCGCGGATGTGGAGTCGCTCAAGGCTGAGCGGAATGCCACATCCAAAGAGATTGGCAAAATGAAAGACCCGGCAGAGCGCCAGGTCAAAGTGGAGGCCATGCGCGTGGTCGGCGATAAAATTTCCGGGTTGGATAAAGACCTGGCGGAAGTCGAAACCCAGCTCAACTACCTGGTTTCGACCATTCCCAACATCCCCGATGAGCGCACGCCCTATGGCAAAGACGACAGCGAAAACATCATCTTGCGCACGATGGGCGAGCCGCGCAAGTTCGATTTCCAGCCGAAAGCGCACTGGGACCTCGGCCCGGCGCTCGGCATCATCGACTTTGAACGCGGCACCAAGCTGACGGGTTCGCGCTTCTACACTCTCAGCGGCGCGGGCGCCCGGCTCCAGCGCGCGCTGATCGCCTGGATGCTCGACCTGCATATCCGCCAGGGCTACCGCGAGCAATATCTGCCCTTCATGGTCAAGACCGCCACCGTTTTTGGCGCTGGGCAACTGCCCAAGTTCGCCGATAATCTCTACAAAGACCATGAAGAAGATTATTATTTTGTCCCTACCGCCGAAATCCCGTTGACTGGCCTGCACATGGACGAAATCCTGGACGAGGCCACGCTCCCGCGCCTGTATACGGCCTACACGCCCTGTTTTCGCCGCGAGAAAATGAGCGCCGGGCGGGATGTTCGCGGCATCAAACGCGGCCACCAGTTTGACAAAGTCGAGATGTATATGTACTGCAAGCCCGAAGTCTCGGACGAACTGCATCACAAAATGCTGGCTGATGCCGAGCAAACTTGCGCCGATCTGGGCTTGACCTATCGCGTCAAGCGCCTGTGCACCGGCGATATCGGTTTTGGCTCGGCCATGACCTATGACCTTGAAGTTTGGGCCCCTGGCTGCGATGAATGGCTGGAAGTCTCCTCGATTTCGAATGTGCGCGACTTTCAGGCCCGTCGTGCGAATATAAAGTATCGCCCTGCTGATGGCGGCAAAGCGCGCCTGCTCCACACCCTGAACGGATCTGGCCTCGGTCTGCCCCGCACGTTGATTGCCGTTATGGAAAACTACCAGCAGGCTGATGGTTCCATCGTCGTCCCTGATGTGCTCCGCCCGTGGATGGGCGGGATTGACATCATTAAATAAAGAGAGAAGGAGAAGATAAGACTCTCGTTATCTCATCTTCTCCTACCCCATCATCTCCCACCTCATGCCTGATTGGATGCTCTTCCTCACGCAATGGCTGACCCTGACCTTTATGCTGGTCGGGCTGTTTGGCATGATCATCCCCATTTTCCCGGGGATTACGGTCATCTGGCTGGCGGCGCTGGTGTACGCCGTTTTAATGGCGTTTTCTGGGCTGATGACAATCTGGGACTGGCTCCTTTTTGCGTTGATCACTGGCTTGATGCTGGCCGGGAATTTCGTGGACAACATCATCATCGCCCGGAAATTGCGCGAGACGGGCACGCCCTGGAGCTCGATTGCCATTGGCTACACAGCCGGGATCGTCTCCAGCCTGTTCCTGACCCCCTTTGCGGCGCTGTTATTCACACCCCTGGCTTTGTACGCCGCGGAATATCACCGCTTGCTGGATTGGAAACTGGCCCTGAACTCCACCAAAGCCTGGATGATCGGCTTCGGCTGGTCACTGGCGGCGCTGATGGGGATCGGGGCAGCGATGATCATCTTGTGGGTGCTGTCGGTCTGGATTTAAACCCTCGCCTGGCAGTTTGCATCCCCCAAATTTCACCCCGCGTTTTTTGCGGGGCAAAGTTTGGGGGATTTTTTTACGGAATCACCGTGAAGTTGCTGACGGTCAATCCCATTTCATCGTCGATCGCCTGCTCTATCCAATCAATACTGATCCGGGTGGGGTAGCCGAAATCAGGATCGTACTGGATATCAACCTGGTCGGCTTCGGTTGTGGCAGTTTGGGCATAGGCAAAGATTTTATCGATGGTGGTGTAGCTGGCGTACCACTCCATTTCCTGGGCTGACGGCGCGGCACCCGTGGCATCGCTGATGTTGACCACCTGCCCGTTTTCAACTTCGATGCTGAGCGGCATTTTATCCATGAAAGCGCAGAAACAGCCGATTTGCAGATCGTATCGGTAGTGGCCGGGGTGTTGGGACTTCCATTTTTCCAGGTTGGTATCCAGCTCGCTTTTTAACAGGCCGCAGGCGGCCAAAAAGAGTGAGAAAACAATGAGAAGGATAAGGTTGCGGGTAATTTTCATAGCGTTCTCCTGTGTATGGGTTGGGGCTAAGACGCCAGGGCCGCCCGAAATGTTCCAGGGCATCCCGTGAGTTCGCGCAAAAGCCGGGCAGCAAATTTCCAAAAAACATATCCCCGAACAAGAAAATGCGGTAAAAATAACCTGCTGAAATGCACACCCTTTTCCATAGGCGGTATAAATGCAAAAATCACTTCCAGGGCTGCAAAAAAAATACCAAACTGCCATCACCTCCATTGTCAACGCGCTCACGCCGCAGCGCCTGCGCCTGTACCCGGCCTCCCTGGCGCTGATGATGTTCGCCGTCTGGCTGTGGAGCCAGCTCAGCGCCCCCGGCTTGATCGACAGCGCCAAAACCATCATTGGCTTCGATTTTTCGGCTTTTTACACTGCCGGGAGCTTCCTGCTGCAAGGCCGCCTGGCCCAACTTTATGACCCGCTCTTGCAATTAGCGTTCGAGCGCGCCCTGGTCGCGCCCGCCCTTACCGATAAATTCCACTACTTTGTCAGCCCGCCGTTCACGGTTCCGCTGTATGTGCCGTTTGTGCTGCTGGGCTACCTCCCGGGCCTGTTCCTGTGGTGGGGGCTGGGGCTGCTGGCGCTGGCTGGATCCCTGCACCTGCTGCGCAACGAAATGCTGAAAGCCGAATCCGTATCAACACTGCGCCTGTTCCTCGCCAGCTTCACCTTCTACCCCACGCTGATGTGGTTCTTCGCCGCCCAAAGCTCCGCACTGATTTTGCTGGTTTACACCTTGTTTTTCATCAACCTGCGGCGCGGGCGCGATTTTTACGCCGGGTTGGCGCTGGGGCTGCTGGTTTACAAACCACAGCTGGCGCTCGGGCTGGGGCTGCTGCTGCTGTTCAAATTCCGCTGGCGGGCGCTGCTCGGGGCGGCGGTCAGCGCCGGGGCCTGGGTGGGCGCTGGCTTTGTCTTTTTCCCACAGGTGATGATCGACTATATCCGCCAGAGCGCCTCCATGCTGCGCGGCTCGATGGGGGATATTTGGGTGGGGCAATCGCTGAATGAATTCTCGCTGCTGTTGCTCGAATCAAGCTGGAAGCTGGGCGCGACCGCCCTGTCTGTTGCCCTCGTTACCCTGGCAGTGATGGCCCTGTGGCTGGCCTGGCGGCGCATCGACTGGCAGCCGGGCACCCGCCGCTGGGATTTTTCCTTCGCTGCCACAGTGGCGCTCGGCCTGCTCATCAGCCCGCACCTGTACGTTTACGATGTGATGCTGCTGATCCTGCCGGTTGGCATCATCTGGAGCTATACTCCGCGCGGCACACGCAGCCGCCCGCTGGATCATGGCCCGCTCCTGGCCTGGACGGCGCTGCTATACCTGGTGGAATTCCTGTATATTTACATCACGCGCCCGCAATATATGTTGATGGGCGCGGCCATCCAGGTTGCGCCGTTTGTGCTGCTTGGCTGGGCCTGGGCAGTTTACCAGGCCGGGGTGGAGAAGGCGTAACGCTTTTTTTTGAGTCCGCAAGCTCTGCTTGTGGGGGTTGCGCAGGTGTCAGGCTAAAAGCCTGATTTACTGGTCATCTTCCACAACCGGTATATCACCAGTGTCAGCACTGGCATGCTGATTTGCAGCGCCACCGGCAGGATTTGTAGTTGCAGGTAGGTCAGCGAGCCGCTGATGAAAATCGCCAGCCAGGGCAGCGCAAAAAGTGTTTTCAGCACCCGGCGCTGGTCGGGGAAGGTTTGCCAGAGCAGCAGGGTGGGTAAAATTAAAATCGACCAGTCGTAGATCAGGAAGTGGGGAGAAATCCACAGCGTCAGGAGAATCATCGCAGCAAAACGCAGCCTGGGGGCGGACTGGAATCGCCGGTTAAACGTGAAAAATCCCCAGACGCCGATCAGCGCCAGCAAGGTGGAGATTCCTTCGGCCAATCCTGGCAGCCCCGGCATGAGCAGTAGCCAGAAGGCGCGCCAGTTGTGCGAGTGCCAGATGGGGTAGCCGGGCTGTTGCAGCAGGGTGGGCAGGATGTTTTGGGTCAGGTAAAGATAGTCGAGGCTGGCTTTGGGCATCAGCCAGAAGCTCAGCCCGGCCTGGATGCCACCGCCCAGCGCCAGCCCAAGTAGCGCTGGCCAATCGCGTTTGTAGTTGAAGAGCCAGAGCAGCCCCAGCCCGAAGGTGAGCTGCGGTTTGTAGGCCAGCAGGCTGGCAACTAACCCGGCGGCGAACAGGCTGGGTTGGTCTTCTCGTTTCCAGATGGCGTAGGTGGCGCTGAAAAGCGCCAGGCTGGCCAGGCTGTTTTGCCCAAAGCTGACCGCCGCAAAAAGCGGGAACCAGGTCAGTGACCACAGGAAGGCCCGGCGCGGGTTTTCGATGCCGCTGATGTTGACACTCAGATAAGTCAGTGCCAGCCCGAGCAGGCTCCAGAGTGCGAAACTGAGCGGGTAGGGCAGCAAAGCCAGCGGCATGAAGGGCACGCTGAAGTGTGGGGGCGTGATCAGGGCGTTGTAGGCAGTCGGGTCGCGGAAATCCCCTCCCAAAACCTGGATCTGGAGCTGTTTCTGGTAGTCGAAATCGTACAGGCGGGCGCTTTCGCCGCGATTGAGAGTCATCCCGGCAACGTGGAAATCAACATAATCCCCGCCGAGCGGCTGACCGGCAAGGTCATAGTTGGCTTTGCCCAGCAGGATGCTGATCAGCCAGGCTGCCCACAAGATACCGCCCATCAGCCAGGCATATTTCAACCGCTGGTCGTTGAGCAGCCGCGAGGCAGTTTTTAGCCAATGTGGCAGGGAATTGGGTGAAGTTTGCATCTTGGCTCCGGTTTGATCTGGATTGGGTTCGAAAATTTCCCGACTTTCGATAGTTGGCTTGAAAAGCTCAAAAGTCAACAGGCTTTTGAGCCTGGGTGGGGGTTGCACTTGATTTTACCGTCTTTCGGGGTCGAGGGTGATAAATTTTTCATCCCATCAAAAAGTATCAGAATCATCTTTTTTGGGTTTCTTCCTCTGGATAATTTAAGAGAAAAAAGATATAAATATTCTTAATAATCAAATGGCAGCAAACGCAAATCACCTGGAACTGTTTCCAGATTTTTGGAGCAAACATGGATAAAGAAAACCTTTTACAAATGTATTACGAAATGGTGCTGATCCGCCGCCTGGAAGAACGCGGCGCGGAACTGTACCAGCAGGGAAAGATTGGCGGCTTTATGCACCTGTATATCGGCCAGGAAGCTGTCTCCACCGGGTTGATCGCGGCCCGCGAGCCGCGCGACCGCGTCATCACCGCTTACCGTGACCATGGCGTGGCGCTCAACTGCGGCATTTCGGCCAACGAAGTGATGGCGGAACTGCTTGGCAAGGCCACCGGCATGTCGAAAGGCAAAGGCGGCTCGATGCATATGGCTGATACCAGCAAAAACATGTGGGGCGGGCATGCCATCGTCGGTGGACACCTGCCGATTGCGGCCGGGTTTGCCCTGGGTGACCAGTATGCCGGGAATGACAATATCACCATCTGCATGTTTGGCGATGGCGCGACCAATATCGGCTATTTCCACGAGGCCTTGAACCTGTCTAAGACCTGGAACCTGCGCGTGCTGTGGGTTTGCGAAAACAACCAGTATGGCATGGGTACCGCTGTAGATCGCGCCTCGGCGGTGAGCGAAATCCGTCAAAAAGCGGAAGGCTACGGGATGATGAATTCCCGTGTCGATGGCATGGATGTGGTTAAAGTCCACGAAGCCGCCTCCGAAGCGCTGAAATACATCCGCACCGAAGGCAAACCCTTCCTGCTCGAAATCATGACTTACCGCTTCCGCGGTCACTCGATGGGCGACCCCGAGCGTTACCGCCAGCAGGAAGAAGTCAAAAAATGGCAGGAAAACGACCCGATTGGCATTTTCCGCAATTATCTGGCCGCCCAAAAGATCGCCGCTGGCAATGACCTGGACGGCATCGACGCCCAGGTGGAAATCGAAGTCCAGAAGGCCGTCGAATTTGCTGAAGCCAGCCCCGAACCGGCGTTGGCTGATCTTTATACCGATATTTACGCTGATGCCGATATTCGATAATTCGATATTCGAACAGCGAATACCCGAATAACGAATATCGAACTACGAGGAACTTATGGCCCGAATCACCATGCGCGAGGCAATCTCGCAAGCCCTGATGGAAGAAATGGATCGCGACCCCGCCGTCTTTATCCTTGGCGAGGAAGTCGGTGTGTGGGGCGGCACCTACGCCGTCACCAAAGGTTTTTATGACAAATACGGCGCGGAGCGCGTCAAAGACACGCCAATTGCCGAAAACGCCATCCTTGGCGCGGCCATCGGCGCGGCCATGGTTGGCCAGCGCCCGATCGCCGAGTTGATGACCATCAACTTCGCCTTCTCCGCGATGGATTACATCGTCAACCAGGCCGCCAAACTGCGCTACATGTTCGGCGGGCAGTTCATGCTCCCGCTCGTCATCCGCGCCGTCGGCGGCGGCGGACGCCAGCTTGGCGCGACCCACTCCCAGACGCCGGACGCGATTTTCGCGCACTTCCCCGGCCTGAAAGTCGTCAGCCCCGGCACCCCCGCCGACGCCAAGGGCCTGCTCAAGAGCGCCATCCGCTCCAACGACCCGATCCTGTTCATCGAACACGCCACCATGTACCAGGTGCGCGGCGAAGTCCCCGATGGCGAGTTTCTCATCCCCATCGGCAAATCCACCATCCAGCGCCCCGGCAAAGACCTGACCATCGTCACCTACTGCAAAGGCCTCGAACTCTCCATGAAGGCCGCCGAAGAACTCGCCAAAGAAGGCATCGAGGCCGAAATCGTCGACCTGCGCACCCTGCGCCCGCTCGACATGGAACCCGTGCTCGAATCCTTCAAGAAGACCAACCGCGCCATCGTGGTTGAGGAAGGCTGGAAATCCTACGGCGTCGGCTCCGAAATCGTCAGCCGCATCTACGAAGAAGCCTTCGACTACGTGGACGCCCCCATCCTGCGTGTCGCCCAAAAAGAAGTGCCGCTGCCCTACAACCGCACCCTCGAACAAGCCGCCCTCCCGCAAGTGCCAGACATCGTCGCCGCGGCAAAGGAGGTCTTGAAATAATGGCCGAAACCATCAAAATGCCCAAACTCGGCTTCGATATGGCCGAAGGCACCCTCGTCCGCTGGGTGAAAAACGTGGGCGAGAACATCAACAAAGGCGAGGTGCTGGCCGAAATCGAAACCGACAAGGCCACCGTCGAAGTTGAATCGCATGCCGCTGGCGTTGTTTTGCAGCATCTTGTGGATGCTGGAACCAGCGTCCCGGTCAACGCCCCTATCGCAGTTGTTGGCGCTGCCGGGGAAAATATCGATTCTGCGCCCGCTCCAGCCGAATCCAAACCCCAGGCCGCTCCTGCCGCTGCGGCCTCTTCATCCGCCCCGACTCCTGCTACCGTTACCGAAACCGCTGCCCCGGCTGCGGCCGTCTCCCCCGCTGAAACCGGCCCCGTTAAAGCATCCCCCCTCGCCCGAAAAGTTGCCCGCGACCGGGGCGTGAATCTCGGCTCAGTAGTTGGCACCGGCCCCGGAGGCAGAATCGTCCGCCGCGACATCGAAGCCGCCCTGGCAGCCGGTCAACCGCTAAAAGTGGAAAGTCCGAAATCAGATACTCGAAAACTCGAATATTCGAATATTCAATCATCGAATATTCACGCATCTGACGAGTCTATCCAAACAACAAAACTCCGCCAGGCCATTGGCCGCCGCCTGGTCGAATCCAAAACCACCATCCCGCACTTCTATGTGACCCACGAATACAAGATGGAAGCGCTGATGGACCTTCGCAAGCAAATCAACGGCTTCCTGCCCGAGGGCGAAAAGATTTCGGTCAACGACTTCATCGTCAAAGCCGTGGCCCTGACCCTGCGCCAGTTCCCCAACCTGAACGCCAGCCTGAGCGGAACGAACATCATCCGTCACGGCGCGGTCAACGTCGGCGTGGCAGTCACCGTTCCCGGCGGGCTGATGACTGTCGTTGTCAAAGACACTGACCAGAAGCCCCTGCGCCAGATTTCCGCCGAAGTCAAAACCATGGCCGCCCGCGCCCGCGAAGGCAAAGTCAAACCCGAGGACGTGGATGGTTCGACCTTCTCCACCTCCAACCTGGGCATGTACGATGTCGATGAATTTATCGCCATCATCAACCCGCCCGAAGCCGCGATTTTGGCAATCGCCTCCGCCAAAGAAGTCCCGGTCGTCGAAAACGGCCAGATCAAACCCGGCTGGCGCATGAAAGCCACGGTTTCGGTCGATCATCGCATCAGCGATGGGGCCGAAGCCGCCCAGTTTATGCAAACGCTGGCGGGTTTCCTGGAAAACCCGGTCAGGATGCTGGTGTAAAGAACAAACTCCCGAAGCCAAAACGGCTTCGGGAGTTTGTTCTTTACATAACTCATCGCTGTTCAGCAATATTTTAGAAGCTCATCGCGCGCCGTTCCAGACACGCACCCGATTGCGCCCGGCTTGTTTCGCTTCATATCGAGAGCTGGTCGAAATCACGTGGTGATAAAAAATCTCGACTTTACGAGACCCATTCAGAGTCCATAGGTCTGATTGAAAAAGCCAGGTAGAGGTGGTATTCTTGTGATAAATATCGCAATCAAAGAGAGACGGGCTTTTTTGTGTCAATTCCGTCAGGTGGTAAATAGGGTTAGTTACGAACCTTGGACTGAATCTTCAAGAAATTCATAATCACCCGCGGACCTTTTGTTTCGAAGTGTTATTGGAGTGCGCGAACATGAAAACAAAAACCTATATTTCCGCAATTATCTTCTTTAGCTTGTTATTTTGGCTGTTTGCGCCAGCGTTAAGCAGCCAGGCCATGCCTGCACAGCAGATTCAAGCGATCACGCTCAAGCCGTTGACGATGCTGACCCAAAGCGGCTCAACGATGGGAACGTTGAGTAGCTTGCGACTGAAGGATCAGGCAAATACGAGTGACAATCCGGCCCGGTATGTGCTTTTTAAGACCCCAAATCGAATTTATATCGGGTACCGCACCTATAAACTGCCCCAAAACAGCCTGCGTGGCGCATTACGCTCCTTGAAAGTGCTGGTCAATTACAAAGGCCCCAGGCGCTCCTCCCAGGCATGGACATGGTATTTGTTCGATTGGGAAAAGAACCTGTGGGTGAAAGCAGGTGACAATACCGCTGTCACCACCAGTGCGTGGACCTTGCTGACGCTTGGTGCAAGCCTGGCAAATCCGGCCCGTTTTGTCAACCCATCAACCCTGGAGATCCGCTTGCGGTTGGTATCTGGCAATTCCGGGGGGGATGCCAAAATCGATTATGAAGCCATCACAGTCAACTATGATTTCGTCCCCTCCCGGCCTTATTTGCAAGGAATGGCTTACAGCCCCTACCGTGATTGCCAGGAGCCGGGTGGAGCCTCCCCAACTGTTGCTGAAGTTACACAAGATTTGAAGATCATTGCGGGCATGTCTAACGCCGTGCGCACCTATTCGAGTGTGGGCATCAATGCTCAAATCCCGGCACTGGCGCGTTCCCTGGGGTTAAAAGTCAGCGCCGGAGCCTGGCTGGGCCCGGATAAAACTGTCAATGAACAGGAAATCGAGGGGCTGATCCAAATTGCCCAGACGGTGGATGTGGATTCGGTGATCGTTGGAAACGAAGTTTTACTGCGCGGCGACCTGACCGAGGCGGAGCTAATCGGCTATATCCAGCGGGTGAAACAGGCTGTGACTGTGCCGGTTACTACGGCTGAAATCGGAAGTATATTGCTCCAGCACCCACCCGTGATGGATGCCGTTGATTTTCAAATGGTACACCTGTATCCGTTTTGGGAGGGTAAAAGCATAGAGGGCGCGGCCCAGCAAGTGATAACGGATTATCACAATATCCAGGGCCAGGCCAATGGCAAACGTGTGGTTATTGGTGAAACAGGTTGGCCCTCCAATGGCCCATCCATGGGTCTGGCGGTTCCCAACCCAGCCAACCAATATCGTTTTGCGCGCGAGTTTACTACTTTGGCGGTCAGGGATAATGTGGAGTTTTTCTATTTTGACATTTTTGATGAGATGTGGAAAACCCAGGAGCATGGAGTGGGCCAGTATTGGGGGCTGTATCGCGCCGACCGGGTGCCAAAATATGATTTTCCCAGTGTCATGATCCCATATACTGGCAGCGGGTTAAGTTACCCCGTCACCACCAGCTTCCCGCAGCCCGATGCAGACACTTTTTACGTGTACTATAATATGTATTCATACTATGATATGTCGGGTTCTTATGGCTCGGGTCCGGCTTATTTGCCCGTCAATCACTTTTCCCCAAGCGGATGGATCGGCGACATCTCGCAGATTAACCTGAACAGCTGCCAGCGGGTGGGGGAATGGCCCGGAACGATGACAGCGGTCACATATACCCCAACCGATACTGACCCTGAAGGCTGGGCCGGAACCTATTGGTTAAACCCGGAAGGGAATTGGGGAACTGTTGCGCCGGGCGCAGAACCCACCAACCCGACAGTCGGGTTTGACCTGGGCGAGTATCGCCAGCTGGTCTTTCGCGCCAGGGCAGATGTGCCGGGTACCCAGGTCAAGTTTTTGGTTGGGGGGATCGCCCAGGATGATCTTGGGAATCCGCTGCCTTATCCAAGTTCCGTGACACAGCCGCTTTTTGCCCAGGAAGCTGATCCCGCGGATGGCTTTGTCAACCTGACATCTGATTGGAAAGAGTATCATATTGATCTCACCGGCGCAAACCTGCAATATGTCATTGATGGATTTGGCTGGGCTGCCGAAAAGTTTCGCAGCCCTGGCAATAAAATTTTCTACATTGATGATATCCGCTATGTCAAAACCGACCCGGCAGCGGCGCCGCTGACCCCCATTCATATCTACAGCGGAGAGTTTTTCCGCCCCGGGCTGGATATGGGTGTGAACACCTCCAATGGTGTAACAACCTGGGTGACAAACATGCAAGGGTATATGCGGGCCAGTTATCCGGCAGGCCAGAGCTGGGGCGCGGTGTTCATCACGGTTGGAACCCCCGTGCCTTTGGGGTATCGTTCATCCATCAATTTAGCCAGTCATCGCTACCTGACCGTTGAGATGCGCGGTCAAAATGGCGGCGAAACGGTTTCGATTGGCATTAAAGATAAAAACCAGCCCGATACAGGCTATGAAACCAAAAAATCAGTTGCGCTGACCACTGCCTGGAAGACTTATACTTTTTACCTGCCCGATTTTACCGGCGCAGATCGAACACAAATTTATGTACCCATCGAATTTGTTTTTGCCGGGCCGGCTGCCCAGACCATTTATTTCAGGAATGTCCAATACCTGCCCTGATACCGGCATGGAGGAACCCGTTTTATGACTGAAGCGAGCGCCAATCGATTGCGCGTGTTCCTGTGCCATTCTTCCGGCGATAAACCGGTTGTGCATAAACTGTACAAACGACTTGTTGCCGATGGTATTGACGCCTGGCTGGATAAGGAAAAATTGCTGCCCGGGCAGGATTGGAAGCAGGAAATCCCCCGCGCTGTGCGTGAAGCAGATATTGTCTTGATTTGCCTGACAAAAAATTCCGTTAATAAAACAGGGTATGTACAAAAAGAAATGAAGTTTGCCCTGGATGTGGCCGAGGAACAGCCATCAGGCGCGATTTTCCTTATCCCAGTACGCCTGGAAGAGTGCGACGTGCCTGACAGCCTGAGCAAATATCACTGGGCCGATCTCTTTTGGGATGGGAAAAATTTCGATAACGCCGGTTACGATCAATTGATGAAATCCCTGCGTTTGCGCGCAGGGGTAAAAGCGCGCACGCTCCAACCTGATCCGCCACCTTTGGTGGTTGAACCTGAAAGGATTCTCCCCGAAATCCATGTGGTTGATCCTCAACCGCAACCGATAAACCTTCCGCCCTGGCATTTTCCCCGGATTTCTATTCAGGTGATCCTGGCTGTTTTTTTGATCGGCCTGCTTTCAACAGGGATATTCTTCCGCAGCGCAATCGGGGCAACACTATTCCCATCACAAATGCCCACCAGCACCAACTCACCAGAGCCAACCGCCCGGCAAACTTTATCGATTCCACCCCAGTGTGCCTACAAACGCGATACTGACGATGCAACCATCAAGGCGCTTATCAACGCTGAAGCAGATGCCGCCAGCTCGAAAAATATGGATGTCCTGTCAATCATTTTTTCTGAAAAAGCGCTTTTCAGCGATTATGGCGGTGATATCTTGAAACAGGCAACCGGGCCGGTTGCCCATTATGAAGAAAATCTATTTGTCAACTATGAATTGAAAGATGTCAGGCATTTTGATATCATGCCGGCAGTTCCTGCCAGGAATGGTGACCTGGCTTACTATACCAGTGGCAGCGGTGGATATTACAGGACGTTGAAACCCGCACTCAAAGATTGGCTGTCATTGTCCAAAGGATCGATCAAGACAACCAAATATGGTTCTGACCAGTGGACTTTGCAGAAGGACTCTTTTGGATGCTGGATCATTGTTAAATTCAACTTCAATGCTGGCGACCATCCTTTTCCACCCTAGCGCTTGATTGGGAAAAACGGTGTATTGAAGATCCTGGCTGTTACAGGTGTGACGGCAGCCAGGTGAAAAAGCCCGAGGAAGTCTCCCCCGAAAGGGCTGCGCCTCCCTCGGGCTTTTTATCGCCACAAATCAAAGGCCATGCCCTTGACTTTGGGCCTGCGCTGGGAGCGCGCGTGGAGCAAGATGCTACGTCCCATCTCTGAGCGGGTAAAGATGAGTTCGCCCCCGCCAACAAAGTGATCCCAGTAATATGCAAACATTTGGGCCAGCTCTTTGCGTGTGGCGAGAATTTGTGGAACGGGGTGATAGGTGGGTTGGGTCAGGTCGGTTTTCACCAGGAATTCGCGCAAGGCCAGCCAAAACGGCATCAGGATGAGATTGGGCAGGCGCTCGTCGGTGCGCAGGATCAGGTAGCGCTGGTCGCGCACCGGCTCGAAGATTTCACCAAAGGCTTTGATGAAGGTAGATGCATCTTCGGGGGAGGCGTAGTCGAGCAGGACTTCGTAGCTGTTATCGACATCTTCCACGATGCGGATGTAGTCGGGTTGCAGGTTGCGGCTGATCAGGTTATTTTCGCGCAGGGCGAAGAACAGGGCGCGGGCTACATCCAGCAGGATGGCATCGATGGGCTGCTCGACCAGCAGTTTTTGGAAGATTTTGTAGGCGCTCCACGCATTGAGCAGGAAGATGCCGAAGGTGCCGAGGGTCAGCATCAGGATCAAGCATAGCAGGCCCAGGCTCAGGTTGGCATCCAGCCCGATGGGCAGGGCAATGCGACAGGCGAGGATGAAAACGGTGAACAACCCGGCCAGGATGCTGGCGATGAACTGGCGCAGCATGCGCTTGATGGTTTCGCTGATGCTGAACACCGTGCGGATTTTCAAGTCGCGGGTGTCGAGGCGCGAGGCCGAGTAGCTGAAGTTGCTGTATTCCTGACCAATGCCCCACAGGTCGTAGGTGCGCTCACGCTCGGATGTGGCGGCCAGCATGCGGCGGGTGTATTTGGCGAAGTTGATCTGGTTAAACGGCTTAATGGCCAGTTCGTAAGCCAGTTCTTCGCTAACGTGCGGCAGGCCGCGCACGATGCGGCCAATGTTTTCTGCGGGCAACCCCCTCACCCCCATGCTGGGGGCTTCCCCGCCTCTCTCCCCAAGGGAGAGGGCCGGGGAATTCATCCCGGAATTTAAGACCGCCCCAGCATCGGCTAGGGCCTGGTCGAGCTGGGTTTTGACGACAATGCCCCAGTACCGGCCATGCCGGGCGATAAGCCGTTTCAAGTCCACATCGCCTTTTTTGAACGGACGGGCCACGCAGACCACATCCCAGTTGTGGGCCACTTTACGCGGCCAGGCCGGGTCGAGGCGGATGGTGCGTCCGCGCAACTGCTGGACGCTGGTGCTGGTGGTGACACTGGTCAGGTCGATCAGGGTGTTGAGGGTGAGTGAGTCCCAGCCTTCGCCCAGGATGCCGCGGGTGCCGATCAGGCAGCGGACGATGCCCCGGTCGAACAACTCGGTCGCCATGCGGACGTAGGTGCGGGAGGCCCAATCAGCGCCCTCACCAACAATCTCGACCACGTTGCCAGCATCAGGGCGGAGGGCGCGGCAGGCGGCTTGCAGGCGATGCTGCTCGATATAACGGTTAAATTCCCCCAGCAGGGTATCCAGGTCATCCTTTGTCACCATAAAAGTTTTGCCGGTGAGCAGAACCGGGTTGAGACTGTTGAGGTTGGGATGTTCGGCCAGGTGATGGAAAAGGCGCAGGGCGCTGCCAGCGTCTTTGTCAAGTACGCCCGAAAGGGTCTGGATGCCGCTGGACATACGCTCAAAGTCGGTGATGACCACGGCGCGCAGGTTTTCACCCATGGCGGCGTTTTCTTTTTGCAGGATGTCGGCCACGGCGCGGTCTTTGCTCTCGGAGAAGGTCAGCACCAGGTCGCCGACCGAGCGGCTCTGGCGCAGGCCGCGCTCGGTGATGGTGAAGCCGAAGGGCAGCAGGATTTTGCGCAGGCGCTCGAAGGTGGCGTGGTCTTCGGGGTTGGGGCTGAGTTTGAGCCGCTCGAGGCCGTATTTTTCGAGCAGCAGCGCCCAATCTTCGATGGTGAGGGGGTCTTCGGCTTCGACCGGTAGGAGCAGTTTGGGGTCGAGGGGGATGCCGTGGGCCTTGGCAAAGTGGATGCAGGCCAGCGAGAAGAGCGGCGACTGATTGCAAAAAGCCAGCCACTCGTCTTCGGCGCTTTCCCCATTTTCCATCACCCCAACCCCTCTCCCGGTGGGAGCGGGGCCTGGCGCCCTCCCCCTTTGGGGGAGGGCGCTTTTTGTTGGGAAAAAGGAAGCCACCCAGTTGCGAAAATGGGGTGTGGCGGTCAGTTCGGAGACGGCCTGCTCGAAAGCGGTCTGGATGTTGTTGAGATAATCCAGCTCACGCGGGCTGGGCTCGACGAAGTAGACCAGGTCGCGGTAGGGGGCCAGGTCGCCTTCCTTGACCACCGCCGGGGTGGGAACTTCAAAATCCACGTCGCCGAGCAGGCTGGTGTAGTTTTCGTACTCTTCATCGGTCTCGGGGCTGGGCAGGGTGGCGGTCAGGCCGACGATGTGCGGATTGTCCAGCTGGCTGATGAGATAGCGCAGGGTCAGCGCCCAGTAGTCGAGCAGGTGATGGCACTCGTCCAGCACAACGGTGCGGATGCGGCGGGCGGCCAGGTCGGCGATCAGGGCGCGGGCGTTGGGGTGCAGGAAGCGCTCCAACTCGGCGGGGTCAGCGGTCAGCAGTTTGTGTTTGGCGCGTTTGTAGCGTTTGGAAATCTCGCTGCGGTAAGCGGAAGGGTTATTCTGGCGCAGGGTCTCGATGCGGACGCGGGCGGCGGCTTCGTTGGGCGACTGGCCCTCCGCCAAGAGCGTCTGCACCCATTCTTGCAGGGCGATTTCGGCCTCGCGCTCCTGCTCTTCGCCGGGGGTGGAGATCAGCTGGTAGGTGTAAATATTGATGTCGGCCAGTCGGCGCGGATCGAGGCTGGTGATGGAATCCAGCCCGGTGGGATCGGGCAGGAACATCCCGACTTTTTCCCGCCACTGGGCCTGGATGGTGGTTGTGGGCGTGAAGACGACCGCCGGCGTGCCCATCCTGTTGATCAACTCGATGCCGACGATAGTTTTCCCCGCTCCCGGCGGCGCGACGATATGATATTTGCGATCTTGCGGGGCCTGGTCAACCTGCGCCAGGATCATGCGCTGGTATTTGCGGAAGGGATGCTGGAAGTCGAGCGTAGGCATGGGCAGGCTGGGGAATGAATTCAATTACCGGGCACAGGGTTGAGTGGATAAGATCGGTCTTATTGTACCAATCTTAGAGGGTTGTAAAAGTATTACTCCGCAGATTGATTTTTTAACATTCGTAGGCAACCCCCTCCCAGCCTCCCCCAAATCCCCAAAACCAGGGGATTTGGGGGAAGAGAAACCTATTTTTTTGCCAGGTTTCAGCGCCTTCCCCCAAATACGGACTGGAGAGCGTCCGTATTTGGGGGAAGGCGGGGGATGGGGGTCAAACGGGGTATCCGAAAATGCGGAGTAATACTTTTACAACCCCTTAGCTTTCCTTGCCTGGGCATCATCCGAACTCATCAATAAAAAAACCCCGCCTAAAGCGGGATTTTTGTTTATTCAACCGTAGCAAAATAGGGGTGTTTCAGGCTGTTGGAAGATTACTCTTCGCCGCGCTGATTGAAGTCCATTTCCATCAGGACGTTCAATCCAACTGAAACTCCCTGCATCAGCAGGAACAGCGCCAGGCCAGTCACAAACGGGGTTACCAGGTTCGTAAGCATGTACGCAATTGCGGAAGGTTCTTTCAGCAGGTCAGCGAAGCTCATGCCTTGCTGTGTGATGGTGGCCTGCATGCTGACAAATTGGGCGATAACATCTGCCAGGATGCCAACCAGCACCAGCCAGGATGCCCAACTGCTGGCATTCGCGATCAGCCCAACAATTTTCGGGTTATACAGGATCGGGTCTTTCTCTTCAGTCGTGCTTTGGGTTTCGGTTTCCATTTTGCTTTTCATAGCTCCTTTGGCGCCAAGTTTAGCATGAAATCTGTCCGATGGCATAACCAAAATCCCTGCTTGTGGCGCGAAATGCTATTTCGCGCTACGTCAAAAGCGCTTCCTGCCAGCCGCGCACCGAATTAACCCGGAACATGCGCAGGCACTGCGGCAGTTCTTCCAGTTTGATGATTCTCTCGCTGACCTGGCCTTTTTCCAGTAAATCGGCGCGCATCACCCCTGGAAGCAATCCGCATTCCACCGGCGGAGTGTAGAACTGACCATCAAATTCCACCACCAGGCTGCCGATGGTGAACTCGGTCAATTCGCCGCGTTCGTTAAAAAGCAGGGTGTCATCGCACATCGGGCGCGCCAGGGCCTCGTACACAGCCCGGTTTGTGGTTTTGTGGTAGAGAAAAATGTCAGACGAATCGATGGCGCGGGTGGCCAGCTTCACTTTTAGCGGGGGGAGCGATGGGTCAGCCAGGGGCCCATGTTCGATAACGGTAGCACCATCCGGGGCGGCCAGCATCCGCACCCGCTGGGCGGACGGGGGAAAAGCGCGGGCAGCTTGCTCCAGTTTTTGCGCGGAAAAATCCAAATCTAGCGCATAGCCAAAATATTGTGCTGAATTTTCCAGCCGTTTAAGGTGCTTTTCGAGCAGGAAATAACCTTTTCCCGGCTCCCAGCGCAGGGTTTCGAGCAGCTGGAAGGCTGCAGGTGGGGCAGTCAGCGCGCGGGCCTTGAGCAGGGCCTCGTCAAACTCGCTTTCGGGCGTGGAATCCCAGACGATGCCGCCGCCAATGCCATATTCTGCCGTTCCGCTGGCTTTTTCGATTGCTACGGTGCGGATAGCCACATTGAAAACAGCTTTTCGCCCCGGCCAAAGGCGGCCAATGCTTCCGGTGTAGATACCGCGCGGGGCTGTTTCCAGCGCGGCGATGATCTGCATGGTGCGCACTTTGGGCGCGCCGGTGATGCTGGCGCACGGGAACAGCGCGGTCATCAGTTCGCTGAATGGGGCGCTGGTTTGGGCTTGCACGGTGCTGGTCATCTGCCAGAGCGTGCGATAGCGCTCGGTGGTGAAGAGCGCCGGAACGCGCACCGAGCCGATTTTGGCGATGCGCCCCAAGTCGTTGCGAATCATGTCCACGATCATGACGTTTTCGGCGCGGTTTTTGAGTGAGCCGCGCAGCCAGGCGGCCTGGGCTTCATCTTCGGCCAGGGTGCGGCCACGTTTGACGGTGCCTTTCATCGGGCGGCAGGTAACGGTTTCGCCATCCAGCGTGAAGAAGAGTTCGGGCGAGGCCGAACACAGGATGTGCTGGCTGGTGTCTACATAGGCGGAATAGCCGACCGGCTGGGCCTGGGCCATTTTGTGGAAAAGGGCAAAAGCCCCGCCCTGTAGCTGGTTTCTCAGCCGAAAGGTGTAGTTGACCTGGTAGGTTTCGCCGCGCGCAATGTGCGCTTTGACTTTTTCGATGGCCCCGAAGTATTCTGACTCTGTGATATTTGGCTGCCACCCCCCCAGCGTGAATCCGTTTTCAGGTTCTGGGAGGCGGCCCAGGCGGCGCGGCGCGGGGTAGAGTCCAAACCACAGCAACGGCAGCCCGGTGGCAGGGCGGACTGCCAGGGAGCGGTCAAATGCCGGGGCGGCCTCGTAAGCCAGGAAACCGGCGGCGTGCCAGGAGTTTGCTTCCACCAAATGTTCGATTTCGGCCAATAGCAGCACAATTTCATCCAGGTTGGATGTCTGGATGATGCGGTGGGGCGACTGGTAGAGCAACCAGCCATCGCCATCGCGCAGGATGACGGTGTTTTGGGCGAAATCCATGCGAGGAAGTTTACCGCATGTTGATGTAAAATCGGCGGCATGAAAAATTTCAAACGCTGGATTCCTGCCCTGACCGTGATGGTTGTGATTTTCCTGTTTTCGAATACCCCTGGCCAAAAGCTGCCGGATTATGGCCTGCTGGATCGTCTGGTGAAAAAAGGCGGCCACATGAGCGGGTATGCGCTGCTGGCGCTCTCGTATTGGTATGCGCTGGGGTTTGATCCGCGCAAAATTGGGCTGGCCTGGCTGCTGGCGGTTGGGTATGCTTTGACGGATGAGTTTCACCAGTCGTTTGTGCCGGGGCGCACGCCGAGCTATTTCGATGTGTTTGTGTTCGATGGGATCGGGGCCGCGCTGGCGCTGTTGGCTGGGTGGTTTGTTAAGGGTAGGGGCAGGGTTTCCCTACCCCGGTTTTGGAAATAAAAAGGGCGGGGAGACCCCGCCCCTACTCGAATTCGACTTCGATCTCTTCTTCCAGGTTCCAGTCGTCGCTGCGCTCGATTTCGATATCGCCGAACAGCGCATCTTGCCGGGCGGAGATGCGGTAGCGTTTGATCAGTTCGAGCATGGCCAGGAAGGTGACAACCACTTCCAGGCGCGATTTCGAGTCAACGATCAGCCGCCGGAAGCTGGAATTTTTGTTTTTGGACATGGTTTCAGCGATGAAGCTGATTTTCTGGCGGATGGTGACTTTGGGCGCGGAAATCACTGTTCCGAGCGATTGTTTTTCTTTTTCGCTCAGGAAAACGCCTTCGGCGGCGGAGAATAAATCCATCAGGGTGATGTCGCTCAGGTCGAGGCGCCCTTCCACTTTGGGCGGAGGGGCCAGCCGCAGGTAGGTTTTCAGCCCGGCGCTTTCGCGCTGTTCCATCCACTGTGAGATTTCTTTGAAGCGTTTGTATTTGCGCAGTTGTTCGGCCAGCGCCTCGGCGGGATTTTCCTCACCGGCCTCGCGCGCGGGCGGACGCGGCAGCAGCGCTTCGGATTTGATCTGGATCAGCTTGGCGGCGATGACCAGGAAGGCGGAGATTTCGTCGGCGCGGGCGGCCTCTTGCATGGCGCGGATGTGTTGCAGGTATTGATCCGTTACCAGCGCCAGCGCCAGCGAGGTGATGTCCAACTCGGCGCGTTCAATGAGCTGTAAAAGCAGGTCCAGCGGCCCTTCGTAAACGGGCGTGGTGACGAGGTATTTCCCGGTCTGGTGGGTGGCGATGTTCAAATCCATAGGGCGCGATTATATCACCAGCCCTACGGTATAATTCGCCGCATGGATTTCCCAACCCTCACCCATCTCGACGAAACTGGCCGCGCCCGCATGGTGGACGTGGGCCACAAGCCCGACAGCGAGCGCATCGCCATCGCCAGGGGCGAAATTGTGATGAAGCCCGAAACCCTGGCGCTGATTCGCGCCGGGGCCATCAAAAAAGGCGATGTGCTGACGATTGCCCAGATTGCGGGCATCATGGGCGCGAAAAAAACCTCCGAGCTGATTCCGCTCTGCCACCCGATAGCCCTCTCCAAAGTGGATGTTGACCTGGCCCTCGACGATTCCCTGCCCGGCCTGAGCATTACCGCCACCGCCAAAACCACCGGCAAAACCGGCGTGGAGATGGAAGCCCTGACCGCCGTCTCCATCGCCGCGCTGACGGTCTACGACATGGCCAAAGCCGCCGAAAAAACCATGAAAATCCAGAACATTCGGCTTGTCGAAAAACATGGCGGAAAGTCGGGAGATATTATCAATGAGTAGCGAGTCGAAGGTCAAAAGTCAAAGGTTTTGACCTTCGACCTTCGACTTTGACATTTTCCAAGGATGATAGATGAAAATAAAAGTACTCTTCTTCGCAACACTGCGCGACAAAGCCGGGACAAAATCTGCCGAAATGGAAATCGCCCCGGCTGCCACCATCGGCGATTTGAAAAACCTGCTTATCCAAAAATTCCCCAACATGGATGCAGATTTGATGGAACACTCCCTGGCCGCCATTAACCACGAATACCGCTTCGACGAAAGCGAAATCCCCGAAGCCGCTGAAATCGCCTTCTTCCCGCCCGTTTCGGGGGGATAAAAAGTGGCAAGCAGAAAAGGCCCACTTTCTACTTTCCACCTACCACTTACCAATCGCCATTTACAACTCATCAATCCCAATTCCCATGACCAACTTCCCCACCATCTACTCCATCACCGAAGCTGAAATCGACCTCAATGACCTGCTCGACCAGATCACCCTGACCTCCACCGGCGCGGCGGCCATCTTCACCGGCATGGTGCGCGGGGTTACCTCGCGTGACAATCCACACGAGACGGTTTATCTCGAATACGAAGCCTACGTGCCGATGGCCGAAGCCAAAATGCGCCAGGTGGCTGACGAAATCCGCGAACGCTGGCCGACCATCGAGGGCATCGCCCTCATCCAGCGCATCGGGCGGCTTTACCCGCGCACGCCCACCGTGCTGATCGCCTGCACCTCCCCGCACCGTGACACCGGCGTATTCGACGCCGCCCGCTACGGCATCGACCGGCTCAAAGAAATCGTCCCGGTCTGGAAAAAAGAAGTCGGCCCCAACGGCGAAGAATGGGTCGAGGGCGATTACATCCCCAAACCGGGAGAATAATGCCATTCCCGCTTGAAACCCCGCGCCTGGTCATCCGCCAGTTCACATTCTCAGACCTGGCCCCCTTTCACACCTACCGCAACGACCCACAGGTGGCGCAATATCAGGGCTGGGATGTGCCCTACTCGCGCGAAAAAGCCTTCGAATTCATCGACGAGATGAAAAAAGCCACGCCCGGCACTCCCGGCGAGTGGTTCCAGGCCGCCGTTGTGCGCAAAGACAACAACCAGATGATCGGTGACGTGGCCTTTCACATCATGCGCAGCGACTCGCGCCAGGCCTACATCGGTTACACCTTATCACGCGCCGCCTGGGGGCAGGGCTACGCCACCGAAGCCATCCACCGCCTGCTCGACACACTCTTCCGCGACTACAAACTCCACCGCGTCGTAGCCGAGTGCGATGTTGAAAACGGCGCATCCTACCGGCTGTTGGAACGCGTCGGCTTCCGGCGAGAGGCCCACCTGAAAGAAAACCTGTTCTTCAAAGGCCGCTGGAGCAGCGAATACCACTACGCCATGCTCGAACATGAATGGCTCATCCGATGACCCAATTTGCCTGCACCAACTGCGGAAGGCCCTATCCCGAAGAAGGCGCGCCCTACAAATGCCCCAAATGCGGCGGGCTTTTCGATGTAAAAGGCAGCCTCGACTTTGACCCCGCGCAGGTGGATTTTTCCCAGCCCGGAATCTGGCGCTACCGCCAATCATTTGGACTGCCCCTCAGCCTGCCTCCCGTTTCGCTGGGAGAGGGTTCCACCCCGTTCGTCTGGGCCGAAGTCTTTGGGCGGCAGGTAGCCTTCAAAGCCGAATATCTCAACCCGACGGGGTCATTCAAAGACCGGGGCACTACCGTTATAACGACATTTCTCAAAAGCCGGGGCATCACCATCGCGCTGGAAGATTCCTCCGGGAACGCCGGGGCCTCCTTCGCCGCCTATGCTGCCCGCGCCGGTCTAACAGCCGGAATCTACGCCCCCGCCTATGCCTCCGGCCCCAAACTGGAGCAGATCAAATTCTACGGCGCACAGCTCAATCTCATCCCCGGCACCCGCGCCGATGTTACCCGCGCCGTAGAGCGGGATGTTATCTCGCCAGCCCCTGTAATGCGAGATGGAATCTCGCACTACATATCACCAGCAGGCCGGGATAACATCCCAGCCTACGCCAGCCACGCCTACCTGCCCTTCAACGTCCCTGGCTACGCCACAGCCGCGTATGAAATCTACCAGCAGCTGGGCACCGCGCCGGGGGCGGTGGTATGTCCGGTCGGGCAGGGCGGGCTTTTCCTGGGGGTGCAGCGCGGCTTCGAAGCGCTGAAACGCTGCGGGGCGGTCCAATCCATCCCCAAAATGGTGGGAGTGCAGGCCCGCGCCTGTTCCCCGCTGTGGATTCTCTCCACGGCTGGCATATCGGCGCTGGGATTTATCACCGAGGGGCAAACCCTGGCCGAGGGCATCAAGGTCAAAAGCCCGCTGCGCGCCGGGGTCATGCTCAAGTTGGTGGATGCGCGCCAGGCCGAATTTGTGGTCGTTGACGAGCCAGACATCCTGCCGGGACGTGACGAACTCGCCAAACGGGGGTTATATGTAGAACCGACTTCGGCTGTGGTGTGGAGTGCCCTGGCGCAGGTTTTGGCAAAATTGCCTGACCCTGTGGTGGTCATGCTGACCGGGAGTGGGTATAAATATCGACCGTGAGGTATTTTTTATGGAGAAAATCGTTATCACTGGCATGGGAACCGTCAACCCGCTGGGGTTGAACGTACAAGATACCTGGCGCAACGTCACCGAGGGCGTTTCGGGGGTGGCTCCAATTACGCTGTTTGATGTGGACACCTGGAAAACCGAATGGCTGGTAAAAATTGCCTGCGAAGTGAAGAATTTCGACCCGACTAAATTTATGGATGCCAGGGAAGCCCGTCGCCGTGACCGTTTTGAGCAGTTTGGCACGGCTGCCGCGAAAGAAGCGCTGGCGCAGAGCGGCCTGCAAGTGACCGAGGCCAACGCCGGGCGCATCGGCGTGGTGATTTCTTCGGCCATCGGCGGGATGAAATCGCTGCAAGACGCCATTTTTACGCTCAAAGACGAGGGCGCGCGCAAAATCAGCCCGTTCCTGATCCCGATGCTGATGCCGAACGGCGCTTCGGGGCTGGTGGCGATTGATCATGGCATTAAAGGGCCGTGTTTTTCGGTGGCTTCGGCCTGCGCTTCTGGCGCGGATGGCATCGGCATGGCGCTGATGATGCTGCGCTCTGGCATGATCGATGTGGCCCTGGCTGGCGCTGCCGAATCGACTGTTTGCGCTGTCGGCGTGGGCGCGTTTGACCGGGTGGGCGCGATGAGCCGCCGCAACGATGATTATTCGATGACCCCGGCCCCGTTCGACAAGAACCGCGACGGCCTGGTGATGGGCGAAGGCGCGGCGGTGCTGGTGCTGGAGACTGAAACCCATGCAAAAGCGCGCGGCGCGAACATCCTGGCTGAACTGGCTGGCTACGGCTCGACAGCGGATGCTTTCCACGTCACGGCCCCACACGAAAACGGCGAGGGCGGTTCGCAGGCCATTCGCATGGCGCTGGCTTCGGGCGGGATCAACCCCGAAGATGTCGGCTACATCTCGGCGCATGGCACCGCCACGCAGTTGAACGATCTTTCGGAGACCAAAGCGGTCAAGGGCGCATTTGGCGTGCTGGCCTATAAAATCCCGATCTCATCGACCAAATCGATGACCGGGCACATGATGGGCGCCACCGGCGCGCTGGAGGCGATTTTCTGCGCGCTGGCGGTGCGCGATGGCATCCTGCCGCCCACCATCCACTACCAGACACCTGACCCTGAATGTGACCTGGATTACATCCCCAACGTGGCCCGCGAGAAGAAAATCACTGTTGCCATCAGCAATGCCTTCGGCTTTGGCGGGCACAACGCTGTGCTGGCCGTGCGGAAGTATTAATATGGCCAGCCTGGCGGATTTTCTCCGCGATATGCTGGCGCGGCTGAGAGGTGCCCAGAAGCCGAAACCGGCGCCCCAGCAGCCGTGTAAGTTCTGCGGGCAGGCGGGGCACACTGCCGAGGATTGCCCGAACGCGGCCAAATTCCACGTTTTTTCGGTGGATCACGATGCGGAAGATGACAAATAGTTTTCAACAAAATCCCGCCCCGGAGGCAAACCTTCGGGGCGGGATTTTGTTTTTTGGGAGGCTTTACTCAATCGCAGCGGCAATTTGTTGGTTGATCAACACATTCTCGGTGAAGGCCTGGCGCTCAGCCGGGTCGGTAATCAGGCTGGCCTGTTCATTCACGATTTCGCGTGAGCGCACCAGGAAGTTATCGGCATAGGGGTCATTGAGGGTCTTCAAGATACGATAATGGTTGAAGGTGATTTGTTGGACTTCCTCGACATCTTTTTGGGCTTCGAGCAGGTTGATGGCCTGATCCGATGCCTCCAGCGCTGCCTGTTTTTGCCCCAATCCCAGCAGCGCCTGCCCCAGGTGCGAGTAGTTCTCAATGGATTCGGCTTTGAGCACCAGTTTTTCACAAATACTGACAGCCTGCCGCAAATGTTCTTCTGCTGTAGAGAAATCTTGCCGCGCCAATGCCAGGAGGCCCAGGCCCTGGTAGCAATAGGCCATACCGCGATCATTCTTTGGCACTTGCTGCCACATGGCAACCGAATCGTTGAGCGATTTTTCAGCATCATCCAGTCGCCCAACGTAGATGTGGATCAATCCCATATAGAAGTGTGCAAAGCCCTGGCCGGGCAGGTCGTTGTTGGCGCGTTTGAGCGCCAGCGATGCATCGAACAATTTCATCGCCAGGTCATAGTGCCCCATGCGCAGGTGGACGCGTCCCAGATTGGTCAGGTGAATGCCTTCCTGGAATTTGTCCCCGCGCGCAAGAGAAAGCTCCAGGGCGTGGTTGTGGCGGGATAAGGCTTCGGTGTAGCGGGCGCGTTTTAGCGCCACCATGCCCTGGTACATAACGCTCCAGCCTTCGCTAGCCGGATTTTCCAGTTTGACCAATAGCCGCGCCGATTCATCCAGCCATTCGGATGCGTGATCGTAATCGCCGATTTCGTAGGCTTTGACGCCCATGGTGTAGAGTGTGCCAGCCTGCCCGGCTTGATCGCCGCGCCCGCGCTGGATTTTCAGCACCTTGCTGTAATTTTGGATGGCGGTAGCGTTGGCATACTGCCCCTCAGCCTTTTTGGCGGCCATGCCCAGGTATTTCAGCGCACGGTCATCGTCGGCGCTGTTGCTGAAGTGGAAGGCCAGCAGTTCGCAGTAAGGTTCTGGGTTTTCAGCGTAGACTTGTTCGAGCATTTCGGCGATGCGCTGGTGAAGTTGCTGGCGGCTGTGTACCAGCACGCTGTCATAAGCTACTTCCTGCACCAGTGATTCGGGGAAGGTGTAGGTCGGGTCAACCAGTTCGATGTCAGATGGCCGGATCAGCCCGCCGCGTTCCAACTGCGCCACCCACAAGCCGATTTCTTCCTGGGCGTGTGATAGGTCGCGCAGTAATTCCATGCGGAACTGGCGCCCGATGACAGCCGCCATTTGCAAGGCCAGGCGGGCATCTTCGGTTAAGCGGTCGATGCGCGCCACAATTGCGGCTTGAAGTGAAGCTGGGACGGTGATCTCGGCAATTTTGTCGGTCACCACCCACTGCCCTGGCTGGGATTGATCTGGTATGACCGCCTGGTTTTCCATCAGTGTATTAACAACTTCTTCCAGGTAGAAGGGGTTTCCGGCTGCCTTGTTGATGATGTCATCCTGCACTTTGGGTTTGAAACTGGCGCCGGGCAGCAGCTCGGAGAGCAGCTTTAGGCTTTCATCTAGCTTCAGCGGCAGGAGTTCCACCTCGAAGAAGCGATGCGGGAAGTCGCTGCTTGCCCGGTCGCGCAGACGCCAGCAGCCTTTGTCGCGCAGCGCACGGAAGAGCAGGAAAAACATCAACGGAACCTGGTCACTCAGGCGCAGCAGGTGCTCAAAAAGGGCCAGCGAGGCTTCATCGGCCCAATGCAGATCGTCCAGCGCCAGCACGATCGGTTTTTCGGCGGCAGCCTGGCTGAAAAAGCGCGAGGCGGCCCACAATATCTGCTTCTGGCGCACTTTGGGGTCTTCTTTCTTGACCCACTCCCACTCTGCGCCCAGTTCCAGTCCCATCATGTGTGCCAGGTATGGGACGGCATCCATGGCGTCATTGCCGAGCAGGCGCTCCCCGGCTTCACCCAGGGCGTAGAGCACATCATCCTGGCTGGCATTTGTTTTTAGGTGCAGCAGGCCGCGCATTACCTGGGCCGCCATCCAGTAAGTCGTTTGTTCGCTAAAAGATAAAGCGCGGGCTTCGATCCATTCAACCGAGCCTGCTTCGCTATGCGCGCCCAGCCAGGAGTGGAATTCGCGCAATAGACGTGATTTGCCCATGCCGCTGTTGCCCATCAAGGCCACAATCTGGCCGCGCTTTTTCAGGAAGGTTTCTCCACGCTCCACCAATTTTGCCAGGACGGCATCGCGTCCCGTTAATGGTGATTCTCCGTGTTCCAGGCCACGTGTGCGTCCGACCTGGTCTTTGCGCCCGACAACCGAGAAGGTTGAAATGCGGATTTCTTTGCCCTTGACTTTGATTTCACCCCTATCCAGAACATCCACATACGCACTGACATAATCGCGGGTCTTGCGGCTGATGTAAATATCGCCCCAGGGCGCATTCGACATCAGGCGGGCGGCCATGTTAATGTCATCGCCCATCAGGGTATATTCCTGGCGCAAGTCTGGCGCACCAGCATTGCCTGCGAACAGGTGCCCGGTGTTGATGCCGATGCGCTGTTCAAAGCGGTAGACCCCGGTGGATGTGCGCAGGGCTGAGAAATTAGCTTTGACCGCCGCCTGCATTTCCAGCGCTGTGTAAACGGCTCGCACCGGATCGTCTTCATGGGCGCGTGGCGCACCGAAGAAAATCACCAGGCGGTCGCCAACCGCATATTGATCCATGCGCGCCAGCGTGCCCTGGTAGCGCTCCACAATCGAAGTCATGTGGACGAAATAATTGTTCAGGTGGTGTGTGATCAATTCCGGGTCGGTTTCGCCGTGTTTTTCGATCAGGCGGCTGATACCTTTGTAGTTGGCGAACATTACCGTCACCGGGCGGTGCTCGGGGGTGATGCGGGCATTGCGCGGGTTATCCACAATGCGCCGCACCAGTTCATCTGAAAGGTATGGCGTCAGCCGGTTAAGGCGCTCCACCAGGTAGGTGATTTGCGCTAGCGGGGCACCAGCCGGGGGTTCGATGAAATCCAGTCGTTCTTGCGCACCCGCTTCCAGTGGCGGAACACTTACCAGCCGCCGGTAAGTCTCATCCGGTTCTTTTTCTACCGCTGCCAGTTCTGCCACGCCTTCCAGCAGGTTGGCAACAGCCTGTGTCATGGCTACCTGCCCCGGGTTGGCGTGCCCTTCCGATTCTTCTGCCAGGTTGACGGTTTCACCTGTCGTAACAAAAGCCATCGTGCCATTGGGATCATAATCGCTGGGGAATGTGCCAATGTGGGCCGCAAAGTATGGCCCTGCTGAAATGCCGATCTTGATGAGCAGCGCGCGCTTTTCGCCCAGCGCATTGATTTCGGCAAATTCGGGCCTTTTTAACACTTCTTGCATCACCAGGGCAGCCTGGGCAGCGCGCAGCGCCCCACGCTTCATCTCGTCATCTGTAGTGGCCGGGAAAAGCCCCAGCATGGCATCGCCGCCAAACTTGAGCAGCGTGCCACCATGATCAAACAAAACCGTGGTTAACTGCGTAAACAGGGCGTTGATGATGTTGGTGATTTGCTCGGCTCCGGCCTGCCCCAGCACTTTTAACTTTTCAGAAAGCGGGGTAAAGCCTGAAACATCGCCAAACAAGAATACACCGCGATACATGCCGCCAGCTGGAATGCCGGGCGGCTGCGGGCTGGAAACCACCGGGTAAGCCAGGTACGTTTTGGTTGTCCCGATCAGCGCTGCCAGGTGATCGCGCACGGCTTCGATATCGCGCTCCTTGGGTTTGCGTTCCAACGGTTCATACAGGTTGGCAGGCAGGAAGCGCTTAAGCGATTTCAACATCCCCTCAATCGGTTGGGCCGGGATGATTTTGCCAACCACCAATTCCCCTTGTATTTCAGGGATGTCCGGCGATGTGAGGGGCGCTGCCTCCTGGGCTGCAGGTGTGGTGATGGGCATCATCCCGCCATCTGGCTGAAGCATTCCCCGCGCCGCAGGCTGGCCTGTCGCTACTGCGCCCATGGGGTTTGGCAACCCGGTTGGGGCCTGTATTCCCACCGGGGGCTGCACTCCCATCGGTGGATACACTCCCATAGCGGGTTGCATTCCCACCGGGGAAGGTGCCGCAAGTGCGGCGACTGCCACAAATGCTCCGCAGTGATAGCAATAGCGCGCCTGCGGCGGTAGCAGCGTGTGACATTGATTACAAACCAGCCCTTGTACCAGGCTGGAGCCACATCCCATACAAAACCGTGCCTGTGATGGATTGATTGTTCCACAAATGGGACATTGCATAAGCGCTCCTTATTTTGGGGAGATTCATTGAGATTTATATAGTAACTGCTCAGGCCGGTAAAGGCTGAACAAAATTGGGCAAAAAAGGCTTATTCGCAAAAGCCAAGCGCAAAGCCTGCAACACGTTTTGCTTGTTTTTCCTGGCAGTGGAGATGTAAGCGCGGACAAGAGCAAATGCTTTT